>CAZOHA010000143.1:0-1572 GCA_964579515.1 uncultured Bacteroides sp. | reverse complement strand
TTTCGGGCTGAAGGCGGATCGGGAGCCAGGTGGCCCGGTAGTCGGTGACAAAAACACCGGGGATTGTATCGCTGAGGTATCCGGGGGCGGAGGCGATCACCTCGTAGGACCCCTCCTTCACCAGCCGGTAAAAATCGCCGTGCAGGGGAGTGCTGTGCACGGTGGAGTAGTCGCTGTCGTGTCCTGAAAGGGTGATTTTCGCGCGCAGGGGCTCCCCGCTCCCGGCATCGGTGATCGTTCCACGGATTCCGTAAGTACACTGGGCCATGTAGTTGAGAAGCGACCGCCGGTTGATCTGCCAGTGATCCTCCAGCCGGCCGGATTCCAGTTTTTTCACGTTGGACAGCTCCAGGGTCACCTCCCTGCCCTCCAGGTAATAGTTCACATAGTCCTGCCTTCCTCCGTAGATCACATACCACTCTGCCCCATTGGTGATTCCCCCATCGGGCCATCCGAACATGTAATCCGGATCCGCCGCCATGGCTTCGTCGGCGTATTCACGCGAAACAAAACGGTACCAGGCATCATCGGCATGAAGCTCAAAGGTATGGTCCCACGGGTAGTTCACCACCTCGGCCCCGCTGTGCAGGTTGGCCGACAGGGTGAACCGGTGTTTCCGCAAAAAAACCATCATCTCGCGGGTCTCCCGTTCCCTGCCCGTAGTATCATCCGGTTCCGGAACAGCGGGATCGGGGAAATCACGGTTCAGGTTGACCCCGCTGATATTGTTTCGGATGGAGTGAGTGAGCGATAGGTCCTGGTCGTTGGAGTAGCTTCCGTCGGGATTGGCCAGCGGATTGATCCAGATCTCCAGGCTGTCGACCAGTCCGGTCACCTCGCTGTCGGACCCGTAACCCTCCAGAAGGTATTGGGCCAGCCGGAGCAGCAGCACATAACCAACCAGCTCATCCCCGTGCATGGTGGAAGTATATAGGAATCGTGCTTCGGGCTCCACCAGCTCCGGGTTGTCACTGATTTTCAGAGCCAGCAGCAAACGGCCCCCGGTGGAGGTGCCGAAGGTGTCGAGCCGGCAGATCTCCGGATAGTCCCCGGCAAAGCCCCGCATCATCTCCAGATATTGCGTATAGGTGGGATATTTACGGAATGTCAGGGCCTCCTCCAGGTCCCCGGCCATATCGGAATCGTCGAACTGCTCCTCCAGCCACTGGGGTGAGGCCGGCACGGGATGAGCCAGGATCAGAAACCCCAGCAGGCCGGCACGGGTGAAAAAGCGGACGGCGGGGATCATTCGCCTCCACCGGCCTCCCGGGAACGGCGGCCAACCCCCGGGGTGAAGCCCGGTTTGAGTGCCGCGCTCAGACGTTGAACCGGATATGCAGGATATCGGCATCTTTCACCTCATAATTCTTGCCCTCCACCGTCAGCTTGCCCCGCTCCTTGCAGGCTTGTTCCGAACCGAGCGATACAAAGTCGTCGTATTTCATCACCTCGGCGCGGATGAACCCCCGCTGCAGGTCGGAGTGGATCGCACCGGCCGCTTCCGGTGCCAGGGCACCCCTGCGGACGGTCCAGGCACGTATCTCCTTGGGTCCGATGGTAAAGAACGAAATC
>CAZOHA010000142.1:0-1581 GCA_964579515.1 uncultured Bacteroides sp. | reverse complement strand
CAGTGTGCGACTTAGTATTATTGACCTGGCGCAAGGGCAACAACCCATGTCCACACCTGAGCAGGATCTCTGGATTGTATATAATGGGGAGATATTCAATTACATAGAGCTCAGAGAAGATTTAAAGAACCTGGGTTATCATTTCCGAACCGGGAGTGATACAGAGGTTCTGTTGTTGCTATATAAGGAATACCGGGAGAAATGCCTTGAAAGGCTGAATGGCCAGTTCGTTTTTGCAATCTGGGATTCGGTAAAGGAAGAATTGTTTCTGGCGAGGGACCGGATGGGAATAAGGCCATTATTCTATTTTGAAGACACCGCCGGGAATCTGGTATTTGGATCGGAAATCAAGTGTTTATTTGAGTCCGGGTTGGTGAAAACGGAAATAGATCCGGTGAGCCTTAATCAGGTCTTTACTTTCTGGACCACCCCCTCACCCGGAACCCTATTCAGAGGCGTTAAGGAACTCCCGCCCGGTCATTATATGGTGAGAAGAAAGAATGGTTTGGCCGTCCAATCTTACTGGCAGCTGACCTTTCCCCCGCAGGGGCAGAACGGCACCCCTGAATCTCTGAAAAAGGAGATCGAAGAATTTGAATCCTTGATGAAGGATTCTGTCCGGCTTCGGCTTCGTTCCGATGTTCAGGTGGCGGCATACCTCAGTGGCGGGATCGATTCGAGTGCCACCACCTATTATATTCAGAAAACAGAGCCGGGAGTGCTGAACACCTTTTCGATAGGGTTCGATCAGGAAGAATTTGATGAAACCTCTTACCAGGAGGAGGCCTCCAGGTGGCTTGGCACCACACACCGTTCGGTGATCTGCTACCGGAGGGATATCGCAGATCATTTTCCGGAAGTTCTGTGGCATTCCGAAACACCACTGCTCAGGACAGGTGCAGTTCCGATGTTTCTCCTTTCGAATCTGGTCCGTGAAAATGGTATTAAAGTAGTGATCACAGGCGAGGGGGCTGATGAGCTCCTGGGTGGTTACAACATTTTCAAAGAGGCTCTGATCCGTGAGTTTTGGGCCAGGTATCCCGATTCCGGATTCAGGCCCCTTCTTCTTCAGAAACTCTATCCCTACCTGGCCCAGTTTAAGGGACGCAACAAAAATCTGACCAGATTCTTTTTTGGCTACCGTTTATCGGATACGGATTCTCCCATCTATTCTCATCTGGTGCGCTGGAACAATTCGAACCATGTCAAAGAGCATTTCTCTCCTGATTTCATGAACGGGTACTCGACCGATCCTGCGCTGGTTCTGGATCCGCTGCTTCCCCCCGCATTTGGTGAATGGGATCTGCTGAGCCGGGCACAATGGATCGAGTCGACTCTTTTCCTTTCCGGATATCTTCTGTCATCACAGGGTGACAGGATGTCCATGGCCCATTCTGTGGAGGGGCGATACCCCTTTCTGGACCACCGGATCATCGAGTTTTGCGCTCGTCTTCCATGGAATCACAAGATTAAAGGTCTGAATGAAAAGTATCTCCTGAAAAATGCAATGTCAGGAAAATTGCCCGACCGCCTGGTTTTCAGACCGAAGCAGGCGTACAGGGCTCCGGTGGCCAATAGCCT
>CAZOHA010000141.1:0-1654 GCA_964579515.1 uncultured Bacteroides sp. | reverse complement strand
TCCGTTTTCTGAATTAATCCGGCAACGGCCGGGTGGTTCCCCTGACCATCAGATCGGCAGGAATGATCTCTGTCATGGCTGGATTATCGTCCTCCAGAATGTTGATCCTCTTTAAAAGCATCGCCATGGCCCTCTTTCCCAGTTCCGACCCGTGCTGGCTCACGCTGGTCAGCGGAGGATCGGTCACCCTGGCCACCAGGCCATCGGTAAAACCGATCACCGATACCTCTTCCGGGATCCGGAACCGCATCTGCTTCAGCACCTGGAGCACACCGGCGGCTGTCAGATCGTTCACTGCAAAAATGGCATCCGGCGCCGGATCGATCCGCATGATCTGCGGGGTGATCCGAAGGGCCTCCTCCAGGGTATCGCACTGGATCATCAGCCGCTCGTCCGGGGTGATTTTGTTACTCTCCAGTGCCGATATGTAGCCCCGTTTTCGCTGGTAGCCGATCTGCAGGTGCTGCGGTGCACTGAAATGGGCGATCCGCCGGCAACCTGTCCGGATCAGGTGTTCTACCGCATGGAAGGCACCGTTGAAATCATCCACCACCACCTTGTCCGCATCGATCTCTTCACAGGCCCGGTCGAAAAATACCAGGGGAAGGCCCTCCTCCATGATCTGTTTCAAATGTCCGAACTTCATGGATTCTTTGGAGATGGATACCAGCACGCCATCCACCAGGTTCGAACCCAGCGTTTCCGCAATCTGGACCTCCCTTTCATATTGTTCGTTGCTCTGGAAGATCATCACGTTATACCCGGCTTCCATGGCGACCTCCTCGATCCCGGAGATCACCGAGGAGAAGAAATGGTGGACAATCTCAGGCACGACCACGGCAATGGCATGACTCTTCCGGGAACGCAGGCTCAGGGCCACTGCGTTGGGTCGGTACCGAAGCTTCTCCACCAGTTCATTCACCTGTTTTTTGGTGTCCGGACTGATATCGGGATGATCCTTGATGGCCCGGGAGACGGTGGAAGGAGAAATCCCCAGTTCCCTGGCAATATCTTTGATGGTGACCTGCTGTCCTTTCATGGCTTTTCGTGAACAAATATAACGAATTCCGAAGCTGACTGTTTTATAACATCCCCATCACCCCCCGATTTCAAACGTTTGCGGTTCCGTTTGCGGTGATTTCAGCAGTCCATGGGCAGACATTTGCCCCAACCGCACCGATTTTCCCATAATTTCAGGGCCCAAATCCAAAATTCTTAACATCAAAATCAATTTTAATATTATGAAAAAAGTGTGGAAAGGACTATTCGGGATCCTGGCCATGGCGGCCATGATCACCCTGGTTTCCTGTGAAAAGGAGACCGAAGAAGATGAACCGACCGTGCCGACCGGAATTTACATCAAAGGGGCCGGTACCGCTATCACCGAGATTACCGACGACGGAAAGCTGACACCCACCAAAAACGAGGTGAATCAGGAGACCCGGGGCGCCCTCAGGGAGATCTACATTGCCGTGCAGGCCGGACCGGACGGATTCAACCTGATCGATGTGGTCAAAGGCGAAGAGACCAGCTGGGGACCGGGAGCTGATTTCGCACAGGTGCCTGAAGCTGAACTCGATGCGGAAGAACCCAGAGAAGGCCTCTGGAAAGGCAGCTACGTGGAATCCACCACCCCCTTCACCGTTCCCGAGGA
>CAZOHA010000140.1:0-1701 GCA_964579515.1 uncultured Bacteroides sp. | reverse complement strand
TCTCCCAGGATATAGAATTTCACATATTCTGTAGGCACTTCAATGGTTTCTCCCAAAATGTGAACATTACCATGAGATCCATTTTCTGCTTGCTGGACTTGACGGAGAAAGTAGATTTTGGGCGTAAATTCCCTCCCATCCGCTTTCTTGGATTCTGGCGGCTCATATCGCAAGTAACGCCGAGTGCAGTCGTTGAACGAAACCAGCCGTTGGTCAATCTCGTCAACCGAGCCAAACTCAAATTGATTCCAGAACTTGCGCCCAAACACCGAGTTGCTCCCCTCCATTGATGCCTGGGAAAACGGCTGCCGGGGCACCGCAAACATCGGGTACACCTGCTGCCGCAGCAAGAACATCATCGTACGTGAGAGCGCCCGTTTCCCCCGACGGCCCCCGATCATGGCCATGGCATTGTCAATTTTCATCACGCCGGGTTTCTCAAACTGTTCGAAAAACCAGGCACTGCAGCGGATGAATTCGTCCGTCGTTTCCCCTTTCACCCTCATAAAATGCCGCAAACGGGGCTTTTTCTTGAACGTGTAACCCAAAAAATGAATCGGAGCACTTTGTCCGGTGATGAATTTTTCTCCTACAAAGTCCGCTTCCAGCACGCGTTCTTCCAGCCCTTCGTATATGGTCCATTCCGGATAGCGAAGATATTTCGCGGCTCCTTTGTTCCTCCCAGTCTTCAATGGAGTGGATAAATTTAAATCCTTCAACACCTGGCCGATCGTTCTCACCGGTGGAAGTTCCTCTTCAGGATATCTTCGGTGATACTCCACCTGGATCGCGGTAGGACCAATGTAATATTGATCAGGATCGTTTTCTAATTCCTTTCGGATGGCCTCAATGCGCTTATCCAGCATCTCGTCCCACTTGCGCCGTCGCCCTTTTTTCCAGCCCCGGTCATCCTTCTCGAAATCTTGATCTGGGAACTGGGTCCAGTCGATTATAAATTGCCAGCTCACCTTTAGCGTTCGATGAATTTCTCGCTTTGAATATCCTTCTTGAAAATACAGACGATTGACTTGTTCTCGGCGTTGTATGGACTCTTTTTTTTCATAGTGATCACTGCCTAGTTGTTGTCCACAATCATGATGATTTCTTCGATATTTTACCTTCTTGAGGTGGTCTACTTTTATTATGCCACTAACCTATAACCAAAAAGCCCCCGGTGTTTTCCCGGGGGCTGAATGCTCATTATTTTGGATTAATCAGACTGTCTCGAGATATTCGTTAATTGCCTGGGCTGCGACCCGACCTGCCCCCATGGCCTTGATCACTGTTGCTGATCCGGTGACGACATCACCGCCAGCGAAAACTCCGGGTTTGGAGGTTTCTCCAGTTTCTTCGTTTACCAGGAATGTACCCCAATCACTGGTTTTGAGGTCAGGAGTGGTCTCGGAAATGAATTTTCTGGGCATGGTTCCCAGGGCGACAATCACCGTGTCAGCTTCCACCATATGTTCGGATCCCTCTATGGCTACCGGGCGCTGCCGACCGCTGGCATCGGGTTCTCCCAGCTCCATTTTTATGCATTCCATCTGGATCACGTTGTTATGCTCATCCCCGACGAACCGCAGGGGGTTGGTGAGGAGATTGAATTTTATGCCTTCTTCCTCAGCGTGGTGAATTTCTTCTTCTCTGGCAGGCATTTGTTCTCTTGACCGGCGGTAAACAATTGAGACTTCTGTGTCCTCT
>CAZOHA010000139.1:0-1799 GCA_964579515.1 uncultured Bacteroides sp. | reverse complement strand
CAGACATTTCTTCCTCTTTGCAGGGGGGGAGTACGAGTGGATGTTCCATTATAAGCAGAAGCTGTTTATTGATGGCAACAAGGCGAAATTCACCGAATGGACCAGCGACCGGGTCAACCCCTGGATTCCGTCAGTATTTGCAGGGGTTCAGTTTCCGCAGGGGGTAAGGCTGAAGTTCAAATACTACCTGGATGACTTTCTGAACACATCGTTCACCGGTGCTGATTTCGGACAGGAGGTGGATTATTCCCAGTTCGAAAGCACCGGCATGTGGTACATTTCCCTGGCCTTCGTCATCAGTAAGAAAACGGTTGAAAACCTGAGAGCTGGATTCGATAAAGCCGCCTATAACTATTAATTTTTCCTGAATCGGGTAGGGGTAGAGGCCGGCATCTGTGTGATAAGGGTGAAAACCAATAAAAAAACAGAAACCATGAAACGGATATTAATTCTTACAGCTGGACTGATTTTCACCGTTGTTTCTTCAGCAGGCACCTGGAATCCAGGGTGGGATCATCTTGGAACCAGGAAGGTGAACAAGACCTACGACAGGGATGAGATCGTCGTGACCCGTATCGAAGGCACCTTCAATGCGCTGAAATTTAAAGTTCAGAACCGTGCCATCACCCTCTATGACATGAAAGTGCATTATGGAAACGGCACCGTGGAAGATATCAAAGCACGGGTTCATATCCCGGCAGGAGGAGAATCGAAAGTGATCGACCTGAGGGGCGGTAACCGGGTGATAAAAAAGGTCGTATTCCGATATGAAACCAAAAGGGTCCGTGGCAGACGTGCCACCGTACTTCTTTTCGGCAGACACTGACGTCGGATCCGGTCCTCCTTCTGATAAAGTCTTTCGCTCAGCTTCTCATCGCCGTATCCTTTCAGTTTCCGGATAAAATTCCGGATGGTCCCTTCCGGGAAGACTCCCTGCCGGGTATAAAAATCAGCGTGTCTCTCCAGGGCCAGTGCAGAATCATGACACGAATCGGGCAACGCTTTCAATCTGTCGTAAAGCTCCCGGTGAGCCTCATCAAATACATTGACGTCGCCGTCGAGTTCCCGGGCCCTGTCCAATCCATCGGGTTATAACAATCCCTCTTTTGCCGCCAGGATCAATCCGGCCATCAGGTGATAGAGATCAGCCGAGCCGTCAAGGGACCCGGAATTCGACTGTCTGCTTATCCGGTATGTAGGGGACATTGCCCTTCTCCTGCGGGTTGGCATCTTTGATCATATGAGTCCTCGCTACCCAGCCCAGAGGAACCCGGACCAGTACCGAGCGGTTGCTGTCGCCTCCTCAGCCTCCACCGGATTGAATTCGATCTCGTGCTGCTCATACAGGTGCGTACCGGTGGAGAAATTCCCCACCTCCGTGTGACCGTATTTGATTTTCCCTCCGCACCGGGCAATCATTCGCAGGGCTTCCGTCCGGAGTTCCTCCCAGTTGGCAAAGGGTGCTGCCGAATGGTAACCCTTCTGGTCCTGTTCGGGATAGAGATCCTCCCTGGATTGGGCGTCCACATAAGAGAACAGGCTTGAACCATCCTGTTGGGGTTCATCAGGATCTCCAGGTCTCTCATGGCCGAAGGGTTTGAAGTTTCAGGAGTTGAAAGTAGAGAATCTGGACCATTAGCGGGTGGTATACCCATCTATTTCAAAACATTGTTCTTCGTTATGGATTCACCTGTTGCCTGTTATGCCGCGAATTATTACATTTGCATACTTATCAGTACCACACGGGGTGTTAGCTCAGTTGGTTCAGAGCGCATGCTTGACAGGCATGAGGTCACTGG
>CAZOHA010000138.1:0-1833 GCA_964579515.1 uncultured Bacteroides sp. | reverse complement strand
ATTCGTATTCCCATTTCAGTATCCACGGGTCATTGGTCCTTTCCTGGAACTCCCTGATCTTCTCCTTCATCTCTTCCAATTTTTCGCTGTAATCCGGATCGCCGGACAGGTTCACCGTTTCGTAGGGATCGGCCTGCAGGTCGTACAGCTCGAATTCGGGACGCTGCATATAGGCTTCAATGCTCCTTCCGGCATACATCCTGTCGTCCGACTGCAGCGCCGCCTGCCAGGTGGAGGAGGCCCACAGGTCGGTGGAGCTGGGATAGGGAAGCTGCCAGGCGATGTTCCAGATCAGCTTATGGCGACCGGTGATCACCGTTCGCATGGGATAGTACATGGTCACCTCATGAAAGGTATGGGATGCATAGGTCTCGTCCCAGCCACCGGTTCCCGGATCCTCCAGTACCGGCCGGAAAGAACGCCCGTGAAACTCCTCGTTCACCGTGCTGGCCCCCTGTCCGCTGTTCTGTTCGTACCGCTCTTTCAGCAACCGGTCTGCCTGTTCCAGCACTCCTGCCATATCGAGAATGGTGGGGGTCAGGTCCACCCAGCTCACCATGGCATTGGTAACCGTTCCGGCCTGCTCCCCTCCCGGATTCTTCACCAGACAGGGCAGGTTGATCGCCGGCTGGTAGATGTTGGTTTTGGCCCCCGGAAAAGCGATCCCGTTGTCGGAAATATAGATGATCATGGTCCGGTCCCAAACCCCCGCCTCCTTCAGGTGGGCGAACAGTTTCCCCAGTCCGAAATCGACCCGGGCGACCGACTGGTAATACTGGGCCAGCTCTTCCCTGCACTCCTCGCTTTCGGGCAGGTAGGGAGGCACTTCCACCTCTTCCGGGGTAAAGGACTTCTCCTCGACCCCTAACCGGCCGCCGGAGACATTCCCGAAGGCATCCGGCGCCAGGGGCTCATCGCTCACGGGTCCCGAGCGGTGCGGATCGGAGGTGCAGAAATAGAGAAAGAAGGGATGATTCCTGTTTTTCTCTATGAATGCGACGCAGCTGTCGGCCATGGCCGCCGCATTGCGCTGGTCGGCATGCATCACCTCACCGAAACGGTAGACCTCCTCCGGGGCCACATGATACTTGCCGATGCGCCCGGTATGGTACCCGGCCAGCTCCTCCAGCATCACCGGCAGGGAGTATACATGGTCGTAGGTGGTGAAATGGTGGAAATTGTGGCTGTGGCCGTAATGACCGGTGGCATGGTTGTAAAGCCCGGTCAGGATCACCGACCGGCTGGCGCTGCAGGAGGCCGAAGTGCAATGGGCGCGTTCGAACCGGATCCCCCGGGCAGCCAGCTGATCCAGGTTGGGAGTGTGAACGGCTTCATTCCCGTAGCATCCCAGGTCGCCCGTTCCGTGATCGTCCGAAACGATCAGCACAATGTTGGGAAGATCCCCGGCGGATTCTCCGGTTTCCTCCCGCTCCGTTTCCGTTCCCCCGCATCCCGTCAGCAGAAACAATGAAAAAACCAGTCCCGGAACCGCCCACCGGTTCCAAACCAATCGAAACAAAAAACCCTTCATCTTTATGGACTTTATGAACTTTATAGACTTTATGGACTATTATGGACTATTATGGACTATTGCGGACTAGTTTACCGGTTCTCGTATAACTCGATAAACTTTTGGTCCAGCTCCTTCGAATCGCCATATTTTTCCCGGAGCGCCTGTAACTGGTTTTTCAGCTCCTCCACCACTTCGGCGTACTCCGGATTGTCGTATTGGTTCTGCATTTCAAAGGGATCATTGATCCGGTCGTACAGTTCCCACTCGTCGATATCGTAGTAAAAGTGGGCCAGTTTGAATTCCCTGGTGACGATGCCGTA
>CAZOHA010000137.1:0-1878 GCA_964579515.1 uncultured Bacteroides sp. | reverse complement strand
CAACGACCTGCCGGTGATCACCTCCGATCCGGTCACAGAAGCGAGGGCCGGTCTGCCTTACCTCTATCAGATCACCGTTTCGGATCCCGATCCCGGCGATCAGCTCACCTTCATGGCGAGTAATCTTCCAAACTGGCTGTCGCTCAGCCCTGCATCCACCTCTGCGATCCTCAGCGGAACACCTCAGATGTCGGATCTGGGGACCTACGCAGTGATTATCACGGTGAGCGACGGCACAGGCGACGCACAACAGGGTTTCTCCATTGTTGTGAGAGATCCGACCGGCATCGAAGATGCAGCACAGCTGGTCCACCGTGTCTACCCGAACCCGGCAGAGGAGGAGGTACACTTTGAATTCGTGAAAAGAGGCGAAATTATTCTGAAGATCGTCGATTCAAAAGGTGCGGTTCAAAAGGTGGTCGAGCTGGAGAATGCCGACCGCTGCACCCTGGATATCTCCGATCTTTCCAGCGACATGTACTTCTATACCGTCACCATAGATGGCAGGACCAGCGTTGGGAAACTGATCAAGGAATAGACCGGAGGAGCCTTGGATCTGGATATTAATTCAATGAGAATACCCAACATCGAGCAAGAACAACTTTGTTGGGTATTCTCTTTCATCAAAGTCAAATGGGATTGAAAAAAGCCCTTTTTCTGTCAGAGATATGATTCTCCGCAAATATATCCTTCCGGTGGTTGCTCTGCTCGTTTCCATGGTGATGAATTCCGGTGCACAGACCGTTCGTATCATGCCCCTGGGAAACTCGATCACCTATGATGAGAACAGCCTGGACAAAAACAATCCCAGGCCGGCCGGAGACAGGATCTCATACCGCTACCGGCTTTTCCAGCTGCTTCACGATGAAGGATACGATTTCGATTTCGTGGGAAGCGAGAATAGCGGGAATAACTACTTCTTCAATACCGAACTGGACGACAACGCCGGATTTCCGGGAATCGAAACCTGGCAGCTGGCCAACCTGATCCAGACGGGATACAATCCCATACAGGGGGTCCAGGAATCACCCGGACCCTATCTGAATACCTTTCCTGCCGACCTGATCCTGTTGCACATCGGGACCAATAACCTGATCGAAAGCGCCGGGCAGGTGGAGGACCTCCTGGACAACATCCGGTATTATGATCCCGATGTATTCATCCTGGTGGCCCGTATCCTCAACCGTCGCACCTACCATCCCTCCACCAGTGCATTCAACAACAATGTGGAACTGATGGTGAATATGCGGGGCGATCCGCGGATTCAGATGGTTGACATGGAAAATGGTGCGGGGATCAACTACAGTACCGACATGATCGATAATCTCCATCCCAACCAGGGAGGGTACGATAAAATGGCCTTCAAATGGTTCGAAGCCATCAACTCCCTGAATCAGGCCCCGGTGACCACATTTATACCTGACCAGTATACCTCCCGTGGCACACCTTTTCCCGATATCACTCTGGATGATTATGTGGAGGATGCGGAAGACCCGGACGACCAGCTGACCTGGAACTTTGAGCAGAAACTGGGATCGCAGCTGATCGTCTCCATCGACGAGAACAGGGTGCTTTCCGTCGCTTCCAACGGAGACTGGTACGGCACGGAGATCCTGACCCTGCGGGTGGAGGACACCGGAAGCGGACTCTTCCCCAGAAACCAGACCATTCAGGTGGTGTACAATGTCAGCAAGGGGAACGATCCCCCGGTGATCGAATCCACCCCTCCCACGGAGGTTTATCAGGAGGAGCTATACAGTTATACCATTCAGGCGGTGGATATCGACAACGATCCCATGAGCTTTTCAGCCGTTCAGAAGCCCTCCTGGCTCACCTTCGATACCACCACGCGCCTGCTGAGCGGTGTGCCCCGCAACG
>CAZOHA010000136.1:0-1999 GCA_964579515.1 uncultured Bacteroides sp. | reverse complement strand
AATCATCCTTACTGGCAGGATTCCTACCGGGGCAGTATTGTGTGCCTCAGACCGGATACCCGGTATGAAATCAAACTTACACTGGAGGGCGGAAAATCTGTAACAGTAATGTCTGGTACATGGTCTGAAAAAATTCCCATAAAAAAAATAATTCATTTAAAGAATATGGATGAAGCATACTGCACATCAGAAGGAGGCAGTAAGAATGCATATGTTGTCTATGATGGAAATTATAACACGATTGATGTGGGAAACCGGTCAAAATCTGCATTAACGGTGGCCCATTCCTATGTGATCATTCAAAATGTCATTCTGCGGGGCGGGTCGGGTGACGGACTTTTTATCAGAGACAGTATCCATGATATAATCATTCAGAATAACGACATCAGCCAATGGGGTTCATACAGAAAGAAGGCCCTTCATAAGAATTCTCCCGGATGGGGTTTTCGGGGTGATGCTGCAATTGAGATATCCCCTGCTTCAAACAGAGTTGTTATACAGGGAAATCGTCTGCACGACCCCGGATATGGAGCGAACACCTGGCAGGAAGATGGACACCCGGATGGACCAACAGCCATTTTTTGTGAAAAAGGAACAGTTAGGGGAAATCATGTGATACGGTATAATGAAATATACTCAGATGATCTGAAGCCTTTTGAAGATGGAATGATGGGCAGGGGAAACTTTGGCTGGAATGGATTTCCCGGCCCTGATTCCGACATCTATGGTAATTATATCAGTCAGAGTGCTGACAATGGTATCGAAGCAGAAGGTGGCGGTATGAATGTCCGGATCTGGGGGAATTATCTGGAAGATCACCTGGCAGGAATTGCCACTGCCTCTGTAACTTTAGGTCCTCTCTATGTGTTTCGAAATGTTTGTGGGAATACCTTTTCGCCGGGCCGGGCTGATTGTTTCTTAAAAATAGGAGGGGATGAGGAGAGTTCTGTCGGTGCGCAGTTCATTTATCACAATACCATGTTGTCAACCGATAGCCGCGGAGCAGTTTCGGGCACCGCGGGCGGCCCGAAAAACACAGTGACCCGGAACAATATATTCCTCGGGAAGGATTTCTCATTTCGTAACATCGATCATCTGGAGAATGATTTTAACTATGATCTTGTTTATGGACCGCTTCGAATCGATTCCGCATTTCATCATCAGTCTTTGAAAGGGCTTCTGCCCATATGGAGGGATGGCCATGGTCCCGGATCTGGCCGAGACGGGAAATACCAGCTTGATCCTTCAAGCCCGGGATTTGACGGCGGGGTTCTGCTTCCGAATTTTAATGAGGATTATACGGGAGAAGCCCCGGATATGGGAGCACATGAAGCCCACAGGGAAAAAATGAAGTTTGGGCTTGAAGCGTGGGATGAGTACACGGGGAGGTATTATTAGCACCGAAAAAACTGGTAATTTACCAGTTCGATCCTCCTGAACTGTGAAATATGGTTTTTTTAATAGATTTGATCAAAAGCTGATCAAAGAGCAAACTCGGTAACAATCATGGCCTCCGCTTTCACACCCCATCGCAGTATATGGATCTTTTTATTGTTCTTCCCGGTCATTTCTTCTGTCTTTCTGGTGCAACATGAAAATAAATCAGTATCCTCCGATCCTGTGAATGGTGAAGGGGAGACACTTTTGATGAATCCCATCTGGACACTCCCTGAATCTTTCTGTCATCCTGTAAGAACGGGCGGCGAGCTCGGTTGGCCCCCGGAAACAGCCGAAGCAAGACCCGGTTCATACTGGTGGTGGCCCGGCAGTGCTGTGACAAAAGAAGATCTTACCTGGAATATTGAACTTTACCGGAAAGCCGGGTGGGGCAACCTGGGTGTGATCGGAATTTACGGGGTGAAAGGAGAAGAGGATCTTTTTACAGAAATATTCACACCGGAGTGGTTTGAGCTGTATAACCATGCTGTCAGGGAAGCCGGTCGCCTGAATGTGAATATTGACCTGACCCCTTCCTCCGGCTGGCGTCTGGGAGGTCCCC
>CAZOHA010000135.1:0-2001 GCA_964579515.1 uncultured Bacteroides sp. | reverse complement strand
AAGATTACTATGAAAACAGGGAATCACCAGGCGGATCGGTGGCTTATGGTGCGCACAACACCCAGCATATTACGGCCAACCGGAAGGCTTCTGCCATGTGGTGGATCCTGGCCAGGATCGCCGGGTGGAACGGCGGTAATGATACCGTCCCTGTAACCGGCATCGCTGTAAGCCCGGCAGGCGGAGTTTCGGAAGTTACTGCCGGTTCGACGCTCCAGTTGCAGGCAGCGGTCACCCCCGCCGAAGCTTCCGACCCATCGGTTTTCTGGAGCGTTACGGACGGGACCGGCGCCGCGACCATCGATCAGTCGGGACTCCTTACGGCGGTTTCGCCGGGGACTGTCACTGTGGTTGCCACTGCTCAGGATGGATCGGGGGTAACCGGAACCCTGGAGGTCACTATCAGGGATAATGAAATTCCAGTCAGCCAGATCACGGTCTACCAATCGGAGGGGATCAAGGAAATCTTGACAGGGATTACTTTGCAATTGACCGCAGAGATCATGCCTTCCGAGGCCACAATAAAAACAGTGACCTGGAATGTTAACAATGAAACCGGTACGGCTACGATTTCCCAGGGAGGATTGTTAACCGCCGGATCGGAAGGGACCGTCACTGTGGTGGCAGCTGCCGGCGACGGGTCAGGGGTGGAAGGAAGCCTGCAGATCACCATCGTGGATCCTGGGGTCCCGGTGGAAACGATCACAGTGACTGCTGCCGGAGGATTCAATGAAGTGGTGGTTGGCGATTCACTCTTTTTCTCTGTGGAAGTGCTTCCGGGCAATGCTACCGATATGACCATACACTGGAGTGTGGTCGAACAGTCGGGCGGTGCTTCGATCGACCAGGATGGAATACTGACCGCGTTGTCCGACGGAACCGTGATCGTTTTGGCTTCTGCCATGGACGGAACGGGAGTGGCAGACAGTGTTACGGTCCATATCGTGTATGCGGAGATTTTGATCGAGTCCATTTCGATCGGAACAGAATCAGGTATTACCGAGGTGCATGAGGGATATACCCTGCAGTGCTATGCGGAGGTGACTCCTTCCGATGCCACCTACCAGAATATTACCTGGAGGGTATCGGAGAAAAGCGGGAAGGCATCAGTTACCCAACAGGGGGTGGTCCTGGGAGAACAAGCCGGAGAGGTGGATATCATTGCCACCACCATGGATTGTTCAGGCCTCAGGGATACCCTCACTGTGACCGTTCTCCCCACAGTCCTGGTTACGGAGATATCCATCAGCACCGTTTCGGGATCGGGCCTGGTGGATGTCGGGGGAACGCTGCAATTCCAGGCCGAAGTCCTGCCTGAGAACGCCACCGACGGAAGAATCAGCTGGAGTGTCGAGAATGAAGATGGCATGGCCTCCATCGACCAGTCCGGCCTGCTTACTGCAGAAAAGGCCGGGAACATCATGGTCAGGGCGACGGCCGGCGATGGTTCGGGAGTTGAAGTGGAGTACCAGGTGGTGGTCCTGGCTGTGACTACCGGAATGATCGATGAAGCGAAGGCCACCCTCAGCATCTATCCCAACCCTTCCGGGGGGATCGTTTATGTGAAGCCGGAGAAACTGCAGATCAGTTCGATTCAGGTGATCGGACCGGCTGGCCGGATGGTCCGGGTGATCGAATCTGGTGCAGGATCGGAAGTGATGGAGATCGATCTGTCGGATCAGCCCCCGGGGCCCTGTTATATAAAGGTGTATTCAGAAAAGGGTATCTTCGTCGACAGGATCCTGTTGATCCGTTAGCAGAAATCCAGAAGAAGCTATGATGAATGTAACCAGAGACAAAGCCCTGGAAAGGCTCCGTGAACACATTACCAATGAAAAGACCATCGCCCATTGCCTGGCCTCGGAGGCGGTCATGCGGGCCCTGGCCGGAAGGCTGGGCGAAGATGAAGAGCGATGGGGGCTCACCGGTCTGCTGCACGATATCGATGTGGAGATGACCGGGGCCGATCCAAAGGTACATGCGCTGAAAGCAGAGGAACTC
>CAZOHA010000134.1:0-2097 GCA_964579515.1 uncultured Bacteroides sp. | reverse complement strand
TCCACATCGAGGATGTCCGATCCGGTGTGCATGTGAATTCCCTCCACCTTCATCCGGTTGGTCTCCACGATCCGGTGCACGTGGGGCATCTGGTGGATGGAGATCCCGAATTTGGAATCGATGTGTCCGGTGGAGATCTTATGGTTGGCCCCGGCCAGGATATGGGGATTGATCCGCACACATACCGGCACCTTCTCACCGTATTTATGGCCGAACTCCTCCAGAATGGCCAGGTTGTCGATGTTGATCCGCACCCCCAGCTCCACCGCTTCGTCGATCTCCTCGATGGAGACGCAGTTGGGGGTGTAGAGGATATCCTTCGGATCGAATCCCGCTTTCAGCCCCATCTCCACCTCCTGCACCGATACCGCATCGAGCCCCGAACCGAGCGACCGGAACAGTTTCAGGACACTGAGGTTGGTCAGCGCCTTGCAGGCGTAATGGATCTTCACTCTGGAATCCCTGAAGGCCTCCGTGATCCGGCGGTACTGGCGGATCATCACCGAACTTTCATAGATATAGAGCGGAGTGCCGTGTTTGTCGGCCAGACCGACCACCGGGATCCCGTCGATGAGGTACTGGTCGTTTTTAAGTTCCATGGCGGTTGTTTGAAAAGGTATCTTCGAACAGGGTCCGGTTCAGGATCGACCGGCCCAGGGTCACCTCGTCGGCATATTCCAGGTCGTCGCCGATGGCCACTCCCCGGGCCAGGGTGGAGATCTTCACACGGTGGGACTGCAATCGCCGGTAGATGTAGAAATTGGTGGTGTCTCCCTCCATGGTGGTGCTGAGCGCCAGGATCACCTCGTCGCACTCGCCCGAGCCGGCTTTCTGCTCCAGCGAATCGATGGTCAGGTCGGCCGGACCGATGCCGTCCATGGGCGAGATGATCCCTCCCAGCACGTGGTAGACCCCGGTGTACTGCTGGGTATTCTCCACCGACATCACATCCCGGATCGACTCCACCACACACACGGTCTTTTTGTCCCTGTAGGGATCATTGCAGATGTGGCACACTTCGGTATCGGAAATGTTGTGACAGATCCGGCAGGTCATGATTTCCTTTTTCATCCTCAGGATGGTCTGCCCGAAATGCTCCACCTCGCTGTCTTCCTGTTTCAATAGATGCAGGACCAGCCGGAGGGCGGTTTTTCTCCCGATCCCGGGGAGGGTGGCGAACTCCTCCACCGCCTCCTCCAGCAGTTTGGATGAATAGTTGTGCTGCATATGGTCCAAAAATAGCATATATAATTTTCTTGTTCGTCCGATTTTATCCAAATTTGCCGATCACAGGCATTTACATCCAGAATCGGTATGTCGTTCAACCTTCCCAGCTGATATCCCCTTGTCACCGGTCCTTGTCATAGCGATCATCATTGCCTATTTCCTTCTGCTCCTGTCCATTGCCCGGATCTCGGGCCGGGGGGCAGGCAACTCCGCCTTTTTCCTGGGCGAGCGGAAATCGCCCTGGTACGTGGTGGCCTTCGGGATGGTCGGAGCCTCCCTTTCGGGAGTCACCTTTATTTCGGTGCCCGGATGGGTGATCGACAGCCAGTTCACCTACCTGCAGATGATCCTGGGGTACCTGGCCGGCTACGCTGTGATCGCCAATGTGCTGATGCCGCTCTATTACCGCCTCCGGCTGACCAGCATCTACACTTACCTGGAGGAACGTTTCGGAAGATTCTCGTATAAGACCGGGGCCTCTTTCTTTCTGCTCTCCCGGGTGATCGGCGCCTCTTTCCGGCTGTTTTTGGTGGCCAATGTTCTGCAGCTGACTGTCTTCGATACCTGGAACATCCCTTTCTATCTGACGGTGATCATCACCATCGCACTGATCTGGCTCTACACCAACCGGGGAGGTATCAAGACCATCATCTGGACCGATACCCTGCAGACTTTCAGTATGCTGCTGGCCGTGATCGTCTCCATTCTGCTGATCACCCGCTACATGGACCTCTCCCTGGGCGAGATGATCGGTAAGGTGGCCGGAAGTGGCAACTCCCGGATATGGGTCTTCGGCAGCTGGCAGGCAGAGAACCACTTTGTCAAGCATTTCCTGAGCGGGGCGTTCATTACCATCGTGATGACCGGGCT
>CAZOHA010000133.1:0-2216 GCA_964579515.1 uncultured Bacteroides sp. | reverse complement strand
CAGGAAAATTTGATACAGGTCACTGGCTGGAGGGACCGGGGGATCCGGAGAGGGGATTTCCAGATTCTGAGAAATGTAAGAATGCCGGCAATCCTTACGGAGAATGGTTTTTACACGAACAGAGAACAGTGCGAATACCTGCTGGATCCGGACTGGAGGGTCCGTATCGCCGAAGCGCATGTGGAAGCGATCACCGAGATAGAAGAGATGGGACCAGCATTCTTTAGAGCTTAAGTGAAATGATCGGCAAAATCAAATCATATATACTGGGCGGGGCAGCCATCGGCCTGATTATCCTTGGAGTGTTGATCGGGAGAGCATTCCGGAAGCCGGAATCATTGCAGGAGACCGTTTACAGCAGGGTGGAGAGCATTCAGCACATGAAGCGGCTGGAGCTGGTCACCTATCACTTCGAAAGCATGGTGGACGTCACTCATCCCGAGAAGAAGGATAAAGTATACCTGCTGATGGTGATCCCTGCCAGGGTCAGTTGTTATATCGACCTCGAACAGGTCCGGTTGACGGTCAATGATACATTGATCCGGATAAGGATTCCGGAGCCTGTGATCGAACCGCCGGTCCTGGACCTGGATTCAGCAAAATTGTTCAACATGAACCAGCGATACATTACTGCCTCCAAGAAGAGCTATGAGACGGTGGTGCGCAACGTGCAGCGATCTCTCATCCGGGCCAAAGAGGATGCATTGAACCGTGCAAGGGCCAACGGGATTGTGGAAGAGACCGGTCAGCTTGGCAAGGGATATTTCCGGGGCCTTTTTTCGGAGCTGGGTTATCGGATTGAGTTTGAAGAACCACATACTAATTAGCAAACGCGTTGATCATATATTCCCTGTAAGCAGTCATTTTCGGGCAAGAATGTGACATTCAGCTGCAGCGTTCTTTGAAAGATACGGGCGGAGCCTGGATGGACGTGAAATACCATTTTGTCAGTCAGCATCGACCTGATGAGATTAGGCAACGAACTTATGACGATTGACAACGATCTGATGCTGGCTTACATCCATCTAATGTTCATCTACAACGGTCTGAAGTCGATCTACAGTCACCTGAAGTCCATCGACAATCATCCAATGGCGATTGATAACCGTGTGAAGGCAACGGACAACCGTCAAATGGTAATTTACATTTATCTTTTGCCAACTGACAACCGTCTGATGGCAATGGACAAGCATCTGATGGCCATCGACAAGGACATTATGTCAGGTGACATCGATCTGATGTCTACCGGAACCCGCCCGATGACTGCTTACATTCATCTGAAGCCTTCTGACCGATATCCGGAGTCTTTTACCAGGCATCCGGAGCGCTCAGCAAGTGTTCTGATCAAAGGCCCGGGAAATCCACCGGGTCTTCACCCTCTGCAGGAACAGTAAGATACGGTTCCATTAGTTAAGGATAGAAATGACGAATCTTGAAACTGAATATCATGAATAAACGACAATCCAATAAACTGAATTCCTACCAGAGCATCAAAGGTGTCCTGGAGGACAATAAGGAGGTATACGCATCGGTTCCGATCATTCAGCAAACGGTGGATAATTTCTTTGAGATTGTCCGGGAGATCGATCAGATCGGGACAAGGACGGAAATGGATACCACCGGTGAAACCTCGGCGAAGATCGAGGCCAAAGAGAAGATGTCGACCCTGGCCAGTTCGCTGGCGGCCTCGGCAGCGGTGTATGCCTTCGAGGAGGCGGACATCGAGCTTGAAGCCGCGCTGGCGTATACTTACAGCGATATCCGGTATGCCAAAGATGCGGAGGCTCTACAGATGGCGCGGGCCATTGAAGCGGAACTCCAGGATATCAAGGAGGAGGTGGCCGAATACATGGTATCGGACGAGAACCTGGTGGATCTTCATACGCTGATTGACAATTTTGAGAATTCCATGGAGATCAAGGGAGGAGTGAAAGCAACCAGTGTGGCTGATACCAAGAGGCTGGCCATTCTGTTCCGGGTGGCGGACGATCTGCTGTATAAACGGCTCGACCGGTTTATTGTCCGGCTGAAAAGCAATCATCCGACCTTCTATGATGCATACCGGACGGCACGTCAGATTGTTGATCTGTAGTTCGGGAACCCTGTGAACATCCGTTGTCTGCAGCCGGGGGGATCAGTTCTCTCCGGCTGCTTTCATCTTCCGGAGTTTCCGGGTGATCCTTTGGATCTCCTGGTTGTACGGGTTATTGAGTTGC
>CAZOHA010000132.1:0-2361 GCA_964579515.1 uncultured Bacteroides sp. | reverse complement strand
GAGATCACCCGGATCAACCGGGTCGATGAGATCGTCTTCTGCTCCAGGGACCTGGCCTCTCAGGAGATCATCCGCATCATGACCCGGCTCATCGGCACCTCGGTCGATTTCAAGATCGCCCCCCCGGAAAGCCTCTCGATTATCGGGAGCAATTCGATCAACACCGCCGGGGATCTCTACACGATCCATTTCAATTCCATCGGAAAAGCATCCAACCGGCGAAACAAGAGGCTCTTCGATCTGCTCTCCTCCCTCCTGCTCCTGGTCACCTTCCCCTTCTGGTTCCTCTTCACCCGAAACCGGCTGAGGAGCGTCGGACACACGGTGAGCGTGCTGCTGGGCTTCTCCACCTGGGTGGGTTATATGGAGGCCCCGGGAAACGACCTTTCGGGTCTTCCCGCTTTGAAAAAAGGGATCCTTCACCCGGCTCCCCGGCTCGATCCCGGACAGCTGGATCCGGAAAGGGTCAGGGAGATCAATGTGGTCTATGCGAAAGACTACCGGGTCTTCACTGATCTGTTGATAATCAGCCGGAATTTCAGGAAGATATAAAGGGAGTTTTATTATTTTTAACAAAATTGCCCAGTGGTATGAAAAGAGTCCTGATCCTGCCCCTCGTCCTGTTTCTCTGTTTCCCTGTCCTGATCCATGCCCAGCGGGATTCCCTCCGTACCCTTTTTCTCGACGCTGAATCGTGGTTCCTTTTCGAAGAGTATGCCGAAGCTCTGCCGCTATACATGGCCCTGCATAAAAACGATCCCACCAATGACGACCTCAACTACAAGATCGGCATCTGCCTGCTGAACGACCCCTACCAGAAGGACAAATCGATCCGGTATCTGCTCGATGCCAGCGACAACATCGATCCCGGCTACAAGGAGAATAATTTTAAAGAGCGCTCCGCCCCGCCCGATGTCCTTTTTTACCTGGGCAATGCCTATTTGGTGAACGAATTGCTCGACCTGGCCGAACAGGCCTACGAGGAGTTCCTGGAAATCCTCGACCCCGAGGTCTACGATGCCGAACTGGTCAGGGCGCGGATCCAGGCGTGTAAAAATGCCCGCCGGCTGAAAAGTATGCCGGTGGATATCGACCTGGTCCTGCTCGATTCCATGATCAACACCCGGTATTCCGATATCAACCCGGTCCTTTCGGGCGACGGTACGAAAATGGCTTTCATTACCCGCCTGCCTTTTTACGACGGTGCCTTTTTCTGCGAGAAAACACCAGAAGGGTGGTCCTACCCCCAGCCCATCACCCAGATGCTCGGTTTCGATGCCGACGTGTATCCGGTCAGCCTCTCCTACGACGGCACCGAGATGATCCTCTATTACGACGACGAATACATCGGAAATCTCTATCACAGCCGATATGAGGATGGCCGCTGGCTTCCCGCCACCAGGCTGGAGGACCCCATCTCCACCAAATACTGGGAATCGCACGGCTGCCTCAGCAGGGACGGAAAGACCCTTTACTTCACCAGTAACAGAAAGGGGTCCTACGGCGGGCTCGATATCTACCGGTCCGATCGGCAGTCCGACGGCAGCTGGGGCGAGCCGGTCAACCTGGGTCCCACCATCAATTCTCCCTACAACGAGGAGACCCCTTTTCTGACCGGGGACGGCAGCACCCTCTACTTCAGCTCCTACGGACACTATAACATGGGGGGCTATGACATCTTCTACTCCAGGAGGAAACCTGACGGAACGTGGGACGAACCGGTCAATATAGGCTATCCCATCAACACCACCGACGACGACCTCTTCTTCCAGCCCGTGCGCAAGGGATTCGGCGCTTACTACTCCCTCTACAGCCCGGCCGGACTGGGAAGGCACGATATCTACCGGATGGAGATCTACTCGGTCGACAATCCCCGGATGTACATGGTCAGCGGGCAGCTGAGAACCGAAGACGGGATCGTCGACTCCACCCGGATTGCCATCTGGGTGATCGACGCCGCCACCGGCGACACCCTCCTGGTGACGGCTCCCGAAACAGCTACAGGCGAGTTCGCCCTGCAGCTTCCCATGGGTGATTATGAAATCCGGTTCGGAGGTGAGGGGTATGAAGAACTGATCAGGCCGTTGCAGATCACCTCCCTGACGAATAAGCAGGGAGTGCGGATCGAAGAGCTGATCGAGATCTCTCAGCTAAGGCCGGAGCCGCTGGTATTCACCGGCGAGGAGAGCATGATCGAACTGCGCGATACGCTGTATGAGGGGGTGGCCGGGGAACCGCTCATGGTTCCGGTAAGGGTCCCCAGAGACACGCGTATCTTCGCCAGAATTCTGCACGATTCGGTGGTTGTCGGGGTGGATACGCTGGAATGGAGAAGGAGGAGAAATGAACTGGAGATCATTC
>CAZOHA010000131.1:0-2363 GCA_964579515.1 uncultured Bacteroides sp. | reverse complement strand
CAGGCTGGAATCGATGGTGGTAAAATTGTGGGAATAGGTTTCTGCGAAAATGGCGTCACGGGCTTTCCGGGCCTGATCATTCAGTATATTGATCCCCTGCATATCAGGCACCGGTTCGAGTCCACAGGCTGCCAGCACGGTGGTGGCTATATCAATACTGCTCGTCAGCGATGTTTCATCGATCCGGGGCTCTATAACCCCTTTCCACCGGTAGATGACCGGGGTCCGGATCCCCATGTTGTAAGGTTCCCTTTTTGACCTGGGGGCATACCTGGCGGGCCGGTCCGGATCCTGGATCCAGCCGTTGTCAGTGACATAAACGAATAGTGTATTCTCGGTCAATCCTTTCCGATCAGTATAATCCATCAACTGGCCGCAGGTAAAATCGAACCACTCGCACATGGCCCAGTAATCGGCCACCGCCGGGGTCGCTGCCAGAGGCAGGTATTTATCCCGGAGAGAATCCGGTGGATTATGGGGTCTATGAGGAAGAAAGGGAGCATACCAGACGAAGAAGGGTGACCCCGATTCCTGTGATTGATCGATGAAATCATATATCACCTCCAGACCTTCCCTTCCGATCCTCAGTCCTTCGTCACCATGCCTCCCTCCCCTGGAGGGGTCCCCGTGGGTCATCCCCTGGGAAAAACCACCATTGGAATAATGACCTTCCCACCATTTACCGGTCTGCAGGGAAACATATCCTGCCTTCTCCAGGAGGTCGGCCAGTGTGGGTAACCCTTCAAAACGTTTTATAACGGTGCTGTTCAGCACTGCACGCCGCTCCAGCCATCCCTCCTCATCCTGATCGGGATCAGCCCCGGCCTGATACACCGGATCATTCCCCAATACCCCATGCTGATGCGGATAGAGCCCGGTGGCCATGGAAGCAAGAGCGGGCCTGCATAATGGAGCGGTGGTGTAGCCCTGTGTGAAGGTGAGTCCTTCGGTTGCCAGCTGGTCGATCCTGGGGGTCTGAATGTGCTCATGTCCCAGGAAACTGTAATCGGTCCAGCCCTGGTCGTCCGAAATCAGAAGGATGATGTTGGGAGAAACCGGATCCTCATCTTTTGTGCAGCCGGTGACCAGGATGATACTGCACACTACAAATGCGAAAATATGCAGGTATTTCATAAGGAGAGTTTTATTGTTATTTGAATTCGTATTCAACAAAGCGGTTGACTTCCATCCGGGCATCCCGGAGATTTTTCCTTACAGTATCCTTTATGATTAGATTTTCTATGGTCAGATCACTGATCCGGTGATTCTCATCCAAACCCATCAACTGTGAGTGATTAGGACTGAATTCAACTGCATGGTTGTCCTTTATGACCACATCACGGATCCGCCCCTGACCTGACCGGTCTGAAATTTCCATGTGAATCAGCATTTGATTGCGATCCCCACCAATATGTTCAAAACGGTTATTGATAAACTGGATATGCTCCACCAGGGCTCCATCATAAAGATATATCACCATTCCTCTGTCAGCATGAACAATATCGTTGTTCTCAAATACAATATTCCTGAAAACGTCGCCTCTGGTCTCGGTACCAATTTTCAATGCGGATTTTTTGGTCCACATCACACAATTTACCACGCGTATTCGTTCGCAGAAAGGTATGTTTTCTCTTCTGGTTTGTTTGATAGCCACCGCATCATCACCGGTATATATAAAACAGTTATCGACCATCAGATCAGAGGAAGAATCCGGGTCGAGTCCGTCGGTGTTGCCCAGATGAACATCGTTCAGAATCTTCACATTGTTGAAATGAATGTGATCTGAATTTACAATTTGTGTATTCCAGGTACCCGAATTCCTTAAACTGATCCCCTCGATCGAAATATGTTGGCAATTCTTTATTAGAAGGACCCTGTGCCGTATGTCACATACAGCCCGAAGATCGGTACCCGCGGCATCAATCGCTCCTCTTCCCCTGATGGATGCATTCTTCACTTTTTCAAAAAGTATGAGATGGCGGCTAACGCCGGGGAATTCTAAATAGTCTTCCTCATTTTTGGTCCCCTGAATTAATGCCCCCGCCTGTAAATAAAGCGTGACATTATCCCGCATCTTCAAATGACCAGTCAGATATTTTCCAGCCGGGAAAAAAAGGATACCACCCTGACGATCATTTAATTCTGCCGTTGAATCAATGGCATGTTGGATCTGATCTGTACAAACAGCTTCTCCTTCAGAGTCAACCATGAAATCGAGCATGTTTAACACATTGGAATCAGTGTCAACGGGCTGGTCTTCTATAGGTTCAGCAAAAAGAAATAATGGTGATAAATCGTTTACCTGAAGGATTAATTTTCTGGGCTCATATAATCTGAATGATAACTGATGAGCTGATTTCCGG
>CAZOHA010000130.1:0-2465 GCA_964579515.1 uncultured Bacteroides sp. | reverse complement strand
GGCGTGGAGCGGCATGCTCAACCGGCCCTTTTTCACATTGTATGCCGGTACCACCTCACATTTAAGGTAACCGAAGTCGATCGTATCTCCCAGCCCGGTAACAGTTACTCGGTAATCTTTCAGCTTTTTTGCCACGGCGGGAGGGGCCACGATCCGGGTACTTTCTTTGGTCAGAGCCTCGATATCATCGCGTGAGAAATGATCGGCATGGACATGGGTGACCAGAATAAGGTCGGCCTGCACCTGCTCAATGACTGAAACCGGATCAATATAAATGACCTTTTCCCCGGCAGTGATCCGTATGCCAGGGGGCATGAAATCGGCCTTACGGAGTCCCATGATATTCATATGGATCGCCCCGGTCGACTCCACTGAAACTTCATCGTTCAAAATTACCGGAGCAGCTGGGGGATACTGATCTGGGATGGGATCGAGCCGGATTACCGCACAACCGGAAATGAAAAACATAGCTGCCATGAAAAGGTATCTCATCGGGGTTGAGTTATGTCGGAAGGTCTTTCATCAAATTTACGATTTTACCGATAAAATGAATATCCGATCCGTTGGATTTAATACTGCTCATTTCGTATATTTACCTGTATGGCAAATATTTATCCACAATGAATTCTGGATATGGACTTTTACTTGGAATGGCGATTCTGTGTGTGATCGTCTTTCCGGCGCAAGCTCAGCCGGAGGATCTGGCGGATGCAGCGGCATTCCTGAGAGCCCATCCGCCAAAGATCGGTTACCAGCAAGGACGCAAAGCCTGTTTCGATCTTCTCGACAGAGAATTCAAGGCCAGGGTAGGGGAGGATGAGGAGATCAAAGAGTTCTATGATTCCATGCTGGAACATATGGTCCATGAAATAAAAGCGCCCCATACGGGTCAGGCCAGGATTATTAAAATGTATAATCACGGCTTTATCCTGGACCTCCAAGAGATCACCATCGCCTTCGATCTGGTGCACGGAATGAACAACTGGGATCTGGTGCCAAATGAGGTGCTGGAACTGGTCGATATCCATTTTATCAGTCACCGGCACGGTGATCACTTTGACGCCAAACTGCTGAATTCAGCCATGGACCTGGGATCTGAAGTGGTTATTCCTGCAGAAATGGACGTTTGGCCGGTCATCGAGATGGAAGCGGGGGATTCCCTCCATATGTTGGGACTTGATATCACAGCTCATTACGGATTGCACAGCGTTCCGGTCAGAGTATACGAGGTAACCACACCGGGTGGCCTGAAGATCCTTCACACAGGCGATAATCAGGATTCCTATACTCTTCCCTTGCTGGAAGGATTGGATATCATGTTGCTGAACAGCTGGGTGAATGAGAGTGTGGGAGAGAACTCCAATGTGGTCGGGATGTTTAACTGTCTGCAGAAACTGCATCCCGATCTGATGATTCCCGGCCACTGTAATGAACTGCGACACCCTCCGGAACAGAGGTACGCATACGATTCTGTATTTCATGTGATGGAGCTGGACACGGCTTCGGATATCCTGGTGATGGCCTGGGGTGAGAAATATATTTACCGTCCGGGTTCCGTGATCCAGCTGTTCCATACCTCAACTCCTCCGCTGATCGACGGAAACAGGGATTCATGCTGGGTAAATGCAGAGCCGATCTCCATGGAGAAGAGAGGAATGCAAACGCCAGACGACTGGAACGACCTATCGGCTTGTTTCCGGACGATGTGGGATCAGTCAAATCTCTATTTTATGATCGAGGTGAAGGACGATCAGATCCGCAACGACCATGCCGATATATCACAGATCGATGCCGTGGAGCTATATTTTTCGGGGAATGGTGAAGAGATGACGCATATGCAGTTCGGATATGGGAAGGATCCACTGAATGCCCCCGGGGCATCGTACGCTTTCCGCTCAACCGTCTCGGGTTATCTGCTGGAAGTATCGCTTCCCACTTCATCGCTTCCCTTTGATTTTCAGTCAGATTCACTCTTTAGTTTTGATATTCAGGTATCTGACAATGATTCAGGAACACTGGATTCTCACCTCCGTTGGTGGTGCGAGAGTGATTCACCTGCGGCCGATCCTGGCCGAATCGGTCTGGCCAGGTTACTTTCGAACGAGCTATCATATGCTTTTTCTGCAGCTTACGTCCCATACCCTCTAAAAATCGATGGTTATAAGGATGACGCATGGTCGGGCAAAATAATGTACTCGGTCAATAACTGCGTCGCAGGGCGGGAGAAGCTCAGTTCTCCGGTGGATGCCAGGGTCAGATGGAATGTTCTTTGGGATCAGAATTATCTGTATCTGTGGATGGAGATCGACGATGATCATCTGATCAATGACCACGACCAGGGTGCATACCAGGATGATTGCGTGGAGCTCTGGATCGACGGGGACAACAGCAAGGGACAAGCACATGATGGGATCGATGACCGCTGTTTCCAGTTCAGATATCGGGAGGGATCCGATCCGGGGCTT
>CAZOHA010000129.1:0-2497 GCA_964579515.1 uncultured Bacteroides sp. | reverse complement strand
GCTGAAAATCCTATCTTTACCCTGCCATGACCGTAAAGCCGCATAAGGAGGATCACCCCTTAAAAGAGTTCTATCGGGATATTTATCCCACCTATGACCGGGTGAACAGGATTTTCACCTTCGGGCAGGACCGGGCCTGGAGAAGAAAAGCGGCCCGGGAGTGCCTGGAAGATCAACCGGTGGAAGTGCTGGATGTCTGCACGGGAACCGGAGATTTCCTGATCGAGATGGCCTCTATGGCCCATGGCCAGACCAGGTTCACCGGATACGATTTCAGCGCTCCCATGCTGGATGAAGCCCAAAGAAAGCTGAACGCTGCCGGGAATAAAGATCTCTCTGAACGCACCAGGCTCATGGAGGGTGATGTGGCCCGGATGCCGTTCAGTGACGGTGAATTCGATGCCGTCGGGATCACTTTCGGGATCCGGAACCTGATCTTCGAGAACTCGAAGGCCGACAGGCACCTGGCCGAAATCCGGAGGGTGCTCAGAAAAGGGGGGAGGCTGGTGATTCTGGAGAGCAGCCGGCCCTCTTTTGGTCCCTGGAGGATGATCAACTCTCTCTACCTGAAATTTATACTTCCCTACCTGGGGGGGTGGATCTCCGGGAACCTGGAAGCGTACCGCTATCTTTCCAGATCCTCAAAAAACTATTACACCATCGGCGAAATGGAGATGATCCTGAAGGGAGCCGGTTTCCTTACCGTGCGGAGCAGCCCGCTTTTCCTGGGTTCGGTCATGCTGGTGGTGGCCCAAACGAGCTAGTTATGAACATCGATGAATTGAACAGGCTGTGCCGGGGGACCCTCATGGAGCTCCTGAAGATTGAATTCACCGGGTATTCGGATACCTGGGTGGAAGCGGTGATGCCGGTCACTCCGTTTCACCTTCAGCCCGCAGGAGTGGTCCACGGGGGTGCCTTGCTGGCCCTGGCCGAGACGGTGGGAAGTGCCGGTTCGCTGCTGCTGGTCGATCCGGCCACCACGCAAGTTTACGGTTCATCAGTCAACGGGCAGCATCTCTCCCCGGCCAGGGAAGGGGTACTGAAGGCGCGGGCCACCCTGTCGGTAAAGGCTGATTTCAAACATATCTGGGACGTGGAAATAAGGGATGCACAGGGAAAACTTATTTCCATCAGCCGTGTTACCAATAGTGTGAAACCAAAAACAACTTGAGTGCACCTGTGAGCTGACAGGTCCACCCTGTTCAGAGAATGAAAGAGCGCCTGATCAAAATCCACCATGAGGCCATTGCCAGGAACCTCCCGTTCGTGACCTTCCGGATGCCACAGCAGGAGCACAGCACCACGTTCATCCAGACCGAACCAGGAGACGTTCAGTGGAAGTCGATCCTGGACATCACCAGCGAGACCGGTTTCCTCATGGCGCCCTTCGATACCCGCAACGGCCACCGCTACATTCTGATCCGGCCCGACCTGGTGATCCGCAGCGACGATGTGTCGGAGGAGAGTGTGAGAATGGTCGAGGCCCTGCCTTCCAGGGCCCTGCGCCTCTGGAACAGCCACCCTCCGGTGGTGACAGGAAGGGAGACCTACATGGAACAGGTGGATGCCGTTAAATCCTCCATCGCCACCGGTGCCTTTCAAAAGGCGGTACTTTCGAGGATCAGGCTGGTGGAGGGGGACCATGTCAGGAAGGTTCCCAAACTCTTCCAGGCTATGTGCAGGCGGCACCCCAACGCATTTGTCTACCTGTTCCGGAGCGATGAGAACTTCTGGATGGGTGCTTCGCCGGAACCGCTGATGCGGCTGAGTGAGGGAAGGATTTCCACGGTTTCGCTGGCCGGGACCAGACCGTATGCGGAGCGTCACATGAATATCAATAAATGGACCGCCAAAGAGGTGCTGGAGCAGGAGTATGTGACCCGTTTCATCCACGATGTATTGCGGGACTTCAGGGTCAGGGATTACCGGGTCTCTTCTCCCTACGTCAAAAAGGCAGGCAACCTGGTCCATATACGCACCGATTTTTCCTTCGACTTCGAAAAGATCAACGGCCGGCTCTGGGAATTCGTCGATGCAATGCACCCCACCCCGGCGGTGGCCGGTCATCCCAAAGAGGATGCCATTCGATTCATTAAAAACCTGGAACCACATGACAGGGACTACTACACGGGTTTTCTCGGCCCCGTGAACCATGAACACCATATCGACCTTTTCGTCAATCTGCGTTGCCTCAAGATAACCCCCCGGTACCTGGCACTGTATGTGGGAGGGGGGATCACCCTCGATTCCGACCCGGCCGACGAATGGAACGAGACCAGGTGGAAAGCCGAGTCGCTTCTCAAATTGCTTCGCTCCTATATTCGGGAGCTGCCTCCTGCCCATGCATCCTCAACAACATATCGCTGATCTGGGTCCGCTGCTTTTGCAAAGGGGGGTGCGATGGGTGATCATCTCGCCGGGAAGCCGCAATGCACCCCTGATCCAGCTGTTCACCCGAACCGGGGGATTTGTGTGCCGGAGCATCGTGGATGAG
>CAZOHA010000128.1:0-2646 GCA_964579515.1 uncultured Bacteroides sp. | reverse complement strand
TGCATTTTGCCGAGATCTACTTTGTGGACGGTGCTCCCGGTACTTCCGGGCCCGGTCAGCGAATCTTCAATGTCGCTCTGGAGGGGATCGGAGTCTTATCGAATTACGATATCAATGCAGTGACAGGAACGAGTACTTCTTCAGCAGTGATTGAGAGTTTCCAGATATCGGTAACCGATGATGCCCTGAACATCGACTTCACGGGATCGGTGAACCATCCGAAGATCTCCGGAATCATCCTTACCTCCCTCGACGGGTTCAACCTGAAATCGACGGTCGGTTCGGATGAAGAGGAGATTGTTCTGTCCCGGTCGGAGAGTACTCAGAGCGATCAGGAGGGCATCGAGCTCTATCCCAACCCTGCCCGCAATGAATTGTTTGTCCGGTCCAACCTGACGATCAGTCAGATGGAGATTGTGGAGATCTCCTCCGGCAGGCTGATAAAGCAGCTCGAACTGTCAGGGCCTGATCCCATCAGGATCGATATCAGCGACCTGACTCCCGGCATTTATATGCTTAGAACGAGCGTAGAGGGAGAGCAGGGATTACGCTATCTCAGATTTGTAAAGTATTAGGATCCATTTGATTCCGGAAGAAGGTGAGAGCGGGAGGCTAAAAGTCCTTCCGCTCTTCGTCCTGGATGGCCTGTGCTTCCGGTTCATCATCCCTGAACCTGCGGATGCGGTAGTTGATGAAGGCGAACAGGATGCTGAACATGGGGCTGAGGAAGTTGAAAAAAGCGTAGGGGAAGTACTCCATGGTGGGGACCCCCAGGACACGGGACTGGGTGGCCCCGCAGGTGTTCCAGGGGACCAGCACCGAGGTGATGGTGCCGCCGTCCTCCAGGGTCCTGCTCAGCACCTCCGGTTTAAGTCCGCGCTGCCGGTAGGTACCGGCAAACATACGGCCCGGCACCACAATGGCGATGTACTGGTCGGAAGCGGTGATGTTGAAAAAGATGCTGGTGGCAATGGTGGTGGTCACCAGCGATCCGGTGGACTGGGCCCAGCGGATCACCGAGCTGGTGATCTTCACCAGCAGGCCTGCCGATTCCATGGTCCCTCCGAAGACCATGGCCGAGAGGATCAGCCAGATCGTATTCAGCATGCCCCGCATTCCCGTGCTGGTGAGCAGTTCATTGACCATCTCGTTAGAGGTGGTGATGGAGATATCCCCGAAGATGGATTGCATCACCGAGAGGTAGGAGGCCTTGAACAGGGTGGAGGTGGTGGGATCGATCCCCTCGGCCACCTGTCTGACCAGGTGGGGCTGAAAGATGATGGCGAATGCCGCACCCATCAGTGATCCGGCCAGGAGTGCAGGGAGAGGAGGGACCTTTTTGATAATGATGAAGATCAGGAAGGCCGGCACCAGCATCAGCCAGGGAGTGACCCGGAAGGTGGACTGGATCGATTCCAGCACCTTCTCGATATCGCCCGGGGTGGACTCAAAATTGTAGGTAAAACCGATGATCAGGAAGATGACCAGGGTGATGCTCATGGCCGGCACGGTGGTAATGGTCATGTACCGGATATGGGTGAACAGATCGGTCCCGGCCATGGCGGGAGCCAGGTTGGTGGTGTCGGAAAGGGGCGACATCTTATCGCCGAAATAGGCCCCTGAGATGACCGCCCCGGCAATCAGTCCCTGGTGGATCCCCAGCGCTTGTCCCACACCGATCAGGGCGATTCCGATGGTGGCCACGGTCGACCAGGAGGAGCCGGTGGCCAGGGAGACCATTCCGGCGATAATCACTGTGGCGAACAGGAAGATCTTGGGGTGGAAGACCTTCAGTCCGTAGTAGATCAGCGTGGGCACCACTCCGCTCAGCAGCCAGGTTCCGGCCAGGGCGCCGATCATCAGAAGGATCAGGATGGAGGGCATCGCCGATCCGATGCTGTTGACGATCGATTCGCGCACTTTCACCCATTTCACTCCCAGCGATATGGCGATGATCCCGGCCACGGCGGCTGCCAGGATCAGGGCGAACTGGTTGGCCCCGTCCAGGGTGTGGTCGCCGAAATGAATCACGTTCAGAACCAGCAGAACGATCAGCACCGCGATGGGGATAAGTGCCTGGATAAGCTTGGGTGAGCGGGCTTCTTGAGGCTGATCGGACATAGTGCGCCAAGATACTATTTTTACCGGAGGTTCGTTTTAATTTATACGAATTTGGTGTATCTTGCCTGCGGTGCACCCCTTGAAGAACGGGCATTCATGGACCTGAATATCGACTTTTTTCACATTGTCAACGAAAATGTGGCCGAGAAAGGCAGGATCCTGATCTCGGAGCCGTTTTTAAGTGACAACTATTTCCGGCGGTCCATCGTCTATCTCACCGAGCACAACGATGAAGGCTCCCTCGGGTTTGTCCTCAACAAACCTCTGGAGTTAAGCATCAGTGAGATCGTGGACGACTTTCCCGATTCCGAGTTCACCATCTCGGTGGGCGGACCGGTGCAGAACAACACGGTCCACTACATCCATACACTCGGTAAACAGATCCCCCAGAGTGTGGAGGTTTCCGACGGTATCTTCTGGGGCGGAGACTTCGATCACGTCAAGGAGCTGATCGCCGCACAGCGGGTGAAGCCCTTTGAACTCCGGTTTTTCCTGGGCTATGCCGGATGGTCGGCCCAGCAGCTG
>CAZOHA010000127.1:0-2694 GCA_964579515.1 uncultured Bacteroides sp. | reverse complement strand
CCATACAGCTGGAGCCACACCGGATTCGCCCCCCCCGACCCGGAGAACCTGGTGATCTATGAGCTGCTGGTCCGTGATTTCATTGCCGCCCACGACTGGTCGACCCTCACCGATACCCTGGATTATTTCAGCAAACTGGGGATCAATGCCATCGAGCTGATGCCGGTCAATGAGTTCGAAGGCAACGAAAGCTGGGGCTACAACCCTTCGTTCTACTTCGCACCCGATAAATATTACGGCCCCGGGGAGGATCTGAAAGCCTTTATCGATTCCTGCCACGGGAGGGGGATCGCGGTGATCATCGACATGGTGCTGAACCACTCCTATGGACAGTCGCCCCTGGTGCAGCTCTATTTCGACGGCTCCGCCGGAACAGTGTCGCCCGAAAATCCCTGGTACAATGTGGAATCTCCCAATCCGGTCTTTTCGTGGGGATACGATTTCGACCATGAAAGTCAGGCCACCAAAGATTTTGTGGACCGGGTGAACCGGTACTGGCTGGAGGAGTTCCGGGTGGACGGTTTCCGGTTCGATTTCACCAAGGGATTTACCAATACCCCGGGGGATGGCAGTGCCTATGATGCGGCCCGCATTGCGATCCTTCAGCGGATGGCCGACCGCATCCGGGAAACCAATCCCGACACCTATGTGGTCCTGGAGCACCTCGCCTCCAACCCGGAGGAAAAGGAGCTGGCAGAATACGGAATGATGCTCTGGGGGAACCTGAATTTCAATTACAACGAGGCCACCATGGGGTACCATGAGAACGGGAAATCGGATTTCAGCTGGATCTCCTACCGGGAAAGGGGCTGGAGCCACCCGCGTCTGGTGGGGTACATGGAGAGCCACGATGAGGAGCGGCTGATGTTCAAGAACCTCGCCTTCGGAAATGCTTCCGCAGGGTATGATATCCAGGAACTTCCCACGGCCCTGGAGCGGATGGAGCTGGCAGGTGCATTCTTTTTTCCCATTCCCGGACCCAAAATGATCTGGCAGTTCGGGGAGCTGGGGTATGACTACAGCATCGATTACAACTGCCGGGTCTGCAACAAGCCGATCCGGTGGGACTACCTGGAGGAGGAGGAGCGAAAGAGGCTCTACCTGGTCTGGTCGGACCTGATCAACCTCAGAACCTCCTACCCCGCTTTCCGCTCGGAAGATTTTAACCTGGACCTGTCGGGCGCGGGGAAACGTATCGAAATCAACCATCCCGAGATGGATGTGCGGATCATCGGCAATTTCGGAGTGACCCCGCTGGTGGTTAATCACTCCTTCAGCCGGGCCGGCTGGTGGTACGACTATTTCGGTACCGACAGTCTGCTGGTTTCGGACCTGAATGAGCCTCTGGAACTGGATCCGGGTGAATACCGGATCTTCACTTCCGAAAGATTGCCGGCCCCTGCCGCGGCCGATCCGGAAGAAGAACCCCGGCCCGGTGAACTAACGGTCTATCCCAACCCCGTGACCGATATTCTGCATATCACCCCCGCCGGCGAAGAGGCCAACATCCTGCTTTACGACGCCTCGGGTCAGCTGATCCTTCACAGAACCCTGCGGGAGGAAGAGGTCCGGATCGACCTGTCAGCCCTCGGAAGCGGGCTTTACCTGATCCATCACATACCGCTGACCGGGGCACCCTCGGTGAGGAAGGTGGTGAAGCGTTGAATCATATCTTCTGATTTTCACCGACCCCTTGCATATTATCTCCTGCTCCTCTATCTTTGTGAAATTTTATTAACCCCCTGCAAAGAACGTCTTGATGAGCAAGAAATTTCCTGAATATAAGCAGTTTGACCTTTCTGAGATCAACAAGGAGGTCCTCGGGGTCTGGAAGAAAAACCAGACTTTCAGGAAATCGGTGCAGTTGCGGGAGGGGCAGACCTCCTTTGTTTTCAATGAAGGTCCCCCATCGGCCAACGGAAAGCCGGGCATTCACCATGTGATGTCCCGGACCATCAAGGACATTTTCTGCCGATACAAAACACAACAGGGATATCAGGTGAACCGCAAGGCCGGCTGGGACACCCATGGCCTTCCGGTGGAACTGGGAGTGGAAAACTCTATGAACATCACCAAGGAGGATATCGGGACCTCCATCTCCATCGAGGAGTTCAATGCCGCATGCCGGAAGGATGTGATGAAATACACCGACATGTGGGAGGAGCTCACCGATATCATGGGTTTCTGGATCGATATGGAAGATCCCTATGTCACCTACGACAATAAATATATCGAGACCGTCTGGTATCTGCTGAAGGAGCTGCACCGGAAAGATTTGCTTTACAAGGGATACTCCATTCAGCCTTTTTCACCGGCCGCAGGAACGGGGCTCAGCACCCATGAACTGAATCAGCCCGGATGCTACCGGGATGTAAAGGATACCACCGTGGTGGCCCAGTTCAGGGTGATCCGCAATGAACAATCCCGGCCGCTGTTCGATGCCATCGATACCGATCTGTTCATTCTCGCCTGGACCACCACCCCATGGACCCTTCCTTCCAACACGGGCCTTACGGTGGGTCCGGAGATCGGCTACGTGCTGGTCCGGACCTTCAATCCCTATACGGGCGATCCCGTCACGGTGATCCTGGCAGAGGATCTTCTGGGACAGTACTTCCCGGAGAAAGACGGGGAGCTTTCCATGGAGGAGTATGAACCGGGTCATAAACATGTGCCTTACCGGGTGGTGAAGTC
>CAZOHA010000126.1:0-2720 GCA_964579515.1 uncultured Bacteroides sp. | reverse complement strand
ATTACATGGGTACGAAAAAATGACAGAAAGACGACGGGTGTTTACTGTTTGAGATGAGTGTAGCCTTTTTTCGTTGGGCGATTTATGCTGCTTTTTTGGCCTGATACTCGTCCGCTTGGGCGAGTTTCGGCAAAACGGAAGCATAGAGCCGTTCTCGCTCCAGCTTTCGATGGGCACGCCAGTAGTCATCCCAATCGTTGCTGGTGTAAACAGATCTTAGCAGCAAAGTAGATTCAGCCCCTTTTATTGACCAGCGGCGTCCGGTTCCTTCCATGCGGCTTTTGACTGTATGCCCACAGGTCGATTCGACAACCCCGCTGCCGATAGGGTATCCTGCGGCCAAGTACGCATCATACCGCATCCACGCCCGATGGTTCTCGAAATAGCTGATAGCGTCCCGTAACGCCTTTTTTTGACTGGCCTTGAGCTTTCGTTTATTCGTGATCTGCTTCATTCCGCCAATGACCGATCCTACTCGGCCCTGCAATATGGCCACAAGGTGATCATAAACCCACTTTTTACCTTCAGTACTCCGTTCCCCATATAGAGCATTTGCTACTTTCCATAGATATTCAACCACATGGATAATATCCAAGATGCCAACCCAGCTCACTCCCATTAACAGCGCTGTCACCAGATTCCACAAACCCAAGGCCCCGTCCATCACCGCTACTAAAGGCTTCTCGTCATCGGGATTTCTCGTTTTGGCATCTCTAATGATCTCTCTCATCACATCCTCCTTGGATCGTTCCAGGCTGGCTATCCGACGAGGATTTTGGGCGCGGATCTCAGGGGGTTTCGTCCCCGTGTCTTTCTTCTTTTCGGGGTATACCAAATTCTCTGCGACCTCAGTCGCCGTTCGAACCTTTGGATCAATCGTATAACTTACCCCCACAATCGCTTCCTTTGTCTTTTGGCGTTTTTCTCCTTTGCCCAGGCGGGGTTGAATCTTGGCAGCCTCACTCTTAATGACAGGAACTCCTTTTCCATCAAACCCGATAACATGAATCTGGCCTTCACTTTCAGGCGCAGGGGCCTCCTTTTTTTCATAAAACCCATCATAACTACCGGCAGATTCCCGGTTGACAACTTCAAAGCGGCTCGCACTTACGCTCGCTCCCAAAAGCTTGTTCAAGGTCACCGATGCTTCTCCAAATGAGTCCCGGATGCTTAGAAGATCCATCCATTCCTGAAGAAGATAGGAATAAGTCCTCTCCGGGAGATTTGCCTGTGCATCTAATGGCATAACGCCATTAACGCCTTCCGTCCGATAGCAGGTGCGGGGGACCCCAAATTTGCCAAAGACCGAATAATAGTTTTTCCAATTCAGCCTTTTTTCCTTTTTCAAAGTCGTCCCATCCTCCAATTCCAAAACATCGCCGATGTCACCGGTACCTTTTTGAGCGAAATACCCTTTCATGGCCGCTAAACCAATGCCCATTATTCGAGAGAAGATAGCCTGCTCCATCCCGTATGCATCCATCGCCTCTGCATTATTCTTAACAAATTCAAAAAGTTCGTTGACTTCCACATGACCTTCACATAACATCGCTTCTATCGAATATGCTGGCATTCTTTCCCTCCGGCTAAGGTATTGGCCTACTACTTCACCAATAGCTTAAAACACGGGGGGCAGAATGTCCAGCTTTATTTTATCCCTATAATTCAATTAGTTAGCCACCGATAATGCGCTCAACGAAAAAAGGTTACACTCTATTCATTTTTGCCAACAGTTAGCTGGGTGACGAAGATTGGACGTCAGGAATCACCGTCTTTCCTGTTGACACGGCCCACCCTCTCCGGCTACACGCTGATGGCACACATCGCTTGTTTTATAGCCGGTCACCGCCGGTGGTCGGGAGAACCTATAGCACTGAAACCCGAAACCTGACAGCTGACACCTGTGAACGGTTGCCTTGGTTCCAGCAGGATTGCAATGGACAATGTCACACAAAATCCCATGTTTCGTTTCCTGATGGTATTGACCATCAGCTCCACCATCGGATTGCAGGCCTGGGTGACGCTCTTCAACAATTTCGCTGTGGAAACAGTAGGACTCACCGGGGAGCAGGTGGGCATTATTCAGTCTGTTCGGGAGATCCCCGGGTTCCTCACCCTTCTCGCTATCTTCGTCATGCTGGTCATGAAAGAGCATCGGCTTTCCACGCTTTCGATCCTTTTTCTCGGTGTGGGACTTGGACTCACGGGCCTGTTCCCCTCCTATGCCGGACTCATGATCACCACGCTGATCATGAGTTTTGGATTTCATTACTACGAGACCACCAATCAGTCGCTGACGCTTCAATACTTTGACGCCAAAACCTCTCCCTGGGTCTTCGGCAAACTGAGAAGTATTGCCGCGGCTTCCAGTATTGCCGTCGGGCTGTTCATCTATCTGGTGACCGGGATATTCGATTTCAGGGAGACCTATCTGATTATCGGAGGAATCATCACCGCGGCCGCGATCTGGGGCTTCACCCGGAACCCGACAAACCGGGATATTATTCCGCAGCACAAGAAGATGATCTTTCGCTGGCGGTACTGGCTCTTTTATTTTCTCACCTTCATGGCCGGGGCGAGACGCCAGATCTTCATGGCCTTTGCAGTCTTTCTTTTGGTCAAGAAATTTCACTACACCGTCCAGGAGGTGACCATCCTCTTCGTGATCAACAACATCATCAACTATTTTCTGAGCCCTTTTATCGGGAAGTGCATTATCC
>CAZOHA010000125.1:0-2726 GCA_964579515.1 uncultured Bacteroides sp. | reverse complement strand
GACAATATAAATCACGAGACCTTTTCAAATATTCTGAGATCCTGACCGGTGAAAGATCGAACAGCTCCCCAAGGATCAAACGAAGGCCAGGCCGCGCGTACTGTTTGATCCCGAAGAACGCCCCGGGATCGTAAAGCTTTAGCGCTGCTGCCATCATGACCAGCCGGTAGTTTGACTGTTCTTTGGACGAAATGGGCCGGAACGGGTAGAGCATTGTATCGTAGACGTCTGCTAATTTTTCCATTGTAGAGAGGTCTGCAATAGTTGGGCGAACCTGCTCAAGGATCTCAGCCCCGATATCCGGATGCTGCTCCAGGACCTGCCGGCCGATCATGCGGAGCTCATCATTGCTCACCTTTTCGTCACTTGTTCCCGATTCATTCATGTTTTAAATCTCTGTTGTTCATTCGTTTAAAATTGCTTGCCGGGTTCACTTGCACCGGCAATTGCATTATTTTCGCCCTTTGCCGGGTTTGTAATTCAGATTCTTATCCAGGTTATCCCGGATGAAATACGGTGTGGACTTCCAGCCCTTGACCCGGTCCCGATTCTCCTTCACCCACCCTTTGAACTGAGGAGGAACGTCATCAATATGCCGGTTACTCGATGAAGGGTCATACTCTTCGCCGGCCAGGAGACTGTCCTCAAACTTGTCGTATTCCCGGTCTGTAAGCATGATCGGTGTGGCATTGCACTTACATTGAGGGTGCCAGCCGGTGAACTTGAATTCTTTCGGGTACTCCCCTTTCAACTCGTCGCAAATGTTTTTGATAACATGGTACTGGGACAGTGAAACCTTGACGCCCACAATAAAATCCATCTCACCCCATCGCTGGTGATCAGCGGTCAGGTAAGCGATATTGGTCTCTGTCCTGGCCAGGCGGAGAGCATTCCGATAGGAGGATTCGTATATCTCCTGGCCAGGGTGGAACATCTCCATGGCTTTCGACGGGATGAGCTTGCCGGCATCATCCGGGATCCTCCGGAAGAGCTTTTCCGGATCCCTTAAGTGCTTCCGGATGGATTGTGAGATGTTTTGTGCGCTCTCCCCGTTGGCGATCCCCAGGGCCAGGTGGGCCTCCATTTCGAGGCGGAGTTTCTCGGCTATCTTCCAGACCCGGGAGGAGAGGCGTATTCCTTCCATCTGCCGGTCAGCGAAGGCCCTGATCTGCTTGATCGAATAGCCGGCGGCCAGCTGAGGGTTCACCTTGAGCGCCCGGGATCCTTTCATGTGCTCCTGGACCAGGGCGTTGTTCTTCTCATTTGACAGGGCCCATTCCTCCTCAATGCCGTTGGCAATGATCCGCTCTATCTCTTCGGCAAATTCCTCGGTGTATTTATCCGCCAGGGTGGAGAGTTTCTTGTGGTTGGCGAAGCTGAAGGGGGAGGATAGCCTGGCCGCAGGGTCCTGCGCCATCGAAGCAAAATTTTTGATGATCCGGCCATATGCAGCCTGCAGCTGGCTGCTGTAGCGCAACAGGTTGTAATGGTGGTCTCCGTTGTAATCCCTCGGCATGGTGATTAGTCTCTGTTATTGTCCGGTATAATTATGACTGCCTGCCCAGAAAACCTCTTCCGGAATTCATCGGGTGAGAGTGAAAAGTCGGTGCCCAGGATGCTTCCATTGAAAGCTCCATCCCTTTCAATCACTACTCCATCGTGACTGATTGGCTTCCCATTCACTAAATCTTTCACAATATCTACCTTACTCTTCCTTTCCATGTGGTTGGTTATTCAGTGCTGCCTGAATTATTTCATCTAATTGATCTTCCGGGAGTCTCTCGATAACCAGGTCCCCTGATAGGTCTACCGCCTTCTTACTTGGGGCGTCATATCCGAGGATCTCCGCACGTCGGGTCAGGCATTTCAGGACACCATCCAAAAATCGTGGGTCCCCTATGTGTGTTTTCTCCTCAGATGAAGACTCGGTTGTAAGCTTCCCATCACTCACAGATGTTTTGGTTCGGTCTGTTTTTTGCTTCTCAATGGACCGGCGCCAGCCGATGTGATATTTTCGCTCTAACCGATCCAGTTTCACCAGGTCTTTAGCTTTAATCTCTTCGATGGCCTCCTTTGCCTCCTCCTGCCATTTTTTTGAACAGAATTTAAGATCCCGGGAAACTTGGGATTGGGAAATCCCAACCCGCGCAGCGATTTCTGGTTGGGTAAACCCCTCAAGATAAAGGTCGGCAACCCGGGATCTCCTTTCCGTTACAACTTTATTAGGGCGTTGCGGCATATGCGTTTCCTATTATGCAGATAGGGAGGCCATCCCGTCGACAAATTCTAGGTCATCGATTTTCAATCCATGTGCATCCCGAATCGCGCGGATGGATAATACATCACCGAGAAATTCACCGGGTTCCTCGCTGAAAAGCAGCTGCTCCAAGGATTGAAGGGAAAGGCTCTTTCCCTGGGCCTTCAGCTTCTTGGCGAGCTCGTTCACCTGGTGGACGAACCGTTCGCGGGGACTGAGATCTCCTCCGGGGTGCACAAGGCCCATCTTACGCCCCCTTCGTTTTGCTCTTCTTTACGGAGCTCCGGATCCCTCGAGCCCTCTTTTTCGGTGGCGTACTGGCCGCCTCTGCTCGCCGGCCGAGCTCGTGGAAAAAGGCAGGGTTCGGCATCCAGCGGCCGTCCGGGTCAGTCAGAACATGGAGGTCATCCCGAAGCCTTACCTGCCCGAGGCGGGGATGCAGCACATACTTCGACTCCGTCAGACTCGC
>CAZOHA010000124.1:0-2819 GCA_964579515.1 uncultured Bacteroides sp. | reverse complement strand
AACAGGGAGGAGGCCTCGGATCAGTTACTGGAGTTTGCCGGAAGGCTGGCGGAAAAGGAGATCGAAAGATGCCGGAAGATCGGAGAGTGGGGACTTCCGCTGATCAGGGATATCCATGAGCGGACCTGCAGCACGGTCCATATCCTGACCCATTGCAATGCCGGATGGCTGGCATGTGTGGATTATGGCACGGCGACCGCTCCCATCTACCTGGCCCATGACCGGGGGATCCCGGTCCATGTCTGGGTCGACGAGACCCGCCCCAGGAACCAGGGTGCCAGGCTGACGGCATTTGAACTGGGCCAGCACGGGGTCCCCCATACGGTGATCACGGATAATGCAGGCGGTCACCTGATGCAGCAGGGACAGGTGGATCTGGTGGTGGTGGGCAGCGACCGGACCACCCGTCACGGGGACGTGGCCAATAAGATCGGCACCTACCTGAAAGCGCTGGCCGCTGACGATAACGATATCCCCTTTTATGTGGCCCTGCCTTCCAGCTCCATCGATTTCGAAATGGAGGATTCCCGCGACATGGAGATCGAGAACCGGGATGTGGAAGAGGTAACGCGGATGGAGGGAAGACTGGAGGAGAGCGGTGAAGTGGTTCGGGTGCAGATCGCCCCCGGGGATTCTCCGGCAGCCAACCCGGGATTCGATATCACCCCCGCCCGGCTGGTGACCGGACTGATCACCGAGAGGGGGATCTGCCAGGCCAGTGAGGAGGGGATCCAATCGCTTTTCGGGAAATGAGCGCCGCCAGAGGATTTGTTTTATCATTGCTTCTTTCGGGCGGATTGTCGGCCGGTCACGGCCAGTTGCCGGCTCCGGATCCCGAAAACTCACATTTCACAGAATTCATCTACCACACCGGCGTCTACTGGAGCCGCACCGAATACCTGGAGGAGCAGTTCAGTGACGGCTACCGGGCATTTGAAGCCCGGTTCGGTCTGCAAACCACCGGCACCAGGCCGTGGCACCTCTGGCATAATTACCCCCGCTACGGAATGGGGGTCCATTATGCCGACCTGGTGAAAGACCCGTCCGACACCATTGTCGGGAATCCGTTCAGTGCCTTTGCCTTTTACAGTGCTCCGTGGGTGCAGCGGGGCCGGTTTACCCTGGCCACCGACCTGGCCCTGGGACTGAGCTATACCTCCCTCGTCCATGACCCGGTCGATAATCCCTACAACGATGTGATCGCCTCCCACCTGAACCTCTATTTCGATTTTAACCTGAACCTGCGACTGAAACTGACCAGTCAGCTGGCGCTAAAGGCGGGGTATGGCGTGACACATTACTCCAACGGGCGGATCCATGAACCCCAGAAAGGGGTGAACAACTGGGGCTGGATTGCGGGCCTCAGCTACCACCCCGGCCGTTCACGGGTCGGGAGGATAATACCGGAAACACCTGAATTCCAATCGCGCGAGGAGATTCAACTGATGGCCGCAGCAGGAGTGGTGGAACACCACAAACTGGGGGAGGAGGAGGGGGTGCACTACTTCACCTCTTCGGTGACCGCCGATTACGCAGTCACTTTCAATCCCCGAATGGCAGTTTCCCTTGGCCTGGACGTTATGTACGACGGTTCACTGGTAAGGGCGGTTAAGGGGGTCCCGCCCCCGGAAGTGACCACCTTTCAAAAAACCTACTTCGGATCCCATCTGGGGTATCATTTCCTGATCGACCGGGTTACGATTCTCTTCAACCTGGGTACCTATTTTCTGCAGCAGACTTACGACCGGGGAGCCTGGTTCATCCGGGCCGGGGGACGGGTCCGGCTCACCGGCCACCTGCACACCCAGATATGCATAAAGACCAAGAACGGGGTCCGGGCCGACTGGATCGAATGGGGGATGGTTTATACCCGGAAGGTGAGGTAGCACCTTGCCGGGACCTTGTTCACTGTCCCCTGCCCCATGATCAGTTTCTTTTACTCGGTGTCTTTTGCTAACTGTCTCGAGCTTGATGTCCCTTGTTCCAGACACAGGATTGTGGTACCTTGCGCACATGCACGGTAACCGGTCATATGCGATCCTCATGTTATGCCTGACGCTGATTGTTGTCTCCTGCCGCCGAACGGATCCCGTTCCCGATTTTGATGAAACGGAAGCCCTTCGTTCCACCGGGTGGAAACTGGAGAAATATGTATTCAGGTTTACGGACGGGAGCCCTTCGAAAGAGCTTGATACCCTGGTCCTGAATATGGTACGGACCGACACACTGGAAGATACCAGAAGCGTTTATACGGGAAGGTGGATCATTTTTGATACGGAAAGTTTCGCAGCCACCGCGTTCAATTTCAACCACTATTCCAGACCAAAAGGTGATACTGTTTGGATTCAGGAAGATAAAGACCTCACTGGCGAAGGGTTTACGGAATGGGGTCCGGATCAGACCGGGCAGCCTTACTTAAATCCCAACGGGGAACGCCCGATTCAGATTGACCTGCTGGATGAGCAGACATTTGTTCTGGTGGATGCCTACCTGATCAAATCGACCCAGCCGCTCTACTTCGGAAGCGATTCCATCACCTATACCTTCGGAACATTCCATCCTGCCGACATCCTGCAAATTGATGCCATCTACCGGGCAGCAGGCCGCGATGAAGGTCCCAACTGGTTCCCTGCGTGGCGGTTCTGGCCGTTGTAGCCAACGATATGGAGCGCCTTTTGTCAGAATTGCGTAAATTGCGTAATATTGCAAGCCCCAAACCAGAGGGGTGCACATCCTTTTTCAGGGCCCATAGCTCAGCTGGTTAGAGCACCTGACTCATAATCAGGGGGTCGCTGGTTCGAGCCCAGCTGGGCCCACTT
>CAZOHA010000123.1:0-2980 GCA_964579515.1 uncultured Bacteroides sp. | reverse complement strand
TGGAACTACCCCGAGATGGTGGAGGTGTTTTCCGGGGCTGTGGAAATATGCAGGAGGGAGCATATTCCGGTATTGCTGCATGTGGATGAGATGATCCAGCCCATGGGTCATTCCACTTCGGGGAGCCATGAGAGATACAAATCGAAGGAGAGGCTGGAGTGGGAGGCTTCTCATGATCCTTTGCTGAAGATGGAGGAGTGGATCCTGAAGGAAGAGCTTGCCAGTTCAGGGGAACTGGATGAGATAAAGGAGCTGGCGGTATCGGAAGCTCAGGTGGCACGTGACACTGCCTGGAAAAACTATACCACTCCCATTCACAGGGAGCGGGATGAGCTTTTAAGCATTATCGATAACCGGACCTGCCGGTGCAGGAACGAGGAGGTGGATAAGCTGGGCATCCTGAGCAGGGATCTGAAGCGGATTATGTATCCGATCAGAAGGGATATTCAGAGTACCGCGAAAAAGATTTTACGCCATTTATGTGCCGACTGCCCGGTGCGGGAGGAGCTGCAGGAGAGTCTTACCGGTTGGCTGCGCATCTACAGGGAGGAGAACCGGAAACGGTATACCACCCATCTGTATTCCGAAACTGAACGTTCTCCCCTGAAAGTCAAACCTGTTCCGGTCCTTTACGATAATAACCCGGCCAGGGTGACCGGCAGGGAGATCCTCCGCGATAATTTCGATGCACTGCTGGGAAAGGATCCCAGGATCATCATTTTCGGGCAGGATACAGGAAAGATTGGTGACGTTAACAAGAGCCTGGAAGGCTTGCAGGAGAAATATGGTGAATTGCGTGTGACTGATACCGGTATCCGGGAATCCACCATTATTGGTCAGGGAATTGGCATGGCGCTCAGGGGGTTGCGGCCCATTGCCGAGATCCAGTATTTCGATTATATCCTGTATGCGCTGGATACCATCAGTGACGACCTTGCTTCGCTGCACTGGCGCACGAAAGGCGCCCAGATTGCACCGCTGATTATCCGTACACGGGGACACAGGCTGGAGGGGATCTGGCATTCCGGATCCCCTTTGAGTATGGTGATTAATTCAATTCGTGGCGTACACGTCTGTGTGCCCAGAAATATGACGCAGGCTTCCGGTATGTACAATACCCTTCTTCAGGGGGATGATCCGGCACTGGTTATTGAGCCCTTGAAGGTCTATGGTCTTCGGGAAGACCGGCCTAACAATCTGGGTGAACTCAGGGTACCTCTCGGGATCCCTGAGGTGATCCGCGAGGGAAGTGACATTACACTGGTGACCTATGGTTCGTGTGTACGCATAGCGGCGGCCGCAGCTGAACAACTGGAAGAGTTTGATATTCATGTGGAGTTGATTGATGTTCAGACCCTGCTTCCATTCGATCTGAATCATGTGATCCTGGAATCCGTAAAGAAAACAGGCAGAGTGGTCTTTTTTGACGAAGATGTGCCTGGAGGAGCCACTGCCTATATGATGCAAAAGGTGCTGGAAGATCAGGAGGCATACTATTATCTTGATTCAAAGCCCGCCACTATCACCGCCAATGACCACCGCCCTGCCTACAGTTCCGACGGGGACTATTTCTCCAACCCCAATGTCGAAGATGTCTTTGAAGTCATCTATAAACTGATGCATGAAATGGATCCGCGCAGGTATCCCTCCATCTACTAAGTTATTTCGTACATTTTCATTTATAGGGGAATGGCTTCCACGAGAGGTCGTTTTTTTTGATAAATGGTCGTAACAAAATGGTCCTTATATATGTTAAACACATTAAGATCTTATTATATTAATATATATAAAAAAATCTTGAATACTATTTCACGTAAGACCCTAACTTATGAAACTACCTTACAGGTCCGCCGCCGGTGCAGTCCTTCTATCCAGTTTACTTCTTTTCGTTTTTATTGAACCGGTTGAAGCCCAGAATTTCAGCACCAGCGGATTACAGGGCGCGAATGTGAACAATCCCACTTCCCTACAGTTCGGTCCCGACGGAAGGCTTTATGTCAGCCAGCAGAACGGGCTGATCTATGCCTACACCATCGAGCGTAATGGGGTTTCCGACTACAGTGTGGTTAATTCGGAAGTGATCGATTTGGTTCAACAGATTCCCAATTACAACGATGATGGTTCACTGAGTTCGGTGAACACCAGGCAGGTGACCGGTATTGTCGTTACCGGGAGCCCTTCTGACCCGGTGCTTTATGTCGGATCGAGCGATCCCCGGATCGGTGGCGGAGGAGGCGGAAGCGATAAGAACCTCGATACCAACTCGGGAACCATCAGTAAGCTCACCTGGGATGGGTCGGGATGGAACAGGATCGATTTGATCAGGGGACTTCCCCGGTCGGAAGAGAACCATGCCAATAACGGGATGTATCTTGATCCTGCCACCAATACTCTTTTCGTAGCTTCCGGAGGGAATACAAATGCAGGGTCGCCTTCGAATAACTTCGCACTGATCACCGAATATGCACTTTCAGCAGCCATCCTGACCGTCGATCTCAGTGCGATTGAGAGCATGCCGGTTCAGTATGAGACAGTCAATGGGCAAACAGTTGCTTATGTCTATGATCTTCCTACCCTGGACGACCCCACCAGGACCAACGCCAATGGAATTTCCGATCCTTCAGACCCCTCTTATAACGGGGTGGACATTAGTGATCCTTTTGGAGGGAACGATGGAATGAATCAGGCTAAGATTGTCCCGGGAGGACCTGTTCAGGTGTATGCTTCAGGTTTCCGCAACTCCTACGATATTCTGAAAACTCAAAGTGGTCATCTTTACACATGGGACAATGGTCCCAACGGTGGCTGGGGCGGGCATCCTGACAACGAAGGCTCTGACGGTAATGTGACCAATAATTATGTGATCGGAGAACCGGGATCGAACGGACCGGGGCCGAACGCCTCGCGCACCAGTTGCGCCTGGGGATTGCGCCGCGGGTCGGCGTCGCCCGCCCGGTCGTCCTTCGCGGTGTACTGCGGG
>CAZOHA010000122.1:0-3043 GCA_964579515.1 uncultured Bacteroides sp. | reverse complement strand
TTTAACACTCTGATCCGCATTTTGTTTAAGCATAAGGCAGTTGTTTCGGAACCGGATGAAAAGAGGTAGCTGCTGCCAGCGGACGAACGCTCAGGGAGCCCCTGAAAGCGGGAAAGCAGGTAGCTCCTTTGAGCGGGCAAGCATCTGGTTGCTGTGCTCTTATGCTCGGAATTAAAAAACTATGGGTATTGGTTTTTCTGTTTCACGACTCAACATTTTTGTTACCTCGTGATTTGCCAAAAAAAGATCCCCCAAAATCTACCGCAAAACCATGCGAAAATCACCTTTCAGACCTTACAACTTTACAGACTTTACGACTATTACGGACTTTACGACTATTACAGACTTTATGACCAAAGTGGGCTTTACGACTAAAGTGGGCTTTACGACTAAAGTGGGCTGCCGGGCTTGCTCTTCTTCGAAGCCGTGCCGGGCTTACTCTTCTTTGAAGCCGCGGCGGGCTTGCTCTTTCGCGCCTGCCTGGCCGGCTTTTCCGGTCTACCCGGCTTGAAGATGGCGCCCCGGTTGGTTTTGCCGTCGATGCGGATCTCCAGGTCGCGGTCGAAACGAATATGCCGGATGAATTCGTCTTCATAAACCGCCGGGAACTGATCAAGAAAGGCGCTATCGTAATGACCGTCGTCGATATAGGGGTTAATGGTCATATACCCCACATGGAAAGAGGTGAGGTTCTGGAAAAAGTGGGTCCCCTGGGAAGGGTCGATCCGGTAATTGGCCAGGCCCGATTCCACGATGACCCGGGCCTCAGAGATCTGCGACCATTTCACGGGAACGCCCAGCCAGGGATCGGAAGATCCCCACCGGCCTGGCCCCACAAGGGCGTATCCCTGTCCGGGCTCTGCCGGTGAACCGGATTGATGTTCACCCGATTCCCTTACCCTTTCCTCGGCTTTGCCGGCCGCACCCGATCCGGCAGCATCAAAATCGGGAGAGCCGGAGCCTGAGGAAAAAGAGGCGGAACGATCTTCGTCTGCCGGACCAGCGTGATCCGCCGTGCCGGCCGGGCCTCCCGGACCAGTCTGATCTGCCGAGATGGCTGATCCTGCCGGACCAGCCTGATTCGCTGCTCGGGTGGAATCCGCTGCAACAGAAGAATCCGCACTACCCGGCGAATCCGACCGCACCAGCTGCCGGGCACGCTGGCCCCGCTCCCGGAAGCCGCGGTTCACGATTTCCACCGATCCGGCGATCTGTTTGGTATGGGCGGCGTCGAACTTATCCGGTTTCACATAGACCAGGTCCCGGATCCCGCTGAACTCCCCGTTACCCAGGGCTGTTTCCGAATAGAGGATCGTGTCGTCCCGCTCCACCTGGTCGAGACGGATCTCGCTCGACTGGTCGGTGTCCACGATCGGTCTGATCTGCAAAAAATTGAAGATAAAGGGCATCCCCTTGGGCACCTCCATGTTCACCGCAAATTCGATCTCGATCGGAAGGTTCATTTCGCGCTGACCGATCTCCAGCAGGTCCTTCAGGATCTCGGCCAGAGGGAATGCCCCGTGCTGAAGCACGCCGTTGAACGTGAGAATCTTCTTACCCTCATAGTGGGTGCCGTCCCTGACCACATCCGAATTGTAGTCGTAGACCGAGGAGACATGCCTGAAGGCCGCATCGCCTGCGGCCTCGTCGATCTTCAGCCGCTTCAGGTTCACCGCATCATCGGTGGAAACATGATAATGCTCCTCCTTCAGATCGAGTGCATAAAAAGCCTTCTGTGTGTCACGCAGCATCGCCTGGGTGGAGGAGAGCTGCAACACTTTTTTCGGATAGGAGGGGGAAAACCTCAGGCACATTCCGCCGTCCATGATATACTTTCCCAGACCGTAAGCCACCCGGGCAATCCCGTCGGAGGGCTTTTCGGGTGCAATGGGATAGAAGTTGATGGAGCGCGCCACGCCCGACAGGGTGGGGTAATAGGAATCACCGTGCCGGGTGCCGCAGACCTCCTGCAGAACGATCCCCATCTTCTCCTCGTCGATCACGTTGGAGGTGGCTTCGATATAGGACTTACTCTCCCTGAAATAGACCGACGCATACACCGACTTGATGGCGCTGGTGAGCATCTCCATGGTCTGAGCCGTATCCTCCTTGTTCACCGGGATCATGTAGGTGGAGTAGATTCCGGCAAACGGCTGGTAGTGTGAATCTTCCAGCTTGCTGGATGAACGAACTGCCAGCGGCGCTTCGGTCACCGATATCACCGTGTAAAGATCCTGGTGAAGCCAGCCGGGCAGTTTGGCCGCCACGAAATGCTCCAGGATCTCCTCGTCGGGCCTGTCGGATAACCCGATGCGGTAGAGATCATTCATCTCCATGAACTCATCGAACACATCGGTGCTCAACACCACCGTTTTGGGCACGGTGATCACCACATCGGGGTATTTGCTGAAGAGGCGGAACTTCTCGATCACCGAATTGATGAACGCCAGTCCGCGCGCCTTCCCGCCGATCGAATCCTGACCGATGCGGGAAAAGGTTTTGTAGGTATCGTGACTGTTTTTGTCAAACTGTGCGATGATCCCCCTTCCCTTGCTGATCCGGTAGCTGGAGATCGCCTCGTAGAGGAAGGTGCGGATCTCTCCCAGATCCTTGAAATCTTCACTGCTCACATACCGGAACATCTGTGCCACCGGAAAGATCGCTCTGGCGTTGAGCCACTTGGAGAAATGGTTCTTGCTGGCATGATAGTGCAGCACCTCGTCCGGGATCTCCAGGATCTTCCGCTGCAGCGCCTGCAGATCCACCGCCCGGTCCACCTCCTCCATGGTCTCCGGATAGCGGAATATGAATTCCCCGAACCCGAAATTCTGAATGATGAAGTTCCGGAGCTCATGCGAAAGGGCCTTGGAATACTTGTGCAGAAAACCCGCTCCGAGAGACTCGGCTATGGGATCATTGGTGAGATCGCTCGATTGCATCAGGGCCGGCAGGTGCGGATCTTCCCGGCGCATCTGCTCGATCAGCTTCACCCCCAGCTTCCTCTCCTTGTCACGCTTGTCTCCCTTTTTGAAACTCACGTCGG
>CAZOHA010000121.1:0-3096 GCA_964579515.1 uncultured Bacteroides sp. | reverse complement strand
AGATCCGGGAGATTATGAAACGGGTGCACCAGAGGACCGGATATCTGTGCGATCCCCACGGCGCCACCGGCTACCAGGCTGCCCGGACATACCTGGACGAACAACGGAAAGCATACGAAAGCGGAACGGCCGGTATGACCGGAAGGGAGGAGCCGGAAATAACCGGGAGCGGGGAGCCTGGATTGACCGGGAGCGGGATGACCGGCATTTTCCTGGAGACGGCCCACCCGGCCAAGTTCAGGGAAACGGTGGAGGAAGTGACCGGCCGGCCGATGACAATTCCGGAGCGACTGGCAGAATTCGATAAAGGGGAGAAACGATCCATCCCCCTTGAACCCGGATATGATCAGTTCAGGGACTACCTGATGGAACTCGTATTATCACCCTGACCGACCTGATCGCTATGAGATCTTTCGACCTCCGGTGAATCGAATTCGGCGTCAGATGGAGTGCCTTCTCTTTTTTACTTTCTTTCCGGTGGCTGCAATGTCCATTTTACCGGTGAACCGGATCAGTTGAGGGATCTTTTCAGGGGCAAGCCGCTGGGCACATAGTTTCCGGAATGACTCCTCGTTCATCAATGGATCGTTCGGGTCAGAAACCACGATCTCTGCTTCCAGTGCCTCCCCCAATATCTCGTCAAACACTCCCGATATGGAGCAATCGACCACTCCGGGAATAGTCACGATGACCTCTTCGATCTCTTTCGGACTGATCCTCCGGCCCCCTACCTTGATGATCTCTTTCTTTCTGGCGGTCAGGTAAAAGAACCCGTCTTCATCGCTGAAGGCCAGATCACCCGTATGAAGCCATCCTTTGCGAAGTGTTTTCCTGTTCGACTCTTCATCGCCCAGGTATCCCTTCATCACATTGTCCCCTCTGGCGATCAGTTCCCCCACCATACCGGCTTCCTTTACCCGGTTTCCAGCGTCGTCCACGATATCCAGCTCCACACCCGGGATCGCCTTTCCCATGGAACCCAGCTTCTCTTCAAGCTTTTCGGGAGGAAGATATGCCAGCCTGGCTGTGGCCTCGGTCTGTCCGTACATGACATAGAAAAGGATCCCCGGAAAGTGTTCCCTGAATTCACTGATAAAAACCTTGTGCAGTTTACCTCCTGCCTGAGTGACGTACCTCAGTGAAGGAAACTCGGTCGATTTGAAGCTCTTCGATTTCCGGAGCAATACCTGAAAGTGACTCGGTACGCCGGCAAAACCTGTACACTGGTAATTTTTCAAATCGTTGATCACCGTGCCCAGGAACATGAAGCTATTATTGAATACCATGCTTCCCCCCACTTTTAAGTGCGTATGCAATAATGACAATCCATAGCAATAATAGAAGGGGAGGACTACCATTATGATATCATCACCGGTAAGCTCAAGGTATTGAATAATCGATTCCGTATTGGCAATGATATTCCGATGGGTGATGATCACTCCTTTGGGCTCTCCCGTTGATCCGGAGGTGAAAATGATTTCAGCCGATCTGCCAGGATCAAAATCCTCATCGTCAAAAAGGTGGATATCGAACCCATTATTGCCTGCCGACTGACCGGGAAGTTCATAATAGAGAAACCGGAAGGACTCCCATTTACTATGTTTCAGAGTCGGGGAAATAATCGCGATATCCGATTCACATAGCCTGGTAATAAAATCCAGATTATTATCCTCGATGGCCGGGTTGAGCGGAACACATACATTGCCCGATTTCATAATGGCCAGGTATGCCACCAGAAAAAATCCATTGTTCGGACTGACAAGGATGATGTTATTGTCCTGTCCGTGGGTTTCTCTCAGGTAACGGGCCAATCTCAGTGAATTCTGGTGAAGGTCCGAATAGGACAACTGCTCTTTGTTCCCCAGCAAAACATCCTTGTGAAGAAACCCTGACTCACCCAGTAAATAGTCAAACACGTTCATGATGATCAAGGTTTAAAGAAACTGTAATCATTAACAGGTGGCATGCGCAGGTAATCAGTCGTATTGCTTCTGCGCTCAAAGTTGGCAAAGATCAGCCGGATCTCTTCAGGCTCCATTTCCATCACAGGTCCCACTTCCTCCGGATTATACCGGTTTTCAAAGGCATACCACAGGAGATCCAGCTGGTCGAACGGAAATTGATAAAAAAATTCTTCCTGTGTCTGCTCGGCACTGTAGGTGTCGGTCGTAGGTGTCCTTTCAATAATTTCCTCCGGTACCCCCAGATAATCGGCCAGTTGGTAAACCTGATTCTTATAGAGTTTCCCGATTGGGAAAAGGTCAGCTCCGCCATCTCCGTATTTCACGAAGAAACCCTGGTCCACTTCATGTTTATTCGGAGTGCCCACCACCGCATAATGAAGGCTTTCGGCGTGAAGATATAACAGCGACATCCGGGTTCTTTGTTTAAAATTAGAGGCAGCTATTATGGTCCTCATCTCCCGTGTCGGTAGTCGCTTGACTATCTCCGTACCATCCAAACGCACCACAGTGAGATAAAACACCGGAGGTAATTTGGAGCTGCTGCTGCTCTGCTTAATGCCGATTTTCATCTTATCCTTCAGGGGGTCGTAACCGGGCACGATCTCCTTGACCGCCCGGTCTCTTCGCTGATAACAGCGATATCCCTCAAGAGCCGGTGTTATCTCCTCATTGATAGTCCTGACCCCGAACTTTTCTGACAGTTGGATGGCCAGCTCACGGCTATCCGGACTGGAATCTTTTTCAGGCATCAGAATCCCCAGCACATTCTCAGGCCCGAGGGCACGCACTGTAAGCGCCATTGTTACCGAGGAATCGATTCCACCGCTTAATCCGATGACCCCGCCCAAACGATGAAGCTTTCCGGTTACATCCGAATGAATACGATCAGTGATCTGAGCTACCAACCCCTCCACGTTCCGGATCTTCAGGATATCTTTATGAAATGCAGGTTTATTCATTCTACGTTATGTTTTATCTTTTTATCATAAATAACCGGACAGGGTATCTTCATTGAGGTACTCCTGAAGGGATTATTTTTTTTGAGAAAGATATCCGTTAAGACCTGCGTGGAAAGAATTCCGGCAATCGCCATATTGTCGTTCTCGGTTATCTGTCCGTTACCAGTGAGCTT
>CAZOHA010000120.1:0-3221 GCA_964579515.1 uncultured Bacteroides sp. | reverse complement strand
ACATCCTCCCTGATCACATGGACCTGGTCCATCGCCAGCTGCATGCAGGTCTGTCTGATGAACCTGCTGTTTACGGAATCACTCTCAACGGCTACCACTGCTCTTGTACCCCGCGAGGCGAATTCATAAGAGATGCTTCCTGTTCCTGCGAACAGGTCAAGCACCTCCAGCTCCTCCAGGTCGAGCTGATGGACAATAATGTTGAAAAGGCTCTCTTTGGCCAGATCGGTGGTGGGACGGACCCTGATATCCCGGGGGGGACGGATCTGTTTTCCCCGGTATTTCCCGCTGATTATGCGCACTTGCTGCCTTCTGACAGGGTCATGTACTGGAGGGTCAATGGCCGGGAGAGCTCCTCCAGGTAGTAAGGAGTGGTCAGAACCCGGCGGATATATTTCCCCAGCAGTCCGAATAGTTCATGCTCTTCATGGACGATACCCGACAGGTAAACCGGAGTGGTCTCCCTGTCCATTTCCAGTTGCCTGGCCGTATTCAGAGTATGGTAGATAAAATCGGAAGGGTCGTTCAGATCGTACCGGTTCAGGAGCTGTATCTGATCTCCCTTTATGACCAGCAGGTCCAGCGTCCGGTGCTGTACTTCGGCCATCAGGAAACCCCGCTGGTGATCACTTGCCTTTACCTGGTCGGAGAGTGATACCAAACACTCGGAGGTGGGAATGATCTTTGTTTCTTCATGCAGTCTTTGACGCAGCGATTCAAGTTCTCCGGGCAGGGAGAAAAGAAGGGTCAGGTCCCTTTCACGCAGGTTCCGGTACTGAACCAGATCGGAGGGATCGACCGCAGCCGCATGCTCCAGAAGGGCCCGGTCATGTGCCGGATCGAAGAATTGACCCGGGATCAGGGTCATCGCACGGGAATCGAGAATCAGCACACTTTCACCGGAAAAATTCAGCAAACCCGATTCATCGAGGATCCTTTCACATTCTGAAGGATAAAGATTCTGTGGCACCTCCTGGTCGAAGGTGTATCGTTTCAGCAGAACAGGTTTATAACTGGCATCGGAAATCAAAAGGGAGAATCCATCCGGGGAAAAGCGAATGGATCGATGACCATTTTGTCGGATCTTTTCTGTAATAGTATCCGATATAACACTATCCGCCTGCATCATTGATCCGGGACTACTCCCAGTTCCCGGTGAGGGTGCCCTCATCCAGGGAACCGAACTTCAGGCCTTCGTACCCGACGATCTTGTCACGTTCATCCTTGTAATTGACCACCAGCTGCCTGTCGAGACCGGTCAGCAGGTCGTCGTAGTGAACCGATACTTCGACCACCTGTACCTCCAGGTTGGAGGAGGTCAGTATATGACTCGATTCCATATCAAATTCGACTCCGTCGGTATAGGGGACATACCGGAGAGAGTCGATGGGGTAGTCTTCACTGAAAAGGGAATCTTTCACCGGGACTTTGGTGGTTTCCCGGATAATCACCCCTTCTTCGATGGCCCTTTCCCTGGCTGCATCGAATCCCATCTCTTCCATCCACTCCTCGGGAATGTCACCGATCGCTTTCACCACGGCGAAAGAGTCGTTCTTGAGGAAGTTGATCAGCGTATCGAAACTGCTGGTATAACGCTTATAGATATCCTTGTAGGCTTTCTGAGCTTCACGGATTTCGATCAACTTCTCGATGGTGGCCTGTTCCCTCTCTTCGACCTCCTGGTTGAAGCGGATCGGTTCCATGATACTTTCCACAATCAGGTATCCCAATACAATGATTATCAGAACAAACAGAACCTGAATTACTTTCCTCATGAGGTTTGAGTTTAGAGGTTTGCGCACAAATTTAGCAAAAAAAATAAATTATATATTTTTAAAAGTATGAATTAAAACTGATGCTGAGAAATTTCCTGGCTTCCAAATTGCTTGAAAATCTTACCTTTCAACCCACCCCGGACCAGAAGGCGCTGATCACTGAACTGGCCATTTTTCTGGAGGAGGATGATCCCGGTGAGATCATGATGTTAAAGGGGTATGCAGGAACCGGGAAGACGACCCTTCTTCACAGCCTGGTGAATACACTGTCACAGACGGGCCGGAAGTATCAGCTGCTGGCGCCCACCGGACGGGCTGCCAAGGTTCTGAGCGCCTATACCCGGCAGCCCGCATGGACCATCCATAAAAAGATCTACCGGCAAAAATCAGGGAGGGACGGATTGGGTGAATTTATCCTGGATCGTAACCTTCACAAAGACACCTGCTTTATCATTGATGAGGCATCCATGATCGGAGACCGGTCGCCCGGCTCAAACTTTGGAAGCGGGGACCTGCTCAGGGACCTGCTCGAGTACGTGGAGAGCGGATCCCGGTGCAGTCTGGTCCTGGTGGGGGATACGGCACAGCTCCCGCCGGTGGGACTCGAAATCAGCCCGGCCCTGGACAGGGGCAGGCTGGAGGCATCGGGTTACAGGGTCCGGGAGATCGAGATGACCGATGTGGTCAGGCAATCGAAAGAATCGGGCGTTCTTTATAACGCTACGGCCATCCGGTCGCTGATCACCAGCCGCCAGGTGGACTATCCGGAACTCCTGTTCCAGTCTTTCGGCGATGTGAAGATCATTTCGGGAGAGGACCTGCTGGAGGAGATCACCCGTTCCTATGACCGTTACGGGCTGGAGGAGACGATGGTGGTGACCCGCTCCAACAAAAGGGCCAACCGGTTCAATGCCGCCATTCGGAGCCAGATCCTCTGGCGGGAGGAGCAGCTCTCGGCAGGTGACCTGCTGATGGTGGTGAAGAATAACTATTTCTGGAAGGATGACCGTCAGAAGATCGATTTTATCGCCAACGGGGATATTATCAGGGTGGAAAGGGTCCGCCGCACGGAAGAGATGCACGGTCACCGGTTTGCCGATCTTTCGGTCAGCCTGCCCGACTACGGTTTGGAGGAGCTGGATGTGAAAGTGTTGCTGGATGTGATCGGCCTCGATGGACCCTCCATGAATTATGATCAACAAAGAAGCCTCTACTTATCGGTGGCTGAGGACTACCCGGATACCACCAATAAAAGGGATCTGTCCGGAAAGATCGCCCGGGATCCCTATTACAATGCCCTCCAGGTAAAATTCGCTTACGCGGTTACCTGTCACAAAGCACAGGGAGGGCAGTGGAGATCAGTCTTCCTCGATCAGGGGTACTTTACCGACGAGATGCTCTCACTGGATTACCTCAGATGGCTTTACACAGCATTCACCCGTGCCA
>CAZOHA010000119.1:0-3243 GCA_964579515.1 uncultured Bacteroides sp. | reverse complement strand
CTCCAGGCCTGAACGGAGATATTCCACCCTTCTGCCGCCCGGCTTTTCATTGGGTCCCCGGGGCGTGTAGACCGCATAGAGGTATTCGGTTCCGTCGGGACTGATCTCCAGCCCGCCCACCGATCGCAGCTCCAGCAGGCCGGATGCGGTGAAAGGCTCTCCGGCAGAGAGCCCGGTTGAAAAAACAATCAGGAAAAAAGTAAGGCAGGAGCCCGCAGGGATCATCCTGCGACGGAAAATGGATTCCATTTCTTCAGGTTTATGTTGGTTTCGAAGCCTAAAGGTAAAAAAATCCCAAATACGGAATCACATGAGAAAAATGCCCGACCGCCGGCAATGGTCATGCATCTGGCCGGGCCACAGGCTGGCCTGTACCTCGCCGATGTGCGCTTTGCGCAGGAAATACATGCAGAGCCTCGACTGACCGATACCGCCTCCCACCGATTCGGGGAACTCCCCGGCGATCAGCCGTTTATGGAACAGGAGCTCCTTCCGCTCCAGTTTATCCTGGATCTCCAGCTGGCGAAGCAGGGCCTGGCGGTCGACCCGGATCCCCATGGAGGAGAGTTCGAAGGCGGTTTCCAGAACAGGGTTCCATACCACGATATCACCGTTCAGTCCCCTGTATCCGTCCGCGGTCTCACTCGACCAGTCGTCGTAATCGGGGGCTCTTCCGTCGTGGGGTTTACCGTCGGCCAGATCGGCCCCGATCCCGATGATGAATACCGCTCCGTGTTTTTGTGCGATCCGGTGCTCCCTCTCCTTCGGATCCAGTCCTGGATATTGTTCCAGTAGCTCTCCGGCATGGATGAACCGGATCTCGTCGGGAAGCATCGGAACGATCCCCGGATGGTTTTCATAGACGATGAACTCGGTCCGCTTGATTACGGAATAGATCTGACGGACGATCGATTTCAGGTATTCCAGGTTCCGCTCCGCCGGTATGACGATCTTCTCCCAGTCCCACTGGTCCACATAGATGGAATGGATGTTGTCGAGCTCCTCGTCGGGCCTGAGTGCGTTCATGTCGGTGTAGATCCCGTAGCCGTTGGCGATCTCGTAATCGGCCAGCATCATTCGCTTCCACTTAGCCAGGGAGTGGACGATCTCGGCCACCGTTCCGTCCATATCCTTCACAGGGAAGGAGACCGGACGCTCGATCCCGTTCAGATCATCGTTGATCCCGGTGCCGCGCTGTACGAAAAGGGGGGCGGTGACCCTGCGCAGTTTCAGTTCGGCGGCCAGGTTGCTTTCGAAAAAGTCCTTGATCAGTTTGATGGCGCGTTCCGTCTCTTTCAGGGGGAGAAGGGACCGGTACCTCGGAGGAATATAGAGTTTCATATTAAAAGCATATTGGATGATTCGATTTCAGATTGATTGGAATAAAACGCCGAAATCTACATTTATTCGTCCGGTAATCCAAATAAAGTGAAGAATGAAAAAAGGGAACGGTCAATGCAGAAAGGTGACATCGCCGGTGATCAGCTCCTCGCTCCCGTCGATATAAGTGACCCAGGCTTTGTAGACATAGACGCCGGGACTGGCCAGTTGCCCCGATTCCAGGTAGCCGTCCCATCCCACGTACACATCGTTGGATTCGAACAGCTTCTCTCCCCAGCGGTTGTAGATGATCATCTGCAGCTCAACGGCATTGATCACATTGGGGTGGAAGACCGTATTGTCGATGGTGTTCTCCGACCAGTGTCCGCCTGTGGGCCCGCTCCCGTTCCATACGAAGGCGTTGGGGAACTCCACCGATCCCTCCCCGGCGATTACCGAGATCAGCTGTTCCCTGACCAGGGTATCGGGGCAGTCGTTCTCGCTCCAGGCATAGAGCGTAACTGTGTATTCCCCTTCCTCCCCGTAAATGTGTGAGGCATTCTCTTCAGGCGAGGTGTTCCCGTCTCCGAAATCCCAGAGGTAATTGGCTCCGTTAATGGAGTTATTCAGGAATTTGAAGATCTGTTTCAGGTTTTTTGCTTTCTTCGGGTAGACCTCGAAAAGTGCCGTGGGCCGGGGATAAAGGTCGATGATCAATTCCGAGGTATCAGCCCCGGAGAGTCCCAGTGAGATCAGTTTGACATGATGTTCCCGGCTTTCATGGAAGGTGTGGGTGGGTTCCGGTTCGGTGGAGAAGGTGCCGTCGTCGAAATCCCAGATGTAGGAATCGGCAAACTGACTGTTATTGAAGAAACTGATCTCCAGCGGCGGACAGCCGATGGAGTCGGGCCCGAATTGCGATACCGGGGGTGGGGGCAGGATCTGGATCCGTTTTGAAATGCTGTCCCTGCAGAAGAGATTGAAGGTTTTCAGTTCGATATCGAAGAAGCCGGTGGAGTCATACTGGTGACTGGCAGGCTCCTTGACTGCGGCGGTATCACCGTCACCGAAATCCCACAGGTAGGACCACTCTCCGTAGGAGGACCGGTTGATCAGGAAGACCCTGGTCTGCGGGTAGCTCTGGATCTGCGGGGAGACGAAAAAATCGGCCTCGGGAGCGGCAAAGATGGTCAGGCTGTCGGATATGGTATCGCGGCAACCCCGGAAGGATTCGATGATCAGGCGGTATTGGTAAGTGGTGTCTGTCCGGAAGACCGGGTAATAGATGGTATCGATCACCCCGTCGATGGTATCCACATAGAATTGGATGGAATCCCCCACCGGGAGGAAATAGGTATGGGTATGGTCCTCAGAGCGGACCATGGTGGAGTCGCCGTCTCCGAAATTCCAGTAGTACTTATCGTAGCCGGCAGCAGCGGAGAACCGGACATCGACCGGACTGCAGAGGTCATCCGTGAAGGCTGTGACGGTCATATCGGGTTTCGGGTATACTTCGATGGTCAGGGTGTCATTCAGGTCAGCATCGCATGTGCTGGCTCCATGATTTTCGATCACCTTCTTCAGGACATAGTCGTTCTTTCCCACGCGGTTATCCAGCTCCAGCAGGAGGGTGTCGGCAGGTAGGCCGGAGATGGTATCCACCACTCCTCCCGATTCGATCAACAGGTCGAACAGGGAGGTGTCGGAACCTGAGATCAGTATGGCGGCGGTGGAGCGGTTGTCGGACCGCTCACACCATGCCGTATCACCGGTCAGGTAGGAAGCTTCCGGTATCCCGGCAACCCTGATCACCAGGGAGTCAATCCCTGAACAGCCGAAGGCATCGGGTTCAGTGACAAAGGCAACGGGGTGGATGCCGATCCCTGCAACCGCCGGATCGAACAGTCCGGTGATGCTGTCGAC
>CAZOHA010000118.1:1918-3261 GCA_964579515.1 uncultured Bacteroides sp. | reverse complement strand
ACTTTGTCAAGCATTTCCTGAGCGGGGCGTTCATTACCATCGTGATGACCGGGCTGGACCAGGATATGATGCAGAAGAACCTGAGCTGCAGAAACATCAGGGAGGCCAAAAAGAACATGTACCTGATGAGTTTTTCCCTGATCCCTTTCAATCTCCTCTTTCTGTTCCTGGGAGCGGTGCTGATCCAGTATGCCCGGTACCGGGGACTGGGCCTCCCGGAGGCCACCGATGACCTGTTTCCCCTGATCGCCACCGGAGGATACCTGCCCCAGGTGGTCGGGATCTTCTTCATCCTGGGACTGGTGGCAGCGGCCTACTCCAGTGCCGATTCGGCACTGACCGCGCTGACCACCTCCTTTACGGTCGATATCCTCGACGGACAGAAAATGGAGGAGGCGCGGCTGACCCGCACCCGGCGAATAGTGCACCTGGGGGTCTCCGTGGTTCTGGGGATCGTGATCATGATCTTCCGGGCCATCAATGACGAGAGCGTGATCGCGGCCCTGTTCCGGATGGCGGGGTACACTTACGGACCGCTGCTGGGCCTTTATGCCTTCGGAATGTTCACCCGGTTGCAGGTGCGCGACCGCCTGGTGCCTTTTCTGGCCATTCTGTCGCCGGTGCTCTCCTACCTTCTCAGCCTCTTCTCGGCCCGCCTCTTCGCCGGCTACCAGTTCGGCTTCGAACTGCTCATCGTCAACGGGGCGATTATGTTCCTGTTTCTATGGGTCATATCAAAGAAAAAATGATATTAACATTTTGATAATTCTCCTGTTTTTGTCCTCCAATTACATTATTAGACAGATTAAATCTAAAGATTTGTGGATAGTGACCGACATAAAATCCGGGTTGTTCGGATGGTAATTTCTTTTATTACGTCGTAATTTCTGGTCCATTAGTCAAATTGGACCCTGCTGAGGGGTAGTTCCCGGGAGGTTATTGGTAATTTCATGTCATAAAACATGGCGCCCGGAAGGGTGGCCGGCTAACCCTGAGATAATCAGCCATGGAATATGGCTTCGGTAATATGACCATTCATCTCCCCGTTGGGGCGATGATCACGCTGTGTGCTATCCTTGCATTCACCTTGACCTATACGGTGATACCCTCCATCGTCAAGGTTTCCCAGCTGAAAGGGCTTTTTGATGCTCCCGACAGCAGAAAGTCCCATACCTCAGCTATTCCCACCCTCGGAGGTGCAGCGGTATTTATCGGAATGATCCTTCCCACGGTTCTGTTCGGCGATCAGGGATTTGATCAACAGTTGAAATATGTGATCGTGGGATTGTTGATTCTGTTTTTCATCGGCATCAAAGACGACATTTTAGTGATCAGCCCGAGAA
>CAZOHA010000118.1:0-1908 GCA_964579515.1 uncultured Bacteroides sp. | reverse complement strand
CGGTGCGGGGGGATTTGAAATTATTGGTGAAGTAGAAGTTGTTGGCCGAATTGTTTGCCATTTCCATCGTGGTGATCATGGGTAATATCAGGATTACCGGTTTCCATGGTTTTTTGGGGATTCAGGAGATATCTTATCTCTTTAGTGTATTTTTCACCATCTTCGTTTTTATAGTGATCATCAATAGTCTCAACCTGATTGACGGCATTGACGGGCTCGCATCAGGGGTGGGGATCCTCACTCTTACCTCCTTCGGAATCTGGTTCCTGTTGATCGGGAATAGTGCTCTGGCCGCCTTTTCTTTCTCGGCCGTAGGGGCAATATTGGCCTTCTTTCGATTTAATGTTTTCGGGAAGGTTTTCAAGATTTTTCTGGGTGATACCGGATCCCTGATCATCGGGATGGTGATATCGATTTTCACCGTCAGTTTTCTCGAATCGAGCCTGGAGCATCCGATGGGGACCATAGGCGATGCTGCACCCGCCATTGCGTTCGGAGTGCTTATTGTTCCCATGACCGATACATTAAGGGTATTCACCCTTCGCATTTTATGGGGTAAATCGCCCTTTCAGCCGGACCGGTTTCATGTCCATCACAGGCTCCTTGATCTGGGGTATTCACACCTGAAGTCCACATTGCTCATCCTTTCGGTGAATCTTATAATCATTTTGATTTCGGTCTCCTTTTCGGGGCTTGGGAATATCAGGCTCCTGGGTCTGATATTTCCCCTGGCAATAGTGGCTGCATCCATACCCAGCCTGATGATCAGGTACCGGAGAAGGAAAGAATCGGCATTCCATGAGATGACCGGGAATAATAAGAAATGGATGATTCCGGATACCTTCAGTCACTCGGTCATTCCACGCCCGTCGTTCAGAGGCAGGTTTCTTAAGAACACAGCAGCTAAATCGTTTATAAGCAGAATGGAGCCCGGCAAGCTCGAGCCGGTCATACCCGACACGGATTCCTGGTACAGGAAAGAAGAAGAGAATTCTCTGGAGCAGATAGAACTGGAAGAGTATCCCGATTGAGAGCCCTGACCCGGTTCGTTCAGGCACCTTCCGGCCCGGGTTAAAGTCACCCCACCCTCTTGAGGCTCACCCCACTTTTTCAAGGCTCACCCCACCTTCTCCAGGATCAGTTTCCTGGCCACATCCAGTGCCTTTTCTGGCCATTCTGTCGCCGGTGCTCTCCTACCTTCTCAGCCTCTTCTCGGCCCGCCTCTTCGCCGGCTACCAGTTCGGCTTCGAACTGCTCATCGTCAACGGGGCGATTATGTTCCTGTTTCTATGGGTCATATCAAAGAAAAAATGATATTAACATTTTGATAATTCTCCTGTTTTTGTCCTCCAATTACATTATTAGACAGATTAAATCTAAAGATTTGTGGATAGTGACCGACATAAAATCCGGGTTGTTCGGATGGTAATTTCTTTTATTACGTCGTAATTTCTGGTCCATTAGTCAAATTGGACCCTGCTGAGGGGTAGTTCCCGGGAGGTTATTGGTAATTTCATGTCATAAAACATGGCGCCCGGAAGGGTGGCCGGCTAACCCTGAGATAATCAGCCATGGAATATGGCTTCGGTAATATGACCATTCATCTCCCCGTTGGGGCGATGATCACGCTGTGTGCTATCCTTGCATTCACCTTGACCTATACGGTGATACCCTCCATCGTCAAGGTTTCCCAGCTGAAAGGGCTTTTTGATGCTCCCGACAGCAGAAAGTCCCATACCTCAGCTATTCCCACCCTCGGAGGTGCAGCGGTATTTATCGGAATGATCCTTCCCACGGTTCTGTTCGGCGATCAGGGATTTGATCAACAGTTGAAATATGTGATCGTGGGATTGTTGATTCTGTTTTTCATCGGCATCAAAGACGACATTTTAGTGATCAGCCCGAGAA
>CAZOHA010000117.1:0-3298 GCA_964579515.1 uncultured Bacteroides sp. | reverse complement strand
AGGGAGTTCCAGGAAAGGACCAATGACCCGTGGATACTGAAATGGGAATACGAATGAGTCGTAAAGTCCGTAATAGTCGTAAAGTCCGTAATAGTCGTAAAGTCGTAAAGTCGTAAAGTCTGTAAAGTCGTAAAGTCGTAAAGTCGTAAAGTGTTATAAATGAAGGTTATACGAGGGTCGGTATCTATTCTAGTCCTTGTGCTGATTGTTTCGAATGGTTGTGTAAACCGGGAAATCCGGAGGGATGGGGAAATGGACGGGGCGGTCCGATTGGAAGCACTTCGGGAGGGATTTGTTCAACCTCCTCCCGAGGCCAGGCCTCGGGCGTTCTGGGACTGGGTGGACGGGAATTTCGACCGGGATGAGCTGACCCGGGAGATGGAGGAGGCAGCTCGCATGGGCCTGGGGGGATTCGATATCTGGGATGTGCGGAGTGTGGTGGACGAGGACAGCATCATGCCTGCGGGTCCGCCCTTCATGTCGGATGCCTATTTGAAAGGAATCGTCCACGCCATCGGGGAGGCGGAACGGACGGGGCTCGCACTGGGACTGATCGTTTCCAGCGGATGGAATTCGGGCGGAGCTTGGACCCTTCCCGAACATCAGACCATGGGGCTTTTTCGCAGCCAGTTGAAGGTCCACGGTCCGGGTGAACAGCAGTTGCTCCTTCCTTTTCCGGAACTGCCCGACATGGCGGGCAAACCGGGGCGGCAGACCAGGGCCATCATCCCCAGGGGAGAGGACGGACTTCCGCTTTATTATAAGGATATCTGCGTGATCGCCTACCGGGACGATTCCGAGATGGTCTGTCCCGGAACCGGTGACGCTTCTGAAGCCCCAACCGGTGACGCTTCTGAAATTGTAAACACCCTCACCGGCCGTGTCGTCGATCCGGAGGGGATCATCGATCTGTCGGACCGGATGGACAGCACAGGGATGTTGTTGTGGGAGATTCCGGAAGGCACCTGGAAGGTGGTGCGGTATGTCTGCACCAACACCGGACAGCCGATGATCTCCAGCACGCCCAACTCCGGCGGCCCCATGATCGATCACTTCAGTGAGGAGGCCACGGAGCGGCATATCCGCTTTTTTATCGAAGCGATCGAAAAGGAGCTGGGAAAACCGGTCGGTGAATCGGGGCTCTCCTATCTCTACACCGACAGCTACGAGATCCAGGGTCAGCTCTGGACCCCGCTGATGGTTCCCGAATTCGAGAGGCGGATGGGGTACAGCCCGGTTCCCTATCTGCCGGCCCTTGAAGGAGCGGTGGCGGGTGACCACGAGACCACCCGGAGGTTCCTTTACGATTACCGGCGTGTTCTTTCCGACCTGATCATCGAGAACCATTATGAGCGGAGCCGCATAATCTGCGAGGAGCACGGGATCGGTTTTGTGGCCGAGGCGGCCGGCCCCGGGTGGCCCGTGCACAATTGTCCCTTCGAATCGTTGAAATCCTCCGGGGTACTCACCTATCCCAGGGGTGAATTCTGGCATGTTCCGGATAACAACCAGTTCTGGCGGGAGGTCAGGGAATCGGAGCGCGGAAGTCACTGGCTGGAAGAGCTCCAGGTGATCAAGGGGGTGGCCAGCGCTTCCCATATCTACGACCGGAAGTATGTGGAGGCGGAAGCATTTACCGGCACCCATCTCTGGAACGAGGGTCCGGGCGACCTGAAACCCGCGGCCGACAGGGCCTTCTGTGAGGGACTCAACCGGATCGTGTTCCATACCTGGCCCCACACTCCGGAGGAAGCGGGGGAGCCCGGATGGGTCTATGCTTTCGGGACCCTGGTGAATGAACAGCGGATCTGGTGGCCCATGGCCCGTCCCTTCATGGAGTATCTGGGGCGTTGCAGCTTCATGCTCCAGCAGGGCGATTTCGCGGGCGACCTGCTCTTTTACTACGGCGACTCGGTCCCCAATTTCGTGCCCGCCAGGCAACCGGTTCCCGGACTGGGACCGGGATACGATTATGATGTGATCAATTCGGATATTCTGCTGAACCGGCTCGGGGTGAAGGATGGGAGGCTGGTACTTCCGCACGGGCCCTCTTATGAGGTACTGGTCCTTCCGGACGAGCCCTATATGCAGCCGGAAATACTTAAAAAGGTGGCAGACTTGGTCCGTCAGGGGGCCACTGTGGCAGGTCCGCAGCCCAATCGAAGTCATGGACTCTTCAAACGTGAGGAGAGAGACCGGGAGGTCAGGCAGCTGGCTGAGGAATTATGGGGTGAAACCGACGGTACTGAGAGAACCCATAACGATTATGGCCGGGGAAGAATTTACCGGGGTGCCGGACTGAAACAGGTGATGAAGGACAGGGGAGTGGTTCCCGATCTGCAATTCACCGGTGAAGCCGGTGTGGATGTTGTTGATTTTATTCACCGAAAAGAAGGGGAGAGCGACTGGTACTTTATCCGCAATACGAAGGATCGACATATTTCCGGCACAGTAAAGGTCCGTCAGCCGGACAAGAGCGTCGAGTGCTGGGATCCCTCCAGCGGAAAAATGTACAGCCTGCAGGCGGAACAGCTCCCGGACGGACGGTGTGAGGTGCCGCTGTTTCTGGAGGGGCATGGCTCCCTGTTCATGGTCTTTCATCCATACCATCAGTCACCCGGTAAGACGAAGGATGCCGGTGATTTACCACCGGAGATGAATCCGAATATGGTGCCGGCCGAAACCCTGGTACTGTCGGACAGCTGGCAGGTCCATTTTCCCGAAGAGAATGCCGGGGCGGGCAGGATAGTCTTCGATTCGCTGGTCCTCTGGAACGAAAGGCCCGAGGATGGGATCCGGTTCTTCTCCGGCATCGCCGCTTATGAGAAGGAATTTCAATGGGAGCTCCAGGCACCGGATATCGGAGATCGGTTGTTCCTGGAGATCGGGGAGGTGATTGAAACTGCCAGGGTCATCCTGAACGGAAAGGAGCTGGGGATCCTCTGGAAACCACCTTTCCGGATCGAGGTCACCGGGGAACTGAATGAGGGCACAAACCGGCTGAAGGTGGAGGTGGCCAACACCTGGGCCAATGGTCTGGCAGGAGATGCCAGGCTTCCCCTGGAAAAACGGCGGACACGGACCAATGTCACGCGGCTTCCCAATGCCTGGACCTGGCCCCTGGAGACCATCCCCCGGACGGAGTACGGGCTCCTGGGATCGGGTATGGCTGGTCCGGTAACCATAAAAACCTATAAACCAGTTATTAGTAACTTACCAATAACCACTAACTAACCACTAACTACTACCATGGTTATTATTCAGTCTTATTTCGTAGCGGTGCTCATGTGTGTGATCA
>CAZOHA010000116.1:0-3310 GCA_964579515.1 uncultured Bacteroides sp. | reverse complement strand
GCGGTCGATGGACATGATGGGTGTGGGGACTTTGTTCAGGTAGGATACCTTCTCCTGACAATCATTGAGTTGCGCTTCAAGCGCGTTCAATTTACCATTGCTTTGGGTACTCTTAGAATCCATGGTCTCAGATTTTTGTTTTGGTTGTTCTTTTGGAATATCCTTCGATTCGGATGCCGCGGATGGTTTTCCGCCGTTCTTATCTTCCTTTGATGTCATAACGGGTATTTTCTCAGGTTTTACTTAGTTCCGGAAACCTCTTCCACCTTCTTCTGTTTCGCCTCGGTCCCTTTGGTGCTTTTGGCCTCCCTGCCGGGACTGTCGGTCTCCCCGCCGGTGGTTTTCAGCTTATTGATCTCGTCGGTGGAAAAGATCCGTTCCATATCGAGGATCATGATGAATTTATCATCCTGACTGGCGACACCGGTGATGATATCGCTGTTGTAGGTACTTCCGATGCTCGGCGGAGGCTTGATTTCGTTCTCCTCTATCTCGAGTACGGCTACGACTTCATCCACCAGGGCACCCACATGGACGATTTCATCCTCCATGTTCAGGTCCATGACCACGATGCAGGTGTTATCGGTATACTCGGTGGCCTCCATACCGAATTTCAGGCGTGTATCGATGACCGGCAGCACCATTCCCCTCAGGTTGATCACCCCTTTCATGTAAGGGGGTGTTCTGGGCACTTTCGTAATCCGGGTCATCTCAAGGATGTTCACCACTTTGGTGACATGAGCGGCAAACTCCTCCTCTCCCAGTCTAAAAGAGAGATAAGAGTTGATCTCTGATTCCTTCATTTGTTCCATGAATTTTTTTATTTACCAGTGAAAAAAAAGTGATTGACCATTCTGTTGGTATCCATAATCAGTGCAACCGACCCATCTCCCAGGATGGTAGCCCCGGAGATGATGTCCTGGTCCTTGTAATGTTTTCCCAGGGTCTTCAGGACCGCCTGGTACTCCCCGACGACCTTGTCCGCCACAAAGGCGACCTTCTTGTCATCGTAGTTTATTACGATAGCCTGTTCGGTGACAAGGCCGTTGGTCGCGATTCCGAAAGCTTTCCGGAGATAGAGGTAAGGGATCTGTTCTCCGTCCAGCACCAGGACCCGGTTGAAGTTCTCCCTGATCTCATCGTGGCGTATCCCGAAAATCTTATGCACTGCCACCAGCGGAATAATGAAATGGGTCTCCTCAATTCTGATCAGCAAACCATCAATAATGGAGAGGGTCAGCGGAAGCTTAATGGTGACCGTGGTCCCCTTCCCTGTTGCAGAGTCGATCTCCACCTCTCCGCGCAGCTCGGAGATCTTTCGCCTCACCACATCCATGCCCACTCCCCTGCCGGAGATGTCGGTGACCTTCTTCGAGGTGGAAAATCCCGGTTCGAAGACCAGGTTCAGGATCTCTTTCCTGGATAGTTGGGCATCCTGACTGATCAGTCCCTTCTCCAAAGCTTTCGAGCGGATGACCTCCTCGTCCATATCGGCACCGTCATTGTGTATGACGATGCAGACGCTGGCTCCTGTATAGAAGGCTTTGAAAAGGATCGTTCCCGTTTCGGGCTTTCCCTTTGCCAACCTGGTGGCCGGGTCTTCAATCCCGTGGTCCAGGCAGTTTCTCAGTATGTGCAGGATAGGGTCGTTCAGACTCTCTATAATATTCTTATCCAGCTCCGTATCTGTTCCTTCGGTAATGAATTCCACCTTTTTGTTCAACTCCTTCGAGAGATCCCTGACCAGCCGCTTGAATCCGATCATGGAGTGGGAAATCGGAATCAGCGCAATGCTGAAGGAGAGGTCCCTGAGGTCGCGGGTCAGCTTTTGTACATTCTCGCTAATCTGGAGCAATTCACTGTTGCTGTTTTTTGTACTGCTTTCCTGCCGCTCCGTATAAAGATTGAGCCGTGCCTGGGTGGTGACCAGTTCACTGACCAGGTTCATCAGGTGGTCGATCTTATCAGAATCGACCCTGATACTTGAAATTTGGTTTTTTCCCCGTTCACCTCCCGCTCCGGCAGCCAGTTGTTTGCCGTTCTCAGGCTCAGGCTCCCTTTCCGGATCTTCATCCACTCTCTTTGCCGAAACGAAATCGCGGATCTCCTCCAGGGTGATGTTTCCTTTATCCGCGGCCGCCTGACCCAGCAACTGATTGAATGCCTCATCCAGGAAAAGGTCCGTATCGGATACGATTTCGATCTCGATCTTGCTGTCGTCGAGAACAAAGATGAATACGTCGTGTATGGCACTTACCTCCCTGTCTGTAACCAGGACCATGTCCCAGGATACATAGCAGGAAGATGGATCCAAATTCTGAAAATCCGGAATCTCATCCATCCGGGCGATACTGGTGATCCTGCCCAGCATGGCCAGTTCATCGATCAGAAAGAGCGGATTGTTTCCGAATTGCATAATGTGCGGATCCGGCCTGAAATGAATATAGATAGTCCTGGGGGAGCCGGCATTCTCTTCACCGGAACCGGTAACCGGACCATCGTCGATGTTCTTTTCCGCCATATCCTGGATCAGATTCAGCAGCTCGTCATGTGTTTTCCTGGTATCGGCCGAAAGCTCATTCTCCTCACCCAGCATCACCTTCAGATGGTCTACCACCCTGAAAGTAGTATCGAGGATCTGATCCGACATTTTCATCTGATCGTTCCGGATCAGATCGTAGATGGTCTCGATGTGATGGGTGATCTCACTGATCCTGGTGAAACCAAACATGGAACCACCGCCTTTCAGGGAGTGCATGGCCCTGAATACCCGCTCAATCGTACTCTTTTCTTCGCTGTTTTGTTCCAGCAGGAACAAGGCCTCCTCCAGGTCATGTACATGATCGGTGGCCTCCTCGATAAACTTTTTGCTGAATTGATCCAGTGCCATATTCTGTCTGTACGCTAGCTGAATAACCGGGCCGGCAGGAGGCCCGCCTGAATGAGCATTTTCTCATACTGTTCATCGACTCGCAGCTCCCATTCGATCTCCACCCCCTTTTCCCGGGCCTCTTTCCGGAAGGCATGCACAATCTGGACGAACGAAACATCGACTCTGCTTCCTGCGCTGCTGATGATCCTTACTTTCTTTTTACCCTGAAGGTGCTCCGAAAATCTGTTTTTCAGTTCCACTGCCCGTCCGATGGTCAGATCGGATTTAAGGTCCAGCAGGAGACCCTCCTCCGCTCTTCCGGTTGCGGTCTTTTTACCTGCAGAAGCGGGTTTCCTGCTGCCTGAAGCACTTTTTTTGCTTCCGGGGGCGGGTTTCCTGCTGCCTGAAGCACTTTTTTTGCTTCCGGGGGCGGGTCTA
>CAZOHA010000115.1:0-3596 GCA_964579515.1 uncultured Bacteroides sp. | reverse complement strand
TCTGGAGTTAAGCATCAGTGAGATCGTGGACGACTTTCCTGATTCCGAGTTCACCATATCGGTGGGCGGACCGGTGCAGAACAACACGGTCCATTACATCCATACCATCGGTAAACAGATCCCCCAGAGTGTGGAGGTTTCCGACGGGATCTTCTGGGGCGGAGACTTCGATCACGTCAAGGAGCTGATCGCCGCACAGAGGGTGAGGCCCTTTGAACTCCGGTTTTTCCTGGGCTATGCCGGATGGTCGGCCCAGCAGCTGGAGGGAGAGCTGCAGGAGAACGCCTGGCTGGTGGGAAAGATCTCGCCCCGCATGATCATGCAGCAGATGGGGGCCGAATCGTGGAGTGAAACCCTCAAGCGCTATAAGAACAAGTATAAGGCGTGGGCTAACTTTCCGGATGATCCAAACCTGAACTAAAGTCTATAAAGTTCGTAAAGTTCATAAAGCCTGTAAAGGTCTAATAGAAGGGCTTTTGACTAGTCTTTGATGGTGAGGAGGATTTGGCGGAGGTCGGTGTTGGGTTCGGTTTGGAGGGTGTTCAGTCCGGCAGCTTTGCCGGCCTCGGTGTCCCGGCCGGAGTCGCCGATGAACCAGGAGCGGTCCCGGTCGGCTCCAAAACGGGCAATTCCCTTTTCCAGCAGAAGCGGCAGCGGTTTTCGGCAGAGGCACGCTTCGTTGTCGCTGTGGTGCGGACAGTAGTAGATCTCCTCCAGTTCGATTCCTCCCTCTGAAAGTAGGGTCTGCATATGGCGATGCACCTCGGCCACACTTTCATGGGTGTTTTTCCCTTTGCTGATCCCCCCCTGGTTGGTGACCATCATAAACCGGTACCCCCGGCTTTTCAGCTCCGAAAGGGCTTCGATCACCCCGGGATTCAGACGGAACTCCTCCGGGCGGGTGATGTAGTAATGCTCGGAGTTGTCGCAGATCACCCCGTCGCGGTCGAGGAAAATGAACTTCCCGGTGGTCGGTTTCTCAGGTGCAGACTCTGGAATCATTTTTACGAAGGGAATAGATTTTCAAAAAAGACCTTTACCAGCGAGGGCTCCAGAAGGATTGGAAAGAGGAATCCCACCACGGCTCCCCAGAAGTGGGCGGAATGGTTGATGTTGTCTTTGTTGCGGCGGCTCATGTAACTGGAGTACACCAGGTAGAGGATTCCGAAAACGATGCCGGGGATGGGCAGGACCGCATAGAAATAGATCTTCTGCAGAGGGGCGAAGAAAATATAGGTGAAAACCACGGCGGAGACTGCTCCGGAGGCGCCTACGGCACTGTAGCGTTCATCGCTGCGGTAGCGGGTGACGGTGGAAATTGCCGAAAGGACGATGCTGGAGATATAGAGCAACAGGTAGAAAAAGTTACCGGAAAAGATCAGCCCCTGCTCTTCCAGCTGGCCGAAGATCCGTTCAATGCCGGTCCCGAAGGAATAGAGCACCAGCATATTGATGGCCAGGTGGATATAGTCGGTATGGAGGAAGGCGTGGGTGAATATACGGTAGTATTGCCCGTTCTGCACGATCTGGTAGGGTGACAGGTCGAACCGGTACAGCAGTTCCCTGGCACGGAAAGCGGCGATGGATACCAGAACGGTAAGAATGACGATGATCAGTGTGATCATGGATGCAGTATTTTACAGGTGCAGAATTTTAAAGGTCAGTTCCCTCAGCAGTTCGCCCGGCGGTACGCTGGCGCCTTTGTATCCCTTGGACCGCATATCATATTTGCGGAGCAGGGAGATCACTGTCACCAGCTTGCCCGCCGGGTAGTGCCGGGCGGCGTCTTCGTATTGCTGAACAAAATAGGGATTCACCTTCAGCACCGAGGCCACATTCTGCTTCGACCGGTCTTTGGTGTAGTGCAGCAGCAGGAGCCTGGAAAAGAAAGAGTAGAGAGCGGCGATGGTTTGAGTGATGTGATAGTTCTTCTGGTTGCCGGCGAAATAGTTGATGATCCGGTTGGTTTTCATCACATCCCTTTTCCCTATGGCGTTCTGGAGTTCGAACTGGTTGTAGTCTTTGCTGATCCCGATGTATCTCTCCACATGCAGAGGCGTGATGGTCCGCTCCTGATCTCCGACAGCAATGAACAATTTATCCAGCTCGCCGGCGATCTTGGAAAGATCGCTGCCCAGATACTCGGCCACCAGCGCTGCGGCCTTGGGTTCGATGCGGTATTTCCGGTTGGTCACGAATCCGGAGATCCACCCGGGCACCTGGTTGTCATAAAGCCTCTTCGACTGGAAGGTGACCGCATTTTTCTGAAGGGACTTGAATACTTTTTTCCTTTTATCCGGGCTCTTATATTTATAGTTGATCACCAGCAGGGTGGTGGGCTGGGGTTTCTGAAAATAATGCTCCAGGATATCGAAATCTTTCAGCTCCTGGGCCTCTTTCAGGACCACCACCTGGTGAGAGGCCATCATGGGAAAACGCCTGGCCAGGTCGATCACCTGCTGCGGGGTGCTGTCCTTTCCGTAGAGGATGGTCTGGTTGAAGCTCTTCTCGGCCTCGTTCAGTGCATGAGTGGCGATATAGCCGGTGATCAGGTCGATGTAATAGGGCTCCTCTCCAAAAAGAAAATAGACGGGGCGGTAGGTTTTTTTCTTCAGTTCGCCGATCAGGGCTTCATAGGTCATCTCCATCGCTTCAGAATTTCAGGTGTTTGACCGATTCCCGGTGATTGATGATCTCCTTCAGAGATTCGATCCCGATCTCCAGATGCGTATGCATGAACAGTTCAGTCACTGTCTTGTCGCTTTCCTGCGTTTTGACCCCCTCGGAGATCATGGGCTGGTCGGAGACCAGCAGAAGCGCCCCCGTGGGAATCCCGTTGGCAAAGCCCACTGTGAAAAGTGTGGCGGTTTCCATGTCGATGGCCATGCTGCGGACTGTCCGGAGATATTTCTTGAATTGTTTATCGTGCTCCCATACCCTGCGGTTGGTGGAAAACACGGTACCCGTCCAGTAATCTTTCCCCATGTTCCGGATGGTATGGGAAACTGCCCTTTGAAGGGTGAATGCCGGAAGGGCAGGGACCTCGGGAGGCAGGTAATCGTCGGAGGTCCCGTCTCCGCGGATGGCGGCGATGGGAAGGATCAGATCCCCGATCTGGTTCTTTTTCTTCAAGCCCCCGCATTTTCCCAGAAAGAGAACGGCTTTGGGCTGCACGGCCGCCAGCAGGTCCATGATCGTGGCCGCGTTGGCACTCCCCATTCCGAACTTGATCATGGTGATCCCCTGGGCCGTAACGGCGGGCATGGCCACATTGGTATTGATCACCCGGCTGCCGTGATCAGAAGCGAACAGATCCAGGTAGGACTGGAAGTTGGTCAGAAGGATATACTTGGTGAAATCTTCCAGTTCTATACCGGTGTAGCGGGGGAGCCAGTTTTCGATAATCTCTTTTTTCGTTCGCATCGGCATCCAGATAAACGCAAAACCGGGTAACTTTGTTAATTTGCAGATCCCCCGCTAAGATACTTGAATAAATGCGAAATCTGAATCTCCCCGTTTACGATTTCAGAATGAAAGAGGAGGACGGACATATCCAGGTGCTGGATCCCTTTCGCAAAAGATATGTGGTATTCACA
>CAZOHA010000114.1:0-3811 GCA_964579515.1 uncultured Bacteroides sp. | reverse complement strand
CGCACAGGGCTGAGGAATCGGCCGAGGGATGAGAAATCGGCCGAGGGATGAGAAATCGGCTGAGGGATGAGTGGGCCCGCGCTGGCTGAACTAACCGTTGGCCTTCTTTTTAAAGAATGCAGGGAAAATATCCCATTTGGGATAGGGTGCCTCCACCTCCAGGGGGATCTTCTTTACCGGGTGGATAAAGGATATGCGACGGGCATGAAGACTGATGCCCCCGTTTTTGTTGGTACGCCGGGCCCCGTATTTCCGGTCTCCTTTGATCACGCTGCCCACACCGGCCAGCTGAGCCCTGATCTGATGATGCCTTCCGGTCTCCAGTATCACTTCCAGCAGGTGATACCTGTCCGAGGAGGCTAATCGCCGGTAGGAGAGCCTGGCCCATTTGGATCCCGGCACTTCCCGGTCGTGGACATAAGATTTATTCTGCCTGGTGTTCCGGGTAAGATAGTGTTCCAGAACCCCCGCCTCGGGCCGGGGGCATTTCTCCACAATGGCATGGTAGATCTTTTCCACCTGCTGCTCCTTGAACAATCCGGCCATCCTGCTCAATGCCTTGCTGGTCTTGGCAAAAACCACCACCCCGCTGACCGGCCTGTCGATCCGGTGCGGGATCCCCAGAAAGACCTCTCCCGGTTTCCCGTCCCTCTGCCGGATATACTCTTTCAGCAATTGATCCAGCGAGGGATCGCCCGTCCGGTCGCCCTGGACGATATCCGAAACCCGCTTGTTCACCACCAGCAGATGGTTGTCCTCATACAAAATCTCCACCGGCGCCTTCAGACTCTCCACTCCCAAACTTTACAGACTTTACAGACTTTACAGACTTTACAGACTATTACCGACTTTACAGACTTTACAGACTCTAGTATTGTTCGTTTTCGTTGGGAAACTCCCTGCTCCTCACATCCTCTATATAATTCTGCACCGCCCCTTTCACCTCCATCTGCAGGTTGTGGTATCTCCTCAGGAACCGGGGCGAAAACTCCTGTGTGATCCCGAGCATATCATGAAGTACCAGCACCTGACCGTCCACTTCCCTGCCGGCCCCGATCCCGATGGTGGGAATGTTGATGCCGGAGGTCACCTCCCCGGCCAGTTTGGCGGGGATCTTCTCAAGGACCAGGGCAAAACAGCCAATCCCGGCCAGCATGGCCGCATCCGATTTCAACTTCTCCGCCTCCTCTTCCTCCGTGGCACGAACCACGTAGGTGCCGAACTTATGGATCGACTGGGGGGTGAGCCCCAGGTGCCCCATCACCGGTATTCCGGCAGAGAGGATGCGTTCGACCGATTCGCGTATCTCTAATCCCCCCTCCAGCTTGATGGCACTGGCCCCGGTCTCCTTCATGATGCGGATGGCAGAGGCCAGCGCCTCCATGGAGTTCCCCTGGTAAGTACCGAAAGGGAGGTCAACCACCACCAGTGCACGGCTGGTGGCCCTGACCACCGATGCGGCATGGTAGATCATGTTGTCGAGAGTAATAGGGAGGGTGGTTTCGAAACCGGCCATAACGTTGGAAGCCGAATCGCCCACCAGGATCACGTCGATCCCCGCCTGGTCGAGTAGTCTTGCAAAGGAGTAGTCATAGGCGGTAAGCATGGCGATCTTTTCCTTTTTCAACTTCATCGCGTACAGCACATGGGTGGTAACGCGTTTGACATTACTGTGGAGCGACATGTGGTTTGCTGGAATGGTTTGATGCAAAGTTTGTAATAAAATTTCGTTTGACAGTCAATTTGTCAGTAAACCTGTCACCCGATCCCCGGCTGCCGGAGCCCGAATGTGTCAATATAGCACCCGGAGACCCCATTTCCACCCATGGCATAGTCTTAGTGCAAATAGAAACCAGTAGAAAAAAACGGAGCAAGTAGAAGAAAAAAAAATAGATTCAGTTATGAGTAAAATTATCGGAATTGACTTAGGTACCACCAACTCCTGCGTGGCAGTAATGGAAGGGAACGAACCTGTGGTGATCCCCAACAGTGAAGGAAAACGGACCACCCCGTCCATGGTAGCTTTTGTGGAGAACGGAGAAAGGAAAGTGGGGGATCCGGCCAAGCGCCAGGCGATCACCAATCCCACCAAGACTATCTCCTCCATCAAACGGTTTATGGGTGAGACGTACGATCGCATGAGCAAGGAGATCAACCGGGTACCCTATAAAGTAGTCAAAGGAGAGAACAACACCCCCAGGGTCCAGGTGGACGACCGTAAATACTCCCCCCAGGAGATCTCTGCCATGGTGCTTCAGAAAATGAAGAAAACCGCAGAGGATTATCTGGGTCAGGAGGTGTCTGAAGCGGTAATCACCGTTCCGGCCTATTTTAGTGATTCCCAGAGACAGGCCACCAAAGAGGCCGGGGAGATCGCCGGTCTGAAGGTGAAAAGGATCATCAACGAACCTACTGCAGCTTCATTGGCTTACGGACTGGATAAGAAAAGTACGGATCTGAAGATCGCGGTATTCGACCTGGGAGGAGGCACCTTCGATATCTCTATCCTGGAGCTCGGTGACGGCGTATTCGAAGTGAAATCGACCAATGGGGACACCCACCTGGGAGGAGACGACTTCGACGAGGTGATCATCGACTGGCTGGCCGAGGAGTTCAAAAAGGACGAAGGACTGGACCTTAAAAAGGATCCCATGGCTCTGCAGCGCCTGAAAGAGGCGGCAGAGAAAGCCAAGATCGAGCTTTCCAGTTCGACCCAGACCGAGATCAATCTTCCCTACATTATGCCGGTGGACGGAGTGCCCAAGCACCTGGTGAAGACCCTCAGCAGGGCTAAATTCGAAAGCCTGTCCGATCATCTGATCCAGGCCACTATCGAACCGTGTAAGAAGGCCCTGAAGGATTCGGGACTTTCCTCTTCGGAGATCAACGAGGTGATCCTGGTGGGAGGTTCCACCCGTATCCCGGCCATCCAGAAAGTGGTGCAGGACTTCTTCGGCAAAACACCTTCCAAAGGAGTCAATCCCGATGAGGTGGTCGCCGTGGGTGCTGCCATCCAGGGCGGTGTGCTGACAGGCGAGGTGAAGGATGTTCTCCTGCTGGATGTGACCCCGCTTTCACTGGGAATCGAGACCATGGGCAGTGTGAACACCAAACTGATCGAGTCCAACACCACCATTCCCACCAAGAAGACGCAGACCTTCACCACAGCGGCCGATAACCAGCCCTCGGTGGAGATCCACGTGCTTCAGGGAGAACGCGCCATGGCCAAGGACAACAAAACCATCGGCAGGTTCCACCTCGACGGAATCCCGCCGGCACCCAGGGGCGTTCCTCAGATCGAGGTTACCTTCGATATCGATGCCAACGGCATCCTCAACGTATCGGCCCGCGACAAAGGCACCGGTAAAGAGCAGAGTATCCGGATCGAGGCCTCTTCCGGTCTTTCCGATGAGGAGATCGAACGCATGAAGAAGGAAGCCAAGGAGAACGAGGCAACTGACCAGGCGGCCAAGGAGCGGATCGAAAAGCTCAATACCGCCGACAGTCTGGTATTCCAGACCGAGAAACAGCTGAAGGAGTACGGGGATAAAATCCCTGCCGAGAAGAAGGCTCCCATCGAGGAGGCACTCAATCAGCTGAAAGAAGCCCACAAGTCGGAGGATATACCGGCGATCGACAAGGCTACCGAAGCGCTGAATACCGCATGGCAGGCTGCATCGCAGGATATATACAATGCCCAGCAGGCTGCCGGGGGTGCCGGTCAGGAAGGAGGCGGTCCGTCGCAGGAAGAGACCGCCGGAGCATCATCCAAGAAGGATGACGACGACGAGGTGACCGACGTGGATTTCGA
>CAZOHA010000113.1:0-3908 GCA_964579515.1 uncultured Bacteroides sp. | reverse complement strand
AGGTGGGTAACGGGAATTACCGTCTGAATTACACCGTTCAGGAGGGTGACGATAATGTGGCACCGGGTGAACTTACCGCTTCGGTGATTCTGGTGAAACCTTCGGGGAACGTTCAACTGGTCCCCTACACACTTATTCAGCCCAACACCCTGCGGATCGATGCCCGTTCGCCCGTGGTGACCCGCCTGGAAGTTTCCCAGGAAGAGGTGGGCGTAGGAGGGACTGTTCAGCTGGTGATCTTGGCCGACGGAGCCGGCTATACCGGCGGACCGGGAACGGTGATCAACGGAGTGCCCATCAGTACCTCCAGGGTATCGCTGACCGAGGAGTCGCCCGGGCTGTATGTTCTGAACTATCAGGTCGGCAAAGATGACGACGATGTGGCTCCCGGGGAACTCAAAGCCAGTGTGGTCATGACCGATTCGGCCGGAAACAACAGTGCGGCATACACTACCATCGTCGACAATGAACTGGAGATCTACACCGATCTGCCGGGTGCCACTCTGGCCGGTCCGCCGGAAGTGTGTGAGGGCGAACCCGCCCAGCTCACGGTCTTCCTTTCTGGCAGGGCACCCTGGGGTTTTGACCTGAACGACGGTACCGGTGTTACCTCCTATAAATTCATCGACCAGTCGCAGTACAAGATCCCGGTCACGCTGGCCCAGACCACTACCTTCAGCATCGATTCGGTATGGGACAGGAATGGGGTGGTCAATACAGGATCCGGATCCATTGAGTTGATTGTCAATGAGAAGGCCGATCTTCAGATCATGAATATCGCCCAGGGTTACAATGTGGAAGATCCCCCCTTCAAGCTCGAAGGAGTGCCCACGGGAGGGACCTTTACCGGACCCGGAGTGTTGCCTTCCACCGGGTTCTTCTATCCCGACGTGGCCGGAACGGAGAGCTCGCCCCACACCATCTATTATACCCTGGAGAATGAATCGGGTTGCCTCAGTGTGGACAGTGCGCTGGTGTTTGTACTGGAAGCAGAGGGAGATATTTTCATACCCGACTCGGTTTTCTGCAACAACAGTGAACCTGTGACCATCACCGCCTCCAACCTGGCAGGGGCCACCGGTTCTTTTACGCTGACCGATTTTTCGGGCAATGAAGTGTCGGGACTGACCGACAACGGTGACAACACCGCGCTGCTGGCGCCGGCCCTCCTGGAGGAAGGGAGCTATGTGGTGGTATACGAATACAACGACGGGGTTTCTCTTTTTCTGGAGGACACCTTTGCCGTCAGGTCGGTGGAGATCCCGGAGATCATCGGGCTCGATTCTGCCTTCTGCCAGAACGACCTCCCCGTGGAACTGGTCTCCTCGGTCACCGGCAGCATCTTCTCCGGTCCGGGAGTAAGCGGAAACCTCAGCGACGGGTTCATGTTCTATCCCGATTCGGTCCGGGCCAGGGACATTACTATCCTCTGCAGTGTCAGTGGTGGTGGCTGCACGGCAACTGCCGAGCAGGAGATCACCATCAGGCTGGCACCGAAGGTGGGTTTTGATCTGAGCCCGACCTGTATCTCCGATGAAGGAGGAGAGGTCGCCTTCTCCAACACCTCCGGCGACAAGCTGCAGGTGGAGGAGTGGCTCTGGGATTTCGGAGATCCGGAGAGCGGAGAGGAGAACAACAGTAACGAGATCAATCCGACCCATGCATATTCCCAGCCGGGACCCCGGAGTATAAGTCTTACCGCCACCACTTACAACGGCTGTGTGGTCAGCTATACGATGGACACGGTGCTGGGCAACCGGCCGGTGGCTGATTTTACATGGGAAAGCAATTGCTATGGCGGAGCGGCCGGCACCACTTTCCTGAATCAGTCCACCTCTGATTTTTCATCACTCGCGGGTACGAAATTCATTTTCAGGACCAGCGACGGACTGGTGCTGGGCGACGTGGTCTCTGACACCCATCTGGAGAGCACCAGCTTTGTCTTCGGAGGGGCCGGGGAATATGAAGTGGAGCTGAGGGTGGAGAGCCAGCTGGGCTGCATCGATACCATCATCAAAACACTCCAGCTGAGTCCGACCGTGGTGGCCACCACCGACGGATTTACCGAGACATTTGATGACGACATGGGACAGTGGAGCCCGCGTCCTTCAGACGGATCCGCCAGCTGGACCTGGGCCGAGCCCGATTTCGAGGGATTCAATCCATCGACGGGCGACAAAGCCTGGTTTACCGATCTTCCCGAGGCAGGGGTTATTTATGAGGAGTACTCCTGGCTCCAGAGCCCCTGTTATGATCTTTCGGCCATGGAGAGGCCCATGATCAAAATGGATATCATGAAGAGCTTTTCCTCCCGGAATGGTTCAGTCCTGCAATATATGGACCGGCAGGAGGAGGGCTGGAAGACCATAGGTTCGACAGCGGGCGGGATCGGCTGGTACAATTCCGACAGTGTGCCATTGCCCGGCGGAACCACCGGAGGCTGGGGATACGATGTATTCGATCCTGATCCCGATAGTGAGTGGGTGACGGCCGCCCATGGGCTGGATGCCGTGGCCGGTAAGTCTTATGTGATCTTCCGGATCGCCCTTGCAATGCTTGGAGGGGAGTCGGAAGGCAATCAGGGATTTGCCATGGATAATCTTATGGTGGCCGAACGTTCCAAAAAAGCGGTGCTGGAGCATTTCACTAATTCGGCCGACCCCGCTTCGAAGGCGGCCGATGAGGTGGTCGATGCCTTTGGCACCCAGAGCGGCGGTGATGTGATCCATATCCAGTACCACCTGGACTATCCGGGATCTGATCCCATGAATGAAAACAATCCGCTGGCGGCCTCCACCCGTTCCTTTAACTACGGAATACCGAAGGTTCCGTATGCGGTCCTGGACGGAGGCGCCAGTGAGGAGTACCAGTACGATTTTTCGGAACTGAAGTCCACACCAAGCCTCGAGAGTGCCATGTGGCTGACACTCCAGGAACCTCTGTTCGACGTCGATCTGGAGGTGGCCTGGCTGGACGGAATGCTGGAGACCAACACCACGGTCACCTGCAATACCGAAAGCTACCAGGAGAATCTGCAGCTGTATGTGGTGATCTTCGAAACCTCAGTGACTGCTTACACCGGACTGAACGGAGATACAGTTTTCAGGAACGTGGTCCTCGATATGCTTCCCACCCCTGCGGGGAAATTGCTCGGAGACAACTGGGTGAAGGGCAGCAGTGCTTCACAGGCCGTTTCATGGCTGTATCAGCCCTACGTGGAAGATGAGGAGGACCTGGCAGTGGTTGCTTTTGTTCAGGACCGCACCACCAATCAGATCCTGCAGGCGGCGGTGGAATATAAATCGCCACAGGTGGGGACTCCGAAGCAGATGGAACCACCCGGTCAGTTGCATATCTATCCCAATCCGGCAGGTCAGCTGGTGAATGTAAATCTGGGCAGATTGCAGTCAGCCCACGGTAGACTGGAAGTGATCGATATGAACGGCAGGCTGGCCCTGCAGCAACATCTCCCGGCCGGATACCAGATCGTACAGCTGAACCTCGAGTCGCTGCAACGAGGCCTATACATGATCCGTTGGTACGAGGAGAGTACGTTGAAAGGGCACGCCAAACTGATAAAGATGGACTGATTTACGGGGATCAGATCTTCAGTGCGGTCCGGTCGGTGCCGAAAAGTGAGAAGTTCACACTCCCGTATTTGCGGTGGTGGAAGAAGCCCGGGTGGGAGCGGAAGGAATTGGCTCCCGGGTGTTCCAGGATGAATACTCCTTCCGGATGCAGCACCCCGGTCGAAAGGACCAGACCGGGGAGCTCCTGCAGCCTTGGATGATCGTATGGGGGATCGGCAAATACCAGGTCGAATTCCTGGTAGGGATTCAGAAGGTATTTGAATACATCCTCCCTGATCACATGGACCTGGTCCATCGCCAGCTGCATGCAGGTCTGTC
>CAZOHA010000112.1:0-3926 GCA_964579515.1 uncultured Bacteroides sp. | reverse complement strand
CCACCACGAGGAACCACAGTGTAGGATAATCAATGCCCAGAAAGGTTTGCATAACGATTATTTTTTGGAAGTATCCGGATCGAGTTGAGCCGCAATATCCTTTAATTTCAGTCGGTTGTCGATATCGCTTTCATCATAGGGGCCTTTTCTGATCTTCCTGTCGAGCAGGTAGATGAAAAGGGTCAATAACAGGATGTAGATGAGGGTAAAGAAGATCAGGGAGAAGATCACGTTGCTGGCGGTGACCGATTCGGAAATTGCATCGGCGGTTTTCAGGTGGCCCCAGACCACCCAGGGCTGGCGCCCCATTTCAGCGGCAAACCATCCAAGCTGGTTGGAGATCTGCGGGAGGACCACCGCGAAAACCAGCAGCCAGAGGTACCAGCGGTGATAAAACACCTTTCCTCTCCACCACTGGATGGTCCCGTAAACGGTGATGGCGATCAGCAGCAGTCCGATGGCCACCATGAGATGGTAGAACTGGAAAACAGCATTGACTGCCGTGGGTTGCTCGTCGGGCGGGAAAGCGTTCAGCCCTTTGACCGGTTCATTGAAATCCCAGTGCACCAGAAAGCTGGTCCCGCCTTTGATCCTGATCCCTTTCACCTCCTGTTTCTCTTTGTTCACCCAGCCAAACAGATAGAGATCCATCGGTTTCTCCGCTTCATATTGCCCTTCGAAAGCGGCCAGTTTCTGTGGCTGGTTTTCAGCGACCCCGTCGGCCGACTGGTGACCGGTGGCCAGCTGGGCGACTGCGGAGACGGTTGCCACCATCAGCGCAATCTTCAGCGCTTTCTGTGACAGTTCCACATACCGGTCTTTCAGAAGGTAGTAGGCGTGTACGCTGATCACCAGAAACGAGCCGGCCAGAAACGCCCCGATCCATACGTGCAACAGGCGCTCCATGGAAGAGGGATTGAACACCATGGCCCAGAAATCGGTAATCTCAGCCCGTGCGTTCAGCCCTTCGCCCACGATGTGATACCCCGCAGGGGTCTGCTGCCAGCTGTTGGCCACCACGATCCATATGGCCGAGAACATGGAACCTATAAAGACCCCGAGAGTGGCAATAAAGTGCACCCGCGGTTTCACCCGGTTCCAGCCGAAAAGCAGCACCCCCAGGAAACCGCTTTCCAGGGCAAATGCGAAGATCCCCTCGGCTGCCAGAGCACTTCCGAATACATCGCCCACATACCTTGAATAGACTGCCCAGTTGGTCCCGAATTCGAACTCCATGACGATTCCGGTGGCCACCCCGATGGCGAAGGTGAGTGCAAAGATCCTGGTCCAGAACCGGGCCATGGTTTCATACTCCTTATTCCCGGTGCGCAGGTAGAGCCCCTCCATAACGACCATCACCAGCCCCAGCCCGATGGAAAGGGGAGGATAGATATAATGGAAGGCGATGGTAAAAGCAAACTGGACCCGGGAAAGAATTTCTACATCCATTTTCGGGAAAGGTTAGTTTCAGGCAATTTACCGAAAATTGCGGATCCCTCCATACAAATGTGAGACCATCCGGAGTATTTAGATCTCTTCTGAAATCAGGGTGCCCCCTTCGGTCAGCTCCGTGAAGTCTTTCATAAACCTTGCGGCAGGGGCGCCGTCGACGATCTCATGGTCGAACGAGGCGGTCAGGGATTCGGAGCGGTAACCTTTGGATGTTCCGCTCTTATTCACTGAGCCGTTCTTTTTTCAAGGGCGGTCGGAGTAATCATAACAGCCAAAATAGCCATTTTTCATGGACCGCCGAAACCGAAAAACAGAGCGCTCCGCTGTTAATAACCCCCAAGGTTATCAACATTTTATTGTTAATATAATTGTAAGATTACCAGATTGTTAAGATTATATTGTATCTCTCTTAAACCCTTGTTTCTTCTTTGATTACCAGATATATTGGTCCGTGAAACCCATAGATGACAGATGATGGAAAAGTCGTTACCCATGCAGGAACTTATGCAGGCGCTGGAATCCTTCTTCCAGGAAAATTCCGGGGAAATGGTGGAACACCTGGAGGCCATGATGTATGAATGGTACCAGCACTACGCGCAGGAGCACCACGATATCGACCACATCAACCGGATGTTCAACAGTGCCTTCAAGGTCAACGATCTGTTGCTTAAGCTGAATGATGCCATGATCGAATTGAAGAAGGAGCAGGGCCGCGACACCGGTAACCTTCAGAGCGACCACTACGATTACCGCTACGCCAGCTAGTCGGACCTCCGGCCGGCCCCGGTAATGGAACGGCATTTTTTCATAGATCTGTTCCTGGCCTGAAGTTCATCCCACTCCCTTCCGCACCAGAGTCCGTCCGGTGTTCACTCCGGCCATTTCTGTCATGGCATCGAAGGTATCTGGAATTCCCCTTTCATAAAGGATCTCCGGAAGGACCGGCGGTTCATGTTGCTAATCCTTATCAGGCGTTTCGGGAAGAAAGATAGCAATCCTTCCGTTAAATCATCCCGTCATTGGTCAGTTTCGAACTAAAACTACGGCTTGTCATTGCGGAGGCAGACACTTTCCGCTACCGGCTGAGCGAACATCCCCAGGCGGCTGTGCATGCAGGCTGGCTGACCAGTACCGCCTTCCTGATCCGGGATATGATGCCCCGGATCGATTCCTTGTACCGGTCGGGGACCAGGGACCTGATCATGAGAAGAGTATTCAGGAAACTGACCAGACCCCAGGAGAGAGCCGGTGAGAACTACCTGTCAGTGCTTGGCGAACGGATCGGCGACGAAGTGGTGAAGACACTTCCCGGATTCCGGGAGCCTGAATATTATCCGACCTTTCATTACGTGCGGACCGGACAAACCGTTGTCCTGCATCCCGATGAGGAATATGCGGAGAGATTTCCGGAAGAACCAAGGAATTGTTCAGGAGTCCGGGACGAACGGTCCGAAGGGATAGGTGCCGGGTACCACCAGGGTTCCGCTGGTAAAAGTGAGGGGCCACTGTGAAGCGTGACGGAATATTACCTCGAGCAGGGCAGCCCGGTAACCCGACTCCGGTGTCTTGACCGGAACCGCGTACTGACCGTCAACTCTTTGCTCCAGGGTTTCCATCTTCCACGCTCCCTCGCCGGTCACATAGATCCTGAAATCCCTTGCACCCGGATTGACCGCCTGCCAGAGGCGAATATCATATTCAGTCCCCGGCTCGATCTTCATAAACAGGGTATCGCTCCGGATATCCCAGCTGAATTCGGGAAGGGGGTCATCCGAAATCGTGGCACGGTAAAAAGCGATCAGGCTGCGGGGCTGGTAGGTTCCTCGCAGGCCATGATTTCCATTGGGGATGTACTGAAGATAACTGGGTCCTCTGAGGTCGTCCCAGTAAAACTGCCACGAGTCGGTCACAAAAAACTCGTCGGCCGTGGCATTCACGATCAGTTTTGGGATGGTGATCCGGTCGACGAAAGAGTAGGGCTCCACTGTCTCGAGAAGTGTGCGGAACTCATCGGTCTCCATCCATTCCATGATTCCCTGCTCCACGTAGTCATCCACCGCCGGTGACCATTCTCCGTAACAGCGCCAGTGGTGCTGGAAGGAAGGTACGATATTCAAAAGATCGATGACAATGGGAGCCATTCCCATGACTCTTTCGTCCACGGCCGCGGTGGTCCAGGTGGTCCAGCCTCTTTTGGAGGCCCCGGTCACAAAGAACTCCTGCACGGGTACCGGTCCGTAGGCCGTGATCTCCTGTACCACATCCATGGCCCTGACCACCGCCCTGGTCATGGGGAATCTGGCCAGCCATTCCATCTGGGAAGAATCGGCTCCGCCGGTCAGGAATTGGTCCCAGCCGAAGGCAATCAGGTCATCCTCGTATCTTCCGTCCCTGTTATCCCCTTTAAAATCAATGGGCTGGAAGGGGATGTTGCTCACATGGGAGATGACCGATCGGGTGGCAACAGCTGCTTC
>CAZOHA010000111.1:0-4106 GCA_964579515.1 uncultured Bacteroides sp. | reverse complement strand
GACCAGGGAGGTTCCGCTCTACATCAGCATGGAGGAGGTCACCCGCCGGCCCGAACCGGTACTCTACAACCAGTCGCACCTGCCGGTCGGGATCCTGCTGGAGGGGAATTTCTCCTCGTTCTACCGGAATTACCCGGTTCCGCCGGGAGTTATTCCCTCCGACTGGGAAGTGATCAAAGAGGGAGGCCCGGCATCGGTCTTCGTCCTGGCCGACGGAGACATCGCCTCCAATGAAGTGCTTTTCGAACAGGGAGCAATGCGTGCACAGCCCCTGGGTTACGACCGGTATACCCGGCAGACTTTCGGTAACAGGGAGTTTCTGCTGAACCTGGTCAATTACATGACCGACAAGGCGGGGATCATGGAACTCCGCTCCAGAGAGTTCCGTCTGAGGCTGCTCGACAGGGAGGTGATCAATGACCGGGGGAAGGTATGGCGATGGAAAACACTGAATATGCTGGTCCCGCTTTTGCTGGTGATAGTGGCGGGGGTGATCATCCAGCTGGTCAGAAAAAAAAGGTATGGCAGCTGAAAGAGACAGGAAGAGATGGGGATGGGCAGCCCTTTCACTGTTGCTGGTCGTGGCATTGGTGGTCCTCTTCACCGATCCCTGGAGCAAGGTGCCGCAGGACAGCCGCAGGGTGGTGCTCAGAGATCCCGGAAGGGTGGACAGTATTGTGGTATGCGGTGCATACGATTCCGTGATTCTGGTAAAAAAACAGGGAACCTGGCTGCTGTTCGGTGAGGAGGAGGCGAACCCCGTGGCCGTTGAAAACCTGCTCTATGCGGCCAGCAGGTGGCAGATCCATTCCATAGAATCGGGCGGGGAGGATGACCGGGAAACGGGTGAGCCGGGGAGCGCCGGGTTCTACGCAGAGGGAGAACCCCTTCGCACGTATCGTCTGAGCAGGGGCAATGACCGGTTCGCTATCCGGCTGCCGGGGCAGAACACCACCTATCATGTATCGGTGGCCGGATACCGGGATCTCCGGCTGGGGAGGGTCTTTTCGGAGAACCCGGACCATTACCGGCAGCACCTGTTGATCGATCTGTTGCCCTCGGAGATCCGCGAGATAGGGGTGGAACTGCCTTCAGGGGTCCATTTCCGGTTCCTGCAGGACCGGACCGAGGAGGTGGTCTGCCTGCCCGGCAACCGGGAGACCGAATTGCCCGATGCCCCCCTGAATGAGGCAGCCGTTCGCCGGCTGTTCAGCTATTTCACCCCCATCCGCTATGAATCCAGATCAGGCATCCCTTCAGACACTCTCGGGAAAGAATCTCCGCTGGCCACTGTCCGGGTGGTTCCCTTTGATGGACCGCCCCATACCCTGGCCGTATACCCCTACCCGGAAGAGCCCGGAGGTCCGCCCCGGATGTTCGAGGCTCTGGTGGTCCATAACCAGGAGCCTGAGGCACTGGTCATAAACTATATCTACCTGGATGTCCTGATGCGCGGAATGGCCCATTATTTTGGGGGAAAGCGGTAGCAGCAGTCACGATTTTTTTTCGTATAATTGATGGATCATTGACTCACATCACAAAAAATAATCACCTATGAAATTTGTCGTATCCAGCATCGAGCTGTTGGGTCACCTCCAGGCCATTAACCGGGTAATCAGCAATAAGAATACCCTTCCTATCCTGGATAACTTCCTCTTCTCTCTGGACGATGGCCTGCTGGAGATTACCGCCTCGGACCTCGAATCGACACTGATTACCCGGGTGGAACTGGAGAATACCGACGGTTCCGGGACCATCGCGATCCCGGCACGCCTTCTGACCGACACGCTGAAAGAGTTTTCCGATATCCCCCTTACTTTCGAGATCAATACCGACAGTCTTACCGTGGTGATCCAGAGCGAGAACGGGAAGTTTTCGATTATGGGGCAGAACGGAGCCGAGTTCCCGCAGCTGCCGGTGCTCAAAGAGGATCAGAAGCAGGAGGTGGAGATGGATCCCGAGCTGTTGCTGGCAGGGATCACTAAATCGATCTTTGCCACGGCCGACGACGAATTACGGCCGGTGATGAATGGTATCTTCCTGGAGCTGTCCCCCGACGATATCACCTTCGTGGCCTCCGATGCACATAAACTGGTCAGGTACAAGCGCACGGACGGATCGGCCCCGGCAGCATCCAGTTTCATTCTTCCCAAGAAACCCGCCGCTCTGCTGAAGAACATTCTTCCACGTGAAGAGAACCGGGTAGTGCTGGAATTCGACGACCGGAACGCCGCCTTTACACTGACCAATTACACGCTGGTATGCCGGCTGGTGGAAGGGAACTACCCCAGCTACAATTCGGTGATCCCCACCGAAAATCCCTATAAGATGAGCATCGACAGACTCGCCTTTCACAACACCCTGAAGCGGGTATCGGTGTTCTCCAATCAGGCCAGCAACCTGGTCAAACTCTCGCTTACCGGGAACCAGATCCATATCTCAGCCCAGGACCTGGACTTCTCCATTTCGGCCAATGAACGGCTCAGCTGCCAGTACGAAGGGGAAGATATGGAGATCGGATTCAAGTCGACCTTTCTGATCGAGATCCTGGCCAATCTCCCCTCCGAAGAGGTGGTCATGGAGATGAGCGACCCCACCAGGGCAGGCATCCTTCTGCCGGCATCGCCGGAAAATGACCGCGAAGATACACTGATGTTACTGATGCCCATGATGATCAATGCATAGGCATGAGACTGAACCTGAAGAATCCTTTAGTTTTTTTTGATCTGGAAACCACCGGGATCAATGTGGCGTCGGACCGGATCGTGGAGATCTCCTATCTGAAAGTGGACATGAACGGCAATGAGAGTGTCCGCACCTACCGGGTAAACCCCCAGATGCCGATTCCGCCCAAATCCACCGAGGTGCACGGGATCACCGATGATGATGTCAGGGATGCACCCACCTTCAATGAGATTGCCAAAACGCTGGCCAGGGAGTTCGAGGGATGTGACCTGGCCGGGTACAATTCGGTGAAGTTCGATATTCCCCTTCTGGCAGAGGAGTTCCTCCGGTCGGGGGTCGACATCGACCTGAAACGGAAGAAATTCATCGATGTGCAGGTGATTTTCATGAAAATGGAACCCAGGACCCTGGCCGCAGCCTATAAGTTTTTCGTGGGAGGGGAGCTGGACGGGGCCCATTCGGCCGAGGCCGACACCCGGGCCACCTACGAGGTGCTGCAGGCACAGCTGGACCGTTACGGCAACCTGGAGAACGATGTGGCGAAGCTGGCCGAGTTTTCGGCACATAACCGGAATGTGGATTTCGCCGGGCGGATCATCCTGAACGACGAGGATGTGGAGGTGTTCAATTTCGGAAAGTACAAGGGCAAGCCGGTCCGGGAGGTGCTCAATCACGATCCGGGGTATTACGGGTGGATGATGAACGGTGATTTTCCCCTCTATACCAAAAAAGTACTGACCAATATCAAACTCAGGTCGATCAATCCATAGGACCATGAAGATCTTCTGCATCGGAAGGAACTACGCAGCCCATGCCCGGGAACTCAGCAATGAGGTTCCCGGCCGTCCGGTCTTCTTCATGAAACCCCCGACTGCACTGGTACGCTCGAACAATCCCTTTCCACTTCCCGGTTTCTCGGGCGAGGTCCATCATGAACTGGAGGTGGTCGCCCGGATCGGTAAAGAAGGAAGGCAGATCAGCGAGGAGGATGCTTCTGCATATGTGGACCGGATCGGACTGGGGGTGGACTTTACGGCACGGGACCTGCAGAGGGAGGCGAAGGAGAAGGGGCTCCCCTGGGAACCGGCCAAGGCGTTCGACCATTCCGCTCCCCTGAGCGAGCTCTTCCCGTTGGAGGAATTCAACGATATTCACCGCCTTACTTTCCGGCTCGATTTGAACGGGCGGACCGTCCAGCAGGGAGATACCTCTCTGATGATCTTCACCTTTGAACAGATCATCGCTTATCTGTCGATTTTCATCACCCTGGAACCGGGCGATCTGATTTTCACCGGCACCCCTGCCGGGGTCGGACCGGTAAGTGCCGGCGACCGGCTGGAGGGCTTCCTGGAAGGGGAGAAGCTGATGGATTTCCCGGTCACCTGATGCCGGAGCCCCCTTATACGATCCACCGGGTGGTC
>CAZOHA010000110.1:0-4379 GCA_964579515.1 uncultured Bacteroides sp. | reverse complement strand
GCAGGGAGCATTGTCGCAGTGCTGACACATGACCGGCTGGTGGTAGACTTTGGGATTTTCGGGATCCTCGCTGTAATAACGGTCGATCCGCATCCAGTGCATAATGCGCCGGTTCTTGACCTCCTCTTTTCCCACCGTGGCCACATTGTTTTCGGCGATGCAGGAGACCACGCAGTTGTTGCATCCGGTACATTTATTCAGATCCACTGCCATTCCCCAGTGAGGCCCCTTGAATTCCACCTCCGGGTAGAGCGTCTGGTGGTGGGACTCCGCCTCCAGGTGGAAATGGTTCCCTGCATAGGGGTCATTCCTGTACTCTTCCAGGGTGGTGTCGCGCACAATGGGCCGGTCCTCCATGGTATGATGGGTCTGGGTGCGGGCAATGGGATAGTTGAATGTGGTCGGACTGATTTCGATCCGGTCATTGATATAGCTGCGGATTCCGTCCGTTTGCCTGACCCAGCGGAATGCGTTGACCCCTTTCCTGTCGCCCACCTTTCCTGCCTTCTCCCTTCCGTAACCCAGTGCCAAGGAGACCGTTCCCTTTGCCTGTCCGGGCTGAACGATAACCGGAACCGCTACGCCGTCGATCTCCACCACCATCTCGTCCTTCCAGCCTCTCGCTGATGCATCGGCCGGAGAAACCGCCAGGTAGTTGTCCCAGCAGATCTTCGATACCGGATCGGGTAGTTCCTGAAGCCATGGATTATTGGCATATCGTCCGTCGTTCAGACCCACCGGTGAATAAAGGGTAAGCACCAGCTCGTCTTCCGGGGGATCCACCTCGATCCGGGGGGGAGCGAATGATGTGGCAGGAGATTCTCCCGGATCCGTTTCAAAAATACCTGCCTGCAGCGTCCTTATCCACCAGTCCCTGTCCTGTCCCGATTGCACCGGTGCAATCTCGGTCTCCCACCAGGATTTGAGCAGTTCATCGAAACTGACTTCCTCCCCGGTCCACCGTATCAGCGAATCCTGGTACGCCCGGCTGTTGAACAGTGGGTGTATACAGGGTTGCTGCAGGCTGAAGGATCCCCTGACCGGCTCGGCATCCCCCCACGCTTCCAGGTAATGGTGGTCGGGGCAGACTAGCCGGCATGCTTCTGCGGTTTCGTTCAAAGCCGTACCGAGGTAGGCGCTGAAGGAGGCCTTTTCCATGACCTCAAAGCCGCCCATACTGTAAAGCGGGTTCACATTGACCATCAGGAGGTTCTCCACCTCTCCCCTCTCCAGTTCGCCGACCAGGGTCGCGAAACGGCGGTCATCCCCCTGTTTCAGCCGGATGGTCCGCTGCAGGTCCAGCGTTGTTCCGTAATTACCGAGCATGTAGTTGATCCCGGCCACCATGACCTGTACGTCAGGGTCATTGGAACCGCTGAGCACCAGAGAATTTCCACGGTGTGACAAGAGTTGCCCGGCTAATTCATCGACAGAGGTGGTCATGGGTGGTGCAGAGACCGGATCATTCCCGGTGGCGCCGGCAATACGGTTGTAGATCGCGGCCAGCATCAGTACTCCATCGCGGGGAGTCACCGCGATCCGTTCATCGGCATTGGTCCCGGTCATGGTCAGTGCTGACTCTACCTGAACATGTTTCGACATCTCCGGGCTGGCAGCAGTCACTTCGCGGGTGGCGGCATAATCTCTGGCAAATTCCACCGGAGCGATCCAGGTACCCAGGAAATCGGCCTCAAAACTGAGGATGAATTTTGCTCTGTGGAAATGGAATCCCGGGATGAGCGCTTCACCGAAAACCTGCCTGTGGGCCTCCCGGATGCCCGAGGCAGATACCTCGTCGTACTGGACCCACTCCACGTTTCCGTACCTGTTGGTGAATCTCCGGATCACCTCCCTGGAGGCGGGTCCGATCACCGTGGGAGTGACCAGAATGGTTCTGCCGCCCGATTCGAGCCGGTCGATCACCTCCTGGTCGATCTCCTCCCAGCTGATCACCTTCCCGTTTCTGGTGGGTTCTTTGTACCGGGCATCATCATACAGATTCAAAACCGAAGCCTGCACTCTGGCACTGGTCCCCCCCCGGGAGAGCGGCGACTGATGATTCCCCTCGATCTTGATGGGACGGCCGTCTCTCACCTTGACCAGCACACTGCAGTACTCTGTTCCGTCGAAAAAGCTGGAGGCGTAATAATTGGCTTTGCCCGGTATAATCTCCTCGGGCTTGATCAGATAGGGTATTGCCTTCTGGACCGGTTTTTCACAACTGCTGAGCACGGCGGCAGTGCTGACGCTGAAACCGAAAAGCTTCAGGAAATCCCTTCTCGATGCCGGTGCATCCATCAGCTTCCGGCTGCCCCAGAGTCCGGCCACCTGGTCTTTATGGTCCCCCTCCACAGGCTCCTCACCGGTGTGACCGGCACCGCGGGTATACTCCTCCAGACTTCTCCACTGTTTTTCCATGGGTAATGTCGAATTAATAATGACACTTGGAGCATTCGGTTCCGCCCACCATGTCGGCAGTCACCCGCTCAATTTCCCCCGACTCTATTTTTTCCTGAAGCTCCTCGTAATGGGTGAAAAATGCGTTATCGATAAACTGGACCTCAGTATCGCGATGGCAATTGACACACCAGCCCATGCTGAGATCACTCACCTGCCTCACCCGGTGCATCTCCTCGATGGGACCGTGGCAGGCGGCGCAATCGATCTTCCCGATCTCCACATGCTGTGCATGGCTGAAATAGACATGATCCTGCAGATTGTGCACCCTGATCCACTCGATGGGGGTGCCGCCCTCGTATGAGTTCACAACCTTATTGATCTGATGCCGTCCGGAATGGGTTCCCTCCCGCACAATGGAGTGGCAGTTCCAGCAGACCCCCACATCGGGAAATCCTGCCGATTTCGAATGAGTCACTGTGGTATGGCAATACTGGCAATCGATCTGGTTATCGGCCACATGGACCACATGTGAAAACTTGACCGGCTGATCGGGCTCATAGTTTTCCTGGCGGCCCAGAGCAGTTCCGGCATCATACATCAACTTGATCTGCCATCCCAGCGCCACTACGAACAGGATCCCCAGGATATATCTTCGTTTTACCTTTTTCAGGAAAAAAACATCCAGAACGATCCACGTGAGGACCGCACCCAGCACAAGGAACAGGAAAAGCTTGTTGATCACAGGTTTTTGTTGGGTCAGGCCCTGCTCTTCGAATTCATCCAGATAGAGTTTGATCATCTGCACATCAGATTCGGTCAGATCGAAGGTCTGATGCACACGCGACATGGTCCGGCCCGTGGGACTGATCACCGCATTCTGAAACTCCTCCAGACTTTTGTCCTTGTAAGCATGGGCGATCTCCCAGGCGTCGGGGTACCAGTTGAATGTGTCAATCTCCATGGTATTGTGGCAATCGGCACATGCTCTCTCTTCAAACTTGCCCTCGATCAACCCGTAGAACAAGCGTTCACCACGCATCAATCCCTCTGCGTAATGACCTGAATCGGGTGATCCATCCTCGCCCATAACGGGAAGAACGACCCACAACGAAAAAACCAGGAAGGAGAGCGCAAATGTGAATCGTGCGACTTTTGTCATGAATGTTTCAGGTTAGATTCGAAAATTAGCAACTCACGGTCGATCTACCGTGATTTTTGTAACAGATCAATGCTATTTGTACTGGGTTTAAATAATTTTATTCTACCTTCAAACTATGGAATCGATCTTCTCCGATTACCTTCTTCCGGTAACTCTGGCGATCATTACCATCGGAATGGGCTTGTCTTTGACGGACAAAGATTTCCGTCGCATATTTGCCCAGCCGAAAGCCGTGATCATCGGATTGTGCTGTCAGATGGTCCTTCTTCCCCTGGTGGCCTTTCTCATTGCCAGTTTATCAAGTCTCGACCCGATCCTCCGGGTGGGCCTGATGGTCATCGCCGCCTGCCCGGGCGGGGCCACCTCCAACCTGGTCACCTATATCCTAAAGGGGAATGTGGCGCTCTCCATCTCCATGACGGCGCTGAACAGCCTGATCACCCTTCTCACCATACCGCTGATCGTATCATTATCACTCGATGCTTTTCTTCATCAGTCGACCACAATCCAGATGAATGTCTGGAACACCATCCTTAAAGTATTCCTGATCACTATCCTTCCCGCCTTTACCGGAACCCGGATCCGTAAATGGAGGCCGGAATTCGCCCGGAGGCTGGAACAACCGCTCCGGATCATTCTGCCCCTGCTGCTGATGTTTATCTTTGCGGGAGTGATCTTCATCGATGAAGGATCCTCGGGAAGAGCCTCCATTTCCGAATTCTTCCGCCTCTTCCCCGAGACGGTCATACTGAATATGACCGCCATGGGGCTCGGTTTCCTGGTTGCCCGCACCTTCAGGTTGGGCGTGAAAAACCAGTAT
>CAZOHA010000109.1:0-5041 GCA_964579515.1 uncultured Bacteroides sp. | reverse complement strand
GATCTGATGGTCAGGGGAACCACCCGGCCGTTGCCGGATTAATTCAGAAAACGGAATATTTTCCACCTCACCGCAAACGTTTGAAATCTGGATTTGTTGATTCATAGTCAATTAGCAACCTATTTTTAATCCGTTCGACGGGACGATTCTACCGGTTTTTTTCTACATTTGATTCCCTTCTTTCGATTCTTCGAACAATGAAAAAACCAAGATTAAGCTTCTGGCAAATCTGGAACATGAGTTTCGGGTTCCTCGGGATCCAGTTTGGGTTTGCCCTTCAGAACGGAAATGTCAGCCGCATCTTTCAGACCCTGGGCGCGGAGATCGACCAGATCCCCATCCTCTGGATCGCCGCACCGGTGACCGGACTGATCGTACAGCCCATTATCGGCTATATGAGCGATAACACCTGGGGGCGGCTGGGACGAAGGCGCCCCTATTTTCTGGTGGGGGCCATCCTGGCATCCGCGGCCCTGATCATCATGCCCAACTCGCCGGGACTCTGGATCGCTGTGGGGATGCTCTGGATCATGGATGCCTCCATCAACATTTCCATGGAGCCCTTCCGGGCCTTCGTGGGCGATATGCTGCCTGACAACCAGCGAACCCTCGGTTTCACCATGCAGAGCTTTTTCATCGGGATCGGAGCCTTTGTGGCTTCCTGGCTGCCTTACATTCTCTCGGAATGGTTCCATATTTCCAACACGGCACCGGAAGGGCAGATCCCGCAGACCGTGAAGCTCTCCTTCTATCTGGGAGGCTCCGTCTTCCTGCTGGCCGTGCTGTGGACCGTGATACGGTCGAAGGAGTATTCGCCCGAAGAACTGGCCAGTTTCGAGGATGGAAAAGAGATGGAAGCCTCCTTTCAAACAGAGGGAGTGGAGAAATGGAGCACATACCTGCGCAGGGGAATGATCTGGACCCTGGCCGGGATCGTCTTTGCCATTCCGGTCGTCTATTTCAGTCTGGATAAAGAGCTTTATATCCTGGCAGGCGGTCTCGCCCTCTTCGGGATCCTTCAGCTGATCACCTGGGCTCTGATAAAGAGCAGGAAAGAGAAGAACGGTCTGGTGAGCATTATCACCGACCTTTACCGGATGCCGGTGACCATGAAGCAGCTGGCTGTGGTACAGTTCTTCTCCTGGTTCGCCCTGTTCAGCATGTGGATTTACACCACGCCGGCGGTCACCCGGCATATGTACGGGACCTCCGACACCACCAGTGAATTGTACAATGAAGGGGCCAATCTGGTCAGCGGAATGTTCGGTTGGTACAACCTGTTCGCTGCCGTTTTCGGACTTGCTTTACTTCCCCTCCTGGCCAGGCTTACCAACAGAAAGATCACTCATTCCATCGCCCTGGTGGTGGGAGGAGCAGGACTTGCTTCCATTCTGATCATACAGAATCCGCAGCACATGATCTTTTCCATGCTGGGGGTCGGACTGGCATGGGCCAGCATACTGGCCATGCCCTATGCCATCCTGACCGGTTCGCTGCCGCGTCACAAGATGGGGGTCTATATGGGGATCTTCAATTTTTTCATCGTGATCCCCCAGATCCTGGCCGCCACCATTCTCGGATTCATGGTGAAGACCCTGTTCCAGCAAGAGAGCATCTACGCCCTTCTCACCGGAGGGATCAGTCTGCTGGTGGGAGCCGTCCTGGTCCTTTTTGTTAAAGACATTCACCGAAACTGACTGTTTTATGAAGAGTACCTACCTGAAAGATCCCTGGAGAATCATCGAAGAGGGATTCGATCCTGCGTTACAGGAAGCGTCCGAAAGTCTTTTCAGCCTGGGCAACGGGCAGATGGGGCAGCGGGCGAATTTCGAAGAGTCGTATTCAGGGCAGACCCTTCCGGGAAATTATCTGGCCGGAGTCTATTATCCCGACAAAACCCGGGTGGGCTGGTGGAAGAACGGCTATCCCGAATACTTCGCCAAGGTCCTCAATGCTCCCAACTGGATCGGGATCGATGTAACCATCGGGGGGCAGCAGCTGGACCTTCACCGGATGGAACCGGTGGAATTCAGGCGGGAGCTGAACATGCGGCAGGGTTATCTGGACCGGACCTTCTCGGTCTACTTGGATGAGCGGAAACTGGAGATCTCTGTCAGGCGTTTTCTGAGCATGGAACGGGATCAGTTGGGGGTCATCCGATATGCCGTCCGTTCGGTGGATTATGCAGGAAGTCTGACATTGACCCCTTATATCGACGGAGATGTGGAGAACCGGGATTCCAATTACGGGGAGAAGTTCTGGGAAATTCTGAGCACAGAGGCCGGCCCGGGGAAAGGATCCCTGATGGCCCGCACCAGGAAGAGCGGTTTTGTCACCTGCATGACCATGGGGTACCAAGTGGAGCGGAACGGGGATCCCGTCCGGCCGGAGCCGGAAGTGATCAGGCGAGATGAGTATGTGGGAAACATCATTCAGTTGGAGATTTCGGAGGGCGAGGAGATCACCCTCTATAAATACGTAACAGTGCTCACCTCCCTGAATCACCCCCGGGAGGAGATGGCCGGAGCAGGAGCAGACATGCTGCAGTCGGCCACGGAAGCCGGATTCGATGCCCTGTTTCAAGAACACGTCAGAGTATGGGACTCCAACTGGGCTCATTCCGATATCGAAATCGACGGAGATGTGGCTGCCCAGCAGGGAATCCGTTTCAATATTTTTCAGCTGAACCAGACCTATACAGGCAGGGATGAGCGGCTCAATATCGGGCCCAAAGGGTTCACGGGTGAGAAATATGGGGGCAGCACTTACTGGGATACGGAGGCTTACATGATCCCGTTCTACCTGAGCAGCGCCCCCCAGCAGGTGGCCAGAAATCTGCTGATCTACCGCTATCATCATCTGCAGAAGGCCATTGAAAATGGGGAGAAGCTCGGGTTTTCCGGTGGTGCGGCCCTCTATCCCATGGTGACCATGAACGGGGAGGAGTGCCACAATGAATGGGAGATCACTTTCGAGGAGATCCACCGGAACGGAGCGATCGCTTTTGCCATCTATAACTATATCCGGTATACCGGCGATTCCGGGTACCTGGCGGAGTACGGCCTGGAGGTCCTGATCGGGATATCCCGCTTCTGGCGTCAGCGGATCCACTGGTCGGGAGAGAAGGAGAAATACGTCATGCTGGGAGTGACGGGTCCCAACGAATACGAGAACAACATCAACAACAACTGGTATACTAACAAGATGGCCCACTGGACCCTCCGCTATACCCTGAAGGCACTGGATCATGTCCGGGAGAGTGATCCGGCAGCCTTGCGGAGGATCATGGAAGAGACCTCCTTCGATTTCGAGGAGGAAACAGGGGCATGGAATCACATCCTGGAATACCTGCACTTTCCTTACCTGGAAAAAGAGCAGGTGTTTCTGCAACAGGATGGATTTATGGACAAGCAGCAGCTGACGGCATCGGATATCGATCCTGCAGAGCGCCCCATCAATCAGCACTGGTCATGGGACCGCATACTGCGTTCGTGCTTCATCAAGCAGGCCGATGTGCTCCAGGGGATCTATACCTTCGAGGATGAATATGATACGGAGACCATCCGGCGGAACTTCGATTTCTACGAGCCCAAAACCGTTCACGAGTCCTCCCTCTCTCCCTGTGTCCATTCGATCCTGGCCTCACGGATCGGCAGGACCGATAAAGCGTATGAGCTTTACCTGCGCACCTCACGGCTCGATCTGGACGACTACAACCGGGAAGTGCACGAGGGACTGCACATCACCAGCATGGGAGGGACCTGGATGTCGGTGGTTTACGGCTTCGGGGGAATGAGAATCCATGAAGGGCTTCTGAGTTTCGATCCACGGTTACCGGAACACTGGAAGAGCCTGGCTTTCCACATCCTGTTCAGGGGCCGCATCCTGAAGGTCATCCTGGACCATCAGGCGGCCACCGTTGAAAACCGCGCGGGAGAGGGCATGGATCTGTTCATGGCCGGCCGGAAAGAGCACCTGGAAGAAGGAGGAACCCTGCGGACAGAGCTTTAAAGATCGAATCCCAGTGCCATCAGGTGGGTTCGCTCGTGGAGGTGGATGGCCTGGAACCCCAGCTCCTGGGAAGCCTTCACATTATGGATATTATCATCCACGAACAGGGTCTCCCCGGGATCGATTCCGGCATCGTCGATCACGAACTGCCACGCTTCCAGGTCGGGTTTGTGGTGTCCGATCTCGAAGGAGTAATAGAGCTTATCGAAAGCATCCCGCATGGAAATTCCCGCAGCATCAAGGTACATCTGCTCGAAGACCGGAGCATGTAGCGGACAGGTATTGCTCAGCAGGTAAAGCTTATACCGTTGTTTCAGTTTTTTCAGCAGCTCGGTTCTTTCCGCAGGCACCCTCACCAGCATGGCATTCCACGCCTCATCGATATCCCGGTCGGCCAGGTCGATCCCCGAAAGCCGCCTCACTTCGTCGCGGTAAGCGGGGGTGTCGATCTTGCCCGTCTCATACCGGAAAAAAAGATCGGTCAGCATATTTTCCGGATACTGCATGAACACGGCAGGCAGTCCCAGTTCAAAGAAGCGTTGCCTGGTGGCATCCACATCGATATCGAGGATCACCCCTCCCAGGTCGAACACTATGTTGCGTATCATCGGTTCCTGTGTCATCCATTTATTATCTTCGTAAGGTCCAAATATAAAAGAAAACCCTGCACCATGCGAATCGGTCCAACCCATTACCGGTCCATATGGTTGGACGAGGCCTCGGGAAATGTCCGGGTGATCGACCAGCGAAAGCTTCCCTTCCGGTTTGAGATCATTTCTCTCCAGACTTCAGCCGATGCCTTTCAGGCCATTTCCGGAATGGTGGTGCGGGGAGCTCCCCTGATAGGGGTGACGGCAGCCTATGGGTTATACCTGGCGGCACGGGAGGTGGCCAGCGGCAAGTGGAAAAAGGAATTGCGTCAGGCCGGCGAATTGCTGAAAGGAGCACGTCCCACCGCCGTGAATCTCAGTTATGCCATCGATTCAGGCCTTCTAAAAACAGAACGTTTTAAGAGCAGGGAGGAGGCCCC
>CAZOHA010000108.1:0-5147 GCA_964579515.1 uncultured Bacteroides sp. | reverse complement strand
GGTGGATGCCGATCCCTGCAACCGCCGGATCGAACAGTCCGGTGATGCTGTCGACGATCCCGGCTCCTTGCCAGGTGCCTGCCGAAGGGACGGAGACCAGGTTGGTTGGTGCATCATAGATGCAGAACGGGTCTACCGGGTTGATCACTGCAGCGGGGGCATCCCTCACGGTGACCTCGATGGTATCGGAGGCGGTGCAGTTGTTCCCGTCGGTCACCTCGTAGGAGATCAGGTGGGCGCCCGGCCCGGCCTCATAGGGTGCGAATTCTCCGGCTGCCTGATCGGTGATGCCGGGTCCGCTCCATGTGCCCCCGGGTGTGGCGGCGGAAAGGATCACGGCGGGGTTGAATTCACAGAAGGTATCGACGGGGGCGATGGTCGGGTCGGGAAGATCCACGATCCGGATGACCGACAGGTCGGTCTCGGGCGGGTCGGAGGGATAAGGATTGCAGTAGTTCCAGTACCTCAGTTCCACCTCAAATTCCTCACCCACCAGGTTGTCGTCCGCCACGGTGATGGGCAGGCTCACCTCACCGGAGGACCAGATGGGTCCCGGCAGCTCTATCACGGGACCTTCCAATGGCCAGGGCCCGGTATACCCGTCGACACTGACCGGTGTGGAGGAGGACATTGTATTCCTCGTTCCGTACACCCATTGGATCCATCTGGTGCTCTCATTCCGGGCATCGTCCTCCTGGGGAGGCACACAGTTGAACCGGGTGTCGTCATTGAACCGCATGGTGGCCCCGTTTCCGATGCAGACGGGGTATACGTTGGGACTGGCATTCACGTTGCCCCCGTTCTCATCATCGGTGTCCCATACAGTGACTCTGGTAACCACGGAGCTGGCCTCGCAGACCTCCCCGTTCACAATGACGACAGCTTCCGCACTGTAATTGCACCGGTCGTCTTCGGAAACATAGGTGTGGGTGGCCGTGGCCGTAAAGGTGCCGTCGGGACCCTCGGTGGCCGGCAGGGTGACAGTGCTTCCGTCATCCCAGTCGTACCGGATCTCCACCGGTGCGCCCGCGTCATCGACGCCGATAAAGGTCATTTCCCACTGGATCACCTCCACCGGGGAGCAAAGCTGGCTTTTCTGAAAATCACTCTGGCTGTCCAGCACGATGCAGCTCTGACCCATCACGGATGGAGAGAGGGCAAAAATCAGCAGAGTCAGGGTTATCAGGCTGGCGCCGGCTTTCATGCGGGAAATTTATGAAATTAATATTTAAAAGTCATTCAGGTCCCATATCCCCCTGAACGGCCTGGATAACATCCCGTTGGCATCATCATCATCGATGAAACGTTCATGGGCGGGGGACCATGACAGGGGGCGTTCAAGGGTGTAAGCAATGTTCACGATATTGCAGAGGGAGGCGGTGCGGTGCCCGGTCTCCACATCTGAAACGGGCCTGGTCCGCTGCCTGATGGCATCGATCCAGTCCTGGTAATGGTTGTCGCTGCGATAGAGTTTGGTCTCATGGGGCTTCAGCTCCATCTCGGTGAGTCCCTCGATATCGGACCTGTAAAATCCCCTGCTCACCTCGATCTTCCCCTCGCTTCCCAGGAACTGGACCGCATTGAACTCTCCCCAGTCCACATGATTCATCACCACCCCGCCGGCATAGACCAGTTTCATTCCGCGGGTGGCTCTCTTTTCCGGGGGGATGAACTCCACCGGACCCGAAGTGTCCATCCCCAGGGCCCACTGACCGATATCAAACATGTGGGCGCCCCAGTCGGTGATACTGCCACCGCCGAAATTCCGGTATTTCCGCCACTGAGGCCATCCGGTGTATTCGATCGGCGGAGAGAGGTCGGGGTGGTAATTCCGGAACGGGCTGGGTCCCACCCAGAGGTCCCAGTCCAGGTAGCCGGGTTCCGGCTCGGCCGGTAACTCGCAGGCCTTCACAGGATCGCCGACACTCACATTGATCTCCTTCACCTCGCCGATGTACCCGTTGTAAACCATCTCACAGGCATGTCTGAAATTTCTCCAGGATCGTTGCATGTTCCCGGTCTGAAAAACACGGTTATATTTCCTGGTGGCCTCCACCATCGCTCTTCCTTCCGCCACGGTAAGTGAAAGAGGTTTTTCGCAATATATATCCTTGCCTGCCCTGGCAGCATCCACCGCCATCATGCCGTGCCAGTGGTCGGGGGAGGCGATAACCACCGCATCGATGTCGCTTCTCTCCAGCAACTCCCGGTAGTTCCCGTAGGTATCGACTTTCTGGGTCCCGCCCTCCAGTTTTTCCGTGTTGGCCTTCTCCGCCTCGTCCCGGAACCTGTTCAGTTTCTTTGCATCCACATCACTGGCCGCCAGGACCAGCGTACCCGGACAGGCATTGATTCTTCCCAGCAGGGTATAGCTCTGCTTCCCTGCCCCGATGTAACCCAGGTTGATCCGGTCGGAAGGGGCAAAAAGGCCTCTGCCGGCCAGTACACGCTTTGGTACAATGGTCATAGCGCCTGCACCGAGCGCCGATTTTTCCAGGAATACTCTTCTGTTCATGGGAGAAATGGAGTTAGTTTGGCAGTTGATCAGGTTATAAAAATAGCAATTAATAGAGTACTTTGTCCTCCTGTGACCCCCATTCACTCAGCAGAGCCTCCATTTCCTCCAGTTCGATGCGGACCGTCCGGATCTCTCTTCCCGACTGGGGCCTGGGCCTGGCCTTTCTTTCCTGCAAGATAAGGTTCCTGCAGGAATAGTCGTATATTTAATGTTCTTAGATTCCTCCTATGAAATTCGGACACTTTGACGACCGGCACAGAGAATATGTGATCCATACTCCGCGTACCCCCTATCCGTGGATCAATTACCTGGGATGCGAGGAGTTTTTCTCACTGATCACCCATACGGCCGGGGGGTACAGTTTCTTTAAGGATGCACGTCTCCGAAGGATCACCCGGTACCGGTACAACAATGTGCCGGTGGATGACGGCGGAAAATATTTTTATATCCACGAAGGGGGCAGGATATGGTCGCCCGGCTGGAAACCGGTTAAGCACGAGCTGGACCGGTATGAATGCCGGCACGGCCTGGGATACTCGGTCATCACCGGCGAGGTGGACCGGCTCGAGGCGGAGGTGCTCTATTTGGTCCCCCCCGGGACCAGGGCGGAGGTGCAAAGGGTCAGGCTGATCAACCGCAGCGACCGGAATCGTTCTTTCTCGCTCTTCTCCATGGTGGAGTGGTGTCTCTGGGATGCCCTGGATGATGCCTCCAATTTCCAGCGTAATTTTTCCACCGGTGAGGTGGAGATCGAAGGCTCCACCCTCTATCATAAAACCGAATTCAGAGAGCGACGTGATCACTATGCCTTTTATACCGTCAACCAGGAGGTGGAGGGGTTCGATACCGACCGGGAGGAGTTCCTGGGCCTCTACAACGGATTCGATGCCCCCGATGCCGTGAGGGAGTGCCGTTCCCGCAACTCCCGCGCACACGGCTGGAGCCCTGTGGCCTCGCACCACCTGAAGATCGAACTGCAGCCCGGTGAGGAGAAGCAGCTGGTTTTCCTGCTGGGATATGTGGAGGTGCCGGCCGGAGAGAAATTCACCGCCCACCAGGTGATCAACAAGAAGCCCGCCGGGGAGATGATGGCCCGGTTCAGGACACCGGAGGATGTGGAGCGTGCCATGGAGGAGCTGCGCGGATTCTGGGACCGCCTGCTGTCGGTGTACCGGCTGGAGCACCCGGATGAACGGCTGAACCGCTCGGTTAATATCTGGAACCAGTATCAGTGCATGGTGACCTTCAATTTCAGCAGGAGTGCCTCTTTCTTTGAGTCAGGGATCGGCCGCGGCATGGGTTTCCGCGACTCCAACCAGGATCTGATCGGTTTTGTGCACCAGGTGCCGGAGCGGGCCAGGGAGCGGATCATCGACATCGCCTCCACCCAGTTCGAGGACGGAGGGGCCTATCACCAGTACCAGCCGCTGACCAAAAAGGGGAACGATGCCGTGGGAAGTAATTTCAACGATGATCCCCTCTGGCTGATCCTCTCCACCGATGAGTATATAAGGGAGACCGGCGACTGGTCGATCCTGGAAGAGCAGGTCCCTTTCGACAATGACGAGGAGCGGAAGGCGAGCCTCTATGAACACCTGAAGCGCTCCTTCTATCACGTGGTCCGCAACCTGGGACCCCACGGTCTGCCGCTGATCGGAAGGGCCGACTGGAATGACTGCCTGAACCTGAACTGCTTCTCGGAGACGCCCGGGGAGTCGTTCCAGACCACCGAGAACAGGGAAGGGGGAGTTGCCGAGTCGGTCTTCATCGCCGGGATGTTCAGCCTTTACGGCCAGGCCTTCAGGGAGCTCTCACAGCGCACCGGAAGAGGGGAGGAGGCCGAACAGGCGGGGCGGCACATGGAGGCAATGAAACAGGCCATCGACCGGCACGGCTGGGACGGCGAATGGTTTATCCGCGCCTATGATCACTTCGGGGAGAAGGTGGGCAGCAGGGAGTGCGAGGAAGGGCAGATATTCATCGAATCACAGGGCATCTGCATCATGGCCGGTGTCGGGCTGGAGGACGGCCGTGCCCGTAAAGCCCTCGATGCGGTCCGGGAGCGTCTCGATTGCCCCTATGGAATTGTCCTGAACAATCCCGCCTTTACGAAATACATCGTGAAATACGGAGAGATCAGCTCCTATCCCGAAGGGTACAAAGAGAATGCAGGTATCTTCTGCCACAACAATCCCTGGATCATGATCGCCGAGACTCTGCTGGGGAACGGGGATGCTGCCTGGGAGTATTTCCGCAAGATCTGTCCTCCCTACCTGGAAGAGATCAGCGAGTTGCACAAAACCGAACCGTATGTCTACGCGCAGATGATCGCCGGCAAGGATGCCCGTACTCCGGGTCAGGCCAAGAACAGCTGGCTGACCGGGACCGCGGCGTGGAACTACTATGCCGTCACCCAGTATATCCTGGGTGTCAGAGCCGACTATGACGGCCTGCGGCTGCAGCCGGTGATCCCCGGGGAGTGGGAAGGGTTCCGGGTCACCCGGGAATTCCGCGGGGCCACCTACCAGATCTCCGTCTCTAATCCCGACAGGGTCTCCGCGGGGATCCGCCGGATCACCCTGAACGGCCGGAAGCTGGAGGGGACCCTGGTGCCCCTCTGCCCTGAAGG
>CAZOHA010000107.1:0-5322 GCA_964579515.1 uncultured Bacteroides sp. | reverse complement strand
CTTTTGATCTTTAGGTGCGAAATAATAAATTTAGCGCACCAAAGCCTGCACCATGAGACCACCCGTCATTGCATGCTCCATTCTTATTGCGTTGTTTTTACCGTCCCGTCCCGGACTGAAGGGGCAGGATTTCGACCGCTGGTTCACCGGCGGAGTGCTGAGACTGGACATGGTTTTCACCGGATCGGCCGGCCAGGGCAGCTATACCCTTCTGGGAATCAGGAGCGAACCTTTCTTCAGCGGATCCCGCACTACCCTGATCGATCCGTTCGATTACGGCGATCACATGATGCAGGTCCGGGATGCCGAAACGGGCCTTCTCATCTTCAGTCACACCTACAGCACCCTTTACAGGGAGTGGCTGACCACCTCCGAATCCGATTCTCTGAGGCGGGCATTCAATCATGTGGTCAGGTTCCCCATGCCCCGTTCCGCGGTGCGGGTGGAGCTATACGACCGGGACCGCGGGGGGCGGTTCCACCTGAAGTGGGCGGAAACCGTCGATCCTTCTTCGATTTACATTGATCCCGGCAATCCATTGAAATTCGGGAGTGTCGACCTGGAGATCAACGGACCTGCCGCGGAGAAAGTGGATATTCTTTTCCTTGCCGAGGGGTATACCGCCACGGAGATGGAAAAGTTCCTGGAGGATGCCCGGCGTTCGGCCGGATACATCTTTTCGGAGGAGCCTTTTAAAAGCCACAGGAAAGAATTCAATATCAGGGTGGTATTGTCCGTCAGCGACGAGTCGGGCACCGATATCCCGGGCGATAGCATCTGGAAGAGCACTGCACTCCATTCCACCTTTTATACCTTCGGGATCGAGCGCTATATGACCACGATGGACTACATCTCGGTCTGCAATGCAGCGGCCAACGCCCATTACGACCAGATTTATATACTGGTGAATACCGGCAAGTACGGGGGAGGGGGGATCTATAACTATTACAGCATTTCTGCTGCCGACAACGAGGATTCCAGGGCGGTGGTGATCCATGAATTCGGGCATTCCTTCGGGGGGCTGGCCGACGAGTATTTCAGCTCGGCAGTGGCTTACAACGACTTCTTTCCCCTGGATGTGGAGCCATGGAACCCCAACCTGACCACCATGGTGAATTTTCCGGCCAAATGGGAAGACCTTCTGGAACCGGAAACACCCGTACCCACGCCGGCCGAAAAAAAATTCAGAAAAACTGTCGGGGTCTATGAAGGTGGCGGCTATGTGTCCACGGGTGTGTTCAGGCCCATGATCGATTGCCGGATGCATACCAATGATGCGGCATTCTGTCCTGTATGCGTCAGGGCACTGGAACAGATGATCCGGAGGCAGACCGGGAAATAGCTACTATGGTTTTAATGCATATATTTGTTGCTCATAAAAGTGCTACCCTCATCCTGTGAAACGGCTGTCGGATGAAGAAATACTGACCGGGATCAGAAAACGGGACAACAGGGTTCTGCAATACATCTATAAGAACTCCTTCAATCCAGTCAAACAGCTGATCCTGAATAATGCCGGTTCGGAGAATGATGCGGAGGATATTTTCCAGGAATCCCTGATCATTATCTTCCGGAAACTGAAGGAAGATCCCGGATTCGAACTGACAGCCGCCTTTTCCACCTATATCTATTCCGTCGCGCGGCTTCTCTGGCTGAAGCATCTGAAAAACATCAAGAGGATCGAGATCGATCCGCTGAACCGCGATCACGAAGAGCGGATCGAGTTCGAGGAGCCTTCGCCGGTAGAGGACAAGGATCTCCGCATGGCCATTTATCAGCGCACCCTGCTACAGATCCCGGAAGACTGCCAGAAGATCCTCCGGCTCACGGCTCAGGATATCTCCTCCCGGGAGATCGCCCAGCAGCTTGGATTCCGGAGCGAGAACTATGTGAGGAAGCGTCGTCATTACTGCAAGGAATTTCTGGTGAACAAGATCAAGCAGGACGCAGATTACCAGGCGATCATGGAAGATTAAACTATATGGTAATGACCTCAGCGAAAAAACCCGAAAGGCTCCATTCCCTCGATATACTCAGGGGATTCGACATGTTCTGGATTACCGGCGGAAGCGCCTTGGTGGCGGCACTGGCCACTGCCACCGGTTGGGATTTCATGAAGGCGATCGAAGAGCAGATGCATCATGTGTCGTGGGAGGGATTCCACTTTTACGACCTGATCTTTCCTCTCTTCATTTTTATCATGGGTGTGGCGATCCCCTATGCCCTCCTGCCCAGACTGGAGGGGGGTGTCCCCAAAAGGAAGCTCTATGCCAAAGTGATCCGCAGGTTCGTGATCCTGGTGATCTTCGGGATCTTTTACAACCAGGCCTGGCTGCCCGACTGGACCAATCCTCGCATAGCCTCCGTTCTGGGACAGATCGGATTCGCCTACCTCTTCGCCTCCATTATCTTTATAGAGACCAGGCGTTTTCTGCCGGTGGTCCTCTGGATGGGGGGCATCCTGCTGGTATACGGGCTCATCCAGAATTTCGTTCCCGTTCCGGGATACGGTGCCGGGGTCATCACTCCGGAAGGATCGGTCAATGCTTACCTCGACCAGCGGATCACTCCCGGCCGACTGCTGGGTGAGACCTATGAACCCGAAGGGGTATTCAACAATGTATCGGCCATCACCATCGCCCTGATGGGGGTGATGGCAGGTTTGATCCTCCGGGGCAGCAGGGTGGCCACCGGCTACGGGAAAGCCCTTATCCTGGCAGCGCTGGGAGCTGGTTTCGTCGCCCTGGCCCTTATCCTGAGCAACTGGTATCCCATCATCAAGAATGCCTGGACCAGCTCGTTCAATCTGTTGACCGGCGGGATCAGCCTTCTTCTGCTTTCTCTTTTCTACCTGGTGGTGGATGTCTGGAAACGGCGACGGTGGGGATTTTACTTCAAGGTGATCGGGATGAATGCCATCACCGTGTACATGGCTGTTCAGTTCATCGACTTCCGGGAGATTTCAGTCAACCTCCTGGAGGGGATCACCATGCATATGCCCGTCTGGGGTAACGTGGTGATCGCTCTGGGAGCGCTGGGGGTCATCTGGACCGGCCTTTATCTGCTCTACCGCAACAGGGTCTTCCTGAGAATATAATAAAAGAGACCGGTCATCCGGACCGGTCCCTTTTTAATGCGCACAGATGGCGCATATTCCTGAAAGTGTGAGGCCTGATTACTTCAGGACCTTCTTCATAACCACCTCTTTATCGATCTTCTTGGTGCAGAAGAACCAGTCGTGGCACTCCACGCCTTCCTCTTTGCCTACCATCCGATCCTCTGCCATGCCGCAGGATCCGGCAGGCGGAACGATCACATCGTCGCCGGGGCGCCAGTCGGCAGGGGTGGCAATGCCGAATTCATCGGCCGTTTTAAGAGCGATCAGTACCCTGTAGAGCTCGTCGAAGTTGCGGCCCAGACTGAGCGGGTAGTAGATGATGGTACGGACGATCCCTTTCGGATCGATGAAGAATACCGCCCTGACTGCTTTGGTGGTATCCTCATTGGCCTGGATCATTCCGTAAAGCTTGGCCACATCCATTTTGATGTCGTCGATCAGGGGGAACTTCACCTCCACATTCTTCATCCCCTTGAATTCGATCTTCTCCTTGATGGTCCTGAGCCATGCAATGTGGCTGTATAGCCCGTCGACCGACAGTCCCACCAGCTTACAGTTGGCCTCTTCGAATTGCTTCTCCATGGTGGCAAAGGTCATGAACTCGGAGGTGCAGACCGGTGTGAAATCGGCCGGATGGCTGAACAGGATGGTCCAGCTTCCTTTGTAATCGGAAGGGAAATTGATCTCGCCCTGTGTGGTGGATGCCCTGAATTCAGGTGCTTTGTCTCCGATCCTTGGCATGGCGAATGCTTCTTGTACTTCTTTTGTCTTTAACTCTTCCATCTGTTATGGGTTTTAGATTGAAACACTATTTATAATTACTGATACTTATTCTGCAGATTGACCGCCGGCGCGGGTTTTGCTTCGTTCGATCGACTGGAGGGCCAGGTAGCTGGAACCGAATTTCTTCAGGTTTTCGATCTCCTCATCGTACTGATCGAAATGACGCTCTTCATCCACCACCAGCGACTCGAAGAGCGTTTTCGAAACCGAATCGGCATTTTGCGAGCACTCAATGGCCCACTCGTTGTAATCGTTGGCACTGGCAGTTTCCATTTCTGCGGCCTTGTCCAGCATTTCATTCACATCATGGATTTTTTCCACTTCGTGGGAGGCCAGCATCTCCACATCGCCGTTGAGGAAGATGATTCTTTCGGCCAGACTCTCGATGTGCAACATCTCTTCGATGGCTGTTTTTTTGAAAAGCCCGGCCAGGAGTTCGTAGCCCTGGTCATCGCAGTGGAAATGGAAATACATGTACTGATGCACGGCCGAGAGTTCATCGGCCACAGCCTTGTTCAACAATTCGATGCTTTTTTCTTTTTTCATGTGAATCTTCCTTTTATCTGAAGTTTGATGTCCTCAATGGTGAAGCCCGGAATGTTGTTCTTTTTAAAATACTCCTGCAGCAACCGGTCGAGCTCTTCATCGGAATAGTCCTCGATCCGGTCGGTGTTGACCGCATACAGGTGATGGTGCCTGTCCATAACACCGTCGTACCTCATCACATCTTTCTCAGTCTTAACCCTGTAAATCAAATCATTATCCACCAGTACATCCAATACCTTGTAAACCGTGCCGGAAGCGATGCTGGGGTGCGTTTTGCGAATGTAGTCGATAATGTTATCAGCAGTGGGATGCCCCTCCAGTTCCAGTACCGCCTCCAGGATCGCAAGCCGTTGCGGGGTCACTTTCAGGCCCGCTTCCTGCAATCTCTCCCTTAATTGACTGACTGTGAATTTCATCTCAACAACTAACCTCCACTAAAAAAGAATAATTCCTATTAAAGAGTTAACAAATTTAAGATTTTTAAGGAAAACGACCAAACCGAGAGGTTATTATTATTGGGGAAGACCGCTACTCATTGTAATAACTCCACCCGTGCAGTTTTGTTAACCATGCCGACAAAATCCCGCTCCTTTCCTGTACCCAGCTCATAATGGACGGGAATCACCACATCGGGCCTCATCCAGCGGACGGCCTCAGCCGCCTGCTCCGGGTTCATGGCAGTATTGCCCACTCCAATGGGTAATATCGCCAGCGTAATTCCCTTGAATTTCTTCATTTCCGGGATCAGGTCGGTATCTCCGGCATGGCAGATCCTGGTGGAATCGATGGTGAGAATGTAGCCGGCGTAGTCATCATTCCTGGCGTGGAGCGGCATGCTCAACCGGCCCTTTTTCACATTGTATGCCGGTACCACC
>CAZOHA010000106.1:0-5766 GCA_964579515.1 uncultured Bacteroides sp. | reverse complement strand
CCTCTCTCTGTTCAACTCCAGTCTGGTCACATCCGGCCGGGAGTAGTGTCCCGACGGATCGAAGTTCTGCCGTTCCTCCAGCACCCGGTCCAATTCCAGGGAAGCGGTGAACAAACCTTCCCGTCCTGTGACGGGCTCCATCACCCACTCGCCGTCAGGTCCGGCGACGCAGGAACCGCCGTCGGCCATCACCTCCGGCACCGAGCCCGCGATCTCTCCGTAATGGGGTATGCTTTCCGGGATATCCCGGCGGGTCATCAGTCCGGATACGGAGATGACGTAAGAGCGTCCCTCTCGTGCAATGAACCTGGTGATGTCAGCGGTATGCCTTTCCGATCCCGGCCACACCGCCACATGACAGTCTTCACCCATCCCGTATAATGCGGCCCTGGGGAGGGGCATCCAGTTCTCCCAGCAGTTGAGCCCTCCCAGGGTGAACTCTCCCAGAGCGTGGACCCTCAGACCGTTTCCGTCGCCGGGCGACCATACCAGACGCTCATCATAGGTGGGCTGCAATTTGCGGTGAACCGATCCGATCTTCCCTTCAGGGCCGATATAAACCAGTGAGCAATAGAGGCTGTGCCCTCCCCTGTCCAGCGGCCGCTCGATCGTACCCAGGTATACGGCCATTCGATGATCGCGGGCTTCCCTGCAGACGGGATCCAGATCACCCTTCTCTATCCGGACGGCATTGCGGGCATAATGGGCAAAGAGTTCTTTCTGCAGAGAGGAATTAAAGGAGGCTCCTCCGGTATGCTCCACCCAGAATGGATATCCAGGCAGGACCGCTTCACCGAAGACCACCAGATCACACTGCTTCTTGCCCGCTTCATTCAGCATCCCGGTGATCTTTTCCAGAGTACCTTCTTTATCCAGCCATACGGGGGCTATTTGTGCAATTCCTGCTTTTAACATGATTTCAAGTTCGGGTAAGTTGAATTTCTATAGGTCTGAGTCCGGATCGTAATCTGGATTGGGCCCGGGCATCCGGGCTCCCTGCCGGGCCTTCCACTCCTCCAGTGACCGGAGCATTGAGCCCGCCCTGTCCGGGTATTGACCGGCAAGATTGTTGGATTCGCCAGGATCGGAATCCAGATCATACAGTTCAAGGGCATCATCTTCAAAATAATGGATCAGCTTGTAGTTACCCTCACGCATGGCCGCCCCCGGCATTCCCCGGTGATAATGAGGATAATGCCAGAAAAGTGTTTCCCGTTGCAGTTGTTCATCCTGCACCAGGTGGGGCAGGAGGCTTTTACCCTCCACGGAATGATCGTACCCGACCCCTGCTGCCTCCAGGATGGTGGGATAGAGATCGGTGCTGATGATGATCTCCTCCGAAATCCGGTCCGGCTCTATCTTCCCCGGCCAGTATGCGATGGCCGGTACCCGAAGACCTCCCTCATAAAGCGTTCCTTTCCCTCCGCGGAGCGGATAGTTCCAGGAAGCCCGGACATCGGCTCCGTCCCTTATAATCAGTCCCCCGTTATCGGAGGTAAAGATCACCAGGGTGCTCTGATCGATCTGCAGATCCTCCAGATGTCCTGTCAGCCGGCCCACATTTTCATCCACACACTCGATCATGGCCAGGAATTCCGGATTACGCCGGATGGAATCCCCCTCATGGCCGGCGACCACCTTTCGGTACTTCTCCACCAGATCAGGCCGACCCTGCAGAGGAGTATGGACATTGTAAAAGGGCATATAGAGAAAAAAGGGCTGCTCGCTGTGATCTTCGATGAAATGGATGGCCTCGTTGGTCAGCCGGTCGGTCAGGTAGAGGCTGTCTCCGGTCAGCTCGAGGGGATGGATCCGGTCGTTGCGACGATCCGATGTATAGGGATAGTGGTAGGAGGGAGGGCTTCCCTTCCGGTAACCCGCCACATTAAGATCAAACCCCTGATCGGTGGGAAGGTATCCGTCGCTACCCAGATGCCATTTCCCGATGGACGCAGTCGCATATCCCGCTTCTGCCAGCTTTTCGGCAAGAGTGATCTCCTCCAGCGGCAAATGCTGGTTAAAAGATGGAACAATGAATTTCTGGTGGGGTTGGGGACCCTGACTGGCCTGATGGCCAGGGATCCAGTCGGTCAGGTTCAGCGTGGCCGGATTCTTCCCGGTAAGGATGGCCGCGCGGGTGGGAGAACAGACCGTACAGGAGGCATAGGCCTGTGTGAACCGGACACCCTGTTTCGCCAGCCTGTCGATATTCGGTGTTTCCACCAGCCTGTTCCCGTAGCAGTGAAGATCGGAATACCCGAGGTCATCCACCAGGATCAGGAGGATATTGGGGGGCGGTTCTCCCCGGCGGCAACCGATGAGGAGGGTGATAAGCAGCAGGAGTGAGGATGTACGCATGTATCGTCGGATATTCCTATAAAAATAAGAATAAGTACGAATTCATGGATCACCTGAATTATTACTTATTTGATGAACTATTCAGAAAGGGCCTGGTCAAAATCACCGATCAGGTCCTCGATCTCTTCGATGCCCACCGATACCCGGATCATCGTATCTCTCAGTCCCATCGCTTTCTTTTCCTCATGGGAGTATTCTGCAAAAATGGTGGAAGCCGGATGGATGATCAGGGTTTTGTTATCCTGGAGGTTGGTGGATCTTCTGGCTATTTTCAGACTGTTCATGAACCGGAAGCACTCTTTCTTCGAACCCAGGTCCAGGGTAAAAAGAGAGCAGGGTTTGGGTCCGAATTGTTCGCAGGCTAGATCATGGAAAGGAGAGCTTTTCAGTCCCGGATAATGCACATTTACCACCTCAGGGCGCTTCTCCAGCCAGCCGGCCAGTTCCAGGGCACTGGAGGTGGACCGTTCCACCCTGATTGCCAACGTATCGAGGCCCATGGTCTGAAGAAATGCATTGTGGGGAGAGAGGCAGGCTCCCATGTTTCGGAAGACCTGTTTCTGAAGGATCACCTGGAACGCATTCTCACCATGCTCCCCGGTCATCGGACTGGTTTTTTCAAAACTGCTCCAGTCGAACTGACCATAGTCGATCAGCAGGCCGCCCACCGAGGTAGCTCCTCCGGAGATGAATTTGGTCGTTGACATGACCTCAAAGTGCACCCCCATCTTTTTCGCATCGAATCTCACCGGAGGGGTCATGGTGGTATCGGTGATCATTACCAGACCAAGTTCACCGGCGACCCTCCCAAGTGAACGTATATCGGCCACTTCCAGCTGAGGATTGGTGATGGTTTCAAGAAAGATGGCGATGGTATTCGAATCAACCAACTCTCTGACCTTATCGGGATCCGTCAGATCGGTGAACCGGGCTTCCAGTCCGAACGGCCTCAGGGTTTTCTCGAACAGCGAAAGCGTGTTTCCGAACAGGTGCCGGGAGGTAATGAAGTTGTCGCCAGATTTGCCCAGTGCCATCAGCAGGTTGGAGACAGCCGCCATCCCGGAAGAAAGAGCCAGTACACCGAAAGCCCCGGTTATGGCCTGTACTTTGGCCTGATAATACTCCACCGTCGGATTGGTGATCCTGGAATAGAGATGACGCTGTTCCCGGCCCTGAAAGGCAGCTTCCAGCTCTTCAGCCGTATCAGCCTCAAAAGCTACGCTGTCATATACCGGAAAGTTCAGGCTTCCATGTGGGTCCGCAGTGGGGAAAGGTGTATGCAGGAGCCTGGTGGTAATTCCTTTTGGTTTCATTTAGCAAATGTAATTGGGAACAACTAATGTACGTAATTGGTTTTACTATTATCTAACTACCAAAATTCTAATATCATGAATGACTCGCTTTTTAGTGTCAATGGAAAAACTGCCCTGGTCACAGGTTCCACAGGAGGCCTTGGCCTTTATCTTGCCAGGGGTCTTGCAAAAAGAGAAGCAAGGGTCATCATCAATGGCAGAAATCAGGCCAAAGTTGATGACCGAGTACAGCAGTTAAAAGAATCGGGATTTGATGCGTTTGGATCGGTATTCGATGTAACTAACAGTAAACAGGTGGGCAAGGGAATAGAGCAGATTATTGAAAAGGCTGGACCGATTGATATTCTTGTCAACAATGCGGGAATTAATATCCGGGGGGCTCTCGAGGATTTTCCTGAGCAGGACTGGAAAACGGTCCTCGATACCAATCTGACGGGAGTTTATCTGGTTTCGAAAGCTGTTGTCAAATCTATGATTGAACAACAGGCCGGAAAGATCATCAATATCGGATCGGTGCAGAGTGAACTGGGCCGGCCCACCATTGCTGCCTATGCAGCCTCCAAAGGAGGTATTAAAATGCTCACGAAGGGTATGGCTGCCGAATGGGCCAGGCACAATATCCAGGTCAATGCGATCGGTCCCGGATACTTTAAGACCGATCTTACCAAACCGTTATATGAAAACCCCGAATTCGACGAATGGCTCTGTAACCGGACACCCAGTAACCGGTGGGGCAATCCGGATGAGCTGATTGGCGCGCTTATATTCCTGGCTTCCAGTGCCAGCAGTTATGTCAATGGTCACATGTTATTTGTGGACGGAGGGCTTACTTCCGTGGTCTGAAGGTTCGATCGATCAACAGGATCAGGATCTCTTATACTGGAAGAAAACGACGATGCCGATAAAAACGGTAATTATCACAAGCCAGTAAGCCAGACCAGACTTCCGGTAGACCGGACTTCCGTCTCCAACCACCACAAAACCAGACCAGAAATAGGGGTTGGAGGTCAGATCATCAGCGTTCTCCAGGTAATCGATCTTGGCCTGGCGCATGGCTTCCTGCTTGCTCTTGCCCTTCTTCAGGTATTTATAGAAGGAGGTCATCAGATCCGAACTGGACTGATCCGAAACCTGCCAAAGAGTCATAATAATCGATGGGCACCCTGCATAAATAAACCCCCTTGCCAGACTCATCATTCCTTCACCCTTGTGCATTTTCCCGAAGCCACTGCTGCATGAGCTGAGGACAGCCATTTGGGCATTCAGCTGAAGATTATAGATTTCATAGGCATAGAGTTTGTTATCTTCCGTAGTATCGGCATTTTGAGCGTTCGTAAAAGCCAGGTGAGAATAGAGCGGATCATCATCCTTCATAATCGTATGCATGGCCAGATGCAGCACGCTGTAATCCGATGCATACTTCTTGAAGTTGTACTCCGTGGCATTTTCATTGAGAAAAACACGGGATGGCACAGTTTCATTTATACTCTGAACCTCCTTGATAATTCCCCTGAGAGGCATTAGGATCTCATTATCTCCAACCTGCCGGATTAATTCCGCAATGTCGTTATCATCCGGATCTTCATAACGGGGCGCAAAAGCCAGCACCTTCCTCTCCGGTGACTTGGTTTTCAGTCGTTCGCTGAACAACAGCGTAGAGGAGTGAGAATACCCAACAGAGAAATCCTTTATCATATAAGGCAAAGAGAGATAGTTAATATACTCCATATCTGCATTTTGCGTCAGAAACGCTTCAAACGGAAGATACATGATAGCACCGTCAGGTACAATAGTGAAGCTGCTCCGGTCAGTGTGTTCCAGCACAGGCTCAATGAGCACCTGATAAAATTTTCTTCCCAGCGTAACAAAACGCTTATAATTCTCATGAACCCCTCCGCTGAAATTTTGTGAATGAATCAACCTGTAAAACTCCAAACACTCCTCATCGAAACCACGATCAATCTCCTGTGAAAACACATTGATCCCCTTTGTGTCGACCACGTATGTAATAAGCGTCGTATCCGTCAGAACATATTCAATCAATGCATCTCTGTACGGCAGCTCATCCTTAACCTCCTGCAGTGAAATGAAATCC
>CAZOHA010000105.1:3480-5962 GCA_964579515.1 uncultured Bacteroides sp. | reverse complement strand
CGTCGATATCGTAGTAAAAGTGGGCCAGTTTGAATTCCCTGGTGACGATGCCGTAATGGCGCTTCACCATATGGACTGCCGGGTATTCGTAATAATGATAATAGACCGCCTCGCGCTCCCACTCCTCGTCGTTACCCTTCAGGAGAGGCACAAAACTCTCCCCCTGCATATCGTCCGGAGCGGGGATCCCCGCGGCATCGAGCAGGGTCTGCGCAAAATCGAGATTCTGTACCATCTGGTCGCTGCTGCTCCCCGGCTGTGTTACCCCCGGCCAGCGTATCAGCAGCGGGGTTTTGAAAGACTCATCGTAGATGAACCGCTTATCGAACCAGCCGTGCTCGCCCAGGTAAAATCCCTGGTCGGAAGTGTAGACCACTATGGTATTTTCGCTGAGGCCCCCGGCATCCAGGTAATCGAGAACCTCTCCCACGCCTTCGTCCACTGCGGCGATGCAGGCCAGGTAATCCTGCATGTAACGCTGGTACTTCCATCTCATCTGATCATCCCGGCTCATTCCCGGATAGATCTCCTTAAACTCCTCGTTCAAAGGACCGTAAACTTCGTTCCAGGCTGCTTTCTGCTCATCGGTAAACCGGTTCATCAGGTTCTCCATGGGGCGTTTATCCCAGTTGGAGGCCGGCTCGATCCCCAGCTCATCCAGCACTTCCGGATAGAGCTTGGAATCCCCGGACCAGTTCTGGTGTTCCAGGATATTCATCTCGGCCTCTCTGGCGGCGGTTCCCCTGCCCTGATAATCATCGAACAGGGTGGGTGGTTCGGGAAACGTCCTTTGGGTGAACTCCGTGAAATGCCTTTCGGCGGGCTGCCACTCCCGGTGAGGCGCCTTATGCAGGTAGAAGAGCAGGAAAGGTTTTTCGGGATCCCGTCCGTTCTTCATCCAGTCGAGGGTGAGATCGGTGATGATATCGGTGGTATATCCTTCGATGCGGATCCTGCCGTCATTGGTGATAAAATCGGGATTGTAATAGGCCCCCTGGCCGGGCAGGATCTTGAACACATCGACCCCCCTGGGATTGTTCCCGAAGTGAAGCTTCCCGAACATGGCGGTCTGGTAGCCCGCCTCCTGAAAAATCTGTGGGAAGGTCACCTGGGTGGTATCGAAAGGGAACCGGTTGTCGATCTTTCCGTGGATATGACAGTGCTTTCCCGTGAGAATGGTGGCCCGGGAGGGAGCACAGATGGAGTTGGTCACACAGGCATTGCTGAACAGCATCCCCTCGTCTGCGATGCGGTCGATGTTGGGGGTCTGGATCAGATGGTCCTCATAGGCACTCAACGCCTGGTAGGCGTGGTCGTCCGACATGATGAACACAATGTTGGGGGGGGGTGTCTTTTCGGCAGGACCGCCGCAACCAGTCAGCATCAGGAAAGCCACTGGAATGACAAAGATGTGAATGATTTTCTTCATGTTAGCAGATGGTTTTATGGTTTAATTCTCCTGGATAATGGTCCGTTTCTGTACGATATCATGAGGCAGAACCTTCTGTTCCGTGGCCCAGGAATAGTAGAGATCCAGCAGTTTCGTCAGGACCGCTTCTTCCGCCTCGGGGACCAGGTCGTTCAGTTCGGTCCGGTCGGCTGCCATGTGATACAATTCCCAGGGCTGGTCCTTCAGCCGCACCAGCTTATATGGATCCTTTCTCACCGCTTCACAGCCGTGATGTTCAAAGAACAAAGGCTCCTGCCGGTCGATGACTCCTCCTCCGAAAAGGGGTGAGAGATCCACGCCCGCCATGGGAGGCACAGGTTCATCGTTCCGGGATTCCGGGTAGGCGGAGCCGGAGAGCGAGACACAGGTGGCCATCAGATCCACGATATGGGCCGGGGTGGGATCGATCCGGTCCGGAAGGATCCTCTCCGGGTTCCAGGCAATAAAAGGGGTGGCGATCCCGCCTTCATGCACCCGGGCCTTGAACTGGCGGAACGGGGTGTTCGATGCATTGGCCCAGCCAGGCCCGTAAGCGGTGAACGATTCCGGCGTACCCGGAGGGGCCTCCCTGGAGAACCGTTCATGCAGGTAGGGAACCCTATCGGCCCTGGAAGCACCGTTATCTGAAAGGAAAAACACGATCGTGCGATCAAGTTGGTCATTCTTCGCCAATTGATCAAGGATCCGGCCGATATTCTGATCCATCCGGTCGATCATGGCAGCATAAACCTCCATCAGTTCCTGCTGATGCGCCTGTTCCGCGGCCGGAAGCTCGTTCCAGGCCGGGACCGACGGATCGCGCCCCGGGAGCTGCGTGGCCGGATGGATCAGCCCCTGTTCCGTCAGGTTTTCCATCCGCCTCATTCTCAAAGAATCCCACCCCATGGAAAATCGGCCCCGGTAACGGTCGATATCTTCCGGAAGGGCATGCAACGGCCAGTGCGGTGCGGTATAGGCCAGGTACAGAAAGAACGGATTCCCGGTTTCGAGGCTGCGGTTCACATATCCGATGGCCCGGTCGGTATAGAGGTC
>CAZOHA010000105.1:0-3470 GCA_964579515.1 uncultured Bacteroides sp. | reverse complement strand
AGGGTATCGGTGGGGTAAACGAACATCTCATTGTCATCCACCGTCAACAGCTTTCCATCGCTCCACGGCCACTCACTGTTCCGGTAGGGCAGGTTGGTAAAGTAACTGGTGGCCCCATTGATGAAGCTGAAGCAGTGATCGAATCCCTTTTGAAGAGGCCAATGCTCAGGTTCATCGCCCACGTGCCACTTACCGGAGGTATAGGTGTCGTATCCCACCTCCTTCAGGACGTGAGCGATGGTGACCGCCTCATCGGCCAGGTGTCCCCTGTATCCTTCGAGCATGATCTCCTGGTCGGCCATGGAACCCATGCCGGCCCGGTGGGGATAGAGACCGGTGAGAAGGGAGGCCCTGGAGGGGCAGCACCGGGCCGCATTGTAAAACTGGGACATTCTCAACCCCTCCGCCGCCATCCGGTCGAGGACGGGAGTGCGGATCACCTCCGCCCCGAAACAGCCGATATCGGAATAGCCCATATCGTCGGCAAGAATAATCACGATATTGGGAGGGACGGTATCCCCGGTCCCGGAGGGTTCCTTACATCCGTTCAAACCGGTAATAAGCAGCAGCATCGGCAGGGTCCCTGCCGGAAAACGGAATTTCATCACATCAGGAATTCGGGTTAATCAATATCCTTCAGGAGCTTCCCCGCCTTCTTTTCCCTCCACTGCCAGAATGATCTTTTCAGTGGCGGTGGCGCCGATCCGGGTCACCCCCAGCTGCCTTACCTTCAGGGTATCCTCCAGGGTCCGGACACCACCCGCAGCTTTTACCTGCACTTGAGGAGCCGAATGCTCCCGCATCAGTTTCAGGTCGTGTTCGGTGGCCCCCCGGTAGGCATAGGAGCCATCGGGCTGCTTTACATATCCGTATCCCGTGGATGTTTTTACGAATTCCACCTCCAGTTCAGAGCAGATCTCGCAGAGCCGGATCTTGTGCCGGTCCTCCGGAAGAAAATCGTTCTCGAAGATCACCTTCAGGGCCGCTCCATGCTTTTTGGTCACCGAAACGATCGCTTCGATCTCCTCTTTCACATAGTCCCAATCCTCCGAAAGCACTTTTCCGGTGTTGACCACCATATCGATCTCCACCGCGCCGTCATCGATGGCCCGCTCAGTTTCAAACACCTTCACATCCACCCGGCTGTTCCCGTGGGGGAAACCGATTACCGTACATACCATTACATCGCTCCCCTCCAGCATTTCCGCTGCCATTTTCACGGCGTAGGGTTTTATACAAACAGAGGCCACATCATATTTTCTGGCCAGCCCGATCCCCTGCCTGAGGGTTTCATCATCCATGGTGGGATGAAGCAGGGAGTGATCGATCATTTTGGCAATCTCCTTTTTAGTTACCTGGGTCATAGAATCAATATTATGGGTTTAACTTCTATTGTTGACATTTCGCTCAGGAGGACTGCCGGGCAGTTTCATAGCACCGGAAGATGATCTCCATGTGCTTTTGCGCCTGATCCATGGTAATGACCGGATCTTCCTCCCCGTCCAGTACCCGGACCACATGCCTGGTAAGTTCCAGGCCGTCATCCTGCTCGCTGTAATCGAGTGTGATCTGCTCCCGGGTGGCTTTGTTTTCATGATCGAGTCCATACACAGTAATGACCGGATCGTCCCACGAGCAGTAGCCCAGTCTGATGCCGCCCCGGGTTCCGTAGATCCTGGTCTCGTTGGGTACCTCCACATTGGCGTGGGCTCCCCTTTCCCAGAAGTACTTTAATCCTCCGCTCAGCCACATATTGACCACGAAATGCTCCTCCACATCATAAATATCAGTCTCCGGATCCACTTCATCCAGGTCACTTTTCAGCAGTGCACTTTCCACCTCCACCAGTTCGTGGGTATCGCCGAGTATCCCCAGATGAAAGGAGAGATCATAGACTCCCCAGTCGAATAGCGGACCGCCACCCGCCTGGGATTTATCGAGGAACCACTTGGCACCCGGATGAAACTCGATTCCCGGCCTGTTCTGGCGCCAGACACAGTTATGATGCATATAATAAATCTCACCCAGCACGCCGGAATCGATGATCTCCTTCACCTTCCTGAATTTAGGGATCAGCCGGGCATGTCTTCCCGAACACTCCATGGCCAGGGTCTCCGGGTGTTGCTTCTTTACCCGGACCATTTCACCGATCTCTTCCCTGTTCAGGGTCATGGGTTTTTCCAGCAATACATGCTTGGACGCCCTCACAGCCTCGATAAACATCTCCCTGTGAAGATGCGGCGGAGTGGTGATCACCACCAGATCCACCTCAGGGTCCTCCAGGATATCATGGTACCGTTGGGATTTGTGCGGAATAGCAAACTCCGCCCTCACCCTTTCCAGGTTATCGGGATTCCTGGCAGCGATCCAGGTCACTTCGGCCCGCCCCGTCTTGAGGAAGTTCTGGATATGTGTTCTGGCGATCATTCCCGCACCGATCACCCCGATGCGGTACTTCTTTTTTTCTGTCATATGAAAGATATCCGATGCAATATAACCATTCTGACCAGTCGACCTGTTCCCGGACAAAATGCTTTTAAATGTAGGGAAAGTCTGACAATTTTTTTGGAAAAAAGAAATTTGCCCGGTAAGATAACTTTGCTATATTTGATCTTAGTGCGTTAACGCTACAAGTTATGAAAGTGCATCCACAGGTACCTATTTACTTTGCCATCAGCCAGGAAATCATTGATAAGATCAACCGGAAAGAACTGGCCCCCGGTGAGAAGATCTTCTCTGAGAATGAGATCATCAAAAATTACGGGGTCAGCAATACCACTGCAAGAAAAGTGTTGCAGGAGATCGAAAACCAGGGATATGCCCGGCGAGTGAAGGGAAAGGGAACCTTTGTGCGGGATAACCCGGTGGTCAGCAGGTCGGCCACAAAAGTGCTCAGCTTTACGAAGAATATGCTGCAGCAGGGATTCCGGCCGAGAACAAAGCTTCTTGGATGCAGCATCAACAAAAAGAGCCTCTCGAGGGTGGTCAATGGCCGGAACTACTCCATCAGCGGACCGGTGTGCCGGATCACCCGGCTCCGGTATGCCGATCAGCAGCCGGTCCTGCTGGAGGTGAGGTATATTTCCACCAGGTTCTGTCCCCGGATCGATGAGCTCGACCTGGAAGGCTCCCTTTACCAGATCTACGAAAAGGAATACCAGCTGAAAATAACATCCATCTACCAGACCCTCAGTGCGATCATCATCGAAGGGAAAAAACTGCAATACTTCGACATGGAGGATATCGTTCCCGGTTTCAAAGTGGACGGGGTGACTTTTTGCGGGAAAGAACTGGTGCTGGAGATGGAAGAGTCGATCTATTGCGGGGACTTCTATCAGTTCAATATCGAAGCCACTCCATAGAGAAGCGAATGCCAGGAATAACCTAAATAAGAATAATCATGCCGGATAACCTGTCCAAAACGCTCCTTGGGAAGATGTACCGGACCATGTGCACCATCCGCCGTTTCG
>CAZOHA010000104.1:0-6480 GCA_964579515.1 uncultured Bacteroides sp. | reverse complement strand
CAATTCGGGAATTAACACTTGAAAACAGTCAACAAACAAATGTGAACCCTAATTGAAAACTGTCATGAAAACGATCAACTTCAAAGCATTCGCAAAAGACGAGATCCGTGAGAAGGAACTGAATTATCTGAAAGGCGGAAACGCTGGTGGTGGTGACCCAGTAGATGATCTTCTGGTCCCTCCGAAAAAGTAACATCCTTTTCAGGAGATACGGAAAAGACATTAAGACGGTTTTTTATAAACCGCAGGACATATTGAAACGTTAGGTGCATTGGGTATGAGGCCCCGGTGATGCCTGGCGGAAGGAACAACCAAACGAGGGAGTTCCTGAATTGAAGACGTACTTGATTGTACGGACACTCTGGGTTGCATGCAAGAGTGCATGCTGTTCCAGGGAGAGGAGGTACCGGATGGACACATGTGCATCCTTCAGTGAAGTTCATATGAACTGAGTCTGGGAAGCCATGCGGACGGGCACCTCGATCCTTGAAACCTATTAAAATTAATTGATATGAAACAAGACAGGCAAATCTTACAGAGGTACCTGGACAACGAGCTCTCAGAGAGGGAGTTGGACAGGTTTGAGCAGGAGCTCAGTGCCAGTCCGGAATTGTTGATGGATCTCAATCTCTATAAAGAGGTGGACGAGGCCATTTCCGACACCGAGGTGTTGGATTTCCGGGCACAACTGGACGACCTGCGGGAAGAATCCCGGCGATCGGAGGCCGGAAGGAAGGTTTTTCGTTTTACCAGGCCCTGGCATTATGCAGCATCCGCAGCTTTGGCACTGCTGCTGGCCATTGGATTGGCCACGGTACTCGCGAGACCGCTATCCAACCATGATCTCTTCGCCAAGTACATGAAACCTTATGAGTTGGTACTGACCAACCGTTCGGGAAGTGAGGTGACCAATGTATTACTCAACAGAGCGAGCGACAAGTTCCTGGCTGGTGAGTATGAAGCGGCCATCGAACTTTACGATGAGGTTCTGGAGATCAGCTCGGGCCAGAGTGTGGAAGCTGACTTTCACCTGGGTGTGTCCCACATGGAGTTAACAGAGTTTGTGGACGCCAGTGAATCATTCACCAGGGTGATCGAGCACAACGACAACCTTTACATTCAGAAAGCCGAGTGGTATCTGGCTGGTTGTCTTTTGGCCATGGACGAGACAGAGCGGGCACGAAGGCAGCTGGCAATGATCGCTGCCTCAGCAAACCACTACTACAGCAATGATGCGCAGAAGATCCTGAAAAGGATGAAGTAGAGTAGGGGTAGGACGGCTTGGTCCGTGACAAGTGCACTTTGAATTATTGCTGAACTATGGAGCATGGGTGAACACCCTGATGATTATAAGGAGTTATTGGCGTATACCAGGCAGCTTGAAGAAAAAATTGCATGGTTGGAGGATACCCTGAAGCAGTTCCAAACGGACGGAACCCGGGTCAAGACAAGATTCCTTGCCAATATCTCCCACGACATCAGAACACCTATGAATGCCATCATCGGATTCTCTCACTTGCTGGGTGAGGAGGAGGTGGATAACGATCAACGGAATGTTTACGTTAACCACATTGCAAAAAACAGCACGGCGCTCTTAAACATGGTGGACAACCTGATTGATCTGACCCTGATCGAAACAGGAAACCTGAAGCTCAATGAAGATGAGGTGGAGGTTTATAACTTGATGAGGGGTTTGTACGACCAGTTCAATCTGGACCGGTACAGGTCAAACAGGGAAAGGGTGGCACTGCTATTGAATGTGCGTGATTCATTCAAACAAGCCAGGATAATTGCAGATAAGCAACGCCTGTCAAGAGCTTTAAGCTGCCTTATCGACAACGCCCTGTCCCAGACCAAAAAGGGGGTCGTGGAAATTGGCGCATCGTTTGCCGATAAAAATACACTGGTTTTTACAGTGAAAGACAGCAGTAACATGCTGCTTCAGGAGAGAGCCAGGAAGATCTTTGAAACTACTGAAATAGACCAGGACTGGTATAACACTTCCGACGTGATCGGATTGGGTTATAAGCTGGCCAGGGGACTCGTGGAAGCCATGAATGGAAGCATCACAATCAGTGACAGTTCCTTTAAGGGAAATACCATCGAGTTCTCCATTCCGGTGAAGATGATTACTCCCAAGCACTATCAATCTGGTGTTGTGAAGGGGATACGAATCGATCAGCCGAGGGAACAATGAGTTTCCGGAAAGGGTGGTTCTGCCAAACAACAATTAGGGTTCGACTGTTTTCATGTTTTCAAAATGGCAGATCATCAAACCCGGATTCACCTTCCGGAGGATCGGTAGGGAAAGGAGCATCCTGAGGGGGATCATCCTGGGCCGGCGAAGATGACGGAGGAACCGGGTGCTGGGAATGTTGGAGGTTATCTATACGCCAGGCCTCAAGATTGGTGAAATAGGATACCTGACCATCTTTCTCCCATTTCCGTCCCCTGAGATTGAAAGAGACCTTTACCTCGTCATCGCGATTGAACTGGTCCAGCAGAGTGCATTTATCCTGAGTGGCCTGGAACTTAACAAAGTCCACAAACTCATGACCGCCGGCACTGGTTGTCTTGACCTCAAGGACGAATTCGCGTTTTTGGAAACGGTCAGAGATCTTTTGGGTTTCGAATATTTCTGTTAAACGGCCGTTGATCTCGAAGCTCATAAATGTTGAATGTTTGAATTAGGGTATACAAAATTAAAGATTGTTTTTGATTGAAAGAAAGCCTCAATCCGATCTCAATGATCAATAAAAAAGGCTGCCCACGATGACCGGGCAGCCTTTTTTTATATTCTTTCGATCCGGCAATGCCTTTTATTCTTCGATATCCAGAAGCTCTACTTCAAAGATCAGTACCGAATTACCCGGTATCGGACCGGTTCCCCTGGCACCGTATCCCAGGTTCGAGGGAAGATAGAACTTGTAAGTAGAACCTACCGGCATCAGCTGGAGTCCCTCGGTCCACCCTGGAATGACACTGTTCAGAGCGAAGGTGACGGAATCGTTGGTTTCGTAACTGCTGTCGAAAACAGTACCGTCAATCAGTCTTCCCTCATACATGACAGTAACCCTGGAATCCTCACTGGGTTTCGGGCCCGTTCCCTCTTCGATCACTTCGTACTGAAGTCCCGATTCGGTGGAGATCACACCCTCCCGTGTTGCATTTTCCTGGAGGAATTCAATGCCCTCTTCGAGGTTGACCATGGCTTCAGCTTCTGCCTGCTGAGCTTCAGCTTGTGAAAGAGACATGTTCAATTCCCTGAAAACCGATTGGGCCGTGACATTATCATAAGCTGAGGTATCTTGGACAACCTGCAGGATTCCTGAAGTGATCAGGTCCGCATCCACTTCCCAGGGCGCCTCTTCAAGGCTGTAACCCATATTGAGCCCCAGAAAATAATTAAGTGAATCGGCCTGATTGTTTAAGGCTATCTGACCTTCCGATTTAATGCTGCCATTGCCGGTGCCTGAGCCAACGAAATAACCGATGGCCAGTCCGGCCACAGCGACTACAATCAATGTGATAATCTGTTTGCTATTCATCTGAATCTGTGTTTTATTAATGGCTGCGAAGTTAACAGAATTATAACAGAACACACAATTAGTTTCTTACCGCTCTGATCATCTCTCGTTTCCCGGGAGGACCGGGCAATTTTTGTACCTGGAAATCACACTCCGCAAGGGTTCTTCTTACCTCTCCCCGGGAGGAATAGGTGACCAGGACTCCACCCGGTTTCATAACCCGCCCCACGAGATCGAACAGTTCACGGGTCCACAGTTGAGGTTGTTTCGATGGGGCGAACGCGTCGAAATACACCAGGTCAAACTTACCAGCCGGTCGCATGGATCTGAAATCGGCCTTTTCTTTCAGGAAAGAAAACCTGTCATCGAGCATAATCTCCTCATGCCACGGGGTGGAATGGATTTTTTTCAATAGCCCTTTCGCTGAGTGAAGGATATTCTCGTAATTGAGAAGGGTGTATTCTTTTTTCTTCAACGGGTATTTCTCCACGGCATGATAAAAAATCTTCTTCTTCAGACCGAGGTTCTCCATAAAGGTCAGCAACAGGTTCAGTCCTGTACCGAGTCCTGTTTCCAGTATTCTGACCGAAGATTTTTCAACAGTGAGCAATCCATTTTCGATGAATACATGCCTGGACTCCTGGATGGCCCCGTGTATCGAGTGATAAGTCTCTTCGAGGTCCTCTGAGTATAAGGTATGCGATCCGTCTTCGGTGACCCGGAGCTCTCTTTTCATTCCGATTCTGAATATGGAGTATAAAGATATTGATTTCCAATGTTTAAAATTTCAGAAGGGAGCACTTCGTTTTCATGTTATCATTGTAACCGTGAGGACCCGGTTTTATATAGAAAAGCGGAGAGACGGGAACGGACAGTTAATGGGCGGACCCCGGCCGGTTTTTATGAGTGTCTCGTTTTCCGGTAACCGTTTAAGGATTGCTACCGGACTGAAGCTGGAGATGCATGCCTGGGATGAAGAGAAACAGAAGGTGAAGTCCTCCTATCCCGAATCAGAAATCCTCAATCAATGGCTGGAGGCCATGGAAGATACCGCTGAAAGGATTCATTCAGCACTTTCCATGGATGAAGGCGCCGGGAATCCGGAGGAATTCCTGAAGCAGTTCAGAGCGATGAAACCTGAATACTCCGGTGGGTTCTTCTCCGGGCTGATCCGTTTCATCGAGACAAACAGTTCCGGGTGGACCACCTCCACCTACCGGAAGGTGAGGACCTTTTACAGGCAATTGAGGGAGTTCGAAGAACAGACCGGATTCAGAATATCCTTTAAGAAGATGGACCGGTCATTCCTGGAAACATTCGTCACCTATTTTCAGGAGAAGGGGTACCGGGCCGCCACCATCCGGAAATCGGTCAATCTCCTGGTTTGGTTCCTGAACTGGGCAACGGAGCAGGGCTATAATATCTATCGCACTTACAGGAAGTTTTACCGCTGGCTGGAATTGCCTGTAGATGTGAGCAAGGATACGATCTATCTGAAATGGGATGAGTTGCAGAAATTCAGACAGGTTCAACCGGAAAACCGGAGGATGGAGTGGGCAGGGGATATGTTTTTCTTGATGTGCGTCACCGGGATCCGGTTTTCCGAGATCCAGTCACTGAAGAAGGGAGATATTTTCGATGACCGGGTAATCATCAGCACAGCGGGCCGGCAGAAAAGGGAATTGCCTTTGAACCGGTATGCAAAAGAGATCCGTCAGATCTATGAATCGAGGTATTATCTGCACAATGCTGCCTTCCCGCCCATGAGCGTCGTTACCATGAATAAGTACCTGAAGCGGACAGGGGAGCTTGCTGGACTCACCAGGCAGGTTCCGGCGGGAAATGGAATGGATGAACTTATTCCGCTTTATGAACGAATAACCACCGGTGCCGCTGTTCACACCTTCATTGCCAATGCTCTGAAAATGGAAGTTTCGCCCGAGATCATCGCGGAATTCACCGGTGTAAGGCAGGATGCGAGGATCGGAAGGATCCGGGAACAATATAAGGTGGAAGCGATTCAGAAAATCGGATGATTATTTGAGTTCCCGGGCAACTTCAGGCACTCATTTTGCATCCTGTCAGTAAACCGGCCAAACCATGAAAAAGTTGCTCACATACACTGTTGTTTTCCTGTCTGTAACTCTGTTTTCCTGCGAGAAAGCGGAATCACCGGTCAGAGAACCGAACAAGATCACCCTTTCGAAGAAATCTGCGGAGATTATAGAGGCCGATAAAGCTTTCGGGTTCGAGCTTTTCCGGGAGGTATGCAGGATGAGTGAAGAGGAGAATATCATGATTTCACCGATCAGCGTTTCCTATGCACTGGGGATGACCTATAACGGGGCTGCGGATTCCACTCTGGAAGCATTTGAGAATGTTCTGCATTTTGAGGATCTTACAGAGGAGGAGGTCAATGAAAGTTACAAGGACCTGATGGATCAGTTGCTTAACCTGGATGAGAAAGTCGAGTTTTCACTGGCCAACAGCATCTGGTACCGTTCAGGCTATGAAGTGTTGGAAGCATTCATCCAGACCAACAGCCAGTATTTTGATGCGGAGGTTCATGAAATCGATTTCGCCGACCCCGGCACTCTGGATGCGATCAACCAGTGGATCGAGGATCATACCAGCGGAAAGATCAAGGAGATGCTGGACTTTATTCCCTCTGATGCCGTGATGTACCTGATCAATGCCATCTATTTCAAAGCCAAGTGGAGGTATGAATTCGATAAAAGCCAGACTTACTCAGGAGATTTCTATCTGGAGGGTGGATCTGCACATGCTGTTGATTTTATGAAGGTTTCGGGAGATTTCAACTATACGGTGAACCAGGATTTCACGGCGGTGGAGCTTCCTTATGGCGACAGTGCGTTCAGCATGGTGGTGATGCTTCCCTCGGAGGCAACCGGAATCGACGGGGTGGTTGAAAAGATGAACCCCGGCCAGTGGG
>CAZOHA010000103.1:0-6528 GCA_964579515.1 uncultured Bacteroides sp. | reverse complement strand
GTCGATTCCCTGCTGGAACAGCTTTAATATATCCTTCAACAAACAGGAGATAAAGCGAGCAGGAATCGAGATTCACGGAGTCACGAAGTGGCGTTTCTGCAGGCAGATTCCGGGTAATTGTGGACCAGTCAATTCAGCCGGTTCAAGGCCTCCTGAGATTTCCAAAATAATGCACAAAAACGTTAAAAATAACGTAAATGTGCAAAATGATTGGTAACAACTCATCAGGTAACAGTTGAAAGTACTTGTGAATGCTTTATTCCGAAGGATAATCCGGATTATGTCGTCCTGATGGCAAGAACACTTTACGGACAGACCTGGTGGGGGGAGCAGTGGCTGAATGCGCTGGCCCACATAGATTATGGCAACCGGTTGCCGCGCGGAAAGACCTATGCGAACAAGGGCGCGGTAAAAGAGTTGGCCATAAAGGGGAATACGGTTCGTGCCGGGGTCCGGGGTACCCGTCCGACTCCTTACAAGGTGAAAGTGAAGGTGCCGGCTTTTGCTTTCCAAACTGTTGAACCGTGAACTGCCCTCGCGGATTCACCGGCTGTCGGAAGAGCCTGAAGGGAGAGATCCGGATCGCAATGAGCGGGACTCCGGTGGAGAACCGACTGTCGGAGTACTGGAGCGGTTTTTAAAGATCACAGGCCCCTTCATTCTCCGGCGCGTCAAAACGGACCGGTCGGTGATCAGCGATCTGCCCGACAAGGTGATCAACAATTATTACGCCACCCTGGAACCCGATCAGGCAGCGCTCTACCAGAATGTTCTGGAGACGATCATGGAGCAGGTGGAACATGTGGACCCTGCCGGAAAGGATGGAAAGATCCAGCGGCGCGGACTGGTCCTGAAGCTGATCATGGCCCTGAAGCAGGTGTGCAATCATCCTTCCCAGTACCTGAAGAAGAAGGAATGTCCGCCGGAGCTGTCGGGAAAAACCGGTTTGTTTCTGAGCCTCCTGGGGAATATCCTGGGGAACAACGAAAAGGTGCTGGTTTTCAACTAGTTCAGAGAGATGGGCACCCTTCTGGAGGAGATGATCGGGAGGGAAGCAGACCGCCGCTGCCTGTTCCTTCACGGAGGCACCTCACGGAAGGAGCTGGCCGGACTCACCGTTTCCACCGGCGAGAAATGGGTCAGTGAACTCTCCGACCGCGAACTGAAGGAGTTGTTCTCGATGAATATGGAGGCAACAGCAGGTTAGTTATAATACTATTGTGTTTTTGCATATATTTGTACAAAATACAAGGGTGTTTCAACATGTATCGTGATATTATACAATGGTTAGTTGAATGGAAGGACAGAAAAGAACGGAGTCCGTTGATCATCCGGGGGGCAAGGCAGGTGGGGAAAACCTATTTGGTTGAGGAGTTCGCCAGATCCCATTTTAATAACATTGTGGCAGTAAATCTGGAAGAGAAGCCGGAGATAAGGAAGGTATTCCATGACAATGATGTAAATCGGATCCTGACCGAGCTGTCTGTCTTATTCAGCCAGGATATCCGGCCCCGGGAAACTCTGTTGTTTATTGATGAGATTCAGACATGTCCGGAAGCTCTCAGGTGTCTCAGATATTTTAAGGAGCGAATTCCGGAATTGCATGTGGTCTGCGCAGGTTCATTGCTCGATCACCAATTGAGTGAGATGAATACTCCCATGCCTGTCGGCAGAGTGGAATTTCTGCATATGTTTCCCATGAGCTTCAAGGAGTTTCTGCTCGCCCTGAATCAGGAAAGAATGGTGACCTATCTGGAAGAGTTTAATTTTCCCTCCTCCTTCAGCGAAACCATTCATCAGAAGCTCTCCCGGTATCTTCGATACTACTTTTTCATAGGGGGGATGCCCGCAGCAGTAAAATCTTTTGCGGAAGAGAACAAATGGACGGACATCCAAAGGATCCAGAGCGATATCCTTACTTCTTTCCAGTACGATTTTGCCAGATACGGTACACGGATGCAACAGGACCTGTTGAGGCAGGTCATGCGGTACTGTGGCCAAAATCCGGGCAAGCGAATCAAGTATAGTCATATCGACAGAGATACCAGGTCGATCTATCTGAAAGAGTCTCTCAGAAAACTGGCCTTGTCCCGAATTATTCACAAAGTAACCCACACAAATTCCAGTAAGATTCCGCTGAATGAACATGCAAAAGAGAACGTGTTTAAAGTGGCTTTTATGGATATCGGATTGGTGAACCGTTTCTCCGGAATTGAGCTTTCAGGACTCGATGACCTGGCTACAGCCAGTGAAGGGATGCTGGCGGAACAATTTATCGGTCAATCGTTACTGACAGCTTATCCGCCCTACACCGATCCGGAGTTGTACTATTGGATAAGGGAAGAAAAAAGTGCCGGAGCCGAGGTCGATTTCCTCTACCAGCACCGGAACAGGATCTATCCCGTGGAGGTAAAAGCGGGTAAGACCGGAACGTTGAAATCTATGCAGATCTTCCTCTTTGAAAAGAAGTTACAATTTGGCATCAGGTTTAATATGGCTCTTCCCAGTATCGGCACTTTTAAAACTGGGGTTCAGATTTCCGGCCGGAAGAGTGAGCTCACATGGACATTGATGTCATTGCCCCTGTATATGGTATCGGAGTTGGGAAGATTATCTCCGTAGTGGGCGCCCGCCCGAATTTCATGAAGATCGCTCCCTTTATCAGGGCCATTGAGAGGCACAACGCGCAGGTCAGTGAACCGGATGCGAAGGAGAATCACCTGCTGGTGCACACCGGGCAGCATTATGACCACCAGATGTCGCAGACTACTTTCTTCAAAGTCACTTCTAATCCGGCTAATCGTTTTAAGGTCTAAACCCTCGTTCATGATCGCCAAATCAACGTCGCTACCGGTATCAAAATTACCCATTGCACAGGTGGAACCGTTGTATCCAGCGTATATCTTTATTTTCCATCGATACTTCTTGCTAATGCATACTTGGATGATTCAATCATGAATGTAGGCAGGATGTATCGGGTCTTCCAGCTCGATTTTTCGTGTGGATTGACCGCGCCTTGCACAGGGCCGGTCCGGTGGGACTACCTGCTCCATGCGGGATGATGAGGTGATAGGCACACCTGGCGGGGCAGCTGCCTCTGAGGCAGCTGCGGGCGGGGCCGCATCCGTGTTGACCCCGAACCGCCTCTGGACCCGGGTGGTTCTCTACTCGGTGCTGATAACCGCCCTGTTCGAGCTGGCCCAGCTGGCGATCCCCTATCTGGCCTTCAACATCAACGACCTGGCGGTGAACGGAGTGGGAACGGTGCTGGGCATCTTCCTTTTGGCGATCTTCCGGAAACGGATCGAAGAAGCGGGCCTGAAAACCCTTGCTCTGGAGATCTCCGAATTCGAAAAACCGGACGGCGGCCTCAGCTGCCTGTCTATACGGTTCAACCCCTCTGCCCGCCTCCCATCCTGTTAACAGCACTCCCAATGTGGATGGTTTCTCCATGTGCATTGGTTCTCATTGTGGCTGGTTTCTGAATGTGCATTTTCTCTGAACATCGGAGTTTGGCTGGTCAGTTAGCATGGGCAGATTTGAAACCTTTTAACTTTTAAGCGGTCAAACAGGCAGAATTCACACTTGAAATAGGATAGCTGTGAATATAAAGATCGTTATATCGTTGGCGGCGTTCAGTCCGAATACCCTTACGGACATGGCCCCCAGGGCGATGCCATTCGGATTTACAACTATGTGAGGCTGGTGCGAAATCTGTGAGCCCCACCGCAGGAAGCATTTTTCGGCCGGTCCACCTGGATTTTCGGGGTGTGATCCAGGATATGTGAAAGAGAACCATTAATTTATCCTGTTTTTCGGAACCTTCAATCTGACACTCATGAAAGGACACTTCAAAACGGCCGGCGGACAATAGCTCCCGGTCAGGATCCTGCCCGCCGGGGTGCGGAGATTAGCCGGGAATCTCCTCTTATGCGCAGCTTGCTGCGGAGAGGATCAAATTTTGCAGGGGGACAACCAATATCTTGTTTACCCGTTGTACAGGTAATGAAACCGAATGTACTGACAGAACTTCTGAAGACTGTGGGCCGGGAACTGGTCACGCGGCGGGTATCCCGGGTGCTGCTCTACCGGCTGCCGCCCTATTTCCGGTCGGCCTTTGCACTCTACGAGGTGGTGATGTTCGGTCGCAAGCTGATCCTGGCCATCCCGAAAGAGAAACGGCAATTCAGCATCGAAGAGACCCGGCGGTACCTGGAGCAGTTGAGGAAACGGACCGGCAAAAGGGCTGTGCTGATGCTGGACGGGATAACGGCCCTGACAGGAGCCCGCGGGGACCGGGGGACCCTGATACCGGGCGCACAGTACCTGTTGATCTGCCACATGTTTTTCCGCGATTCAGGCCGGAGCCTGGAAGAGAGGCCGTTCAGAGAGATCGCTGCACAGACGGGAAATTCGGTGGCGGCTACTTCCAGGGCGGTGCGCAATCTGAGGAAGTTCGGGCTGGTCCACCTGATCGGGGGTAAGGAGAAACAGATCCGGTTCAAATCGGACCGGGAAGAGCTGTGGATGGAGGCCCAGCTGCTGGGCATGCTTTCGGACCCGGTGGAAAAAAGGATCTTTACCGACGAACTCCCGGGAGGCGTCCGCATGCTGCGCGCCGGCGTCTCCGCCCTGCAAACCTACGATCCAGGCTACACCGGCTCCTCCGGACCCGGCTCCCCGGATGATAGGGGGTATTATGCCATCAGCCGCACAGAATTCGACAGGTTGCGGAAGGCGGGTTCCCTGGACGATACAGAGGTATTTACCGGACGCTATTGCCTGGAAGTGTGGAACTACGATCCCGCCGTCCCGGCCTCGGCAGTCATGCCCGGCAATCCGGCGGTCGATCCCTTCTCCCTCTATCTGAGCCTGGAACATACCCACAACGAGCGGATCCGGCAGACCCTCGACCGGGTGGTCGGGATGTTCCTGAAATAATAAGTGCCGGCGGTCGCATCAAGCCGAAAAACTTCCTACATTCACTTGCACACACTAAATCACAATGAATATGAAACACGTTCCAAACCACATCGTGCTGGCTGCCTTCCTTCTGCTGATTGCACCCTCTGTCCGGGCTGCCGTCCGGCTCCCCGCCATACTGGGTTCGAATATGGTCCTGCAGCGGAACACAACTGTCTCCCTGTGGGGGTGGGCGAACGAGGGTGAGCCGATCACCATCGATGCTTCCTGGCTCGACGGGCCCGTGGAGGTAACTGCGGGCCTGGACGGTTATTGGAAGGCCGGAGTGAAGACTACCGGAACCAAAAATCCCCAGACAATAGCCATTGCCGGTGCGGATTCCGTGATCCGGCTGGAGAATATTCTGTTCGGAGAGGTGTGGCTATGTTCGGGACAATCCAATATGCAGCAGCCACTTGAGGGATATCAGGGACAGCCTACTTTCGGATCCCAGAAGGCGATCGCGTATGCCTCCAATCCCAACCTGCGGATCTTCTCGGTCGACCGGGTGGGATCGAAAACCCCGGAAACGGACCTGGCGGCATATACGCCCTGGCAGGAGGCCGGGCCGGACAATGTGGCCGGGTTCAGCGCAGTTGCCTATTTTTTCGGGCAGCAGCTGCAGGAGATCCTGGATGTGCCGGTGGGAATGATCCACACATCCTGGGGGGGCAGCAGTGTACAGGCCTGGATCAGCAGGGAGGTGATCAGTGAGTACCGGGAAGTGGACCTGGAAGAAGTGGATATTACACATCGCACGAACCATGTTCCCACGGCCCTCTTCAATGCAATGATCCACCCGCTGATCCCCTACACGTTCAGAGGGGCCCTCTGGTACCAGGGGGAGTCCAACCGCATGGAGCCCGGGGAATACCTGGAACTCTTTCCGGCCATGGTCCGGGACTGGCGCGCGCGTTGGGGGTTCGGCGAATTCCCTTTTTACTACGCACAGATCGCCCCCTACTGGTACAACGACCCGGAGGCCTTCTCGACGGTACAGAATTCGGCGTTCATCCGCGAGGCCCAGCTGGAGTGCGCAACCCTGATCCCCAACTCAGGCATCGCCATCACCCTGGACATCGGGGACAATTACTGTATTCACCCACCCAAGAAGAAAGAGGTGGCTGAGAGGTTGCTCTACAATGCCCTCGGGCAGACTTACGGCTTTGAGGATATCGACGGGCGTTCACCGGTATTCGATTCGATGGAGATCGATGAAGGGGCTGTGATCCTGAGCTTCAGCCATGCCGAAAACGGACTGTACGCATTTGATGGGCTATCTGACTTTGAGATCGCCGGGGAGGACCGCGTATTTTATCCGGCAGAGGCGGAGATCGTGAACCGGAGCCGGGTGCGGGTGGAATCCGGGGAAGTGCCCTCTCCCGTGGCGGTACGCTATGGCTGGAGCAACTGGGTGGAAGGGACCCTTTACGATACGAACCTTTTGCCGGCCTCCTCGTTCCGCACCGACCAGTGGGACGATGCCACACGGTATAGTCCCGAATAGGAAGCTGCCCTTTGAACGGGGTGGCGAGATCCGGGTGGCGAGATCCGGGTGGCGAGATC
>CAZOHA010000102.1:0-7312 GCA_964579515.1 uncultured Bacteroides sp. | reverse complement strand
CCTCCAGGAGTTCATAGAGTTCGGGGCGGTCGAACTGCACCGACAGGATCACCATCACCTCACCCAGGGTGGAGTTCCGGATCACCAGGTTCCGGAGGAACCCTTCGTTGGTGCGGTGGTCATAGAAGCTGAGCCCCATTTCAAGTGCCCTGTCGCGGAGGTAGTTACGCACCTCGTTGGTGGGCTCCTCCTGCAGGTGACAGGTGTGGATATCCACCACCTTGTCGAACCTTCCGGGCACATGGAGCCCCACGGCATTGGTATGGGCCAGAGGACGGCCGGAAGCGGCTTCCTCTTCCAGAAGCCAGCGGTGATTGGAGAAGGTGTATTCCAGTTTGTTCCGGTAACGGGTGACCGGATCGGAGCCCAGTATCGGCAGGATCTCGGGGATCTCCATGCCTGCGATGTGCCGGAAGGCATCCACCACCTGTTGTTGCTTGTAGTGGAGCTGACGGTCGTAGGGAAGGTGCTGCCACCTGCATCCGCCGCATATTCCGAAATGATCGCAGAAAGGGTCTGTACGCTGTTCCGAGTAGTGGTGGTAGCGGACCACACGGGCCTCCATGTAGCGGCCTTTTTTGCGTGTCACCTGCAGGTCCGCCACGTCGCCCGGGACAGCCCCCTTTACAAAGACCACCACCTGGTCGACCCGGGCCAGTGCCCTGCCCTCTGCACCGATATCCTCAATGGTGACCTTCTCCAGGAGGGGTAATTTCTTTCTTCTGCCCAAGGGTATTTCCGGTTATCCGGGCAAAAGTATCATTCCGCGGCCACTTCTGCAATGATCTCCTCCATATCGGCGGCTGCTGAACTCATGGTTGTTCTAACCACCTTCGACATGGGTTTGGCCACGGTGCCGGAGTTCATCCGGGAGATCCAGACCGATCCGTCCTGCTTCTCGTAAACGGCGATCCTGCAGGGCATCAGGTTGGAGACGATCCGCTCCTCGTTCCTGCTCAGGATCTCATAGGAGTAATCGGGATGACAGAGTTCGAAAACTTTCACCGCCTTCACATCTTTTCCGAATTTCTTCAATGTGGCCTGCAGATCGTGTACATGGGGGATTTTCCACTCGTGGGCTTCCGCCGTTGCCGCGATCTTTTCCACAGCGGTGTCGAAATCATGCGATAATCGTGTCTCTTTCAAGAAAAGCCTGGGTGCTGAAATAAACACCACCAGAAGGGTGATGACGATGCCGGCCACGAGGCCGATGATAAGTCCGGTGATCATTGTTTTCATTTTTTGGTCCGTATATGTTTACAACGATCATTATACAACCGAATCGCCGATTTGTTCTAATTTTGCCACCTGATGGAGAGCGGCAATGATTTCAGTTGATAATGTGACCATACGCTTCGGGGCATTCGTGCTGTTCGACGGGATCAGCTTCCAGGTGAATCCGGGCGACCGGATCGGACTGGTGGGGAGGAACGGTGCAGGGAAGACCACTATCCTGAACCTGATCGAAGGACGGCAACAGCCCGATGAAGGCAAAGTGGTCAGGACGGCCGGCAAGACGGTGGGATACCTGCCCCAGCAAATGACCCATAAGAGGGGGAAAAGCCTTTACAGGGAGACCCTGGAGGCCTTTGAACATGTGCTGCGGCTCAAAAAACGGATCGAACAGGTTACCGTGGAGCTGCAGGAGCGCACCGATCACCATTCGGAGGAGTACCTGGCGCTGATCCAGGAACTGAGCAACGCCAACGAACAGTTCGACCTGGAGGGCGGCCATACCATCCATGCCGATGTGGTCCAGACCCTTACCGGACTCGGTTTCGAAAACAGGGATATGGACCGTCCGGTGCAAGAGTTCAGCGGAGGATGGCGCATGCGTGTCGAACTGGCCAAGATCCTGTTGCGGCGCCCCGACTACATCCTGCTGGACGAGCCCACCAACCACCTCGATATTGAATCGATCCAGTGGCTGGAGAGCTTTCTTGGGAACTATCCGGGCGGGATCCTGATCATCTCCCATGACCGGGTGTTTCTCGACCGGGTGACCAACCGGACCATCGAACTTTCCCTGGGCAGGATCTATGATTACAGGGTTTCCTATTCGGAATATGTCCGTCTGAAAGAGGAACGGATCGCCGTCCAGCAGTCAGCCTATGAGAACCAGCAGAAGATGATCCAGGATACCGAGCAGTTCATCAACCGGTTCCGGTACAAAGCCACCAAGGCGGTACAGGTTCAGTCGAGGATCAAACAGCTCGAGAAGCTGGACCGGATCGAGGTGGAACAGGAGGATGACCAGGTCATGAACCTGAAGTTCCCCCCTGCTGTTCGCTCCGGGACGATTGTGGTGGAGGCGGAGGACCTGGAGAAGAGCTTCGGGGAGCACCGGGTGCTGGACCGGGTGGATTTGCTGATCGAACGGGGCGAAAAGGTGGCCTTTGTCGGCAGGAACGGCGAGGGGAAGACCACCCTTTCGAGGATCATTGTGGGCGAACTCGATCACCGGGGGAAGCTGAAGATCGGTCACAACGTAAAGCTGGGTTATTTTGCACAGAATCAGGACGAGATCATGGACGGAGAGCTCACGGTCATGGAGACGGTCGACCGGGCGGCAGTGGGCGAGATCCGCACCCGGATCCGGGATATCCTGGGAGCGTTTCTCTTTCAGGGCGAAGATGTGGACAAGAAGGTGAAGGTCCTCTCGGGGGGAGAGCGGTCACGCCTTGCCATGGCCCGGATGCTGCTCCAGCCCTTCAACCTGCTCATCCTTGACGAGCCCACGAACCATCTGGACATGCGGTCGAAGGATATCCTTAAGAATGCTCTCCTCGGCTTCGATGGTACACTTATTGTGGTATCTCACGACAGGGAATTTCTCGACGGACTGGTCGAAAAGGTGTTCGAATTCAGAAACAAAAAGGTGAGGGAACACCTGGGGGGCATTTATGATTTTCTGCAGCGCAGAAATCTCGCTTCCCTCCGGGAGATCGAACGGAAGGACGGGCAGAAGGACGGTCGGAAGGACGGGCAGAAGGACGGGCGCAGGCACCCCTCCGGGAAAGCTGCTGCGGGCAGTGAACCCGGCAGGGAGGAAACGAAGCCTGGCGGCCGGAAATCTGCGGAAGAAAAGGACCTTCAACTCTCCCAAAAAGAGAGGTACGAAGAGCGGAAAGCTCTTGAAAAGAAGACCAGGAAGATCGCCAACAGGGTGAAGTCGCTGGAGCACGAAATCGAAACCCTGGAGGAGCAGATAACTGAAATGGACCGGCTGCTGATGGATCCCGGAAACATCAAGGATATGCAGGTCTATGAGGAGTATGAGCAGTTGAAGAGGAGGCATGATGAAGCTTTTTCCTCGTGGGAGAAACAGACCCAGATCCTGGAAAAGGCCCTGAAAAGGATTAAATAGTTAATTTAGGAACATGCGCAGGAGAGGGATCATATCATTTATTGCAGCGGCTCTGGTGGCTGGCCTGGCCGGCTGCCGCACCTCGAAAGAGGCCCAGGTTTCGGAACCACAGCGTCAGCTGGCTTCTCTGTACAATCCAAGCCGCCTTTCCCTGCATCCCGATTTCTCGATCTATCACGAGAGCAACCATTACTCCGTGTTGTTCATCCGTGCCTATCCTGCCGAGCTGAGATTCAGCGAAGCCAACGAGGATGCGGAATACCGGGCCATGATGACCCTCCGGTACCAGTTGATGCATCTGGATGATCCGCAATCGGAGGGGGAGGTGATCGACTCCGCCTCGGTGACCTATAAGCTGGAGGCCGAAGATGAGAACAGGCCTGCTTTTTTTGCTTCCCTGAACATTCCGGTGGAACAGGGAAAACACTATTTGCTGAAGCTGGAGACCGAAGACCTGAACAGAGGCAGCAGGGGGTTGAAGTACCTGTATGTGGATAAGAGCTCCCCCTGGGGAGGGCAGAATTTTAAAGTGGTCTCCAATTTTTCGGGCTATCCCAAATTCATGCGTTTCTTCCTTCCGGGTGAACAGTTCAATGTCGAATACCGCGACCCGTCGGTCGATTCAGTATACCTCAGCTATTTCCGGATGACCAGTGAGTTACCCAGGCCTCCCATCACCGCCTCGGCCGACTACACCATGAACTATACGCCCGATACCAGTTATCTGGCCGCGCTCGACGACACCTCCCTGTACAATCTCGACCGGGAGGGAATGTACCTGATGCGTGTCGACGAACGGTTCGATGAGGGGCTGACCATGTTCAACTTCGGAGAGTCCTTTCCCGAAGTAAAGAGTCCCGAGGAGTTGCTGGAACCCCTCTTCTATCTTGCAACCCTTGCCGAATACCGTGACCTCCGGAGAGAACCGAACAAGAAACTCGCTGTGGACAATTTCTGGCTCGGACTGGGCAATAACCTGGATCGGTCCAGAGAGTTGATCAGGATCTATTACAACCGCGTCATCTACTCCAACCTCTATTTCACCACCAACAAGGAGGGGTGGAAAACCGACCGCGGCATGATCTTTATCCTGTTCGGTCCGCCCAGCAGGATCCAGATGACCGGCACAGGCGAGCGGTGGTACTATTTCGCCCGCCGCCGGGGGAGATCGGTGGAGTTCAGGTTCGACCGCAGAACCGATACATTCTCCAATCAGCAGATGGTCTGGGTGCAGACCACCGATTCACGGATGTTCTGGAATGAGGCGGTCCGGGTGTGGCGCAGCGGTAAAGTCTACTCAATGGGTTCGTAATGGCAGATCCTTCCCATCTGATCTTCGGTATCCACGCAGTTTCGGAGGCACTCCGGGCGGGTAGGGAGCTGGAGAAGGTCCTGGTGCGCCGGGGTGCATCCGGCGATCAGCTCAGGTCCCTCACCCGGGAGCTGCATGCCCGGCACATTCCTGTTCAGCCGGTCCCCCCTGAAAAACTGAACAGGGTCACCCGCAAGAATCACCAGGGGATCGTGGCTTTTCTCTCGGAGATCACCTACCACCGGGTAACCCAGCTGCTTCCTGCAGTCTTCGAGCAGGGAGAAGATCCGCTGTTCCTGATCCTGGACGGGATCTCCGATGTACGTAATTTCGGGGCGATCGCACGGAGCGCAGAATGTGCCGGAGTTCATGGTCTGGTGATCCCCTTCTCGGGGACGGCTTCTGTGAATGCCGATGCCATCAAGACCTCGGCCGGCGCCCTGCACCGCATACCGGTATGCCGGCACCGGGACCTGAAAGGAGTGATCCGTTTTTTACGGGAGAGCGGACTGCAGGTCTTTGCGGCCACCGAGAAGGCGCCCGGAACCATCTATTCGGAGGAGCTGTCAGGCCCCGCTGCGATTATCCTGGGATCGGAGGAGAAAGGGATCGGTCCCGTTTTGTTGAAGGAGGCCGACAGGCTTGTTTCCATCCCGATGAAGGGAGCAATCTCGTCACTGAACGTTTCTGTGGCGGCCGGGATCATCCTCTTCGAGGTCCTGAGGCAACGGATGTAGCAGGTCAGCCCATTTCCATGGGAAGCTGCCGGTTGAAACTCTCTTCCAGCGATATGAAAGTCTCGGTCCGTGAGACCCCTTCGATGGCCTGCACCTTGTCGACCAGTACATGCTTCAGATCCTCATTGTCGCGGGTGAAGATCTTAATGAAAATGGAGTAGCCTCCGGTGATATAGTGACACTGGGTGATCTCCGGGATATTTTTCAGCTGCTCGACCACCCGGGGGTAGAGGTGGGCACTGTCGAGGAAGATGCCCACATAGGCGCATGTGGAAAAACCGATTTTCTTCGGACTGATCACAAACTCGGAGCCGGTGATCACCCCGATCCTGGTGAGCCTCTGGATACGCTGGTGGATGGCAGCTCCGGACACATTACACTCCCTGGCCACCTCCAGGTAAGGGATCCGCGCATTTCTGGTGATCAGGGAGAGGATCTTGCGGTCCAGTTCATCAAGTTGGTGATTGCCTTCCATAGGGGGTAAAGATAATTACAATTTAAAACAAGACCCCCGGAATCATGATGATATTTAACATATCACCGGAGCAATCCTTTCAGTTTTTAATCTGTAAAGACATCCGGTCCGCCTGTCAGCTTATGGAAATCATCCCCCGTCGGGTTCTGGAAAACCCGCAACCCGAATTCGGGCAGTATGGAGAGCACATGATCGAATATATCGGCCTGGACCGCCTCGTATCTGACCCATTGCTGGTCGGTGCAGAAGGCATAGATCTCCATGGGGATCCCCCTTTCCGTGGGTTGAAGATGGCGGACCATAAATGTCATTTCCTTATGTACCTTCGGATGGTTGCGGAGGTAGTTCTCCAGGTATTTCCGGAACGTTCCCAGGTTGGTCATCTTCCGTCCGTTGGTCACCTCCTCCTCTTCCAGGTTCAGCGACCGGTTATACGCCTCGATCTCTTTCTCCTTTTCATTGATATAATCCCTGAGAAGGTAATACTTGCGGAACTTCTCGATCTGGTCCTTCCGGAGGAATCCCACACTTTTCATATCGATGTTGATGGAGCGCTTGATTCGCCGTCCGCCCGATTCTTCCATCCCGCGCCAGTTGTTGAACGATTCGGAGACCAGGGCGTAGGTGGGGATCATGGCGATGGTCTTGTCCCAGTTCTGCACCTTTACGGTGTTGAGGGTGATATCGATCACATCTCCGTCGGCATTATACTTCGGCATGGAGATCCAGTCGCCCACATTGACCATTTCATTCGCTGAAAGCTGGATACTGGCCACAAAGCCCAGCAGGGTGTCCCGGAAGACCAGGATCAGCACGGCGGCAATGGCCCCCAGGCTGGCGATCAGGGTTTTGGGTGCCTCGCCGCTGAAAATGGAGATAACCAGGATAACCGCCACGAAGTAGAAAATGATCTTGACCACCTGCACATACCCTTTGATGCTGCGGCCCCTGGAGAACGGCAACCGGTGATAGATCTCATGGAGGGCATTGATCAGGGAATCGATCACCAGGAGCACCATGATCACCATGTATGCCTGGGTCAGATTACCCAGGAATGTGACCAGCCCCGGTGCATCGAATATGAACTGGAGGGCATAATAGACGATCAGGGCAGGTGCCAGGTGGGCCAGGCGGTTGAATACTTTTCGTTGGACGAAGATATCATCCCAGTCGTTCCTGGAACGTTTGGCCATCCGGGTGATGGAGCTGACAATGATCCGTTTGATCCCAAAGTCGGCCAGGATGGCCAGTGCGGCGGTTACCACGATGATGGTGGCATTTTCAAAAATGGTGACCAGGTTTTCGGAAAGTCCTGCCTGTGATAGTATTCCCTTGTACCAGTTAATCCATCGCTCGATCATGGGGGTGGTTTTTGACCTCTCAAAGATAGGAAAACATTAAATTTAGGGCTCCATATCAAT
>CAZOHA010000101.1:0-7647 GCA_964579515.1 uncultured Bacteroides sp. | reverse complement strand
CTTATACGAGTTGTCTTGTCATGTACGGATGTTTTTTTTCAATGCCCGCTAACGTATGTGTAAAGATAGTTTGGGTTTATTTTCCATGTATCCGTAATTTAGGAAAAGTATTGCCAACGACCTAGTTATTTTATAAAAGTGTGTCCAGTGGGCTTTTAATTTTTGCAAGCGCGGTTGTGCTGACATGCGTGTAGATTTCGGTGGTTTTACTGGATCCATGGCCGAGAAGTATCTGGATGTAGCGGATATCCACTCCCTGTTCAAGAAGGTGCGTGGCGAAGGAGTGCCTCAGCATATGGGGGGTTACCTTTTTTTCAATACCGGCCTCTATGGCTGCACGATTGACTATATTCGCTATGGAAGTTGCGCTGTATTGTTTTCGGTTAATTCCTTCGAATAACCAGTAATTCGGTTTATACGAGCGTAAATAGTCTTTTAACTCAGCGGACAAAGTCTCGGACAGTATGCTGGTACGGTCTTTCCGGCCCTTGCTACCCCTTATGAAGATGGATTTGCGTTCGTACTGGACATCCCCTTTGCGAAGGTTGATAAGTTCTGACCTTCTTAGGCCAGCAGAGTATAGCATTTCGACAATGCATCTGTGCTTCAGGTTGGTCAACCTCTTAAGAATTGAAGATACCTCCTCCTTGGAAAGTACCTTGGGAAGTATCCGTGATTTTCTGGGGCGTTCGATGTAATAAAGTTTTTTGTCCAGTCCCAGAACTTTCTCGTAGTAGAACTTGATGGAGTTGATCCTTTGATTTTGCTGAGAGGGGGAGATGCCCCTGGTACGTATTAGTTTCAAAATATAGTCATTGATCTCCTCAGTGGTAATAGCAGATAGCTCTTTTCCTTGGAATTCCAGCATGAAATCTCTCATATATGTGCCATAGGTTTTCACTGTATTGGGACTGTATCGTTTCCGGACAAGTTGCTCAAGGTAGCCTGGTGGCAGAGGTACCTGTATGGATTTATCCCTGATCAGACTGGAAAATTCTACCTCTGCATGGGCGCCCAGGGTAGTGAGAACCAGTGGAAAGTTAAACAGCTCTTTGGGGATAAACCAGTATTTGTTGTCCTGATTCCATTTCCGTCCCGGAATCTCCCGGACAAGTGTGATAATTTTTTGGTCATAAGGGAACAAAATCTTCACTACGGGAATTCCCGATAAGTTGCCGGGCATCAGCCTTACCCTAATCTTCCCTTTTTGACCGATGGCATTCGTAGTCATAACAAACTTTAAGTGATTGGACAGACCCGGAGGAATGTCAGTGGTATTTCAATTTAGGCCTTTTCTATTAATGTGCCGGCAAAGACAAAATCGCATCCCTTGATAAAATCGCATCCATTATCGCGTCAATTTTGATATCCATGGATCGGGGAAAGAACGGATATCTCAAGGTATAGAACCTTAATAAAAAGTTGATATCTATTTAATGGGAGGATCGGGGGACGGGGGCATATTTATATATCTTACAAATATCAATTATCTTTACACCCTTAAATTCGAGGTTATAGATGAGTGAGAACAGAGAGCATGTCCATGAGAATGATGAGTTTCATGTGCTTCTGAGAAAGTATGAGGACATGAGGAGCGGCTCACAATCGATCTTCTTCGATGTGGAAGAGTTCGAACAGATCATCGACTACTATCTGGATGATTTTCAGTACGATGAGGCCAGGGAGGCTGCTTCCCTTGGAAACCAGCAGCACCCCACTTCTGTGGAGATCAAGTACAAGTTCATCCACATTTATATCGAGCAGGGGCAGCCCAAAAAGGCACTGGCCATGCTGGAGGAGATTCCCGCATGGGAAGAGAATAATCCGGAGCTGTTTTTCCTGAAAGGTACCGCCCTTTGCCTGCTTGGAAAACTGAAAGATGCTGAAGCTCAGTTCGACCGCGGACTGGAGCTCTCCCCCGATGATAACTTCGATGCGCTGGTGAATATCTCCATCGCATTTGAAAATGTGCGGCATTTCGAACTGGCCATCAAGTATCTGAAGAAAGCCCATCAGCAACAGCCGGATAACCTGTCGGTGCTTTACGACCTGGGGTATTTCTACGACAGGCTCCACCGCTACGATCAGAGTCTGAAGTACTATGAGCAATATCTGGACCTGGATCCCTATTCCGACAATGTCTGGTACAACCTGGGTATCGTTCATCATAAGCTGGAGCAGTTCGATAAGGCGGTGGAAGCGTACGATTTCTCCATTGCCATCAATCCCGATTATGCCTCGGCCTACTTTAACAAGGCGAGTGTTTGGGTGCAGGGCCGAAAGTATGACCGGGCCATCGAGGCTTACAGGGATTATCTGGAGGTCGATCCGGAGAGTGCTCAGGCTTACAGTTACGTGGGAGATTGTTATGAGCAGATGAACCGGCTGGATGATGCATTGGCCGCATTTCAGAAAGTGATCGAACTGGACAATACCGATCCGGAGGGATGGTTCGGTGCCGGAATGATCTACCACCGCACGGGAAAGTACCAGGAGTCCATTACTTATATTCTGAAATCGATCGAGTTTGATCAGAGCAACCTCGATTACTGGATCAATCTGGGCTATGTCAATGAAGATGCGGGACTGCTGGAAGAGGCGGTGAAGTGCTACGGGTATGTGACCCGGACCGATGCTGCAGATCTGGACGGCTGGACAGCGCTGACCGGACTGTTGATGAAGGAGGGAAATTACGAGCAGGCACTCCATTTTCTGAGAGAAGCTTATGTGCACCACCCGGAAGAGGCGGCGATTAAACTGAAAATCGCCGTTTGCCAGTATAAGCTGGGGAAAAGGAATCTGGCGGGACGTTTTCTTTCTGAAGCGCTCGAGAAAGATTCAGATCTGATTACTGAGTTCAAATATTATCTTCCGGAGGAGAGTTGGGGAAAAGATGTGCTGCGCATAGTCGGGAAACAGGGGAGTGATTGAACCGCCCGGCTGTGAGGGAATTGTTTACCGGAGAACTAATTCATATTCGATTCATCGGATGGACATGAAAAGCCATTATAATTTCGATCTGGAGCATCTTCCCGAGAGGACTTCAGGAGACCGCGATAACGGTCTCACCATGGTCATGGACAAAGGTCTCAGCCTCAATGAGGTAGAGCATTTCATCGAATCCAGCGCCCCGTATACCGATCTGGTGAAGTTCGGATTCGGTACGGCACTGCTGACCACGAACCTGTCAGATAAAGTCAGGCTGTATCAGTCGGCGGGCCTGCATCCCTATTTTGGAGGAACCCTTTTCGAAATGTTTTATATCCGGGACCAGTTCGACGGATATCGCAAATTTGTGGAGGAGACAGGGCTGGAGTATGTGGAGGTATCCGACGGAACCATCCGGATCGACCACGATGCCAAGCTGGAGTGTATTGAAACTCTTTCCCGCGACTACAAAGTGCTTTCTGAGGTGGGAAGCAAAGTAAAGGGAGTGGAGCTATCCAATGCGGTTTGGGTATCCCATATGAAGCAGGAGATGGATGCCGGGGCATGGAAAGTGATCGCAGAAGCCAGGGAAAGCGGAACCATTGGAATCTACAATCCCGATGGATCGGCTAACAAAGCGCTGATTTCAGATATTATTAAAGATGTTTCGGTGGAGGATGTGGTCTGGGAAGCCCCCCATAAATCACAACAGGTGCTTTTCATAAAACTGGTGGGACCCAATGTGAACCTTGGTAATATCTCTCCCTCCGAGGTCGTGGCTCTGGAAGCCCTCAGGTGCGGCATGAGGGGAGATACTTTCTTCGATGTACTTCCACCGCGCTTTCATTCCAGAAAACAGTAATCCTCGTTGAATTGCCCGTAAAATCATCATCTTGAAAAGAAGTTTACGTGAATATCTGATGCTGGTCCTCAGGGGAATGGGGATGGGTGCAGCCGATGTGGTCCCCGGCGTTTCGGGAGGAACAATTGCCTTTATCACAGGCATTTACGAAGAGCTGGTCGATTCGATTAAGAGTATTAATCTTCAGGCAGCCAGGCTGCTGTTCACCGGACGGTGGAAAGCCTTCTGGAAGCAGGTGAACGGAAATTTCCTGCTCGCTGTGTTTACCGGGATCTTTATTTCGGTCCTCTCCCTGGCCAGGCTGCTCGATTATTTACTGGAGCACAGAGCCATCCTGCTCTGGTCTTTTTTCTTCGGCCTAATCCTTGCTTCCTCTTACGTGGTATCGAGGAAAGTGTCGCAATGGGATTACTCCAGGGTGGTCGCTCTGGTGGGAGGGATTGGGATCGCCTTCTACATTACTAGCGTAACGCCGGCCACCACGACCGATGCTTTCTGGTTCATTTTCTTTTCAGGGGCCCTGGCCAGCTGCGCCATGATCCTTCCCGGGATCTCCGGAAGTTTCATTCTCCTGCTGCTCGGTAAATACGCTTTTGCGCTGGAGGCTGTCAACGACCGGATCATCCTGGACCTGCTTCTTCTGGGAAGCGGTGCGGTGGTGGGGATCATATCCTTCTCCAACCTGCTTTCCTGGCTGCTCAGAAGCTATCATGACCTCACGGTTGCGGTGCTGGTGGGCTTTATGATCGGATCGCTGAACAAGATATGGCCGTGGAAGGAGACCGTCCGGACCATTGTGGTCGACGGTGAGGTGAAGCCCCTGGTGGAGAAGAATATCCTTCCTGCGTTGGGCAGTCCGGAGAGCCAGTTCTGGATGGCCGCCCTCTTCACACTGGTGGGCATTGCCCTGATCCTCATCATTGAACTGGTCCTGAACCGGAGCTCGGATACAGTCACGGAAAAGGTGTAAACAGAAATGCAGAAATTCGGATTGATCGGTTATCCCCTGGGACACAGCTTCTCGGTTCCCTATTTCTCCGAGAAGTTCAAGAGGCTCGGGATGGATGCCACTTACCGGAATTTCCCCCTGAACGAAATCGGGGAGTTCGAAAACCTGATGCAACAGGAACCCGACCTGGCGGGGCTCAATGTGACGGTCCCCTACAAGCAGAAGATCATTCCCTGCCTGGATGCCCTGGACCCCCTCTCCAGAAAGGTGGGAGCGGTGAACACCATTGCATTCTGCCACAGGGACGGCAGGGTGGCCAGGATAGGCTACAATACCGATGTGACCGGTTTTCGGGAGTCCCTGGAGGAGCACCTGACACCAGCTCATCAGCGCGCCCTGGTTCTGGGAACAGGAGGATCTTCCCTTGCGGTGGTGCATGTACTGAATGAGCTGGGAATTCCGTTCCTGCGGGTCAGCCGGAGCCGTGGGAAGGATCGGATCGCCTACAATGAACTCACCGGCAGGCATATGGAAGAGTCGCCTCTGATCATCAACACCACTCCGCTGGGCATGTATCCTCGGATCGATGAATCTCCTCCCATACCATACGACCGGATCGGTCCGGGGCACCTTCTGTTTGATCTGGTGTACAATCCCGAAAAGACGAAATTCCTGAGCCGGGGTGAGGAGAGAGGGGCCTCCATTGTAAACGGATACCGGATGCTCGTTTACCAGGCCGAGGCTTCGTGGGAGATCTGGAAAAGAATGGAAGATCGCCCCGGGGGTTAGCAGTTCATTCACCGATGGAGAAAAAGGAAGAGACAGCAGGCATCCGTTACCGGGAAAGCTTTTCGGTCAGATCGTGCGAGGTGGACCCGGCGGGAATGGCCCGCCTTACCGCCATCGCCAATTATTTCCAGGAGGTGGCGCACAACCACGCCAACCGGCTCGGAGTGGGGTACCGTCAGTTAAAGGAGAAGCAGACCCTGTGGGTGCTGTCCAGGATGCGGATGCACTTTTTCCGGTACCCGGCGTGGGAGGAGGTGGTGACAGTGGAAACCTGGCCCAGCGGCATTGATAAGCTGTTTGCTCTGAGGGATTTCAGGATGCTGTGTAACGAGAAAGAGTTGCTCTGCACCGCTCGCTCCGCGTGGCTGATCCTACGTGCCGACGGTCGCCGCCCGGTTCGCCCCGAAAATGAGCCTTTCTTCAGAGAATTACGGAACAAGGGGTTGGCAGAAGGACTCCCGGAAGAGGATCCGGAAATGGCCCCAGAAGGTTCATCAGAAGGTTCATCAGGAGATTCATCAGAAGGATTATTTGAAGGGTTACCCGCGAAGAATGTGGTGGCATCGGAGGGAAGACCGCTGGAGAAGCTGCCGGTGAATGAGGCCGGGGAGAACCGGACGGCTTCGCTGGCCGTGCATCAGGTGGCCTGGTCCGACCTGGATGTGATGGGTCATGTGAACAATGTGAAATATATGGACTGGTGTCTTGACAGGGTGCTGAAAGAGGAGGTCTTCGGTATCGGGGCTCCGGTTTCAGAATTCGAGATCAATTACCTTCATGAGGCGCTGCCCGACGAACGGATCGAGCTGCGCACTTATCTGCCAGGACCCGGAAAGGCATTCATTGTGGCAAAAAAGGAGGGGGAAGGAAAAGAGATCTTTCGGGCCCGCATCACCGCCTCCTGAGGTAGGACCCGGAAATGGGTCAGAAAAGGGAACCCCCGTATCCGATATCGACCAGGAAAAGGCCCTTGGCGGGCGCCGACTGTCCGGCCCTGGAACGGTCCCTGGCATCCACGATCTCCTGAAAACCAGAGGCATCGGTTTTGCCCTGGCCCGCATCGATCAAAGTGCCCACCAGCGACCGGACCATGTTCCTCAGGAAACGGTTGGCTTTGATCTCAAAAAGGTAACCGGTATCGACCTGTTTCCATTCGGCATGCATAATCCGGCAGAGGTGGTTGTTCACATCGGTGTGAAGCTTGCTGAAGCTGGTGAAGTCGCTGGTCTCCCTGATTATCCGGCAACACCGGTCGATCTCCTGAGTATCGAGATCACCATAGAGATGATGGGCGTAGGCCCTTGTGAAAAGGGGTTTTACGGTCGATATGTGATAATGGTAGGTCCGGTGGGTGGCAGAGAAGCGCGCATGGATATCCGGCGGAACCTCCCAGATTCTGTATACCGCTATATCAGGAGGAAGGAACCTGTTTAACTTGAATACCAGTTGCTGAGCAGACAATTCCAGAGGGGAGGGAGCGTCGAAGTGCGCCACAAAGTAGGAGGCGTGCACACCGGTGTCGGTGCGGCCTGCACCGGTGACCCCGATCACTGCCCGGAGGAGGGTGGAGAGAGCGTGTTCCAGTACCTGCTGTACGGTCGTTTCCCCGGGCTGAGTCTGCCAGCCGCAGTATGCTGTTCCGTCATAAGCCATCTGGATGAAGTAGCGCGGCATATCTTAACATTTTTTAACCAGGGGGGTGTTTCCATTCCTCATTTTGGGGGCTATTTTTGAGCTCCGTAAAAGTAAACATAAAGAAATGATTATTAATTCAAAAGAATCCGCTGATGAGTCAGGATGTCAATATTAAGGAACTCAACGAACGGATCAGGCAGGAGAGCGAGTTTGTCGACCTCATCAACCTGGAGATCCAGAAGGTGATCGTGGGACAAAAATCGCTGGTGGAACGCCTTTTGATCGGACTTCTGTCCGATGGCCACCTGCTTCTGGAAGGGGTGCCCGGTCTTGCCAAGACCCTGGCGGTGACCACCCTCTCGCAGACCATCGATGCCACATTCAGCCGGATTCAGTTCACACCCGATCTTCTTCCCGCCGACCTGCTGGGAACCATGATCTACAGCCAGAAGAGCGAAGAATTCCTGGTGAAAAAAGGCCCCGT
>CAZOHA010000100.1:0-7881 GCA_964579515.1 uncultured Bacteroides sp. | reverse complement strand
GTTCCACAAAAAAAGTGGCTTAGAAATTAGGAATTCATTAGAGTATATAAAGTCCATAAAGGTGGACTGACTTTCGACTGACTTTACGGACTTTCCAACTTTACCACTTTACAGACTACTACGGGCATTCCTTGAAACTTTTCTCGTACTGCTCAATCGCCCTGAAGCTCATGCCCATACTGGAGAACCCACCGTCATGGTAAAGGTTCTGCATGGTCACCTTCCGGGTCAGGTCGGAAAACAGGGTGATGCAGTAGTCGGCGCAGTCGGCAGCGGTGGCATTCCCCAGGGGGGACATGCGATCGGAAAAATCCTCCAGTTTATCGAATCCGCTGACTCCGCTTCCGGCAGTGGTGGGGGTGGGTGACTGGGAAACGGTATTGATCCGGATATGTTTCTCCCGTCCGTACATATAGCCGAAACTCCGGGCGATCGATTCCAGGATCGCCTTCGCATCGGCCATGTCATTGTAACCGGCAAAGGTGCGCTGTGCGGCCACATAGGACAGCGCTACCACCGAGCCCCATTCGTTGATGGCGTCGAGCTTGCGGGCGCTGCTGAGGACCTTGTGGAGCGAGAAGGCGGAAACATCGAGGGTCTTGTGGTAGTAGTCGTAATTGAGTGCGTCGTAAGGGATCCCCTTCCGCACATTGGGCGACATGCCTATGGAGTGAAGAAGGAAATCGACCCTGCCCCCCAGGATTTCCATCGATTTCACCATGAGATGCTCCAGATCCTCCAGGCTGGTGGCATCGGCCGAGATCACCTCGGCACCGATCTTTTCGGCAAGATCGTTGATGGTCCCCATCCTGAGCGCGATCGGGGCGTTGGTTAAGACGATCCCGGCCCCCTCCTCATGTGCCCTTTCGGCCACTTTCCAGGCGATCGACTGATCGTTCAATGCTCCGAAAATAATTCCTTTCTTTCCTTTCAATAGATTGTAAGCCATTGTGAAAGATTTTGTCCGGTTAGTTTTTTCTGACCTAATAACAACTGATCGGCGGGATTGTGCGATTACTGGACTCCCAGCAGATTCCTGGCATTGGAGAGGGCAGCCTCGGTCACCTCTTTTCCGGATAGCATCCTGGCGATTTCAGTGACCCGTTCACTGTTTCCCAGTTTTCTGATCCTGGTGTAGGTGGCATCATCCGTATCCTCCTTGAAAACAGTGAAATGCTCACCCCCCCTGGAGGCCACCTGGGGAAGGTGGGTGATGGCGATCACCTGCCGTCCGTTTGCGAGCTGTTTCATGATCCCTCCCACCCGGTCGGCGATCTCCCCGCTCACACCCGCATCGATCTCATCGAATATCAGGGTGGGCATTCCTTTCCTTCCCGAAACCAGGGATTTGATGCAAAGCATCAGCCTCGACATCTCCCCGCCGGAGGCCACCGAGGAGATCTCTTCCTGATCGACCTGTTTGTTGGCCGAAAAAAGAAAGCGGACCTCGTCGGTCCCGAATTCGTTGAATCCGCCGGACGGCCCTACTATGGCACTGAACCTGGCATTGGGGATACCCAGCTGCCTGAGCTGAGGTTCCACCTTATGCTGAAGCTCCACTGCAGCTTCCGAGCGTTTCAGATGAAGCAGATCTGCCCTCTTTTCGAGTTCCTTTCTTAGCTTTCCGCGCTCCGTTTCCAGCTCCCTGATCCTGTCCTCGGAGAAGACAAGGCTGTCGATCCTCTCCGACAGACGCTCTCTTAAGGCGATCAGCTCATCGATGTTCCCGGCCCGGTGCTTCTGCATAAGCCCGTAAAGAAGATCGACCCGTTCCTGCAACCTTTCCAGGACGCCGGGCTCCAGATCGACCTTGCCCGCCTCGGCAAGTACCTCCGCCGCCAGGTCCTTCAGTTCAATATAAGCCGATTCCATGCGGCCTGCCCATTCAGCGGCCGGACTGAAAACCCCGGTGATCTTTTTCAATTGCTGCAGCGATTCTCTCAGCTGGTCGAGGATCCCGGCAGTTTCATCCGTGAGATGACCGGCTGCGGTATAGAGTGCCTTCCTGATCTCTTCGGTGTGTTCGGCCCTCTGCAAATCGGTCTCCAGAGACTGCATTTCTCCCTCTTTCAACTGTGCAGATTCCAGTTCCTGGTACTGGAACTGCATGTAATCCAGCTCACCTTTCAGCCTGGAAGACTCTTCCCGGAGCCTTTCCAGCTCACGGCCATTCACAGTATAAGCCGAAAAAGTCTTCTGGTAACCCTCCAGTTCTTCATGGAGACCCGCCAGGTGATCCACCACCTCCATCTGGTACAGGTGGTCATTCAGCTGCAGGTTCTGGTGCTGGGAATGGATATCCACCAGCCGGTTTCCGAGTTCGCGTAATGCATTCAGATTGACAGGTGTATCATTGACAAAAGCCCGGGATTTTCCCGATGGGGAGATCTCACGCCGGAGCGTGGTGACCGGTTCGAAATCGAGTTCATGCGAACGAAATATCTCCTGCAGAGACTCTCCGGGCTGAAAAGTGCCCTCGACAATGCACTTGGCATCCTTCAGTTTCAAAACCGATGTATCGACCCGTTTTCCCAGGATCAGGGAGAGCGCCCCCATCAGGATCGACTTTCCGGCACCGGTCTCTCCTGTAATGGTGGTGAATCCGCTGTCGAATTCCATCTCCAGCCGGTCGATCAGCACGTAATTCCTGATGTAGAGGGATTGAAGCATCTGTGCCGGACTACATGTTCGATTCCAGGATGGCTTTGTATTTATTGGTATGGGACTTGTCCACCTCGGTCAGAATGGCATGGGCCCGGCTGCGCTCCTCGGGGAACGATTCGGTGTACACATCCACCAGTTCATCGGACTTTGCATCAAAGATCAACCTGAAAAGGTACATGTAGGGATCGGGCCTCGAGCGGAAGAGCTTTTGCAGCAATTCCAGGCTATCGGTGATCTCGGCCCTTGCCTCGGCCACCTTTTCATCCATCACATCCAGTCCGAGCCGATGGTAACGATAATTGAATTCGCGCAGGGGCTCATACTCCGGATCGAGCATATCCTTGACCAGCCAGTAACGGCTCTTGTGGGCCAGATCGTCCAGCGGCTTCCAGCCTGCTTCAGGAGCATTCTGGGCATTCATGACAATCCGCTCGGCATTGGTGAAATAGGGAGTTCCGCCGTAAAGAGAAAAAGTGTCGTAATCGAGACCCAGGATAAAATATGCATAATATGCAAGAATGGAGGTCAGGTTGGAGATGTGTGAGTTCAGATCGAACTCCAGCGGTGAGAACTCCACGTAACGGAAGTGGATGTCATTATCCACGAAGTTAAAGGTGGTGGTATTGTAGTTGGTGTTGTAAACCGGCCTTCGGGCCTGTACCGTCAGTGTGCCCTTGAACTCATCGGCCGAGATCTGTTCGGTAATGTTGAACATCAGGTTGCATTCGATCCGCTCCTCGGTGGCATAAACATGGTTGGTCCACACCCTGTTGTTCATGAATTCGAAGATGGCGTTCTGCATGGTCTGGAACACCTGTTTATTGGTGCCCTGGATCTGCTGACTCACCACCTGCACATTGCACTGCAACTCCTGGGCATGGAGTGCCGTTCCCGTCATTATCAGGACGATCCATCCCGCCCATATCCGATTCCTACGCATATCCATTCCTTTTTATGATCCATTGCACCAGCTCATCCGCCACCCGGGTTTTGGGTTTCAACTCCCATTTCTCCTGATCTTCGGAACCCCAGAAGAGAGTAATCCGGTTGGTATCCGTCCCGAATCCGGCCCCATCCTCCTTCAGAGAGTTAAGCACCACCAGGTCCAGGTTCTTCTTTTTCAATTTTTTCCGGGCATTCCCCTCTTCATTATCAGTCTCCAGCGCGAATCCCACGAAGAACTGCCCCGCCTTTTTATTTCCTCCAAGCCGGCCCGCTATATCGACCGTGGGTTCCAGCTCCATGGTCCAATTCTCGCTGCCGCGCTTCACTTTGCGGTCATACGGGGATTTGGGAGTGAAATCGGAGACTGCGGCGTTGAATACAGCGATCTCCACCCTGTCGATGACCCGCTCACAGGCCCGGTACATCTCTGCCGCGGAGGTCACCCGTGTCAACTGAACCCCGGGGTGCCCGGTCTCCAGGTTTACCGGGCCGGTGACCAGATGAACCGTGGCGCCGCTTTCAGCAAACGCCCGGGCAATGGCAAAGCCCATTTTCCCTGAAGAGTGGTTTCCAATAAAACGCACCGGATCGATATTCTCGTATGTGGGGCCCGCGGTGACCAGCACCTCACGATTCAGGAGGACTTTTTTTTTTGACAGGAGCTCCTTGATGAAATCCAGGATCTTCACCGGTTCTTCCATCCTCCCCGGACCCTCCAGCCCGCTGGCCAGTTCTCCCGTACCAGGTTCCACCACCTGATGACCCGTTTCACGTAACAGTTGCAGATTTTTTTGGGTGGATGCATGGAGGTACATATCCATATCCATGGCAGGCGCCAGCACCACCGGGCATCGTGCAGAGAGATAGGTGGTGACCAGCAGGTTATCGGCGATCCCGTGGGCCATCTTACCGAGAGTGGTGGCGGTCACCGGAGCAATCACCATCAGGTCGGCATTTACGCCCATTTCCACATGGCTGTTCCAGTCCCCTCCTTCGGAACTGAAAAAATCCGAATGGACCGGTTTGTCAGAAAGTGCCGAAAAAGTGACCGGCCCCACAAATTCCCGGGCCGCGGGAGTCATGATCACCTGAACGTCAGCGCCCTCTTTGACCAGGAGCCTGAGAAGATATACCGATTTATAGGCGGCGATGCTTCCTGTCACTCCGAGAATGATGCGCTTTCCTGACAGTTCCATCGGAGGTGAAATGTATAAACTTGACTACTGCTGTTCGATCTCAGGGGTTTCGTTGATCCTGAAATAGATCTCGCTCTCGGATAGCTCCTCAAGAGCGATCAGGGAGGGCTTGGGAAGCCTTTCGAAAAATTTGGAAATCTCGATCTGCTCGGGATTCTCAAAAACCTCTTCCAGATTGTCGGTGTATGAGGCGAATTCTTCCAGTTTCCGGTTCAGCTCCTGTTTCATCTCCACGCTGATCTGGTTGGCGCGCTTGGAAGCCACCACGACCATCTGGTAGATATTGTCGGTCTGTGAATCGAGTTCATTCAAATCTCTGGTCACCGTGGTAAACGGCGCCTTCGTCTTTTTGTAATCCATCTTTATGATTCAGTGTTTGTATTATTCAAAAATTCAGAAGAGGATTCATAAATATTTTCGGCCTCCCGGGAGTGAGGCCCTTCCGGGAACTCCCCTATGAAACTGAAATATTCATCAATGGCCGCCTGAAAACGTTCCCTCTGCTTGCTGGGGATACTGTTATCGGCCAGCAAATAAGAAGATTTCAGGATCAGGAACATCAACTCCTCCCGGTACCTGGTGTCGGGGAATTCGATCAAGCTGTTCCGAAGGGCAATGATGGCCGATTTGTAGTATCCCAGGTCGTAGTAGAGCTTCGCACTGATAAATGACTTTTCCACCAGCTTATCGCTCATCTCAACGATGATCTGCTGAGCCTCTTCCACCCTTTCCGATCCGGGATATTTGACGATGAACATCTGCATGGCACTGATCGCCTTGTAGGTGTTCTGCTGATCCAGCTCCGGCCTGGGAGACTGTTCATAGAAGCAGTAACCGATCATAAAATCAGCCTCCTCCAGAAACTCACTGTTGGGGTAGGTGACCGACAGCTCGTTGAAATAATGCCCGGCCAGCATATAATCCCGCTGCCCGTAATAACTCTTTGCCTGATAGTATTTCACCGTATCGGCTTTGGTGGTTCCCCGGTAAATATTGTCCACCTGATCGAGCAGGGTAGCCGCCCTCACATATTCACCCTCTTCGTAATAGTCCACTGCCGTTTCGAACTTCTTCCCGTAATCCCTGCTCTTCAATAGCTTTTCATATTCTCCGCAGCCGCTGAGAATGAGCCCCGCAGCCAGAAAAACCAGAGTAAAGCGAGGAAATGAATTAACCCTGTTTTGAAACATGGCGCAAAAGTACAATGATTTCATTAATAATAAAACGGTTGATCTTGAATTATTGTATATCTGAAACAAAACTCGTGCCCGAATATGGTGTTTCGATGAAGTGATTTATCCACACCGGTATATGTGTTGAAAGCGGCCGGTATCGGGTGATCAAAAAAAGTGCTTAAATTTGCACGCAGAAATCACAAAACTACAGATCGTGGATATTTTTGAAAGAATCACTAAGAACAGGGGGCCGATCGGACAATACCAGACGGCGGGACATGGCTATTTTACATTTCCCAAACTTGAAGGAGAAATATCAGCACACATGAAGTTCCGCGGAAAAGAGGTACTGACCTGGAGCCTGAATAACTACCTGGGTCTTGGTAATCATCCCGAGGTAAGAAAAGCCGATGCGGAGGCAGCCGCCGAATATGGAATGGCCTATCCCATGGGAGCCAGGATGATGTCCGGGCAGACACGCAAGCATGAAGAACTGGAGCGCGGACTGGCCGATTTTGTGCAGAAGGAGGATGCCTTTCTGCTGAATTACGGATATCAGGGCATGTCGTCCATCATCGATGCATTGACCTCGAGGAACGATGTAATCGTCTACGATTCGGAATCCCACGCCTGCATCCTCGACGGGATGAGGATGTCTCTGGCCAAGCGGTTCGTTTTCCCCCATAACGATATGGGAAGTCTGGAAACCCAGCTGGAACGAGCGGTCAAAAGGGCTGACCAGCAGGGTGGCGGGGTCCTTGTCATCACCGAGGGAGTGTTCGGCATGGCCGGTGACCTGGGTAACCTGAAGGCTGTTTGTGATCTGAAAGACAAATATGATTTCCGTCTGCTGGTGGACGATGCTCACGGGTTCGGTACCATGGGCGAAACAGGAATGGGTACCGGAGAACATTTCGGGGTGCAGGACAAGATTGATCTCTATTTTTCCACTTTCGCCAAAGCGATGGCCGGTATCGGCGGATTTGTCGCCAGCGAAAAAGAGGTGGTGGACTACCTCCGGTACAACATGCGATCGCAAACCTATGCGAAATCTCTGCCGATGCCCATGGTGATCGGTGCACTGAAACGTCTGGAGATGCTGAAGAGCAAACCCGAGCTGAGGGAAAACCTCTGGAAAGTGGTCAACGCACTTCAGACCGGACTGAAGGAGGCCGGTTTTGACCTGGGCAAGACGGAGTCGCCCGTCACCCCCGTATACATGTACGGCGGCATTATCGAAGCCACACAGCTGATCCTCGATCTCCGGGAGAATTATAATATTTTCTGCTCCATGGTGATCTATCCGGTAATTCCCAAGGGAGAGATCCTGCTGCGGCTGATCCCCACCGCCATGCATACCCTCGATGACGTGAAGGAGACCATCGAGGCATTCACCACCTGCCGGACCAAGCTGGAAGCCGGGGAATACAAGAAGGAGGAGTTCACCGATATCAGCGCTCTCCGCGTCTGAACCAACGGCGGCGTTTGAGTTCGCGGATCTCTTCCTCCTGAGCGGCCAGGGTGATCTGCATTTCCCCGATCTGCTGCTGCTGTTCTTTCATGGCTTCCACCATCAGGGCCACCAGGTCACTGTACGAGACAGCCAGCGTACTGTCCTCCATGACCTGCACCGCCTCGGGAACCACTCTTTGTACCTGCTGGGCCACCAGGCCGAAACGCATATTTTCCGGCCCCCTCGTCAGGGAGCGGTCTCTGTCATCCCTGTAGGCGAAACGGACCGCATCCAGCCGGTTCAGTTTTTCCAGGGAATGTTCGACGGGACCCGTGTTAATCAGCCTGGTGGTGTCCCCGTCCACATAGTGTCCCCTTGCCGACCATAGCCACCCCTCTCCGTTCACAAAAAACACATCCCTGTGGTAATATTCATTCCACAGATGGTA
>CAZOHA010000099.1:0-7960 GCA_964579515.1 uncultured Bacteroides sp. | reverse complement strand
GCATCGGCCATGCGTGCCACCCGCATGGAGCGGATAAATCCCCCGAAATAGTAGTTATCCGGCTGGACAATTTCGAGTCCCCCGTTGGCCAGCAGCCACCTGAAATTGTAATAGCTGTGGTCTTGTTCGCCGTTGGCCACCGGGAGGGAAAGTGCATCGGCAACTTTTTTGATCTCCAGGAAGTGATCGAACCTGACAGGCTCCTCGAAATAGGCGTAATTGTTTTCCTCCAGGATCCTTCCCATCCTGATCGCCCCTTCTGCATCATAGTATCCGTTCGAGTCGGCATACAGGCTCCAGTCGCTGCCGAAATGTTCGCGGACCATCGGCACCAGTTTTTCCGATTTTCCCGGCAGTCCCGGATCTTGAATATCACGGCTGCCTGCAAAAAGGTACCCCACCTTTATTTTGACCGCCTTTGCGTCATATGCAGCCACAGTCTCAAGGATTTTTTCGAAATGCTCCTCCAGCGGCCGCTCCCGGAATTCAGTCGCAACATAAACGCCGACTTTCGCATTGTGCAGATCCCCCACCAGCTGTCCCATGGGCAGTCCGGCGATCTTCCCCATCATATCCAGAATGGCAAATTCGATGGTGGCCAGCGGGATTCCCAGCGGAATGCCCCCGTACCGGAAATTGAAGTGGAAGTGGAACACCTTTTCTACAATGAGGTCCAGCTCTCGGGCATCCTGCCCGATAAAAAAGGGTTGCACCTTGTGCACGAAAATGGGCACCAGAAAGCGCATGTCGTTGTGTGCAACAGAGATGCCCTCGGCACCTTCCTCCGACCTGACACGGCAGATGTATTTGTTTTCAAAGCTCAGCAGTTCCACCGAGGAGATGATGACCGGCGCGGTGAACAGCTCTTTTTTGAATACCGTCTGTTGCAGGAGCTCACCCAGGAGCCTGTAACGCTCCCCGCCCTCCTGGTCAGTGTGAGTTGCATTGCTGCAAGAGGCAAGCGGAGTCATGGCCGTTGCCATTCCGCCCAGGGTGGCAGACTGAAAGAATGTACGTCGTTTCATTTCCTGTCGTTTGCCATTGAAAAGTACCGAGGTATTTCGATCCAAAAATACCCAGTTTATCGGGAGTAAAAAGAACTAATTTCTGTTATTCTCATTTTTCCTGATCAGCCTGTGGAGATTCTCTCCCTGGTGAGTAGATTTCTTTCCTGTTTGCAGCGAGAGGTGAGTGATCAGAAGCTCGGAAATGCTGCTGCCGGCCTGACTTTCCGGGGATATTGATGAGCTTGCACTGCAACTAAGGTTTCTGACGTTTATAGGCGTATGTAAGCAAGTCCTTCATGTCAATATACTCCAGCGCTTTCTCGGCGCAGGCCTCCAGGATCACCCGGGGCGCCACGCCATTGTCGAAAGCTTCCTTCCAGCGCAAGGCACACACACACCATTTGTCGCCCGGCGTTAGGCCCGGAAATTGGTACTCAGGCCTCGGTGTACTGAGATCGTTACCGACCCTTTTTGAAAACTCCAGGAATTCCGGGGTCATCATCGCACAAACCACATGGCGGCCGCTGTCTGAGTCGTCTGTATGGCAAAGACCGTCGCGAAAGTAGCCGGTAAGGGGATCCAAAGAGCAGGGGATGAGCTCTTCTCCGAATACATTTTTTGCCATGCTGCTCATATTATATGGTTTCAGAAAAGACAAATACGGATTGGAATTGTTTGGCCAACAATATAGCATAGGAGCATTATGCTTTACGAGATAAGATGATCCTGTTTTGATTGCCATGCATTCCATCGTGGGAGACCGGGATGTGTAGTTGCAGCGGGTAACGCTCAAATGGTGAAAAAAACAGGTCGAGCCTTTTTGTACCTGACACACTGGTATGTTTAACTGGCTATTTTGAATTCCGCCTTGCTGCAGATTTATTCAGCACAGGCAGGCAACGAGTCTGTTTGGGCAAATTCTACAATATCAGGAATCTCCTAAATCTTCTTAGAAAAGGGTGAATCCCATTGATTTTATCTTCTTAACTTGTAGTGCATAAAAAACATAACGTGTGTATACTGCTATGTTGAATAATGAGATCGAAGTTCTATCATATCTTTGTTAAGACTTCATATCCGTTATGGGAATAAAAAACCTATTTAAATAAATGAACTGGAAATACGAAAAGAACTTCACCGAGAGAGGATACCGCATGAAATATGAGGATTCCGGGAAACGGTCTTCCGATCAAAAAATCGTCTATCAGTTCCTGATTAAATTATTGGAAGTGGAACCTGTTGTCTGGAGAAGGATCCAGGTGCCACCGGGGTACAACTTCTGGGACCTCCATGTGGCCATACAGGATTCCATGGGCTGGCAGGACTATCACACGCATCATTTCGCGATCAGGGCGAAACATAAACGGGAAGAAGTGCATATTGGTATTCCGGATTTCGGCAGGACCTATGAATTGAAAGAAGTATATCCTGGATGGGAAATACTGATGATTGCGTATTTCAACGGTTTGGGGATTGAGGCACGTTATGAATACGATTACGGAGACGGCTGGGAGCACTCAGTCAAACTGGAAGGCTATATGCACCGGGAAAAAGGGGTGAAATATCCGATTTGCATCGATGGAGAACGTGCATGCCCTCCCGAGGACTGCGGTGGTCCTTCCAGATATAATGAGTATCTGAACATCCTTTCTAATCCAGATGCAATTGATAAGGCAGAGGCCCCCGACTGGCTGGAGAATTGGGATCCGGATGCCTTCAGAAAGGAAGATGTAAAATTTGACAATCCATATAAGCGCTGGAAGCATGCATTCCTGGAGGATTGAGTTTTTCAGACAACCCTGGCCAGACACACTCGATGGGACGCTACCCTGAATCAGGATCTGCTTTTCTTTAACCTGATAACTCTGCCATAGGTAAGCTGCCGCCAGATCCACTCTACGGGTCCGAAGCGGAAATACTGTAACCAGATTGAACTGAAGAGAATCTGCAGGGCGAACACGATCAGGACAAAAAGGACGGAAAACCAGTAGCCATAGGAAAAGGCAAATCCCAATCCTATCCCGTAGAAAAAGAAAACACTGATGATGGTCTGAAACAGGTAATTGGAAAGGGCGGTTCGTCCTATCGTGGCAAACCATTTTAGCCAGGCTTTGCCACGGGTAACCATAAGAGCAACGATGGCACAATATCCCAGTGCCATGGGGGTTAATGCCAGAAAATTAAGCAAATACTCCGGAAAATCGGACATCGCACCCTCATTCTCAGATCCAAACTCCACCCAGGTGCGCAAAAGATTCATGGGCAATCCGATGACCAGGCCCGACCATATGATTTTCTTTATCAGCCGGGTATCGGACAGGAGATCGTTTTCCAGAATCTGCCGCCCGGCATACATGCCGATCAGAAACAAACCAAGCACTTTGAAAGCACGCCCTTCCATAAGAATGCGGACCGAACGATTTCCTGGGCAATAAGCATGGGATCATCGTTAAGGGTGACCACATGGTCGCTGTCCCAACGAACTCGCAAAACCAGGGGGCCAACGCCCGTGTAAAGGCTTGTGGGCTTGTATCCGTTGCGATAGTCATTGCGATCTTCACCGCGTTCATAGCAGTCTACTCCGATATATTCATCTCGCACCAGTTCCAGGATTTTGCAGTGATCCATTGTTTTTGGATTTGATTTTCGGGAGTTCCACTCTGCCACTTTCCAGTGAATGCCCGACAGGACTATTCCTATCCACGCTTTGTCAACATTACCGGGCTATCCTTAACAAAAAATTAGTCTAAGGGTTGAAACTGTTTTTGGCTTCTGCCGTAGTATAGGGATCGTTAACAAACTCGATTAACCCCAATGAAAAAACTTCTCCTTATTGCCGGAATGGCTGCAGCCTTAAACGCATTCGCTCAACCATTTACAGAAAGTCTTATTTCAAATAACCTGCCCGATCCCACAAACATGAAGGTGGCCGACCTTGATGGAAACGGTTACGACGATATGGTGGTATCTGCCCTCGGCGGCATCGCATGGTTCGAAAACCTCGACGGAACCAACTTCAGCCGGTCATGGCTGGTGGACGACCTCACCGGGATACTTGACCTGGAGGTGCTCGACTACGAAGGCGATACAGATCTGGATGTGATCGGCTACAGCAAAGGAAGTTCGCTGATCTTCCTGCTGACCAACGACGGCAGCGGGAATTTCACCCGTTCTGACCTGATCACCAGTGTGCCTGAAGCCCTGGAAATCCGGGCAATAGATACAGATAACGATGGGGATATCGATATCTTCTATTCCACCGATGATTCCATGGGAGAGCGCCTCTACCTCTATGAGAATACAGGCCCCGGATACAATAACCTCTACCTTGAGTATGGCGATTATGACGGCGATATCCATACCCTTCGGGCCATGGCCACCTCACCGGTGAGCTTTGTCTCCATGGAAACTTCCGGGACCGATTACATCGCCATCTACCTGAACGACGGCAGTAACAGCTTCCTGACCTCAAAGATCATCGATGCCGACCGGATGCAGCTCAGGGACCATCAATATGTGGATATGGATAATGACGGCGACAGCGATCACGTGTTTGCCGATTATTACAACCGGGAGATCTACTGGGTGGAGATGCCCTCCAAGACAAAGCATGTGATCAGGTCCAATACCTACGCCCGTTTCCTTGCGGTTGATGATTTCAATAATGATGGCGTGAAGGATGTGGTGTTCAAAAATTCCCAGTATGCAGATGGTACGCTCTATGTTTATGCCGGATCGAATCCCGGTTCATCCATGACCTTTACCCAGGAGTATTATTTCAGCATTAATGCCTACATAGAAGGCCTGGAGGTGGGTGATTTCAACAATGACAACCTGCCGGATTTCTCATACATCTCCACCAGCTCGGACGGACTGGTATACCATCTGAACAACGGCAGCTTCAGCTTCACACCGGTGGCACTTGCCAGGAACATAGTGGAACCGGATCTTATCCGTGAAACGGACCTGGATGAGGATGGCGATATGGACGTGGTGGCCTACGATGCAAGTGAGATCCTTATCTGGTTTGAAAACGATGGTGCCGGGAAGTACACCGAGCACCAGATCTCTACCAGCATCGACCGTGCAAAACAACTGGAAGTGGAGGACATGGATGGTGACGGGGATAAGGATATCGTTTCTGCTTCCATCAGTGATGATGATTTTGTATTCTGGGAGAATGACGGTAGCGAAAACTTTACCAGGAATACGATTACATACACCAGCAGCCAGCTTTCCAATCCTTCCTATTTTGCCATTGCCGATCTGGACGGGGATATGGATAAGGATATGGCCGTTGTGGCCTCTGCACTGGATTTCGGGAATCCGGTCGGAATCTTCTGGTTGCGGAATGAGGGATCAGGGTCCTTCAGCAGCCCCATCGAGATTGAAAGCGGATTGGAATTAACCCAGCAGGTGAGGGCAGAAGATTTTGACGGTGACGGAGACATGGATCTTGTGGTGACCGGGGATGCAACATACGGTGAAGGATTGCTGCTGCAGGAGAATGACGGAAGCGGAAACTTCACCAATATCAACCTGGATAACAGCCTGGACTGCTTCTGGTTAAGGACTGCTGACATTGACGGGGATTCGGATATGGATTTTGCGGTGAATGATGGGTCCAGTAATATCATCTGGTACGAAAACACAGGAAACATGACCTTTGCGCCCCATACCATTACCACAGGAGAAACGGATGGTATTGCATTTGAATTACTGGATACCGATGGCGATACCGATGTGGACATTTTCTACTACACCTATTATTCGGGCTCTACCAACATCCAACGCTTCAATGTAGGGTATTATGAGAATGACGGAAGCGAGAATTTCACAAAGAATGAACTCTTTACCGAACAGTATAATATTTCCAGCATGCTTCCGGTGGATCGCGACAATGATTCCGACCTGGACTTCTACTGGGGATCGGATTATCTTGGAAAGATCAGTTTTTACGAGAACGGCATTAATGATCTGGTGGAACCCACCATCAGCAGCTGGCCCGCGGGAACCAGCCTCACTTATGGTCAACAGCTGAGCGGCAGCACCCTTTCCGGCGGATCGGCAAGTGTGGCAGGCCAGTTTGGATTCAAGGATCCGGATATCATCCCTGATGCGGGTTCCTATGCAGCAGCTGTGGAGTTTGTACCCGATGATGGCGCGAGTTACAAAACAGTGCAGGGTACAGTGACGATTCCCGTGGATAAGGCAGATCCGTCAATTACTACCTGGCCCGCAGCCGGAGATCTCACCTATGGCCAGACCCTCAGCGAAATTGTTTTCACCGGCGGAAGCACAAGTGTGCCCGGAATCTTTACCTTCGACAATGGTACAACCATCCTTTCCACCGGTACTTCCAGCGAAGCGGTTACATTCACTCCGGCGGATGTCAGTAACTATAATGCTGTTGCGGGTTCCGTTTCCGTAACGATCCTGAAAGCCACCCCGGTGGTGAGCAGCTGGCCCACTGCTGCAGCCATCACGTACGGGGAAGCTCTGAGTGCTTCCATACTTACCGGGGGTATCGGGGATGTACCGGGCACATTCAGCTTTGTTACACCCTCTGCTCAGCCCGATGCGGGAACCCACACCGCCGATTTGGCATTCACCCCGGCCGACGGATCCAATTACAATGTGGTTTCAGGTACTGTGGATGTGACAGTGAACAAAGCAATACCCGTTGTATCGGCGTGGCCTTCGCCATCGGATATCACCTATGGTGAGACTCTGGCCGATGTGGCACTCACAGGAGCTGTTGTGGATGCCCCGGGAACATTTGTTTTTGATGCCCCCGGAACCCAGCCCGACGCGGGGGTCTATGTATTTGGTATGACCTTTATTCCTGATTCCCCGGAGAATTACGAACAGGTACAAACCACCCTGAGTGTGACCATCCTGCAGGCGATACCCGAAGTAACAACCTGGCCAACAGCAGAGGCTATCCAATATGGAGAGCCTCTGTCAGCTTCGACCCTGACAGGAGGTGCTGCAGATGTTGCAGGCACCTTCAGTTTCGACTCACCAACTGATCTCCCTGATGCTGGCATAACCACTGCCCCCATCACCTTCACACCGGGTGATGCCTCAAATTATGAAACAGTAGCAGGCACCATCGATGTGACCGTTAACAAAGCAGACCAGTCTATTTCCTGGGAGCAGGATCTTGAGGGACTCACCGTCGACCAGGTTGTAGTACTCAATGCTGCATCCAGCGCAGGATTGGAAATTAGCTATAGCTCCAGTGATAATGCAGTGGCAACCATCAATGGCGATGAGCTCACCATCACTGGCGAGGGAGTGGTAACCCTTACTGCCTCGCAGGCTGGTGATGCAAACCACCATGCTGCGGATGATGTGGAGCAGATCATCACCATCGAGACGACCGGATTGCAACCTGCAGTTGAATTTCTGGAATTGAAGGTCTATCCTGTACCTGCATCGGAATGGGTTGAACTTGAATTGAGCGGGGCGGTCATGGAGCAGGTTGGCCTGTATGACTTTACCGGCAGGAACCTTGCCATAGAAAAGCCGGCCGGCGAGTTCCGATGCAGGATGGAATTGAAAAACCTGGTGCCAGGTACCTATATCCTTCGCGTGGAAACCGCTGAAGGAATCATCATGAAACGGTTTATAAAGGAATAAAGTTAGTAATCTGATACAACCCGGTAGTCATCCAACTCTACCGGAGGTAATATATTAAAGGGGAGACGTTTGCAGCGTCTTCCTTTTTTCCGGGATCGGACATGTCCAGGTTTGAGGTGGTCATCGAGCAACCTCCTACATCCGGAAGAGGGAGTATGGCGGGATGGATGCATCCTGTATTAAAACATAAATTAGTACTGATGCGTTAAGAATTTGAATTAAATAAATCTCTTTGTTCTTTGAAATTTTGATTGTCTTGAAATTCTGTTAGCAGCTCTTTCACAGGGGTTTTATCGAAGGCTGGTATG
>CAZOHA010000098.1:0-7986 GCA_964579515.1 uncultured Bacteroides sp. | reverse complement strand
TCGCAATGCGCCTACAATTCGAAGAATTTCAGCGCATGAGAAATAATCCGAGCCACAACTTCAGCGAGAAAACGTTCTGAGCGGATGAATTGAAGGACTTTTTCATGGACCTTCCGGTTTATCCTTCTGACGCTCCTTTTCACGGTGCTGGTCTTTGCCATCGCCTGGATACTGGAGGGCCCCCGGCATCCCCTGCTCCAGAAACAGGTTTTTGCAGCCATGATCTTCGTGGAGCTATACGGAAGCAGGATCAACCGTATTTATGGTGAAAGAGGGGTTATCGGTCCTCTGCAATCGCAACAATTGCATTGATCGCCTGTTTGTTTATCAGTAGCACTGACTATCTTTGTGCTCGATTAAACCTGGCGGAGCATCCACATGGACCACATTCGCAATTTTTGTATTATAGCTCATATCGATCATGGTAAGAGCACGCTGGCAGACAGGCTGTTGTTAAAGACCGGGACCCTGAGTGAACGGGATTTCAAAGACCAGGTGCTGGACAGTATGGACCTGGAGAGGGAGCGAGGGATCACCATTAAGAGTCATGCCATCCAGATGGCGTATAAAACGGAAGGGAAACAATATACCCTGAACCTGATCGACACCCCGGGACATGTGGATTTCTCCTATGAGGTGAGTCGCTCCATCGCCGCATGCGAAGGGGCTCTTCTGATAGTCGATGCCACCCAGGGAATCCAGGCACAGACCATATCCAATCTGTATCAGGCCATTGATCATGATCTGGAGATCATTCCGGTACTCAATAAGATGGATATGGAGAGCGCCATGCCGGAGGATGTGAAGGACCAGATCGTCGACCTGACAGGCTGCGAACGGGATGATATCATTGAGGCCAGCGGAAAGACCGGCCTGGGGGTGGATGAGATCCTTGAAGCCATCATTGCCCGTATTCCCCCGCCGGAAGGTGATCCCGAGGCCCCTTTGCAGGCCCTGATCTTCGATTCGGTATTCAACTCGTTCAGGGGGATCTTTGCCTACTTCAGGATTTTCAACGGGACTATCCGGAAAGGGGATCCGGTGAAATTTGTGGCCACCGGCAAGGAGTACGATGCCGATGAGATCGGTGTACTCAGGCTGGGGCCCCAGGAAAGGGAGGTGCTGTACGCCGGCGATGTGGGATATATCATCTCGGGGATCAAGAGCTCCAGGGAGGTGAAGGTGGGGGATACGATCACCCATGTGGAACGACCGTGCGACAAGTATATTTCAGGTTTCGAGGATGTCAAGCCGATGGTATTTGCCGGCATCTACCCGGTCGATGCCGATGATTACGAAGACCTTCGGGCCTCCATTGAGAAATTGCAGCTGAACGATGCATCCCTGACATTCATCCCGGAATCTTCCGCTGCCCTGGGGTTCGGATTCCGCTGCGGATTTCTCGGTCTGCTTCATATGGAGATCATCCAGGAACGGCTCGACCGGGAGTTTGACATGGATGTGATCACGACCGTGCCCAATGTCTCCTTCCGGGTGATCACCACCAAAGGCGAAGTGGTGGAGGTGCATAATCCTTCCGGTCTTCCCGCAGCCACCGCCATCGATTATATCGAGGAGCCTTATATCCAGGCGCAGGTGATCTCGCAGGCCGAATATGTGGGCCCGATCATGAAGCTGTGTCTCGATAACCGGGGGACGCTGAAAAACCAGGTCTACCTGACCAGTAACCGGGTCGAGCTGAGCTTCGACATGCCGCTGGCCGAGGTGGTTTTCGACTTCTATGACAAGCTGAAAAGCATTTCCAAAGGATACGCTTCATTTGATTATCACCCGAAAGGTTACCGCACAGCCGACCTGGTCAAGCTGGACATTCTCCTGAACGGAGAGATGGTGGATGCACTCTCCACACTGATCCATCGAGACAATGCATATGATTTCGGAAGGCGTATCTGTGTGAAGCTGAAGGAGCTGATTCCCCGTCAGCAGTATGAGGTAGCTATTCAGGCCGCCGTCGGAACCAAGGTGATCGCCCGGGAGACAGTGAAAGCGCTGCGTAAGGATGTGACCGCCAAATGTTACGGGGGAGATATCACCCGGAAACGAAAACTTCTGGAAAAACAGAAGAAAGGGAAGAAACGGATGCGCCAGGTGGGCAACATTGAGGTGCCCCAGTCGGCGTTTCTGGCGGTTCTGAAACTCGACTAGTCCACGATCAGCTTATATCCTTTGCCGTGGACATTGATGATCTGGACACCGGGATCGGCTTTCAGGTATTTCCGCAGTTTGGTGATATACACATCCATACTCCTGGCATTGAAATAATTGTCGTCGATCCAGATGGCTTTCAGGGCAAAGTTTCTCTCCAGTACCTGATTCATGTTGTTACAGAGTAGTTTCAGAAGTTCAGACTCCTTGGTGGTCAGCTTCTGAGAGGTGTTGGGTCCGGTGAGAAGCTGCTTTTGTGAATCGAATGAAAATTTCCCGATCTTAAAGACATACTGGTCTCCCCCCCGCTTTCCTTTGGTCCTCCGCAGGATCGCCTCGATCCTGAACAGAAGCTCTTCCATGCTGAATGGCTTGGTGATATAGTCATCCGCACCCAGGGTGAATCCTTCCAGCACATCCTCTTTCATCGATTTGGCGGTCAGGAAAATGATCGGGATTTCACTGTTGACCATCCGTATCTCCGATGCAAGCGTGAAACCATCCTTCACAGGCATCATCACATCCAGCAGGCAGAGATCGTAATGGAACTGTTCGAAATGCCGGAAGGCCTTTTCACCGTTTGTGACCCAATCGGTTTCATAATTCTTTGCCTGGAGATATTCCTGCAGAAGCGAGCCCAGGTTTTCATCATCCTCGGCCAGCAGGATCCTGTTTTTGATTTCGGTCATGTGCCTTTTCGGATTGGTTCCTTGTATAAAGGTAGGTGAATATGAAACGTGGTCCCCTTCTGAAGCTCGCTTTTCAGACGGATCTGGCCCCCATGGTGTTCCACGATCAGTTTCACATAACTCAGACCGAGCCCGAAGCCCTTCACATTGTGAAGATTTCCTGTGGGGACCCTGTAGAATTTATCGAAGACCCGTTTCTGGTCCTCTATCCCGATCCCGATCCCGTTGTCACTGACCGAGAGAACCAGCTCTGTCCCCTCGTTGCGGGTGATAATCCCGACCCGGGGAGTCTGACGGGTATATTTCATGGCGTTCTCCAGAAGGTTCGATATCACATTGGTAAGATGCATCTTGTCACCCCTGACCACCGACTCTTCCGCTTCGGGAAGGAACTCCAGTGTTCCTTCTCTTTTCTCCATCTGGAGAAGGAAATTCTGGGCTACCGTCTCGACCAGATCGTGAATATCCACCTCCTCTGTTTTCAGCCTGAGCTGAACGTGATCGAAAATAGCCATCTGCAGAACCCGTTCCACCTGGAAGCTGAGTTGCTTACTCTCGGTACGGATGATCCGGGAGATCTGACCCAGGTTTTTCTGGGCATCGGGGATGGAACGGTCGCTGAGCATCTGCGAGGCGAGGCTGATGGTGGAGATGGGGGTTTTCAGTTCGTGGGTCATGTTGTTCACAAAATCATTCTTCATCTCCGACAGTTTCTTCTGCTTGAAAATCACATAAAGCGCGAGACCGAACATGGTAAATATGAAAAGGGTGATCAGGAGGGATGAAAGTCCCATCACCCCTGTCGAGCGAACCAGATGTTTTCTTACATCGGGAAAATAGACATTGATCAGAGTACGCTGCCTGAAGATACCTCCCGGGAAAAGTGTTCCGCGGAAATAGTTAGTTTCGTTCCGGTCGTAATGATCGGAAAAGAAAATGGGAGGTTTACCCACTTCATAGACCGCATATTCGAAGGGAATCTCTACCCCTTTTTCCCTCAGCTTCTTTCTGACCATCTGTTCGATCTGGTCACCGGAGAACCGGTCGCGAATGTCTCGCTCCTCCACCAGCATGTTCTTCACCACCTTCTCCACCAGCTGCTCCTGTTCGGCCCATCTCCGGTCCAGTTCATTGCGCACCTGCTCGGGCTGCATGGCGTTGACCAGGATGGTGTCACGGATCGTTTCATCATGACCCACTACCACCAGGATCGAATCATTGATCAATCTAACGCGTTGGTTTTTAAGAGATTGATCGGGTGATGTATAGGCGATCACCTCTTCTTCGTAATCGATCTCCGCACCCGATCCGGAACTGTAGGAACTCCTGGCATCGATGCGGAAATTCCAGAATGCGCTCGAGCGTTGCTGGATGACCGGCGGACGCAATTCATCAAGGATGTTAAGAGTGGTTTCGTTCTGGATAAGCTCGTTGGACACCTCGGAGAGTACCTGATTAACCACCAGTTTAAGGTGTTGTGCCTCGGAGGTAATGGAGTGCTTCATCCAGTAGGCCTGGACAGCTACCAGTGCGATCATGGCCAGGCTCAGAAAGCCTGTGATTACCCAGAGGACGGAACGACTCATGATTCAAAGATAGAAGTCCTCAATGGTTCACACCCAGTGTTTTAACATTCTTTAACGTCCTTTAAACCCTTCTAACTATAATCTGCTGTAGTTTTGTATCATACGCATAAGAGCAAATGCAATAGCAGGCAATTTGGTTTAGTTTAGGGTTAAATGGTGTAAAAGCTGCTCGTCCTCCCGGCGGGCAGCTTTTCTTTGAATATTTCCGGCTAAAATAGATAAATTGCAGCAAACCCTGAAGGTTGCCGGCTGAACATCATTACAAAACCCTGGGTTTGTCGCCCGGTTCCTCCCAGAAGGAAATCAAAACCGCCTACAGGAGGCTGGCATTAAAGTATCACCCCGACCGTAACCGGTCGGCAGGGGCTTCCAAAAAATTTCAGGAGATTACCACCGCCTACGAGTACCTCACGAAACAATATCAGGAGGTCTCCTCTGCCTCCCCTACTCCGGAAGAGAGGATGGCCAGGGAAGTATATCAGCGGGAACGTGCAAGAATGTACCGGCAGGCCAGGGCTCGCTGGGAACAGAAAAGGAAGGAGCAGGAGTATTTCGACAGGCCCGAGTGGCACGACCCGCTGTTATTACTCCGGTACTTTCTTCACGGATTCGCTCTGCTTTTTGCTATTTCCGCTGTGGTGGCACCCATACTCCTGGCCATCTTCATCGAGCCTGCAAGCCTGGCAGGAACCTTCTTTTTTCTGGTGGTCGGGATCTTTTTACTGGTATATATCTACCAGAAACGTCACGGGTGGTTCCGCCTTGGCCGGTTCAACACCGGATGGAAGGAGGTTTGGGAACGCTGGAAGATCCGATCCGGAAATCCCTCTAAAGAAAGGTGCTGTTATGCAGACAGGGCCCCTGCCGACGGAAAGCCATACCGGATGGAACTTCAGAAGACAGTCGATATCAAGGTCCGGTCGTTTGGTGCACTGAACCACGATGCCAGGTACAGGAATGTGGTCAAACGGGTGGTGATCCCCAGAAGTTCGCGGGCTCAGCTGATCCACCGGATCACCTCGGCCATAAAGATCGGTTCCATAGTGGCAGCCCTCTGGTTTTTTCCGGTGGAGAGCCTTATCTGGAGGTTCATAACCGGTCTGCTGGCCGGCGGACTGCTGTCCGGACTGGTGCTGCTGATTACGGGGGTGCGTTCCAGGGTCAGCTATCTCTTCACGCCTAGCCTGATCATCAAAACGGCGATCTGGCTTCTGGCACTCTGGCTGGTCAGTGAAACCGGACCGGGATTCAACATTGAGACTTCGGGATATTTATTCATTGTGGTAGCGGGTCTGTTATTCCTGCTCGATATGATCTTCGACCTGGTCACGGGATTCTTCCCCTTTTATGAAAAACTCTTCAGGCCGGTGGTACGACAGGGGGCTGTGCTTGATTCCCTTTACAGGGAGGGTTACAGGAATTACATGGAGCTGCCGGTCTATTCGGTGATAATTCCCCTCTACAGGTGGATCTTCTGATCACCAGATCATCAGCCTCTCTTTGTTGCGGATCTTCTGAAGGTCGACCGGTACACACATCCTCACCTGCACCACCTCATTGATGGAGTTTATCAGTTGACGGAGGCGTTCGGTACTGATCTCCCCCTGAAGATGAAGCAGATAATCGATGTTCCTGACCTCCTCCAGGAAATAACCCTGTCCGGAACGGTTCCGGATGATGCGGTAGGTCCAGTAGGTGTCTTCATCCACCCAGGCGAACAGGGAAAAGGATTGTTCAAGTTTGAGTCTGGGATGGTACAGGATCAGTTCTTCTTCCTTTTCCAGGTTGATCTCCAGTGCCTGGTTGAGTAACCAGCACAACCGGTAATCGGGTTCATCGGATAGCAGGCCCAGAAGACAGAAATCCTCCTCCATGGCCATCTCCAGTCTATGTTTTTTCACTGCCATAGAATCACACAGTATGGATGATCTTCAGGGCCTTCATGGCGGCCTGCTGTTCCGCCTCCTTTTTGGAGCCCCCCCTGCCGGTGCCCTTTTCCTCTCCGTTCAACAGAATGGCGGAGACAAAAAAGGCTCTTTTCCTGTCCGAAGTGTGTTCTTCCCTGCTATGAAAAACCACTTCGATGTGGTTCTTCTGTGCCCATTCAATGATCCGGCTTTTATAGTCAGGATCCTTCTGGACCAGCTGTACCAGATCGATATGCCGCTTCACTATTTTTCGGATGAAAAACCTCCGGGCCCTGCTGTAACCCCGGTCCAGATAGATGGCCCCCATGAGTGCTTCCAGTGTATTTCCGTACAGATGTTTGGAGGGTTGCCCGTGTGCCATCCCCCTGGGGATCATTTCGGGAATATCCATTTTGGTGGCAAGAGCGTCCAGGTTCTTTCGTTTGACGATCCTCGACCGGAGTTTGGTCATCAATCCTTCATCACCTTCCGGGAAGCGATGATAAAGATAATCGGCAACGATGGCATCCAGGATTGCATCGCCCAGGTACTCGAGCCTTTCATTGTTCAGATTCACACCGTTCTGGTCTTTCTGAAGAGCCGATCTGGGGAGAAATGCAAGCTTGTAGAAGCAGGTCTTGCGGGGAAGGAATCCCAGCATCCGGACAAGGTTCAGGTAAAATCCCTGATTCCTCACGCCGTCAGGCGTTTGATTTCCTGAAAATCACCGATGTATTGTGCCCCCCGAAGCCGAAGGTATTGCTCATTCCTGTGTTGACTTCTCGCTTCTGCGCTTTGTTAGGGGTCAGGTTGACCCTGGGATCAATCTCAGGATCAGGATTCTGAAGGTTTATGGTGGGAGGGATGACCCCGTCCCTGATGGCCAGGATCACCGCGATTGCCTCAATGGCACCGGCCGCACCCAGCAGGTGCCCGGTCATCGATTTGGTGGAGCTGATGTTCATTTCAAAAGCATGTTCACCGAAGACCCGCTTGATCGCCTTGATTTCGGAAACATCTCCCAGCGGTGTGGCGGTCCCGTGAACATTGATGTAGTCCAGCTCAGTCGCGGAAATTCCGGCATCCCGGATGGCATTCTCCATGACCAGCTGGGCACCTTCCCCTTCGGGATGAGGTGCCGTGAGGTGATATGCATCTGCCGACAGGCCGCCTCCGATCAACTCTGCATAGATCTTGGCCCCTCTCCGTTTGGCATGCTCCAGCTCTTCGAGGATCAGGCCCCCTCCGCCTTCACCCATCACAAAGCCGTCACGGTCTTTATCGAAGGGGCGGGAGGCATGTTTGTAGTTGTCATTATTGGCAGAAATGGCCTGCATGGAATTGAAACCGCCCACGCCGGCCTCATTGATGGCTGCCTCGGATCCGCCCGCAATGAAGAGATCGGCCATATCGAGGCGGATCAGGTTGTAGGCATCGATCAGGGCATTGGTGGAGGATGCACAGGCAGATACGGTAGCATAATTGGGGCCCCGGTATCCATATTTCATGGAGAGATGGCCCGCCGCTATGTCGGAGATCATCTTGGGAATGAAGAAAGGGCTGAACCTGGGAGTCTTTCCGGCTTCCAGGTAGCCCTCAATTTCATTTTTAAAGGTCTCGATACCACCGATCCCCGAT
>CAZOHA010000097.1:0-8004 GCA_964579515.1 uncultured Bacteroides sp. | reverse complement strand
GAAGGCATGATCTGGTATAGATGGATATTGTTGGTGCCGATGGTCTTCTGGAACTCCTCCGGGGAGACTTCCAGGCCATACTCCATTACAGCCTGATGGAGACATCGGGGCACTGCATTATCGTCTTCGACGGTGGTTCCTGACAGATCGAATACCATTAGGTTATTCTTTTTCATTGCCGCCTAATTATCGAAATATATCCCGGTCCGGTAAGAATTCTTTTCAAGTGAATAGCGAAAGGCCTCCTCAGCATCCCCAAAGGCAAACTGTTGTTCCACCAGTTGACGGAACGGATAGACCCCGTGATGGGTTTCCATAAAGGCGGCCCCGTTCCTGAAATCTTCCACATTATAGTTATGTAACCCTTTCAGGGTCCAGATATTCCTGACCATTCTTTCTGCATTGATCCTGAGATCCCTTTCCGGATAAGTGGCTCCGACCCAGATTGCTGTACCTCCGATACCTAGACATTCCAGCGACCGTTCCATGGCAGAGGCCACTCCGCTGTATTCCAGGATCACATCAATGGGTATCGGTTCCTCTTCTCCGAAGAAGACCAGGTCTCTATCCTCCTCCCGCCAGAGTATGCCCCGGTCGGCTCCGAAGAATTGTGCCCTGTCGATCCGTTGTGAATCGATATCGGTCACTGTCACTCCGGCAGCACCGGATTGCCGGCTCATGGCACAGGCCACTAGACCAAGCATCCCGGCTCCTGATATCAGAACCTGTTTCCCTTTCAGATCTCCGGCCAACCTCAGTGCCCCGGCCACCGTGGAGACAGAACAATTGATTAAGGAAGCCAGTTCCACCGGCAGCTCTTCAGACAGCTTCAATAGCGGGGTAAATGGCCGTAAGATGATGCATTCGGACAATCCTCCGTGAAGTGTATTCTGTGGAGTGACCCTCTCATGACCATATTTTAGCAGCCCTGAAGCTTTCTGGGGAATACCGCTTCGGGCAAGTTCGCTTTCGGGTTCGGAGGAAAAAATAGCCCAGGTAATCCGGTCACCTTCTGCTATCTGCTGCCCATCCAGGTCCTCTCTTTTCGTTCCCGGACCGAACGCTGCGATCCTTCCCACTATCTCATGTCCCAGGATAGTGGGGGTCTTTTCCTCACGGGCACCGGAATAGGTGAGCAGGTCACTTTTGCAGAGCGAGGTAAACTCGTTCCTGACAAGAATTTCCCCCGGCTTCAGTGGAGGAACCGGGATTCGTTCCAGTGAGAGTGGTATTCCCGTTCCCTTGAAAACTGCGATACGACTGTATGGGATGTGTTTCATCATGACAACGACCTTCAAATGTAGCGGATAGAAAGTAGAAATTCTGCCGGGATATGTTACTTAAGTGTTAATTGATATTTCCTTCAGATTAGATTAAAACCTGTATCATAAGATCCCGCTAAATTTACCTTCTGCTTTGCTTCATATTTCATCCAATGAACCCGACCCGATGGATCGCACACATTTTCTGAGAACACTGGCCTGCACTCCGGCACTGGCTCACCCGGGTTTGCTGAACGGCTCTCCCCGGGATCAATCCGCCACTTCAACCACTCCTTCAGACACTACCGGCATCGATCCGCTTCCGCAACCCGGCAGGATCCTGCTGGAGGCTCACCGGGGAAACTCCATGCATGCTCCGGAGAATACCCTCGCTGCCATAGAACAGGCACTGGAGATCGGGGTCGACCGGGTGGAAGTGGACCTGATGGTTTCAGCGGACCGGGAACTGGTAGTGATCCATGACGCCACGGTCGATCGAACGACCGATGGCAGCGGAGCTGTGGCGGGAATGGAATTCAGCAGGCTGCGGCGGCTGGACGCCGGATCCTGGAAAGACCCCAAATACCGGGGAGAAAAGATCCCCACACTGGAAGAGGTGTTCGATCTTTGCCGAAACCGCGCCATGGTGAATATTGATCTGAAATCGCTCGATGCAGTGGAGCCGCTGATCCGGCTCGTGAAGGAATGGGATTTCGAAGATCACCTGGTGATCACCGGGAAGGTCCCCCGGTCGGTGCCCATGTTCCGGGATGCCGGTCTGCATCTGACCATGTTCTGGGAGCAGGGAACCCTTTTCGGGAGGTACCTGGAAGAGGGCAAATATCCGGAAGCGATCAGCACAGCTGTTCAATCCGCCAGGAAACACTCCCTCCCGGGCTTCCTTTTCCATAGCCGGTGGATCGGTCCGGAAATCGTGAAGGCAGCCCATCTGCACGGACTGGCAGTGAATGTCTATTCGGTGGAGGACCGGGAGACCCTTGAACGGATGGCTGCTGCACATGTCGACGGGGTCATGACCGACGACCCGATGTTAATAAAGAATTACTTAATCGGCGGTTAACCCACAGTTCAACTTGGTTTACTATCTTTCGCTATAACCCTTATTTTCTTGCACTTAAGGGATCGCCTCCGACTTTTATCCCTTCCTTTCTTTCGATAAACTTAAGTTTCTTTTTGCAGTCAGGTTAAACCCACACGGTACGTTTGCCAGTGCGTTGAAAAGCTAAAACCTGATGAAGAAAGTTTATCCCATCGCCCTGTCCTGTCTTTTGACCCTGGGATCTTTACCGGCATCCGGTCAGGGCTACTCGGGAGGTGGCGCTCCCTATGAGCATCGGTCCGATGAACCCTCCGGCATAGAAACATCATTCACCTATGAGTTGAGTTACTTTTCCTTTCCCGAGCTGGAGGAACAACTCTCGCAGGTCGAACCCGGACTCTTCCGGAGCCATCCCCTGGAAGAGGAGGTGGCCGTCAGACTGCAGTTGTTCGAGGAGACCTACACCCATTATTCTGAACCCGCACCCGGCGCATTTACCGGAAGCAGGGTCATCAGCAAACCGGTCATTTACCAGGCCATATACCGGATCGAAAGGGCATTCAGAAAACAGGTCCGTACTGCTGAATCTGTAAGGGATGAAACCGCCGCACATATGTGCAGGATCCTCGACACCGCACTGATCCTGTACCACTACGATACCGGTGAACTGGAAGAAGCCATTAAAAATGCCGATTCTGTTGATGAACTGTTAATGCTGTTCAGCCGGATCAGATTGATCGGATAAGCCGGTGGTTGCATCCGGTCAGGCGGCGACTGAATGATATTTATTCACCAACCTTTAAACTAAATCTGTGATGAGAAATGTAATGATGATCCTTGGGATGTTGCTGATCTCTCTTGCGGCAATGGCCCAGAACACACCAGTGAAAGGAAGGGTCACCGACCAGGCCGGTGAACCTCTTCCAGGAGTCAACGTGGTTGAAAAAGGAACCTCCAACGGTACAATCACCGGCGGAGACGGTACCTTCACACTCAGCGTGGGTCCCGAAGCAGTAATCGTGTTCTCCTTTGTGGGCTTCCAGTCTCAGGAAGTTTCAGTGGAAAACCGGACCGAAATCAACCTCACTCTCAATGAAGATGTCTACGCCCTCGACGAGGCCATCGTCACTGCACTGGGCATCAGCCGGGCCAAAAAGTCGGTGGGCTACTCCACCCAGGAGGTGGAGATGGAAGCGCTCGAAAACACCACCGTTCAGAACGTGGGTAACCTGCTGACCGGTAAGGTGGCCGGGCTCACAGTGAGCAATCCCACAGGTTTGTTCCAGGCCCCCTCTTTCTCCCTGAGAGGCAGAAGTCCGCTGATCGTGATCGACGACATTCCCATCGACTCCGATCTGTACGACATCAACCCCAATAACATTGAATCGGTCAACGTACTGAAGGGTACCACAGCCTCGGCACTGTATGGATCACGGGGGCGGAACGGTGCAATCCTGATCACCACTAAAAGGGCGGAAAAAGAGGGGCTGAATGTAACGGTCTTCAACAGCACCATGGTGAGTGCCGGTTTTACGGTTTACCCCGAAACCCAGGATGAATACGGGAACGGATCCAACGGAAGGTATGAATTCTGGGATGGAAAAGACGGCGGTATCTCCGACGGAGATATGGTTTGGGGACCCGCTTTTGCCGATAACCTGGAGATCCCTCAGTGGAACAGCCCCCTGCGTGACAAGGTGACCGGTGAAGTGATCGATTGGTACGGCGATGTGGCCGGCACCCAGTACGATGACCGTTCACGGTACGAAAGGGTGCCCATCCCCTGGGAATACAATGACTTCCTGAGGGAATTCCTGGAGACCGGGCTGGTAACCAATACCGATCTGTCGATCGCATACAAGGGAGAACGCAGTTCCCAGCGTTTCTCGGTGAACTATAACCACATGAAAGGACAGGTCCCCAATTCACGGGTGACCACGGGCGGTGCCAGTCTGCACTCTTCCTACCTGCTTGCCAGAAACCTGGAGCTCGACACTAAATTCTCCTACAATAAAGTACAGTCGCCCAACTATCCCCGTTACGGCTACGGCCCCAAGAACCATATGTATACCATACTGATCTGGATGGGCTGGGATGTGAATGCGGAGGACATGAGAAACCACCTCTGGGTACCCGGGCAGGAGGGATACCGTCAGGCCAATTTCAACTATGCCTGGTACAACAATCCTTTCTTTGCCGCCTACCAGCTGAATCAGCAGTACAACGAGGACCTCTACAACGGTCAGCTGAAACTCCGGTACCAGATCACCAAAGACCTCTCCATCCAGGGCAGGGTATCCGGCGTCATCAGAGACCGTTTCGAAGACAGGCAGAGTCCGAAATCATACCTGAACTACGGCGATCCCAGGGATGGTGACTACAAGACCTGGAACCGGCAGTGGGTACAGATCGATAACGATATCATTGCCACCTACCGGAAACAGCTGACACCGGGATTCAACCTGACCCTCAATGCAGGTGCAGCCAACTTCTATCACTCCTTCGAGGACTATTACAATGCCTCCGACGGACTGATCGTTCCGGAAGTCTACAGCCTGAATAATACCAAAGGGAATGTGAAGGCCAGCACCTACAAACAGCAGAAATATATTGAGAGTGTATACGGGACGGTGAACCTGGACCTGATCGACGCATTCTTCCTGACCTTCGCAGCCAGGAATGACTGGTCCTCAGCTCTGCCGGAGGAGAACAATTCTTACTTCTATCCTTCCGCCTCGCTCAGCACCATCGTTTCGAACCTGGTGACGATGCCTGAATCGATCGAATACCTGAAACTCTTCGGATCGTGGGCACGGGTGGATGCGGACCTGGCTCCCAAAGTATTCCCTTCCAATGCGAGGATCGAAACGAACCTGGATGCCTACCGGGCCTCGGTGGCGGGGTACGCCAATCCCTACCAGTTCGAGTCCTACTATGTGAATGCCGGCAGTTTCGACGGTAAAACCATGCTGACCTATCCTTCTGGGATCGTGAACCCGCTGATCCAGCCCGAACAATCGATCTCTTTCGAGCTGGGCCTCTCCTCCTCCTTTTTCAACAACCGGCTGACCCTCGACGCGGCCTATTATAACGTAGTGGACAAAAACCAGATCATCAACCTGCCCACTTCGGAAGCTTCGGGCTTTACCAGCCGGAAGGTGAACGGGAACGAATACACCACTAACGGGGTGGAAGTCTTTGTGAACACCTATCCGATCCGGCGTCCCAACCTGTTGTGGAGCCTGGGAATTAACTGGGATCACCGGGTAAGGAAACTCACCGATATTTACGGAGATGCCGAAAAGTTCGGCAACTACTCGATCGGGGAACGCGTCGACAACTACTATTCCACCGGCTGGATGAAAACCCCCGACGGCAGGGTGATCGTCGATGCCACCACCGGTCTTCCGTCAAGAGATCCCTATCCGCAGCTCTTCGGCCATACCGATCCGAACTGGAGTTTCGGGATCCAGAACCGGTTCCGGATCAGCGATTTTACCATTGACATCGATATCGACGGAATGGTCGGCGGAGTGATGTGGTCGCGGACGGTGGAAAAGATGTGGTGGGGAGGCAAGCACCCCAACTCCACTCTTCACAGGGATGCCGATTACTTTGCCGGGATCCCCAACTACATACCCGATGCCGTTATTGTGACCGAAGGAGAACTGGTCAGGGATGCCGAGGGGAATGTAATCTCCGACACCAGGGTGTTTCAGGAGAATACCACGGCACTGAGCTGGCAGACCTGGTGTCAGAATTATCCCTACCGGGCCAGGGTCGGGGAAGAGGAGAGTGAGTTTTTCGCCAATGTGCTGAACCGTTCCTATCTGAAGTTCAGAAGAGTGGCCCTCTCCTACGACCTGGATTCCTTCCTGAACGGGAATGCCCTGAAAGGGGCCCAGGTGACCCTGTTCGGTTATAACCTGCTGATACTGAAAAAGGCGATGATCATCGATCCTGATTTCGGGCACGACTCCGACCTGCAGGATCCCTCCACCAGATACATCGGAGCCAGCCTTACACTTGATTTTTAATCATTTACAAAAAGCATTCAACCCATGAAGAAACAATCATATATCGTTCTGTTTATTCTTCTCATCCTCTCCTCATGCCAGGACTTTGAGGAGATCCGGGAGAATCCGAATAACGTTTCTGAAGCACATCCCCAATTGCTTCTGACCAAGATCCAGTGGGATGCCTTCCAGGTACAGGGGGTCAGTCCCCTGTTCGCTCAGCGGATGGTGGTGCAGACCGACGGTGAACAGCCCGAACAATTCTATACCTGGAACAGAGCCGGTTTCAGCGACTATTCCAGGCTCCGCGACATCACCAAGATGATCGAAGAAGCCGGAAGAATAGAAAGTGATGCCTACAGGGCACTGGGCCTTTTCTTTCGTTCGGTCTACTTTTTCAACCTGACCCTCACCTTCGGCGATGTGCCCTATTCTGAGGCGCTCAGGGGTGAAACCGACCAGATCTATGCCCCGGTCTATGACACTCAAAAAGAGGTGTTCCTCGGGATCCTTTCCGAACTGGAAGAAGCTTCTGATCTTCTGGAAGGGGATGAGGTGATCGAGGGAGATATCATTTACGGAGGAAGCGGGATGCAGTGGATGAAACTGATCAACTCCTACCGGCTGAAGGTGCTGATGAGCCTGTCGAAGAGATCGTCGGATACGGACCTGGATGTGGAAAATTCCTTTTCGGCCATCTATAACAACGAGCCTCTGATGGAATCACTGGCCGACAACGGACAGATCGTTTTCGTCGATCAGCTGGGGAATCGTTACACCCAGTTCAATGACAGCGGGTACGGTTCGGCCAGGTATATGGACTCCACCTTCATCCAGAAGCTGATCGACCGTCTCGATCCCAGATTATTCATATATGCCGATCAGACCCGGAATGCCAAGGATGCCGGCCTGGCCATCGATGATTTCAGCTCCTATGAAGGAGGGAATCCGATTGCACCGTATGAAACTGTCAACGAAAAAGCATTCAACGGGGATGTATCCAAAGTGGATCTGAGATACACCACCGATCCGGTGACTGAACCTCATATGCTTCTGGGATATCCTGAATTGCAGTTCATCCTGGCTGAGGCTGCAGTCCGGGGATGGATCGACGGAACTCCCGCTTCCTTCTATGAGAACGGGATCAGGGCCTCGTTCCGGTTCTACATGGAAAATGCAGCCGATTATTCCTCCTATGTGAACGAAACAGCTGCTGAAACTTATCTTTCGGGCGACCTGGTGAACCTGGACAATGCATCGGCCGACGAGGAGAAAATCGAGTTCATCATTACCCAGAAATATCTGCAAACCTTCCATCAGTCGGGCTGGACCTCATACTTTGAGCATCTGCGTACCGGGTACCCGGAATACCTGACTCTTCCGGGGGTGACCCCTCCCACCCGGTGGATGTATCCCAACGACGAATACCAGAATAATACCGGCAACGTCACCGAGGCTATCACCCGCCAGTTCGGAGCGGGAAATGACAATACGAGAGAAGTTCCCTGGTGGTTGCAATAGCGTTGAGTTCTATACGAGCAGAAGGGTGCCTTGAACGGGCACCCTTTTTCTTTTCCTTGTGTTCTCCGGTATAGAAATAGGTGATTCATTTAACTAAAGCTATCCGTTGAATGATTGACGAACGCCGGCAGATGTATTAACTTTC
>CAZOHA010000096.1:0-8059 GCA_964579515.1 uncultured Bacteroides sp. | reverse complement strand
CCGGCAGGTTTCTTTGAAAGGAGGGTGAATCCAACCTCCATACCCGGGAAATGGCTTCGGGAAGAGTATCCCTGTCCGTCTTCTGAAAGGGGGATTCTCATGGTGTGAAACTGGTAGGTAAGACCGATGCGGGGTTGAAATCGGGGCTCGGATGCTTCGGAAGGGTACTGGCCCTTCAGTGGTTGTGTGAGTAAAATTAAAAGGACAGGCAGTGAGATAAGTGCTGTTTTCATGGGCGGGGTGTTGAAAGTGGCTGAAATACTTTTTATTGTAACGTAAAATCGCCTTACCTTCATATGGCAGTTACAGGTAAATGCAACTCTACGACAGCAATACCATAGGAAATGCAGCCCCGGTGGGTGAATGGCTGAAGGCCATGGAGGATGCATTCCGCGACACAGCCCTTGATAAAGTGGAAGTACCCCGGCGTTTCCACATGGAACGCGGCCATAACTCATACCTTGTGATGCCCTGTTTCGGGAAGGAGTATTTCAGTACAAAAACGGTTTCGGTTTTCCCGGGTAATCTGAAAAAAAAGCAACCCGCGATCTACGGATCGGTGATCCTGAATGAGGCATCCACCGGCAGGCCACTGGCTGTCATGGACGGCAGCAAGCTGACGGCCATGCGGACCGCTGCTGTGGGGACCCTGGGGATCAAATACCTGGCTCCTGAAGAAGCTTCCACCCTCGGAATTATCGGTCTGGGAATTCAGGGCTTCCACCAGGCCCTCTTCGCATGCCAGCAAATACCGGTGAAGCAGCTTAGAGTTCTGGACCGGAACCGGTCGATGATGGAGCGGTTCAGGGAGCGGTTCAACGCCTATTATCCCGGAGTGGAGGTGATTCTCAGTAAAAGTGATATCGAGCTTTGCAGAGGATCCGAGATCGTCGTCACCACCACCATGTCGCCCTACCCGGTGGTTACTTCCCGGATGAAATGGTGGCCTGGAAAAACGCTGATCGGGATCGGTTCCTACAAGCCTGAGATGCGGGAATTCCCGTCGGCCATATTCAGCGACCTGGAACAGGTTTTCGTAGATTCAATACCGGGTATTGAAGAGGCCGGGGACCTGGTGGTACCCCTTGACAAACAGGTGATCCGTAAGGATCAGATTCTTCCGTTGTCGGACCTGATCCTCGGAAAGGAGATCCCGGTGGGCGACACCAGATTCTTTAAGTCGGTAGGAATGGCCGCCTTCGATCTGTACGGGGCCATTCTTGTGTATGAAAGTCTTTCATAAGTAAAGTGTATGTATGTTTAAGAAGCTGAGAGATTTAAGCTGGAATCCCGGACCCGGATGGCAGGGGATTACCACCTATGAGATGCATACAGGCGGGGAACCCCTGAGGATCCTGGTCAAAGGTTACCCCCGGGTAAAAGGAGCCACCATCCTGGATAAAAGGCGATATTTCAGAGACCACCTGGATTACCTCAGAAAGGGGTTAATGTGGGAACCAAGGGGACATGCCGATATGTACGGTGCGGTGCTGACAGAACCGGTCTCCGCGGAGGCCGATTTCGGATTACTGTTCATGCATAACGAAGGATACAGTACCATGTGCGGCCATGGGGTGATCGCAGTGACCAAATTTGTTCTCGATACGAGGATTGTCAGGAAAAAGGGGGATCACCCCTCTGTGATCATCGATGCTCCCCCAGGACAGATCCACGCCACAGGATTCCGGGAAAACGGGACTGTCGGAAGGGTGGCTTTCCGGAATGTGCCCTCTTTCGTACTGCACAGCGACCAGGTCATTGAAGTGCAGGGAATAGGCCGGGTTCGTTATGATGTGGCTTTCGGAGGCGCGTTCTATGTGATTGTCGATGCCGAAAGATTGGGCTTCAATCTGGAAGGAAGTGAGAGTCATCAACTGATCGACCTGGGGATGAGGATTAAGCAAAGTGTGATGAACAACCAGAAAATTCAGCATCCGTTTGAAGAAGAACTCTCCTTTTTGTACGGGACGATTTTCACGGGAAAGTCGCACCATCCCGACCACCATAGCAGGAATGTCTGTGTGTTTGCCAACGGAGAGATCGACCGATCTGCCACGGGTTCAGGAGTCAGTGCCCGTGCAGCGGTACATTTTTCCAGGGGAGAACTAAAGCTGGGACAGAAAATCACTATTGAAGGGATTGTCGGATCAGCCATGGAGGTGGAATTAGCCAGCCTCACCACATTCGGACCCCATAAGGCTGTTATACCGGTTGTCTCAGGTACGGCCCATTTCACAGGAAAGAACCGGCACTGGTTCGATCCGGCAGATCCGTTGCGCGAGGGATTCCTTCTGAAATAGCAGCAGGGGGGTTTCTTACTGTTCCACAACATGATGTTTTTGATCGTCCAATGGAATGAGGCAGGTGATCTCTTTGTAATTTTGGTTGTATCATCTGTTCAGTCCAATTTTAAAATCCTGAGATTATGTCCAAATTCACCAGGGAAGAAGCGCTGAATTACCACAGCGAGGGAAGACCCGGTAAAATCGAAGTGGTTCCCACCAAACCGCATTCCACACAGCAGGATCTCTCACTGGCTTATTCACCGGGGGTGGCCGAACCCTGCCTTGCCATCCAAGAGAATCCCGACGATGCCTACCGCTACACTGCCAAAGGGAATCTGGTGGCGGTGATGTCGAACGGTACAGCCGTTCTCGGTCTGGGTGATATCGGGGCCCTGCAGGGTAAACCGGTCATGGAGGGGAAGGGACTTCTGTTTAAAATTTTCGCCGATGTGGATGTGTTTGATATCGAGATCGACCGGAAAGATATCGATCAGTTCGTCGAGGTGGCCAAAGCCATCGCCCCTACTTTCGGAGGGATCAACCTGGAGGATATCAAGGCGCCCGAATGCTTTGAAATCGAAGATCGACTGAAGAAGGAACTGGATATACCGGTCTTCCATGATGATCAGCACGGTACGGCAATTATTTCTGCCGCCGGGCTACTCAATGCGCTGGAACTGGTCGATAAGAATATCGAGGATCTGAAAGTGGTGGTCAACGGGGCCGGAGCTTCCGCCATTTCCTGTGCCAGGCTTTACATTTCTCTGGGGGTGAAGAAAGAAAATATGTATATGCTCGATTCCAGGGGAGTGTTGAATACCCGAAGGACCGGGCTGAACAGGTATAAACAGGATTTCGTAAGGGAGACGGAAGCGGACACACTGGAAGAGGTCATCAAAGAAGCGGACGTATTCCTGGGCCTTTCGGTCGCCGATGTACTGACCCCGGAAATGCTGAAAAGCATGAGCAGGGATCCCATCGTGTTCGCTATGGCCAACCCTAATCCGGAGATCTCATACGACAGGGCCATATCGGCGCGAAAGGATATTGTGTTTGCCACGGGCCGGTCCGACTACCCGAATCAGGTGAATAACGTGCTTGGATTCCCCTTCATTTTCCGGGGGGCCCTGGATGTGAAAGCCACTTCGATCAATGAGGAGATGAAGATCGCTGCCGTCTACGCCCTGGCCCGCCTGACCAAAGAGGATGTCCCCGAGGTGGTAAATAAAGCATACAGGGTGGAGAATCTTCACTTCGGAAGGGATTATATCATCCCGAAACCTCTGGATCCCAGGCTCATCTACCATGTGGCCCCGGCAGTGGCCAAAGCTGCCATGGAAACCGGGGTGGCCAGATTTGCCATCGAGGACTGGGATGCCTACAGGGAATCGTTGAAGGAGCGGATGGGAATCGAAAACCGCCTGATCCAGGAGGTCAGAATGAAGGCGCATGAATCACCCAAAAGGCTGATTTTTAGCGAAGCATGTAACTTCAAGATGTTGAAGGCGGTCCAGACGGTGGTGCGTGAGCGGATTGCCAGTCCCCTTCTTTTGGGGAACGTGGAGCAGATCCGGCATATGATCCGGGAATACCATCTCGATATCGACGGGGTGGAAATTATCGATCATACCGATCCAAAGCTGAAACCGGTCAGAGAAAAATATGCCCGGAAGCTTTATGAGATGCGGCAGAGAAAAGGGATGACCTACGAGGATGCTATGACGCAGATGAGCTTCCCCAATCAGTTCGGAATGATGATGGTGCAGGAGGGAGATGCGGATGCTTTCCTTTCCGGATTCTCCAGTAAGTACGCCGATGTGATCCGGCCGGCTATTCAGATCGCAGGAACCAATAATCCACAGAGACATATTGCGGGTATGTATATCGTGCATACCAAAAAGGGCCCCTATTTTTTTGCGGATACAACAGTCAATCCCACTCCGGGACCGAAGACTCTGGTCGACACCACCCTGCTGGTAGCCGAACAGGTGGAAAATTTCGGGATCGAACCGGTGATCGCACTGGTCTCTTATTCCAACTTCGGTGCTATCAGGGGATCAAGTGCCGATCGCTCCAGGAATGCAGTGGCCATGCTGCACCAGGAATATCCCGATTTGCTGGTAGACGGCGAAATGCAGATGAATTATGCTCTGAACACGGAGCTGAGAAATCAGAAATTCCCATTCAATAAACTCGGGAGTAAGAAAGTGAACACCATTATCTTCCCCAATCTCAGCTCGGGGAACATTGCCTACAAAATGATGCAGGAGATCGGTGAAAGCCAGGTTACAGGTCCCATTCTTCTGGGGATCGGTAAGCCGATCCATATTCTCCAGATGGAAAGCAATGTCCGTGAGATCGTTGATATGGCAGCATTTGCGGTGGTAGACGCTCAGAACAGGACTTAACGGGGCAGAAAAGCAGCAGTATAAAAAAAGCCGGGTCGAGCGACCCGGCTTTTTTCAATCTAACTAACCAAAACTAAAACTACTCTGCTGCTATGAAACGTATTATTATCTGTAATCCCCGAGGGATTCCATCAATTTCTTCCTGGTGAAGAAGATGCGGCTTTTCACGGTACCGATCTTCAAATCCAGCTCCTCGGCGATCTCCTTGTATTTATACCCTTCAGTATGCATCAGGAAGGGAACCTTCAGCTCATCCTGCAGGTTGTCGATGTGTTTGTTGATCTCCTTATGCTGAACGCTGGAATCAGGCTTCACGTAATTGGACTCTTTTGAGTTGTTGAGGTAATAAAGATCTTTGGTGGTATCCACGATCGTGTTCTGCCTGACGGCCTTCCTGTAGTTATTGATGAAGGTGTTCTTCATAATGGTATAGGCCCAGGCTTCGAAATTGGTGAATTCAATGAATTTATCTTTCGAGGAGAGCGCCTTCAGATAGGTCTCCTGAAGGAGGTCTTTGGCTTCTTCCCTGTTGGAGGTCAGACTGAGCGCGAATCTTTCAAGCCGTTCTTCCATGCTGATGAGCTTATTGCTGAATTCCATCGTTGTCATGATATCTGAGTTTTGAGTTTGCCATTGTTTAATTGTTTAACAAATATATGTATTAATTAAACATCTGTCAAGTCTTTTGATATCAGACAATGCCCTTGAATGGCCCATTCAAAATAAGCTAACTATCCGAAATATCCGTCAATAGTGACTTTTAGAATACTTTAGCATCTTTTATTCTAAATAACAATTCATTCGATTTTTGTTTACCCTGATTCGTCATTAGTTAAACAGGAGAATCTACAGAGCGAATCATGTTATGCTGTATCGCACGCCGGTGGCACGGAACAGGGAGTTTGTTAATCAGGGAAGGAAGGAGAAGTTATGAGGAAAAGATTGTACGGATGAGTCCTGTCAGGAGAGATCGTCAATCAGGGCAACCAGATCTTCGATGGAGTTCAGCTGGATGTGATTTTCGCCGAGACCTTCCGGTCTTTCATGCAGGTAGCTGCAGAAATAAAGTATCCTCTTGTCCGGGAAGGCACCACCCAGATCTTTCAGATATACCTCAAAATCAAAACCGGATTGCTTGGAAGTGCTGGAGACCATGATGTAATCGAACTGTTTGGCCGATCCGGTGGCGAGCACATCGGAATAGGGAACGGACTGACCCAGATAGAAAACCTCCTGGGAAGCTTCTTTTAAAAGATATTGTGCGAAAAGGAGCCCGATCTCGTGCCACTCCCCTTCCGGAAGCAGGAGGAGGAATCTTCTGGCTTTGGGATTGAATGAATGGGTCAGGACATCAGTGGCGGAAATTATCTTCTGTCGGATCAGATTGGTGACAAAATGTTCCTGTGCCGGATAGACATCGCCGGATTGCCAGAGAATACCCACTTTCGAAAGGAAGGGATAGAGCACCTTGATCACAGTTTCCCTGAATCCCAGTTTCGAAATACTTTTCTGTATAATGGATTCAAGTTTATGTTCATCCAGATCGATCATGGAGATCACCAGAGAATCGACCAGTGCATCGTCGGGCTGTTCCGAACGCGAAACCCGGAGTATCTCCTCCTTCAGTTCCAGTTCATTCAGGCGGGCAATATTGGATATCTTGATGCCATGGCGGTTCAAGACTGCCACGTTCAGGATTTTCTTCAGGTCCTCATCGGTATAATAACGGATGTTGGTGTTGGTGCGGTGAGGTTCTATGAGATTATATCGCTTTTCCCAGATCCGGATGGTGTGTGCTTTGATTCCGGATAGTTTTTCCAGTTCTTTTATCGAATAAACAGCCATGAGGGTATCTCCATTCTTACAACGTTTGAACGCAAAAATAGAGATAATGTTTACACTTTTATAAAAAAATGTTAAACATTTTTTCCGGGCAATTCAGTAGTTTTCTTCTTCTCCTGAAGTGATGATCTCCCTTTGCCTGCTGAGGGGAGAAGGAATTACTGAAATATCAGAAGATTCAGATTCTCCGGATGCAACCATTCATCGGCCATTTCCCGAAGCTGATCCGGGGTGATTTCATCCAGCTTTCTTCCGATCTCCTCCAGGGTTTCCACTTTATTGAATATAAGGTAACTCTTGCCTGTGGAGAGCATGAGGTGCTCATTGTTTTCCCTGGATATAGCCAATTGTCCCATCAGCTGCTTCCTCGAGTAGTGGAGTCTCTTTTCCGGAATGGGCTTGTTCCGCAGTTTCCTGATCTCTTCCCTGGTCACCTGCAGCGACTTCTGAAACCGTTCAGGATCACTGCTGAAATATATCATCAGGGCGCCTGTATCGGAATAGGGAGCGTAATGAGACTCGGCACTGTAGGAGTATCCCCTGCGCTCCCGGAGTGCCATATTGAGCCTGGAATTCATTCCGGGTCCCCCCAGGATATTATTCAAAAGATAGAGCTGCAATCTCCGGGGATCCTTCAGCGAGAAGGCCTCACCCACGATCATACAGTGCCGCTGAAAGGTATTCCTGGATTCAGTCACTTTAAGTGAAGACTTTGCAACCGGGCGGATCCTTGCCCGGACCCTTGACTTCATGGGAATGTCGCCGAAATAGCGTTCGGCCATTTTTCTGATTTCATCGAAAGTAAAGTTCCCGACGGAGGAAATGACCATTTCGTCGGTGGCGTAGTTTTCCTCCAGGAATTTCTCCACGGCCCCATTACGGAAGGTAGTCAGCGATTGCTCCGATCCGAGGATATTTCTGCCGATGGGGTGGCCGGGATAGAGTATTTCCTCGGCGCGGTCGAAAATAAGTTCGGAAGGTGAATCTTCGTATCCCTGGATCTCGTTCAGAATGACTTCGATCTCTTTCTCACGCTCCTTCTCAGAAAACTGGGAATGCAGAAATATGTCCTGAATCAGTTCCACCGCCCTGCGGAAGTCCTCTTTCATAAAAGAGGCATACAGTGCGGTTTCCTCCTTCGTGGTATAGGCGTTGATCTCCCCACCCACATCTTCGAGTCTGTTAATAATCTGATATGCAGAGCGCTTACGAGTCCCTTTGAAGAACATATGTTCCATGAAGTGGGCCAGTCCGTGCTCCTCGGACAATTCGTCGCGCGTACCTGTCTGGACGATCAGTCCGAAATGGGCCACCGCAGACCTGTTGGGCCGGTGTATCAGCCTGATACCGTTGGCGAGACGGGCAGTATGAAGGGATGGATCCATTTACCCGGCAAAAGTATAAAAACTAAAAAAAAATGTGTTAAATTTGCCACCGCTTTAACAAAGCATCGGTGCCATAGCTCAGTTGGTAGAGCACAGGACTGAAAATCCTGGTGTCCCTGGTTCGATTCCTGGTGGCACC
>CAZOHA010000095.1:4725-8087 GCA_964579515.1 uncultured Bacteroides sp. | reverse complement strand
GCCCCTGGTGCGGATCTCGCCCCCCACCTCCACCATGTAGTTCCGGCAGCCCAGTTCCTCCAGGTAAGCGGCCACCACATCCACGGCAAAACCCTGGGCGATGGCGTTCACATTGAGAGTGACCCCGGGATGGCTCTTCCATACCGTGTCGCCCGCGAGCGCCACCTTTTCCATGCCCACGAACTGCAACAGGCTGTCCACGGTGGCACTGTCCAGTTCCATCCGCTCCCCCGGACCGAATCCCCAGGCATCGATGATGGGTGCCAGGGTGATGTCGAAGGCCCCTCCCGAGAGCTGGTAGACCCGCGCCGATTCCCGGAAAACCGCCCGGAACAGGCTGTCGGTCCTCACCCCCGGCTCGTTCCGGTTAATGGCACTGATAATGCTGGTGGAATCGTAAGTGGACAGCGACTTATCGAAGGCGAGCAACACCGAATCGATCTCCCTCTTCAGATCACTCTCGGTGGGATGCTGGTAGGTCACACTGTAGGTGGTCCCCTGTGCGAACCCCCGAACCGAGTAATACTCTCCCCCTCCCTCCATACTGCATCCCCCCATCATCACAGCACCGATGAGGAAAGGCGGTAGAATAAAGTTTATTGATATTCTGAAAATATTTATTAGCATCTCTTGTCTATTCTGTTTGGGATGTTTTATTAGCCAACTGGGATTAGCTACGCTGAGCTCGCAAGCTCGGTTATAAGGTGAAGCGATAGCGAAACCGTTAACCACTTGGCGTTAAAACATCCCAAATATACGAAAGAGATGCCTACCCGAAGTCGTCGTAGTCGATCATCTCCTCCGGCACCCCCAGATCATAGAGCAGATTGCCCACCGCCTCATTCATCATGGGCGGACCGCACATGTAGAACTCCACCTCCTCGGGCTCCTCGTGGTAACGAAGGTAATTGTCGTAGAGCACCTTGTGGATAAATCCGGTGTAACCGTCCCAGTTATCCTCCTCCTTGGGCTCGGAAAGGGCAATGTTGAAGGTGAAATTGGGGAACTTCTTTTCGATATCCCGGAAATGGTCCTCGTAAAAGAGCTCCCTCTTGGAACGCGCCCCGTACCAGTAAGAGACTTTCCGATCGGTCTTCAGGGTATGGAACAGGTGGAATATGTGGGAGCGCATGGGGGCCATGCCGGCCCCGCCGCCCACGTAGATCATCTCCCTTTTCGACTCCTTGATAAAGAACTCCCCGTAAGGACCCGAAATGGTCACTTTGTCGCCCGGCTTCCTGGAGAAAATGTATGAGGAGCAGATCCCGGGATTCACATTCTTGAACCTGCCGTGGCTCACATCCCACGGCGGGGTGGCGATCCGGATGTTGAGCATGATGATGTTCCCTTCGGCGGGATGATTGGCCATGGAGTAGGCCCTGAAAGTCTCCTCGGGGTTTTTCATCTTCAGATCCCACATATTGAATTTGTCCCATTCGTCGCGGTACTCCTCCTCTACTTCGATATCCTTTGAAAAATCGACCTCGGTCCTGGGGACATCGATTTGGATATATCCTCCCGACCTGAAATTGAGTTTCTCCCCTTCGGGCAGCCTCACCACAAACTCCTTGATAAAGGTGGCCACATTCTGATTGGAGACCACCTCGCACTCCCACTTCTTGATCCCCATCACCTCTTCGGGCACCTGGATGATCATATCCTCCCGGATCTTCACCTGGCAGCCCAGCCGCCAGTTCTGCTGCTGCTCTTTCCGGGTAAAGAAACCGGTTTCGGTGGGAAGGATGCTTCCGGCCCCCTCCATCACCTGGCATTTGCACATGCCGCAGGTTCCTCCGCCCCCGCAGGCCGATGGCAGGAAGACCCCGTTGTTCGACAGGGTGCTGAGGATGGTGTTTCCCGGAGAGACTTTCCACTCTTTGTCGTTCACTTTCAGTGTCACATCGCCCTGTGGTGTCAGCTTATACCTGGCATACAGCAACATCACCACCAAGAGCAGGATCACGAACAGGAAGACCCCGATGCTGATAAGGATAATGACTGGCGTTGAAGTGAGCAATATCATTTCTCGATCGATTTAATTAAAGTTTGATACCCATGAAACTCATAAATGCAATCCCCATCAGCCCGGTGATGATAAAGGTGATCCCCAGTCCGCGCAGAGGCGCCGGAACATTGGAATACTTGATCTTTTCCCTGATGGCGGCAATTCCCACGATGGCCAGAAACCATCCCACGCCCGAGCCGAGACCGAACACGGTGGCTTCGGCGATGTTGTTGTATGCCCGCTCCTGCATGAAGAGTGATCCCCCCAGTATGGCACAGTTGACAGCAATCAGCGGAAGGAAGATCCCCAGCGAGCTGTAAAGGGTGGGAGAAAACTTCTCGATGACCATCTCCACCAGCTGCACCATGGAGGCGATCACGGCGATGAACATGATAAAGCTGAGGAAACTGAGGTCCACATCGGCCAGGGTGGGGCTGATCCAGGTCAGTGCGCCCGGCTGGAGAATGTAGTTTTCGATCAGAAAGTTGATCGGCACCGTGAACCCGAGCACGAAGATCACCGCGATGCCCAGTCCGGTCGAAGTCTTCACCGTTTTCGACACGGCCAGGTAGGAGCACATGCCCAGGAAATAGGCGAAGATCATATTGTCGATAAAGATCGACTTGACGAATATGTTTACCAGGTTTTCCATGAATGGTCTCTGTTTTCCGGTCGTTTCAAATTAGTCCTCGATCAGGGTATGGTTTTTCGCACGCTGTATCCAGATGATGACACCCACCACCACCAGGGCCATGGGCGGAAGGATCATCATCCCGTTATTCTCGTAGCCGATATCATAAAGCGCCTGCGGGATCACCTGGTAGTCGAGCAGTGTCCCCGAGCCGAGCAGCTCCCGGAAGAAGGCCACGATGATCAGGATCACCCCGTATCCGGCGGCATTGCCCAGTCCGTCGAGGAATGAGGGCCACGGCTTGTTGCCCATCGCGAAGGCCTCGAGACGTCCCATGATGATACAGTTGGTGATGATCAGCCCCACGAACACCGAAAGCTGCTTGCTCACATCATAGGCATAAGCTTTCAGCACCTGGTCGACCAGGATCACCATGGAGGCGATCACGGTCAGTTGCACGATGATCCGGATCCGCGGGGGGATCCGTTTTCGCAGCAGCGAGATCACCACATTGGAAACGGCCATCACCACCACCACCGACAGGGCCAGCACGATGGAGGGCTTCAGTTTCACGGTCACGGCCAGGGCCGAACAGATCCCCAGCACCTGCACGGTGATCGGGTTGCTCTGTCCCAGCGGCTCGCTCAGAAGCTTCAGGTTCTTCGTAGAAAACAACGGTTCCTTATCCACACTCATAACTTTACGACTTTACGACTTTACGACTTT
>CAZOHA010000095.1:0-4625 GCA_964579515.1 uncultured Bacteroides sp. | reverse complement strand
TCCTCAAGCATATCTTCCAGCCCGTCGGAGGTGATGGTACCCCCGGAGATCCCGTCCACCTGGTGTTTACTCCCTTCGGGTGCCCCTCCCTTGACCACCTCGATGGAGACAAACTCCCCTTCCTCATTGAAGATGGTCTTTCCTTCAAAGGGCTCCTGGAACCAGTCCGTGTTGATCTCGGCACCCAGTCCGGGTGTCTCCCCCTGGTGGTCGAAAATAGCTCCGGTGATGGTGTTCATATCCGAAGCGAAAGAGACATAGCCCCAGATGGGACCCCACAGTCCTTTCCCCCGGACCGGCACCACGTAATTCTGGTGACCGTCGTTGGCGGTATAGACAAAAACCGGGTAGTTGCGGTCCCTCTGGTCTTTTTCAACCTCGTTCTCTATATTGAGGGTCACCTGAAAGGCATTGGTATCGATCCGGTTGCCCTCGAAATCGATCACATAGGAATCGGTGATGAACTCTCCGAACTGACTGTTGATATACTCGTTCTTGTCCTCCACCTCTCTCATCCTCTCCGCTTTGCCCACCGAACGGAGGATATCCTGTTTCTGTTCGATCTCCACATTCATCCGCTGACGCGGATTGAGCTGAGTGGCCACAAAGGAGAGCAGCACGGCCACCACCGTCACCATGATCAGCGAGAATGTAAAGATGTAGGTATTGCTAAATTTCTGTGCCATGACGGAATCAATTTGCTGTTGCGGGAATTCGTTTGAGCCTCCTGCGGACACTGGCTTCGATCACATAGTGGTCGATCAGCGGGGCAAACACGTTCATCAGCAGGATGGCCAGCATCACCCCTTCCGGGTAGGCCGGATTCAGAACGCGGATCAGGATGGCCAGGAAGCCGATCAGGAAGCCGTAGATCCACTTGCCGCGATCGGTCTGTGCTGCCGATACCGGATCGGTGGCCATGAAAACCGCTCCGAAAGCAAAGCCGCCCAGGATCAGGTGCTCCCAGAAGGGAATCTCCATGAAGGCGTTCACTGCAAAGAGGTTGAGAATGATTCCCATCAGGGCCCCTCCGGCAAAAACCGAAAGCATGATCTTCCAGCTTCCCACCCCTGCAAGAATAAGGATAACCGCCCCGATCAGGATGGCCAGTGCGGAGGTCTCTCCGATGGACCCGGGAATAAATCCCAAAAACATATCCATGGTAGTGAAGGGTTCCCCCACTCCGTTGGTGAATTCGGTGTTGTTCTGGGCGGCCTGTCCTAAAACGGTGGCACCCGAATACCCGTCGATCACTCCGGTCCCCTCTTTCATCCCGGAGATCCAGACCCTGTCGCCCGACATCCAGCTGGGATAGGCGAAAAACAGGAAAGCCCGGGCAGTCAGGGCAGGATTCAGAATGTTCATCCCGGTCCCCCCGAACACCTCCTTTCCGATGACCACCGCAAATGCAGTGGATACGGCCACCATCCAGAGGGGCACATCGGCCGGCATCACCAGGGGGATCAGCATCCCGGTCACCAGAAATCCTTCATTGACCTCGTGGCCCCTCCACTGGGCGAACCCGAATTCGATCCCCAGTCCGACCACGTACGACACCACGATAATGGGGAACACCTTCAGGAATCCGTACCAGAACTTCTGCCAGAAATCGGCCTCCGTTCCGGTGGCCTGGAAATGAAAATGACCGGTGTTCCACATCCCGAAAAGAAGTGCCGGGATCAGGGCGATCACCACCAGGATCATCGTGCGCTTCATATCCATGGCATCGCGGATATGCACCCGTCCCTCGGTCACCTTGTCGGGGACGAAGAGAAAGGTCTCGAATGCTTCGAATGTGGAATGGAACATGTGAAGCTTGCCTCCCTTCTCGAAGGGGGGCTTGATCTTATCCACAAATTTTCTTAAACCACTGCTCATCGGTATAAACTGGGTTGATGGTTAATCTTCCATTTCTTTGCGAAGCGACCGCAATCCCTCCCTCAGGATGCTGGTCACCGGTGTTTTGGAGGTACAAACGAACTCACAGAGAGCCAGGTCCTCCTCATCCACCTCATAAATGCCCAGCTGTTCCATCTTGTCGATATCGTTCACCATGATCGATTTTAACAGCTGCTGGGGGAAAATGTCCATGGGGACCACTTTCTCGTATTGTCCGGTCATCACGAAGGCCCGCTCGCCACCGTGATAGTTGGTGTCCAATTCGAACCGCTTGTTGGGAGCCAGCCAGGTGGAGACAAAGGAGCTGGACATGGAGAATTTATTCAGTCCCGGCTTGATCCAGCCGAACATCTCGTAATAGTTGCCCTCGGGGATCACCGTCACCTGAGTGTCGAAAAAGCCCAGGAAACCTTCTTTCGCATCGACCTGCCGCCCGTTCAGCACATTACCGCTGATCACCCGGTTCTCCCCTTCCATCAGCTGGTCTTCCAGGACGGGCCCCAGGTTGGTGCCCCGGATGGTCTTGTAGTACTGGGGTTTTTTCACCCGGGATCCGGTCAGTGCAAAGATCACCGAGGGATCATACTTCCCTGTTTTGAACAGGCGCCCGATGGTCACCACATCGAAGGGCCTGACCACCCATACCACATCTCCCTTGTTGATGGGATCCAGTTTGTTGATATGCACTCCCACATTCCCTGCGGGGTGCGGGCCCCTGAACCGGCGGATCTCCGCCCCCTTGATACCCGTCAGGGTTTTCACCGAGGGGAACCGGCCGTCCAGGTTCAGAAAAATCTTGCCATCGGTCAGCTTGCGAAGGGCGTTGACCCCCCACTGAAAGTCCTCCTCCGAATCCTTCAGCATAAAATCATAGTCGGGTGCCAGGGGGGCTGTATCGAATCCGGAGATAAAGATCGACTTCGGGGGTTTTCCGGGCTGAGCGATCACCGAGTAGGGGCGGCGCCGGATAGCGGGCCAGAGGCCGCTGTCGAGCAGGTTTTTCACCACCTCATCCCTGGAAAGGTCCGAAGGGTCGGCCTTCAGGAACTCCTCGGCGGTGTCCTTCCCGTCATCCTCCAGGACCACCTCGGTAAGCCTTCGCCGGGCTCCGCGCCGGATCTCGGAAAGAATTCCGCTGACCGGCGAGGTGAATTTAATATCCGGATTGTATTTATCGAAGAAGATCGGTGTCCCGACCTTCACAGGGTCGCACAATTTCGGAATGATCTTCGGAGTAAGACCGTGCCAGTCCGGGGGCTTGATCGCAAAGGTCTTCGCCCTGGGAGCCTGTACGTAAATCTTTTCGGCCCGGCCTTTCATTTTGATATCCAGGCCTCGTTTGATCTTGATGATTTCTTCCGCCATTGTGAACTACCTAACAGTAAATAAAAGTGTAAAAATAGCTATTTTTGTGAAGCTTCAAACAATGAACTCATATATATATCTAAAAATCTACATACCTAAATATGTAGGTTTTGCCTTATCAGCGATATTATGAATTTACGTCCCCTTATCATAACATATATCGTCCTGACGCATGTCATTGTTCACTCTGTTCCGGCTCAACCGGTCTACCAGGATCCCGCCGGGACCATGCGCGAAACGGTCACCGACCCCAATATCAAGACCGTACAGCTCTACCGGGAGGGCTGGCCGCTCAGTTACCCGGTGATCCGGCTGCCCGCCGATGTGCCGCTGGTTCTGGAGTTCGATTATCTGGCAAAGGACATCACCACCTTCTATTACACCCTGATCCACTGCGATGCCGACTGGAGGCAGTCCAACCTGTTCGAACAGGAGTATATGGAAGCCTACATGGAAAATGAGATCCCTGCGGGAGAACCCTCCTTCAATACCTACCAGTCGTACATGCACCACCGGCTGATGCTTCCCAACGAAGAGGTAAAGATGCGGGTATCGGGCAACTACCTGCTGGTGGTCTACCGGAACCGTGATCCGCAGGATGTGGTCCTCACCCGCCGGTTCATGGTGACCGAAGCTGCGGTGAGTATCGATGCAACGGCACGCATCCCGGTTCTCAGCCGCTACAAAGGGTGCTGTCAGGAGGTTGATTTCACCGTCGATCATTCCGGGGTGACCATCGATGATCCCTTTACCGAGACCACGGCGGCCATTTACCAGAATGCGTTATGGGATTTGGGGATCACCGGATTGAGGCCCAGAATGGTCCGGTCGCCCATTCTGGAATATGACTACAACGAAGAGAATATTTTCCAGGGAGGCAATGAGTTCCGCTTCTTCGACACCAAGAACACACAGATCCCCTCCTATTACGTTCAGAGGATCGATTACATCGACCCCCACTTTCATTTCGAGTTGAAAGCTGACAAACCCAGGCCGCCGCACAACTATTTCTCGCAGGAGGATATCAACGGCCGGTATGCCATCGAATCGGCCGACGGCCGGGATCCGGAGGTGGATGCCGATTATGTCTTTGTCCATTTCCAGCTCGACATGCCCCTTCCTCTGGAAGGCAACGTCTATATCGCCGGAGCGCTCACCAACTGGCAGTTCAATGAACTGAACCGGATGGAATACCTCCCCGGAGAGGGCGCTTACCGGAAAAGTCTCTTCCTGAAGCAGGGAGTCTACAACTACCGGTACCTGTTCCTTCCCACCAACGCCGTCCAGTTCGATATCGATGCCATCGAAGGGAGCCACTCCGAAACCGAAAATGAATACCTGATCCTCTTCTACCACCGTCC
>CAZOHA010000094.1:0-8426 GCA_964579515.1 uncultured Bacteroides sp. | reverse complement strand
AAGTCCCATCTTGATTATTTTGAGAAGGAACTGGATCGTGTCGGTGTAAACAAGAAAGTACTTTGGGAGGAATACTAGCTGGATTACCCCAACAGGTATGGATACACCCAGTTCTGTCACCACTGTTACGTACTATTCTGACCGCTTCCTGAAGTAGACGATCTCATGATTGAAGTCTGTATTCCGGACCCCTTGAGAACGGATGAACATTTCGAAATAAAAGGGAGTTTGGAAGGAGATCTCCGGGTAAGACTCCTGAAGGTATGTTCCGAAATCCTCGGAAGTAATGGTTTGAACTGCATTGATCAGTCCCACATCCTCGCCACTGGCGATGATCATGATGGTGTTGCCTCTGGCCCCCCTGATCTTTCCCACATATGAATAGTCTGTCATCATTTCGCCCGCGTCTGTTCTCGGAAGGGAATACGTTTCAGCCACATTCCCCTCCTCATCGAGCCGTTGCAATTGATATACCGAATCCCGTTCCACCCGGATGTTGAAATTGGGAAGGATCTTTTCCAGTCTGTTGAAACTCTTGATGGTCCCGGCAAATACGATATTGTACTGATCAAAATCTTCCCATGCCAGGTCAGAAGATTGTTTGGCCACTACCGGCTGGTCCCCCATTCTCAGAATAGGGAGGATATCAAGGATCGTCAGGGCAACTCCTTCTCTCAGATAGGTAAAATCCAGGGGCAGCCAATCCCGTTTGAATCCGGGCCGCTTAGCATTATACTCCTCGATGCTGTTGATCCTGGAATCTCTGAGATAGAGTCCCCTGTCCTCTCCTTCAAGCGCTTCATACATGAAGAAATAGTCTCCAAGAAGGATCATATTGGGAATATCGGAATGGATGTATTCATACCACAGCGGATTTTTCGGGTCGACGGGATGAAATTGCTCCTTCAGTTCGCGGTTTTTCAGGAAAAGCAGGATGAGGGCCACCGATGAAGCTACCAGGACCAGGGATAGCACTCCGGGTAAATACGCACTGATGCTGTTCCAGAACCTGGCTTTCCGGGCTTTCACCGGGTTGAAACGCACTTCATAATTTCCACGGGGGATTTCGATGCGGAGGGTGTCTCCAATTCCCTCGGTCAGGTAATAGTGCGCCAGTTTTTTCCGAAGGTTCCCTATACTTACTCTGACAATGGTATCTTCCGCCGGATCAAAGGATGCATCTTTCCCGAACACATCGATGGCAATGGACACCTCCTTCACCGGTGTCCCTTCAACTTGCCTTTTCACCAGATATTGAAGCAGTTCTGAATACCTTCTGGATTTGACAAATCCTGAACTTGCCAGGATTTTCTCCAATTGTACGTGTATCAGATTCTGCTCGGACATCGTCCCTAAATGTACTAATAATGGGCCGAATCATGCAAACCAAACGTATTTCACATGTGATTCACTGTTTTTATCTTGATTTTATTAGCTGGATGGTCTACTTTTTCCGATAACTTGCCACGAGAAGACATGTATCAAAGAAAGATTTTGCTCCCTCCCCTCATATTTGCGGGATGCTTCCTGTTTATATGTACCATGCCTTCAGCCGCCCAGCCATTTTCGCATTCCCCCGAGCCCTGGAGGGAAGCCTATGAGATCACATTGGAGGGATTTGAATTCACTCATCCCATGACCGTGATCAACCGGGAGGAACTGGAGCTGATCAAGAAGCGGCTGCAGTACGGGGTCGAACCCCAGAGTTCGGCCGTGGCAACGCTGCTTACCAATGCCATGGAAAGCCTTCAATTTACTCCCAATGCACCTAAGTCTCTGGATATCCCGGGGGGATATGTTGATCCGAATGGACTGGATTATGCCAGGGATCTGTTCTGGGCAAACTGCCATGCGGCCTACAGCTGTGCCCTGGCCTATGCCCTTACGGGGGATACAGTCTATGCGGAGAAAACACGCGAAGTTCTGATGAACTGGGCGAACACAGCGACGGTCTTTTCCGGAGATGACGCCGGATTGCAGCTTGGATCCTGGTTCTCTCCCATGCTCTACGGGGCCGACCTGATCCATGATTATCAGGGGTGGCCGGCGGATGAACGTGACGTATTCAAAAGCTGGTGGCGGAATAATGTGGTTTTTGATGGAGATGTGCTGGGTGTGTTGAGGCGCAAGGACAACAACTGGAAGGATGCCGCATTACTGGGAACCATGGCGGCTTCCGTTATTCTTGAAGACACCCTTCTGCTCAAGGAGGCACTGATCCAGCTGAAAAGCTATTTCTACGGACGGAACGATAGCAACGTGCGGCTGCCGGGAACGGGATGGAAGATCAACAGTGATGAGAATGGGGTTTACCTGCCAAGGGAAGTGGTCCGTCTGGATGGAAGAAAAGGCCTGACCTATACGGCCTATGCCCTTACCACCATGTCGCAGGCCCTGGAGATTGCGCGCAATGCAGGGTTTAACTACTGGAGGGATTCCACGCAACAGGGCGTGACGCTCGGAGATGTGATCTGGCAGTATTACCGATGGGATATCATGGATGAGACCTTCCCCTGGAACAGCAATCCCGACAAGTCGGACAAGCGACGCAATATGTATGAGTTAGCAGCCCTTTACTTCGATTTTCCCGATTCCTTTACCGATTACCTGCAGAAGACCCGGCCTGTTGTTGGCAGGGAAGGAGACGAATATGCCACCCTTACAAAAGGGGACATGAGTGGCTGGGATACTGTTTCTGTGATGGCAGCACCCGAGTTGCAGGCAACGGCAATTTCCGCCACCCAGATCGCCCTGGCGTGGGACAATCTGCCGGACCGCGATTACGGATTCCGGATCGAAAGGAAGGTGGATTCCCTGTTTGAGGAAGTGGCCCTGACCGGGCCCGGCTCCACAGACTATATAGATACCGGACTGGTGGCTTCCACAGAGTACACCTATCGCATCGCTCGCTTCAATGCCTCGGCCCATGAAGCACTTTCCAACCAGGATTCGGCCATCACCCTGGATAGTCCGGCCATCCCGCCCCAGGTGCCGGGCGACCTGAGCGCAGAAAAGATCTCCCCCATAACCATCCTGCTGAGATGGACCGATAACTCAGATACGGAAGAGGGATTCCATATCGAAAGGAGATCAGGAGGAGAATTTGCAGTGATCGGAACAGCAGGGGTGAATGATACAGAATTCCTGGACGAGGGAGTGGTGGAAGGCGGTGTGTACACCTATCGCATACGTGCATTCAATACAGCAGGGCCATCCGGCTATTCCAACGAGTTCGAGATCCTCACCGAATTCAAAGGGGGCATATTCGTGGAACAAGGAGGCATCGTATCCATCGAGGCGGAACACGGCCAGATGGGGGATTACTGGGAGATAAAAAGTGCCCAGGGTGCCTCCGGAGGGGCATTTATCGAAATAGGGAACGATAAACACACCACCGAAGATATGCCAGAATGCGAGGATCCCCTCTGCCTCGTCACCTACTATTTCAGAGTAAGCCTGATGGGCAATTACCGCCTCTGGTTCCGCACCCTTTCAGAGGGAGGAGAAGATGATTCCTTTTTCTGGCGGATCGGGATGGGGGACTGGGTCAGAGAGAATGGCCGTGCCTTCCCGGGCTCCTGGTTCGAAACTCAGAACATCCAGCTGGAAAACCTCTCCTTTGGAACCAACATCCTGGAAGTTGCCTACAGGGAAGACGGGACACAGATCGACAAATTTATCATCCAGCTCGATGGCGTGGAACTGCCTGTTGGGAACGGAAGTCCCGAATCTGCTTATATTTCTCCCGCACCACCGGCCAAACCCTATCAGCTGGATGCCAGACTGACAAATTCGGATGAAATATACCTGAACTGGGCGCACGATTCCGGAGAGGTGACCGGTTTTAAAGTAAAGCGAATGCAGACGGATGTGTTTTCGGAGATCACCCGCACAGGGCCGCTTGTGAGAGATTTTACCGACACCGGCCTGGAGGGTTCTACTCAGTACACCTACACGGTACAGGCGTATAATGGTGCAGGCAATTCAAATTTTGCCACTCCGGCCAGCGCGGTGACCGGTATCATTAACGGTACGGATGACGTCTCTTCCAGAAAGACTCTTAAAGGGAACTATCCCAATCCCTTTTCTGACAGGACCTGGTTCCACTACACCCTTTCCGTAAGGTCCAAAGTAACGCTGAACGTATACAATTCTCTGGGACAGAAGGTAAAACAGCTGGTGAATTCCATACAGGAGGCCGGATCCTATTCCAACTCGTGGGATGCCACAGACCAGGAAGGCAGAAAGGTGAGCAGGGGTCTGTATTATTGCAGACTTCAGCACGGCTCTTCAAGCCATGTCTTCAAGGTTCTCTACACTGGAACAAATAGCAGAATATAGAACTATGGGGCTACTATGATCAATTCTATGTCAATGAAAAGGAAACTATTTGCGCTAGCTATGCTCATGCTCCTGAGCGGGATTAATGCCCTGTCGCAGGGAAGGGGTTCTGTCAGGGGAACAGTCATTGACCAGGAGAGCAAGGAACCCCTGATGTTTGCCAATGTGGGGGTGGAAGGCACTTCCTTCGGCACCATTGGTGATATTGAAGGCGATTTCACGCTCAATCTGGCTCCCGGCAACTACACACTGGTCTTTAGCTACATTAGCTATCAGACCCGGAAGATGGAGGTGGAGATCCGGCGCAACGAGGTGGTAAACATCGGAAACGTGGAAATGCAGATCGAGTCCATCATGGGTGAAGAGGCTGTGGTCACAGCCATTGCCCGGGGACAGGTGGGAGCGATCAACAGGCAGATCAACGCCAATACGATTGTGAATGTGGTATCCAAAGAAAAAATACAGGAACTGCCCGACCAGAACGCGGCGGAAACCGTGGCGCGGCTTCCGGGGGTTTCCCTCATCAGGGATGGAGGGGAAGGTACGATGGTTACCCTGAGGGGAATGGCGCCTAGGCTGAACCTGATCACCGTGAACGGGGAAAGGGTACCGGCCACCAATGACCAGAACCGCTCGGTGGACCTGAGTATGTTTTCCACCGATGCCCTGGCGGGAATTGAAGTATACAAGGCCCTGAGACCGGATATGGATGCGGATGCACTCGGCGGTACGGTGAACTTTACTGCCCGGAAAGCATCCAGTGGCTTCCACGGCGATGTCAAAGTACAGACCGGTTATAATTCCCTTAAGAAAGACTTCGGGCAATACCTGGCCAGCGCCACCTTTGAGAACAGGCTGTTTGAAGACAAACTTGGTTTCATCGTCAACGGATCATTGCAGAAGGCCAACCGGAGTTCAGAAGGGTTCTCCGGAGGCTGGTCGGATGTGGGACTGGACGCGGAAGGGAAAAATATCTTTCATGTCTCCAGCTTTTCCCTGAGCGATGAACTTGAAGACCGTTTCCGCTACAGTGCCAGCCTGAACATGGATTATCGACTGAAGAATGGAAGCCTTATGCTCTCGACTACCTACGGCCGCACCGACCGGGATGAGCTCAGGTACAGAAGGAATTATTCCCTGGGAAGCAGCTACCAGCAATATTATGTCAGAAAGCGGGAATCTACCAATACGGTAATAACCTCCAGCCTTGGTGGTAATTTTTTGATTGCTAACTACCTGGAGCTTGATTTCTCCGGGGCGCTCTCCCGGTCAGCCAACCGGCGTCCCCTCCAGGAACAATTCCAGTTTCGTGAGCTGGGGGCCTTCGATGCCAATGATGCCAGCTCTTACGATGTGGCTGTCAACGCGGCACAGAATAAGCTGGATGAAACCTGGCTCAAATACGGATACCTCGAAAACTACGACGTTGCAGACCGGAACGCGTCCATTCAACTGAATATGAAGGCACCCTTCCGCCTGGGAAATCATATCGAGGGTTACCTGAAATTCGGGGGAAAATACAGGCAGCTCAAGCGTGACTATGATGTGAACCGCGATTGGACCAGGAGTTTCGTAGGGAAATATATCATCGACGACGGCAGGCAGGATCCCGACTGGATCATCAATGCCGACAAGGGATGGATCCTGATGGAGAACTTCTACGGCGACCACTACTCCAGTAACTTTATGCGGAATTTCGACAAACCCTATTACATGGGACCGGGTGCAGAAGAGGTGAATGGCCCGGCTCTGGACTATGATGCCCTGAGGGAGTTCAGAGAGGAGTACTACGACGATTACTGGTACGTGGATCCCACGATTGATATTGGCGATTACTATGCAGGAGAAACCGTGGGAGCCGCCTATGCCATGTACGATGTGAACGTGTACGACCGGTTGCAGCTGATCGGGGGGGTCAGGTATGAGCATACCAAGAACCATTACGAGAGTATTTACGGCACCCCGCGGTTGGATGAGGAGGGTGAGATCATTAACATTTCTGGTCTGACCGATACCATCGGCAACAAGACCCACTACCAGTGGCTGCCCCAGTTCCAGCTGAAGTACAGTATGTTTCCCTGGGCCGATTTGAGGCTGGCGGCTACCAAATCCCTTTCCAGACCCAATTTTTTCTCCCTGGTACCCTGGGAAAGGGTGAATCATTTCAGCCATACGGTTGAACGTGGAAATATTGACCTGGAGCACATGTCGGCCTGGAATTATGACGCCATTCTCTCATTTTACGGGAAATTCGGATTGTTTACCGTCGGCGGATTCTACAAGGAACTGGAGAATATCGATTATACCATTACCACCAGGATCGTGGAACCTGAGATGGCGACCAATGGCTACGACCTGACCAAGCCAATTAATGCAGCGCAAAAATCGACCATCAAGGGCATAGAAATAGACCTGCAGACCAACTTCAGGTTCCTCCCGGCCCCTTTTGACGGCCTGCTGGTCAATGCCAACTACACCCTGCTCAGATCCGAGACCTATTTTCCCTATACCGACATCGAGACCCTGCCTTATTTCCCCTTTACCACCACCGTTAACGATACGTTCCGGCTTGGGCCCATGCCTGGACAGGTGGATGACGTGGTCAACCTGAGCATCGGCTATGAGAAAAGGGGGTTCTCGGCACGGATTTCCATGGTCTACCAGAGTTCCAGCCTGAAAGTGTCGGAGGATGCCGCACTCGGTTCCCTGGCCAAGAGCGTGGGAAAAAATGCAGCGCTGGATAATTACACCGGGGCATTTACCCGCTGGGATATGACCCTGAAGCAGACTTTTAAAAGGAAGTATACCATCTATGCCAACCTGAACAACATTACCAATACACCTGAAACAGCCTATCTGAGCGGTTCGAGGGGAAACCTGAGAACGCGGGAGGTGGTGTACGGAATGACATTCGATATCGGATTCCGATATAAATTTTAACCTCAAATTATCCATTACTTAACCAATTAAAATCTACATGATGAAGCAAAACTACTTTCAAAAGATGATGATGATCGCATGTGTCCTGTTTGCGGCAGGACTTGTGGGTCAGTTGACTGCCCAGGAGAGGATAGTGAATATCCCCCCTCCCTCTGCCGAGAATCCCAAACCCATTGATCAGTACATTATGGGTGATACCACCGAAACAGGGGCCCGTGTGGACAGTTTCAACACGGTCTACGTGCTGGAACGTGGTGAAGGTAAAGTGTACCTGATCAATTCTCTGATCCAGAACGTTGACTGGCCATTGACCGTTGTAGCCGAAGAGGGGGATGGCCCCCGTCCTTACATCTATCTTCTGGCCGAGGGAACAAGCTATTGTTTCCGCCCCAAGGGAGACCTTACCCTGAAGGGCCTTCACCTCTCGGTCATTGACAACCTGGGTGCGGTGGCCCAGCGTATCGTGCGTGTAAGCGCGGATGGCGTGACTGTGACCGTTGATGACTGCTGGTTTGATGATTCGCATCAGGCCGCGTTTCGACTGGATAATGCCGACATGAAACTTTACATAACCAATTCCACCTTCAGCAACATTGGAAGTCCAAAAGATCCGGATAACGGGCGGTGGCTTGATCTCCGGGGCAATGACCAGGACACCCTGATCGTGGAGAACTGCACGATGTATAACCTGACCCATTGTATTATCAGGAATGGCGGCGGACGTATCAAATACGCCAAATTCAACAACTGTACATTTGCCAACGTGGGCCGCCGTGGATTCCAACTCGGTGCAACGGCCGGGTTTGAATTAACCAACAGCATCCTGCACAATGTGGGATTTTGTTCCCAGGACACGGGTTCCAGCCAGGCTGTATTTGAGCTTGACGCCATCGGCCAGGCAGATCTGGACGCGGGCCTCACTCAGGAAATCAATATCTCACACAACAGTATTTTCCTGGACACAACAATTTTTGAGGATTGGCTCAACGATACCCTGACTGCAACACCCCTGGGTGATTCCGTGGCTATGTTGTTCATTAATGCCAACACTGATGCTGTCTGGTACGATGAAAAGGTTGAGTTTACCAACGGACCCGGAGACGTTGCAAACATGGCCGTGATGCTGGATCACCAGCTTGACCCGG
>CAZOHA010000093.1:0-8520 GCA_964579515.1 uncultured Bacteroides sp. | reverse complement strand
TTGAATGACTCCCAGGCAAGAAGTGAAAACAAACTGCATTTCCAGTTCAACGCTTCACTGACTTCCATCAACATTGCCAAGGCTATTCACTGGTTAAGCATCCCAAGGGAATGCAGAGGAGCATTTTCCATGTCTGAAATTAAAACAATGAACCACAACATTTTACTGCTGAATCGATTTTTTGGCGTGTTCGGTATTTCCCCATACTCTGCAAAAAATCAACACTCTGTCAAAGAACTTATATTTTACGGCACTATGGCCGCGTAAACTTTAACGAACTATTGTAAATTAAAAAGTGTTCTTAATTATTAAGTATGAATATACATCAAAATTATTATCCGAATTTTAAATTGCAGATTGATTTGACAGATAACAACTTATATAATAATGAATCCCCTGTTTTATTTGAGTAAAGTCCTTATTGTATCCTGATTTCCGGAGCTTATCCATTTTCGCCTCGGTGAAATACTGGTAGGTATCCCGGATATCTTCCGGGGTGTCGATAAAGGAGATTTCCGGCTCCAGGTCCATCGCCTCGAAGGTATATTTCACCAGGTCGAGAAATGTGGATGCCTGACCGGTACCTACGTTGAAGAGTCCGCTGAAGGGGCGTTTCTCCATCAGGTAGAGGATCACATCAACCACATCTTTCACATAGATGAAGTCCCTGGACTGCTCCCCGTCCCTGAAATCGGGATGATGCGACCGGAACAGTTTCATCTGCCCTGTCTCTTTGATCTGACGGTAAGCATGATAGACCACCGAAGCCATTCTCCCTTTGTGGTATTCATTGGGACCGTACACATTGAAGAACTTCAGTCCCGCCCAGAAAAACGGCTGACTTTCCTGTGAAAGCACCCAGCGGTCGAAATCGTTCTTGCTCTTACCATATGGATTCAGTGGCCGGAGCTGCCCTACGATCTCATGGCCGTCATCATATCCATGCTCCCCCAATCCGTAAGTGGCCGCCGAACTGGCATAGATCAGGGGCAGGCCGTATTCCGCGCAACGCAGGAACAATTGTCTGGAATATTCCACATTCAGCTCTTCGAATACCTCCCAGGAGTGCTCGGTGGTATCGGTCCGGGCCCCCATATGGAGGACGATCTCCACCAGCCGGTGGTTTTGATCGAGCCAACGGTGAAAACGGGTGCGGGGAACCAGTTCGGTATAGGTCTTATCTGCATAATTACGCTCCCGGTCGGGCCGGCTGAAATCATCCACCAGCACCAGGTCCCGGTAACGTGCATTATTCAGTCCGGCCACCAGGTTGCTTCCTATAAAACCGGCAGCTCCAGTAACGACAATCATATTCACAAGATAGCGATTTTCGCAGACAGACATTGAACAACGAACCCGGATATTTCGTTTCTTTGTATTTGCACCCGTATGATACATCTGACACGCAGAGAACGATTCAGTGCCGCGCACAGGCTCTTTAATCCCGCTCTATCCGATAAAGAGAACGAGCGGATCTACGGGCCCTGTTCCAATCCCAACTGGCACGGCCACAACTACGTGATGTGGGTCACCATCCGGGGAGAGGTGAATCCCGAAACGGGATATGTGATCGATCTGAAACAGCTCAGCCGGATCATCAGGGACCGGGCGATACAGAAGCTGGACCATAAGAACATCAATACAGAAGTGGATTTCATGCAGGGCCGCTTCGTTTCGACCGAAAACCTGGCCATCGGGATCTGGGAGCAGATCGAACCCGATATAAAGGCCCTGGGCTGTGAACTGCACTGTGTGAAGATCCAGGAAACAGAGAACAATACCGTGGAATACTTCGGCAACCCTCAATAAAACAATACAATCGTTATGGAAGTAGTAAACAATGGCCTCGGAAAGAGCGCAAACGGAGGTTATGACCGGATCGACAAATGGGACGATGAAACCACCGATCAACTCACCCGGAATTACAGGGAGATCCTCGACCTGCTGGGGGAGGACGGAAAGAGGGAAGGACTGAAAGACACCCCCAGGCGCGTGGCCAAATCCATACAGTTCCTGACCCAGGGATACGGGACCGATCCCACGGATATCATCAAATCAGCCTTATTCCACGAGGACTACAGCGAAATGGTGATCGTGAAGGATATCGAGCTGTTCTCCATGTGCGAACACCACATGCTGCCCTTTATCGGGAAAGCCCATGTGGCTTATATTCCCGACGGAAAGATCACCGGACTGAGCAAGATCGCCAGGGTGGTGGATTCCTATGCCCGGCGGCTGCAGGTGCAGGAACGGCTCACCGTCCAAATCAGGGATTGTATCCATGAGACTCTTCAGCCCCTCGGGGTGGCCGTGGTGATCGAGGCCATGCATCTCTGCATGGTCATGAGAGGGATTCAGAAACAGCACTCGGTGACCACCACCTCGGCATTCACCGGTGGATTCCTCAAGCATGAAAAGACCCGCGAGGAGTTTATCCACCTGATCGGGACTAACCTCCGCTAAGTTTCACTACTTTAGCGGAAATTTTAACCGAAACCCTATGAAGGCATATGTTTTTCCGGGGCAGGGAGCCCAGTTCGCGGGAATGGGCAAAGAGCTCTATGAGAGCCACTCCCAGGCAAAAGAACTGTTCGGGCAGGCCAACGATATCCTCGGTTTCCGGATCACCGATCTGATGTTCGGCGGAACCGATGAGGACCTGAAGCAGACCCGTGTCACCCAGCCCGCCATATTCCTCCATTCCGTCATTCTCGCCTCCACCCTCGAAGGGTTCCATCCCGATATGGTGGCCGGCCACTCCCTGGGTGAGTTCTCCGCCCTGGTGGCCAACGGAGCCCTCTCTTTTGAGGACGGTCTCAGGCTGGTCTTCAAAAGGGCCATGGCCATGCAGAAAGCCTGTGAAGCCCAACCCTCCACCATGGCAGCAATCATTGGTCTGGAGGATCACCAGGTGGAGGACGTATGTGCCGGTATCGACGAGATCGTGGTGGCGGCCAATTACAACAGTCCGGGCCAGGTGGTGATCTCCGGTTCCGTCCCCGGCATCGATGCCGCCGTGGAAAAGCTTTCCGCCCTCGGAGCTAAAAGAGCACTGAAACTGCAGGTGGGAGGGGCCTTTCACTCGCCACTCATGGAACCGGCCCGCGCCGAGCTGGAGGAGGCCATCCGGATCACACCGCTCAGCGAGCCTGTCTGCCCGGTCTACCAGAACGTCAATGCCCTGCCTTCGGTCGACCCGGACCAGATCCGGAATAACCTGGTGGCACAGCTGACCTCGCCGGTCCGCTGGACCCAGACGGTCCGGAAGATGCTGGAAGACGGAGCCACCTCCTTTACCGAGGTGGGCCCCGGCAAGGTACTCCAGGGACTGATCAAAAAAGTGGACCGCCAGGTCGAAACCAAGAGCGCCTGAAAAAATGAAAGTATTGAAATTCGGAGGCACGTCGGTGGGCGCCCCCGACCGTCTCAGGATCGTCAGGGAGATCATCGAATCGCAGCAAAACGGAACCGCGGTGGTGGTGAGCGCCTTTGGCGGGATCACCGATCAGATCATCACCACCGCCTGGAAGGCATCCTTAAGGGAGGAGGGTTACCGGGACCAGCTGAAGTCGATCCGCGACCGTCACACCGGGACAGTCCGGTCTCTCATGGAGGGTGATAAAAGGGATCACTGTCTGGAGCAGGTGAACTCCATGCTGGACGATTTCCAGGAGGTGCTCAACGGGGTTTACCAGCTGCAGGACCTGAGCGAGAAGACCCTCGATTATCTGCTCAGCTTCGGGGAGCGGCTTTCGGCCACCATCATTTCCCGGTTTGCCGGCAATACGGAATATCTGGACTCCAGGCAGCTGATCCGCACCGACAGCCGTTTCGGGAATGCCAACGTACTGTTCGAAACCACCAACGGGCAGATCCGCGAGCAGTTCAGCAAGTTGAAGAATGTAGCCGTTCTTCCCGGATTCATCGGGTCGGACGATCACGGGCGGATCACCACCCTGGGAAGGGGGGGCTCCGACTACACCGCCGCCATCGTGGCGGCCGCCATGAACGCTGCCGTCCTGGAGATCTGGACCGATGTGGACGGATTCATGACCGCCGATCCCCGGATCGTGCCGGACGCCTATCCGGTCGAGTGCATGAGTTACGAGGAGGCCATGGAGCTATCCCATTTCGGGGCCCGGGTCATCTACACCCCCACGCTGACCCCCGCCTATCAGGCCAGTGTTCCCATCCGTGTGAAAAACACCTTCAACCCGGAGATCCCCGGCACCCTTATCTCCAGGGATGCCGGCTGCATGGAGGATGAATTGATCAAAGGGATCTCCTCCATCGACGATATCTCCCTGATCACCGTCAGGGGTGCCGGCATGGTGGGCAAAACAGGAACCTCGGCGCGGGTGTTCACCTCCCTGGCCAGGCATGAGGTCAATGTGGTAATGATCACCCAGGCCTCGTCCGAGATGACCATCTCCTTTGCCGTTTCCCCGGACGACGCCCCTGCTGCTGTGGAAGCGCTGGAGGAGGAGTTTGAGATGGAGATCATACACCGCAGGGAGATGGAGATCGAAGAGATACGGGAACTTTCGGTCATCGCCATTGTGGGCGAGGGAATGAGGCATACCCCCGGAATTTCCGCCATCCTTTTCAAATCGCTCGGGAGGAACGGGATCAGTGTGATAGCCACCGCCCAGGGATCCAGCGAGCTGAACATCTCGGTGGTAATCGAATCCGGCAGTCTGAGGAAGGCGCTGAACGTGATCCACGAAGGCTTCTTCCTGTCCGACTACCGGGAGCTGCACCTCTACCTGGCGGGGGTCGGGAATGTGGGAGAGAATTTCTTGCACCAGCTGGAAAAGCAGCAGCAGAAACTGATCCAGTCCCTGAAACTGAAGGTGAACCTGGTGGGTATCACCAACAGCCGGAAAATGGTGATCGATGCCTCGGGCATTCCGCCATCCGGTTACAAGGAGCGGCTGGAAAAAGGAGAACCGGCCGATCTTCCCAATATGATCGATAAGATCCGGAGCCTGAACCTCCGGAATTCGGTCTTTATCGACTGTACCGCCAGCGAGCCGGTGGCCCGGGTCTACGACCAGCTCTTCGATTCCTATGTATCGGTGGTCACCGCCAACAAGATCGCCGCCAGCTCCGGCTACACCATGTACCGTCAGCTGAAGGAGAAGGCGATCCACAAAGGGGTGAAATTCAGTTTCGAGACCAATGTGGCCGCCGGGCTTCCGGTGATCAACACCATCAACGATCTGATCAAGAGTGGTGACCGTATCCTGAAACTGGAAGCGGTGGTCTCCGGTACGCTCAATTTCATCTTCAATGTGATGAGCAGTGAGGTCCCGCTGAGCCGGGCCATCCGGATGGCCAAGGAGAACGGGTACTCGGAACCCGATCCCAGGCTCGATCTGAGTGGTACCGATGTGAAACGCAAACTGCTGATCCTGGCCAGAGAGTCCGGCTATCCCCTGGAGGAGAAGGATATCGAGGTGGATCCCTTCCTGCCCCCCTCCCTGTTCGAGGGAACGGAAGAGGACTTCTGGAGCAAGATCGAAAAACTGGACGGAGAATTCGAACAGCGGCGGGCCCGGATTTCCGAAGAGGGAAAGAAGTGGCGTTACCTGGCCGTGCTGGAAGATGGTAAGGGAAAGATGGGGCTGGTGGAGGTGGACTCTTCCCACCCGGTCTACCCCCTGGAGGCCAGTAACAACATCATCCTGATCACCACCGACCGGTACCGGGAACTACCCCTGATCGTCAAGGGGTACGGCGCCGGCGCCGATGTAACAGCCGCCGGAGTGTTTGCCGATGTGATCCGGGTGGCCAATGTATAGCATATTATGAGCATCAAAGCGGTCATATTCGATATGGACGGGATCCTGATCGATTCCGAACACCACTGGCAGCAGACCGAACGGGCTCTTTTCCGGGAGCTGGGCATCGAGCTCACCGATGATCTGCTGGTCCAGACCCGGGGACTGCGTACCGAGGAGATGGTGAGCCACTGGCGCAGCCGTTTCAGTCTCGACCATGTGGCGCCGGAAGAGTTGATGAAACAGTACGACCGGCGGATGGTGGAGACCATGAAGACCGAAGTGACCCTGATGGACGGGGCGGAAGAGGCGGTGCTCTTTTTCAGGGAGAGAGGGCTCCCGGTGGCGCTGGCCACCTGCTCCACCTCCGACCACATCGATGCGGCGCTGGACCGGCACGATCTGAAAAAGCATTTCAGCCTGATGGTCTCCGCCGCCGACGGAATGCAGGGCAAACCCCATCCGGAAGTCTATCTGCGCACCGCCGGAATGCTGGGTGTGGACCCCGTCCACTGCCTGGCCATCGAAGACTCCTTCTTCGGGGTGATCGCCGCCAAGGCCGCCCGGATGAAGGTCATCGCCATGCCGGACCCGTCTGAATATGAACAGATACGATACGGAGCAGCCGACCTGAAAATTCAGTCGCTGAGGGAGATCAACGATCAAACTCTCGAAATCTTAGAGAAGGTATAAATGTCAGACAGCCCATCATTCCCGGAACGTTCGGAGAAACAAATGAACCCTGATAAGCCGGCCGTTAAAAACGAAGTGACGGTGTATGCCCCCGCCACGGTTTCCAACGTCGGACCGGGATTCGACCTGATGGGCTTTGCACTGGAAGCACCGGGCGATGAATTGCTCATCCGCAAGAACGATACCGGCACCCTCGTACTGGAAAACCTGACCGGCTGCCTGATCCCTCTCGATCCTGAAAAAAATGTGGCTGCGGTGGCCGCCGGATCGCTGTTGAAGGAACTGGGAAGCAGCCAGGGATTCGATATGGTGTTCCGCCGGAAGATCGATCCGGGAAGCGGAGTGGGCTCCAGCGCCGCCAGCAGCGTGGCCGCGGTGGTGGGAATCAACGAACTGATGGGTTCCCCCTTTTCTCCCGAAGCGCTCATCCCCTATGCCATGGAAGGAGAACTGGTGGCCAGCGGCTCCTTTCATGCCGATAACATCGCCCCCGCCCTGCTGGGAGGCATCACCCTGATCCGCGGTTATGAACCGCTGGATATCAAACATATCCCCTACCCCGACGACCTGTGGTGTGCGGTGGTGCATCCCGGGCTGGAGATCAGGACCCTGGAGAGCCGGCGGCTGATTCCCGGCCAGGTTCCCCTGAAGAGCGCACTGAAACAATGCGGCAACCTGGCCGGACTGGTGGCGGGACTGGTCACCGCCGACTATCCGCTGATCGGCCGTTCCGTGGAGGATGTATTTGCCGAACCTTACAGGGTCGGTCAGCTGCCTGAGTATGAAAAACTGAAAAAGAATGCCCTGAAAGCAGGGTCGGTGGGCACCGGACTCTCTGGATCGGGACCCTCCGTATTCAGCCTCTGCAGGGGCGGGGAGATGGCACAAGCGGTGGGAGAGGTGATGAAGGAACACTTCACCGCCAGGGAGATCCCCTGCCGTTTATACGTTTCTAAAATCAGCCAGGCCGGCTGCAGGGTATTATGAATTACTACAGCACGCGGAACAGGAAACTGAAAACAGATCTCCGGGAGGCGGTCCTGACCGGCCTGGCCCCGGACGGGGGACTCTACATGCCGGCCCATTTCCCGATCCTGGAGCGGGGTGAACTGGAGGAGCTGAGGGATCAGGAGCTGACCACCATTTCAGTCATCCTCGCCCGGAAATTATTCGGGGAGAGCATACCACCCGACGAACTGGATATCATCACCGCCGAAGCGGTCAATTTCGACACTCCCCTGGTACAGGTAGAACCGGACCTATACTCCCTGGAGCTGTTCCACGGACCCACCCTGGCATTCAAGGATGTGGGAGCGCGGTTCCTGGCCAGGCTGCTGGGATACTATACCAGAGACATCAAGGGCGATATTCATGTGCTGGTGGCCACCTCGGGCGATACCGGAAGTGCGGTGGCCAATGGATTCCTGGGGGTTGAGGGGGTGCAGGTGCATGTGCTCTATCCATCGGGGCTGGTTTCCCCGCTTCAGGAGAAACAGTTTACCACACTGGGCCAAAATATCACCGCCCTGGAGGTGAAGGGTACCTTCGACGACTGCCAGCGCCTGGTGAAACAGGCTTTCCTCGATCCGGAACTGTCTGCCCGGCTGACGCTCACCTCGGCCAATTCCATCAACCTGGCCCGGTTCCTTCCCCAGGCATTCTATTATTTCCGCGCCTGGGCCCAGCTGGAACCGGACAGGGAATTCTTTTTTTCGGTGCCCAGCGGGAATTACGGGAACATGACGGCAGGACTGGTGGCCCGGGAGATGGGGCTGCCGGTGAATACCTTCCTTTCGGCCAACAACCTGAACGATGTGGTTCCCTCCTATCTGCTGACCGGAAAATATAGTCCGAGACCTTCGGTGGCCACCATCGCCAATGCCATGGATGTGGGGGATCCCAGCAACTTCGACCGGATCCTCGACCTGTTCAGCGGGAAGTATGAGTGGATCTCCGAACATATGGCGGGGTACAGCTATTCCGACCATGAGATCCGGGAGATTATGAAACGGGTGCACCAGAGGACCGGATATCTGTGCGATCC
>CAZOHA010000092.1:0-9937 GCA_964579515.1 uncultured Bacteroides sp. | reverse complement strand
ACTCCCGCCCGACCCCACCCCTGCCGATACGGCGGCTGCCCATGAGAAGATCACGGAGATCCGTTCCCGGATCCTGTCGGGTGAAGATTTTGAAGAGGTGGCCAGGGCTACTTCCGACGATGCATCGGTTGCCAGGAACGGGGGAAACCTTGGATATTTCACCGTGTTTTCGATGGTATATCCTTTCGAGACCATGGCTTACCGGACCCCGGTGGGCGAGCTGAGCGAGCCCTTCAGGACCGATTTCGGATACCATATACTGAAGGTGAACGACCGGAGGCCGGCCAGGGGACAGGTGAAAGTGGCCCATATCTTTGTGCGTACCCCCGAAGGGATGTCCGATGCCCAGCGTGAAGAGGCGTATGCCAGGGCACAGATGATCCACGACAGTCTGCAGGCCGGAATTGCTTTCGCAGACATGGCCAGGCGGCATTCGGAGGATCCCGGTTCCTCGCGCAACGGAGGAGAGATGCCCTGGTTCGGCACGGGGAGGATGATCCCGGAATTCGAAAATGTCTGCTTCTCTCTGGAAGAAAAAGGTGAAATCTCCGAACCTTTTAAATCATTCTACGGGTGGCACATCGTCCAGCTGATCGACAAAAAAGAGGTGGGCAGTTATGAGGATATGAAGCCCGACCTCCAGGAACGGATCAACCGGGGCGACCGGGTCAGATACCGGAATTCCCGGTATGTGAGTAAGCTCAAGGATGAATATGGTTTCACCTTCCATTCCGCAGCCATGGATCCTGTTTATGCGGCCGTTGACAGCACTATCCTTCAGGGCAGCTGGGAGGGTGCAAGCCTGACAGATGATCAGACCGCGCTGTTCAGGATCGGTGACCGGGTGGTGACCACGGGTGATTTTGCAGAATACCTGGAGGATCGGCAGGCAGGAAACAAATCGAGAAATCCACACAGCCTGGTGGACCAGCAGCTGGAGAAATTTACAGAGGAGCAGGTTCTGGCCTACGAAGAATCGATGCTCCCTTCGAAATATCCCGAATTCAGGCACATATACCAGGAGTATCACGACGGGATCCTGCTTTTCGATATCATGGACCAGAAGGTATGGTCGCGCGCGGTCACCGATACGGCCGGACTGGTAAGTTTCCACCGGGAGCATCGCGACCGCTACATGTGGGAAGAGAGGGCGGAAGCCATCCTGGTGGAATGCACCGAAGGTACCGATGTGGAATCGGTGAGGAAGAAGTATAAGAAGATTATGAAGGGAAGGTGGGACCAGGCGGAGCTTAACGAACGCTTTTGCAACCAGGATACGGTTCCCTGCATCACCCTCCGGTATCTGCTGGTGGAAGAGGGAGAGAACGAAATGGTCGATGCCCTCCGGAAGGAGCCGGGTATGGGACCGGTGGAGGAGACCGGGAACGGGATACAGTTTGTGATCCTGACAGAGATGAAGCCACCGGAGCCAAAATCCCTGGATGATGCCCGCGGACAGATCACATCGGACTATCAAAACTATCTGGAAGAGAAATGGATCGGGGAGCTTCAACAGAAATACGCTGTGGAGGTGAACCGGGATCTGCTGCAAAGAATCTCCCCCTGACATGAGGAAAGCACTGTTGCTCATACCGGCCTTCCTGCTGGCCCTTTCTGCCTGCAGCTTCTGGGAAAGAAGCCCGCGGGAGGAACCGGTGGCCCGCGCTTTCAATCAGTATCTCTACCCATCCGATCTGAGCGAAGCGATCCCCGGAGTTACGAATCCCGGCGACAGTGCCATACTGGCACAGCGCTACGTCGACACATGGATCAAGGAACAACTGATGGCCCAGCGGGCCGAACAGGCACTTTCCGAAGAGCAGAAGGACTTCACCAGGCAGATCGCCGAATATCACCGTTCACTTCTGATCTTCACCTACCGGCAGATGCTTCTTCTGCAAAAGATCGATACCATCGTTCCCGGATCCCAGGTGGAGGCATATTATCAGCAAAACCTCAACAACTTCCTGCTCGGCCAGGACGTGATCCGGGGATCTTTCGTCAAGCTTCCCCTGGATGCACCCGGACTTCAGGAAGTGAGGGGATGGTCCAGGGCCAATACTCCGGAAGCGCTTGATGAACTGGAAAAGTACTGTTTGAATTACGCAGAGAAATTCAGTGACTTCAACGATCACTGGGTCTATTTTTCCGAATTGAGCAAACAGATCCCGCTGCAGGTCAGTCAGCCCTCCTCCTACCTCCGGTACAACCGGAATATCGAAACCACCGATTCACTCTACCGCTATCTTCTGCATGTGGAGGAGCACCTTCCCGCAGGGCAGGTCGCCCCTGTGGAGGTGGTCCGGAAGGATATTGAAAACATTCTTCTGAACAAAAGAAAGATCGAATTCTTTCACGACCTGGAGAAACAGGTGTATAATGAAGGAGTCAACAGAAACCAGTTTGAGATATATTATCATTGAGTTATGAAGAAGATCCTACTTACGGCATGGATAGTTTTGACGGCAGCCCGGGTATTCGGTCAGCCGATGGTGATCGACCGGGTGGTGGGGGTCGTGGGGGATTTCCATATTCTCCAGTCCGACATCGAGCAACAGTACCTGCAAATGAAGATGTCCGGTGTCAGGCCCGGCCCCGGCGCCCGGTGCGACATCTACAATAATTTCGTGGAACAGAAACTCCTGATGGCGCAGGCCAAGATCGACAGTGTGGAAGTGGGGCCCGATATGGTGGAGATGCAGATGGAATCACGCCTTGACTACTTCATCTCCCAGTTCGGCAGCGAAGCTGAAATGGAGGCCTATTTCAACAAACCGATCTTCGATATCAAGGACGATCTGAGGGAAGCCATCCGGGAACAGATGATCACCCAGCAGGTGCAGAGTTCCATCACCGAAGATGTCTCCACCACCCCTTCCGATGTAAAGGAGTTCTACCGATCGCTCCATCCCGACAGTATACCCTACATCGAAACAGAGGTGGAACTGGCGCAGCTGGTGGCTTATCCGCCATACAGTGAAGAGGCCGTATTCGAAGTGAAGGAGAGGCTGCTGGAGCTGCGGAGACGGGTCCAGGAGGGAGAGGATTTCGGAACGCTGGCCATCCTGTATTCGGAGGGACCCACCGCTTCCAGGCGCGGGGAGCTGGGATTCATGCTCAGAAGTGAACTGGACAAGGCCTATGCGGAAGCTGCATGGTCGCTCAAACCGGGCCAGGTCTCCAAGATTGTGGAAAGCTCTTTCGGTTTCCATATCATCCAGATGATCGAGCGGAGGGGGGACCGGGCCAATACCCGCCACATACTGATGAATCCGAAAGCCGATGCCAATGCACGGCAAAAAGCGATCTACAAACTGGACAGTCTGAAGGCTGCCATCGAAAACGATTCGATCAAATTCGCCCTGGCGGCCAAAAGATTTTCGGAAGATGAGAAAACCAGTGTGAACGGGGGACTCCTGGTCAATCCCCGTACCAACTCCTCCACCTTCGAACTGGACCAGCTTCCCACCAAGGATTACTATGTGATCCGGAATATGGAGGTGGGGGATCTTTCAGAGCCTTACGAATCGACCGACAACAACGGAAAGACCTGCTACAAAGTCCTGTATCTGAAGTCACGCACCGAACCCCACCGGGCCAATCTTTCACAGGATTATATCCTGCTCCAGGACATGGCTCTGCAGCAGAAGAACCTGGAGGTGCTGAACCAGTGGTTCGATGAGAAGAGAGCGACCACCTACATCCGTGTCGATCAGGCATTCAGACATTGTATCCCCGACGGAGAGCAGGCCAGCAGGTGAGTCCGGCAAACTCATACAGGTCACGGCTGATCCGTCTCATCTGCCTGACCGCTGCCTGGCTGTTGATCCCCGCCTTCGAGGCCGCCGCTCAGAAAGTGACCATGATCGATATTCTGAATGCTGACCTGACCGCCTTCGATGTGAAGATCGGAAAGGACGCACGCAAGCTGATCGGGAATGTCCGGATGAAACACGAAGATGTGATCATGTCGTGCGATTCCGCCTATTTTTATCCGGAAACCGGATCGGTCGATGCTTTCAGTAACGTTATGATCCGGCAGGCCGACACCCTTACCCTCACCGGTGACCGGGTATACTACGACGGGAACCGGAAACTGGCCCGGGTCCGGAACAATGTGACTCTGGTCAACAAGGACATCACCCTGCTGACCGATTCACTCAACTACAACAGGGAATCGGGGATTGCTTATTATATGGGGGGCGGGATCCTGACCCAGGAGGATAACAGGCTCACCAGTGAACGGGGTAGGTTCATCGTCGAATCGGAGGTGTTCTATTTCATGGACAGCGTGGTGATCATCAATCCCGATTACACCATCCGGACCGACAGTTTGAAATACGATTCCGAAACGGAGATCTCCTATTTCAGCGGACCTACGGAGATCCTCAGCGAAGAAAGGTATATCTACTGCGAGAGCGGCTGGTACGACACCGGCCGGGATATCTCCTTTGTCACCGACAACGCCTTTCTCGAAGAAGAGGGAAGGACCCTCCGGGGCGACACGCTCTACTATGAAGCGGAAAACGGATTCGGAAGAGCACGCTCCAGGGTGGAATTGATCGACACGGCCGAGAACATGATCCTGAAGGGGAATTACGCCCTTTACTTCAGCGAAATGGACGATGCCATGGTCACCGACAGTGCCCTGATGATCCAGATCGATGGCGCCGATACCATGTATGTCCATGCCGATACGCTGAGAACCATACAGGATCCTGAAGCTGGGGAAGAGAGCAGGATCCTGAAGGCTTACTATAAAGTGAAGATCTTCCGTCCCGACATCCAGGTAATGTGCGACTCGCTGGTATACACCGAGGCCGACAGCGCTTTTGACTTCTTCGGGGAACCGGTTCTCTGGTCGGAGGAGAATCAGCTTACCGCCGAGAAGATCCGGGTGATCATGAAAGGTCAGCAACTGGAAAAGATGTACATGACCGGGGTGGCATTCGTGGCCTCGCAGAAAGATTCGGTCAAATTCGACCAGATGCGCGGCAAAGAGATGACCGGTTTTTTCCGCGACAACCAGCTGGCCCGCATCGAGGTGAAGGGAAACGGTCAGACCATCTACTACGCCGAGGACCAGGATGTGATCATCGGAGCCAATAAAACGGAATGCTCCGATCTGATCATCTATCTGAGAGACAATAAGATTTCCAAAGTGACCTACCTGACCAAGCCCGACGGGACCTATTTCCCGCTCGATCAGTTCCCGTCCGGAGAGGCCCTTCTGAGTGATTTCAGCTGGTCGGAGCAGTGGAGGCCCCGGAGCTGGAGGGAGGTATTTATCTGGAAATAAAAGAAAGGTCAGGCCCCCTTTCTAGTACTCGTCTTCGTTGAAGAAAAAATCATCCTTGCTCGGGTAATCGGGCCAGATGTCTTCTATGCTTTCGTAAACATCCCCTTCATCCTCAATCTCCTGGAGATTTTCAATCACCTCCATAGGCGCACCCGATCTGATGGCAAAATCGATCAACTCCTCCTTGGTGGCCGGCCATGGTGCATCTTCAAGTTTTGAAGCCAGTTCAAGTGTCCAATACATCGAAGTGCGAAGTTTTAGTTACAACAGCTGCTTTTCAAGTGCGGCAAATTTATAAAAAAAAACAAATCTTACAACTTGCTTTTCCAGGGCATCTGACGGATGCCCAATTGGTGGGCGATATACCTTGAAAGGACGAAAAAGAAGTCCGATAACCTATTGTAAAACACTACGATGGAATCATCTTTTGGGATCTCCTCCTGCATCAGCCGGATGATCACCCTTTCGGTCCGCCTGCAGACGGTACGGGCAATATGGGACTGTGAAATGGCGGGATGGCCTCCCGGGATCACGAAAGAATGGAGCGGTTCCAGTGAGGCGTCGATCTCATCGATCCGGTCTTCCAATAATTTCACCTGGGCTTCCGTGATCACCGGCAGCCCTTCCGGAAATTCGTCAAAATCCGCTGCCAGCATGGAAGCTGTCACCATCTGGATATCGAGGATGTTCAGAAGGTCCTCTTTCAAAACCGGATCGTCGACCAGGTCGCGCAACATGGAGGTATGGGCCATCAGTTCATCCACTGTTCCGTAAGCCTCGATCCTCGGATGAAACTTCGATACCCTTCTGCCGCCGATCAGAGAGGTCTCCCCCCGATCGCCGCCCCTGGTGTATATTCCTGATTTTTTTGTCATACTACCCCCAACATCACCGGGCCTGTATTGTTCACCCCCACCCTACTTTTTCGGGTGATCATTGATCTCGATCCGGTCGACCTCTCCGTCGATCAGCCGGATGATCCGGTGGGCAAAATGGGCAATGTCCTCTTCGTGGGTCACCAGAATAATGGTATTCCCCTGATCGTGGATCTCTCCGAAAAGCTTCATGATATCGATGGAGGTCTTGGAATCGAGATTCCCGGTCGGCTCATCGGCCAGAATGATAGAGGGCTTGTTCACCAGCGCTCTGGCCACGGCCACCCTTTGCCTCTGTCCGCCTGAAAGCTCATTGGGCCGGTGGTCCATCCGGTCGGAGAGACCCACCTGACCCAGCGCCTCCTTCGCATTGTCGACCCTTTCTGATTTGCCGACGCCTGCGTAGATCAGCGGCAGGGTCACATTTTCCAGGGCGGTGTACCTGGGAAGCAGGTTGAATGTCTGGAAGATGAAGCCGATCTCCCGGTTCCGGATCTCCGCAAGCCGGTTGTCCTCCATTCTACTGACGTCGGTTCCGTTAAGTATGTAGGCTCCGCTGGTGGGGGTGTCCAGACACCCAATCAGGTTCATCAGGGTCGATTTACCCGACCCGGAGGGTCCCATGATGGCGACAAATTCGTTCCTTTCGATCTCCAGATCGACCTTCCGAAGTGCCTCCACCACAATGGAGCCGATATAGTAATTCTTGACGAGTTCTCTGAGGCTGATGATAGTATCCATTGAATTTTTCTGAATTGTCTACGAAAGTAATTATTCTCTGCCAGAATCAGCTTCCGATCCTCCCTAAAAAAGGATCTTCAGGCTGGTTTTATGAAGGTCCGGCCTCAACATCAGTATCCCCATCCGGAACAGATCGATGCTGGCCCGCACCTCCGCTCGCCCTGCCACCTGCCTCCACGCCCTGTACATTTCGGGGGACCAGTAGAGATCGTCCAGGATCACCAGCGCCTCGCCCTCTGCCCTCTGCAGGATTGCCTCCAGATACCTGACCGTGGGTTCGTACCGGTGATTGGCATCCACGAATACCAGGAACCTCCCCTTCAGCTCTCCCAGGATCTCTTCCGGTTTTCTGTCCAGATCCTCCTGGACCCATTGGACTGCTTCCAGCTGGCAACGTTTAAAAACCTGCCGTGAAATCGTTCCTCTCAACTTGCTTCCCTCCACGGTCTGCATGGGAACCCGGGGCGCACCCGACGAAAGATAGGCCGCCGAGATGCCCAGCCCCGTGCCCAGTTCCAGGATCATATCGGGTTCGAACCACCGGGTGATACGGAAAAGGAGGGCACCGTATTTCCGCGATACGGAAGAACGTTTCACAAAGGAGCTGATAGTCCTGGTGTTCGAAAAGTCGGCCCGGGACCCTGCACCGAAGCCCCCGGGCTCCCTGGGAATCAGGCTGCACTCCCTGCGCATGGCTTCGTGCACCTCCCTGACCCTTACGGGTGGCTCCAGACCACGGGCATTGAAGACGGCCCGGTGGATGAAATCGAACAGATAGGGGGAATGGATCCCGTGTCCGTTGCGGTGCCTGAAATAGAACAGGTGGCGTATATACTGAAGGATACGCCAGGGAATGGTGGTGTATGTGCTCACTTTTCGCTTCCGGTCAAAATGCTAATTTTACACAAATTGCATTCAGATGCAACAATATTTGCAGCAGGAGATCCAGTTTTTACCGGGTGTGGGGCCCAAGCGGGCCGAACTGTTGCGTGAGGAGCTGCAGATCTCCACATTCGAGGACCTGCTTACCTGCTACCCCTACCGTTATGTCGACCGCAGCAGGTTCTACCGGATTTCTGAACTATCGTCCGATATGCCTTACATCCAGGTCAGGGGGCGTATCACAGGGTATCAGCTGACGGGGAAGGGTCGGGGAAAACGGCTGGTGGCCGGGTTCACCGACGGCACCGGAACGATCGAACTGGTCTGGTTCCGGGGAATGAAGTGGATCCCCGACAACTATCCCGTGGGAAAGGAACTGGTGGTATTCGGAAAACCTAATGTTTACCGCCGGATGCTGAATCTGGTCCATCCCGAACTGGAGGACCCGGAAAAGCAGCATGAGGTCACCTCGAGCCTGAAAGCGGTCTACTCCACCACCGAGCGCCTTAAGGACAACTATCTGACATCCAAAGCCATCAGCAAGCTGATGGCCAACCTGATCAAGGGATTGCCCACCCGGTTCGAGGAGACGCTGCCCGCCTGGCTTCTGAAAAAACTCAACCTGGTGAACCTCGATACGGCCATCAGACACATCCACTTTCCCGAACGCCAGAGTGACTATAAAAGGGCCGAGGTAAGGCTCAAGTTCGAAGAGCTGTTTTACATCCAGCTGAACATCCTTCAGGGAAAGAACCAGCGCGACCGGCGTTTCCGGGGCAATGTGTTCGAAAAGGTAGGAAACAGCTTCAACCGGTTCTACCGGGAACGGCTGCCATTCGAGCTCACCTCCGCACAGAAGCGGGTGATGAAGGAGATCCGCAGGGATATGGGTTCGGGAAGGCAGATGAACAGGCTTCTCCAGGGAGATGTGGGAAGCGGTAAGACCCTGGTGGCGCTCATGTCGATGCTGATCGCCATCGACAACGGTTACCAGGCGTGCATCATGGCACCCACCGAGATCCTGGCCCAGCAGCATTTCAGGAGCATCACCCGGTTCCTGGGGGAGTTGCCGGTCAACGTGCAGCTGCTCACAGGTTCCACCCGGAAAGCGGACCGTGTGCCCATCCATGAAGGATTGCTGGACGGCAGTGTCCACATTCTCATCGGCACCCATGCACTGATCGAAGAGGTGGTGCAGTTCAACAACCTGGGACTGGTGGTGATCGACGAGCAGCACAGGTTCGGGGTGGCGCAGCGGGCCAGGCTCTGGCAGAAGGCCGACCTTCTCCCCCACGTGCTGGTGATGACCGCCACCCCGATCCCCCGTACCCTGGCCATGACGCTGTACGGTGATCTGGATGTATCGGTGATCGATGAACTCCCGCCGGGTCGCAAACCGGTCATCACCCGTCACTCATACGACTCGAAGCGGCTGATGGTCTTCGGTTTTCTGCGGAAACAGCTGGAACAGGGCAGGCAGGCCTATATCGTTTATCCCCTGATCAAAGAGTCGGAAAAAATGGACTACAAGGATCTGGAGGACGGGTATGAAAGCATCAGCAGAGCGTTCCCTCCGCCGGAGTTTCAGGTGAGCGTGGTCCACGGAAAGATGAAACCGGGAGAGAAAGAGATCTCCATGGCCCATTTCGTGGCCGGCCGGACACATATCATGGTGGCCACCACTGTCATCGAAGTGGGGGTGGATGTTCCCAATGCCTCCGTGATGATCATCGAAAGCGCCGAACGTTTCGGCCTCTCTCAGCTCCATCAGTTAAGAGGGAGGGTCGGACGGGGCGCCGATCAGTCATATTGCATCCTGATGACCGGCTACAAACTCTCCGAGGAGGGGAAAAAACGGATCGACACCATGGTTCGCACCAACGACGGGTTCGAGATCGCCGAGGTGGACCTGAAGCTGAGGGGACCGGGCGATATCGAAGGAACCCAGCAGAGCGGGATCCCTTTCAACCTGAAGATCGCACACCTGGGCCGGGATGGTCAGATCCTCCAGCTGGCCAGGGACACTGCCGAGCAGATCATCGGGGAGGACCCGGAGCTCCGGCTGGAGAAGAACTGGCTTTTTGCCAGACACATCAAAAAGGGAAACCCGCAGAAGATCGACTGGGGGAAGATCAGTTAA
>CAZOHA010000091.1:0-9983 GCA_964579515.1 uncultured Bacteroides sp. | reverse complement strand
GTATGCCCCGGATTGGCGATAATGCACCCGGGTCCAGAGGGCCCTGCCCCACGGCGGAGCATAGGAATCGAACAATCCCTCCCCGTATACATGGAGCCGGCTGACCGGATTATTGGTGCCGATCCCCACATATCCTTCCGGTTTCACCTTCAATTGAGAAAAAAGTGGGACGCCTGCGGGAAGGCTGAGGAGCATCAATAGAGCCATTCTTTTCGTAATCAAATTCTTTTTCATCTTCATTTTCTTTTCTTTTCTTTTACTGATCCCTTTGTGAGCGGGGCAGATTGACATCCAGGTAGAGCTCTGCGCCCAGCGGTACTGTGAACTCGCCCGAGATATCGATCTCCTCCGTGGCCCGATAGGTAACACTGGTACCAACGGGAATCTGCGACAGGGTATCCATTTCCGAAACTGCTCCCGATGGATCCGGCACTGCTCCCGATGGATCCGGCTCTGCTCCCGATGGATCCGGCACTGCTCCGGATGGAACCGAAACTGCTCCCGATGGATCCGGCACTGCTCCGGCTGGACGGGTGGATGCTACTCCAGAGCTACTGACATCTGCCTCCGGAGTGCCGGTTCCAGCCGGTTGTGGCTTTTCCGGGGAACGCCCGAGAGAGATCCGGGCAGCCACATCCTCTCTCAATCGGTACACCTTCAGATAATCGATGTACATTCTCGAAGGGAACGGTGTGGTCTCGTCAGGCAGCCTCCAGGGAGTGATGGCCAGGTTGAAAATTACCCTCACCGGGTCGACAATCCCCGGATTATGGGAGTTACGCACCATCTGTCCGTTTACATACCAGATGATTTTCGATGGGGTCCACTCGACTGCATAAGTGTGGTATACATCATCCCAGTCGGGAACTTTAACATTCAGACCGTTACAGAGGATTTCCGGATTTTTGTGAGGGCACCTGGGCTGATACAGATATTCGCAGGGACATTCATTCCCTTCGCACCGGCAGTATTCAAGATGCATGTTGGTTCCCATGACGGTAGGGGGAGCGGCTCCCGACATCTCGAATATATCGATCTCGGCGGCGTTATGCCTGACCGGCGGCTCCACACCCACAAAGGTCCAGAATGCCGGCCAGAATCCGTAGCCATGGGGAATCCGGATCCTTGCTTCCAGGAAACCGAATGGAGGCTGGCGGGTCTCCACCCAGCCCGAAGTATAGGCATAACTGGACTTATTGCACGCTTTCCCCCCCGGATCGGGACAATCGTAGTTCTCTTCCCTGACCTGAAGGACCAGCTTTCCCTCCTCCAGGTAGACATTCTCCGGGCGATTTGTATACACCTGAGGCTCTCCGTAATGATCAAAATGATGAGCCACCTTCCAGGTGCCGGGATCCAGCGAATCGAAATGTTCCTCAAAGATCAGATCCCAGTGGGGGTCTTTTGCCGGAACCTGACCACCGATGCATGCGGTCCGGAGGAGGAGCAGAATAACGGTGCCACCGGTAAACCAGATGTGTCTGTTCATACCCGCCAAGATATAAAAAACCCCTGTGGCCTTGACGGACACAGGGGTAACATTCGGATATGATCAATGCTGTTATTCCATCTCACCCAGGTAGCGCTCGGCATCCAGGGCAGCCATGCATCCGGTGCCTGCAGCGGTCACCGCCTGGCGGTATACTTTGTCCTGCAGGTCACCGCAGGCAAACACTCCGGGCACTCGTGTCTTCGTGGAGCCCGGTTGCGTGATCACGTAGCCGGTGTCGTCCGTCTCCAGATACTCTTTGAATACCTCTGAATTGGGAGTGTGTCCGATAGCCAGGAAGAATCCGTCGATATCGATCTTTACGATCTCTTCATCGGGCTCCCCCTTGTTCTTAAAGAGCTCCGCGGCCCGGACCACCTGGTCCCCCAGAAGTTGCTTGGTCTGGTGTTTCCAGAGGATTTCGATGTTCTTGGTATTAAACACACGCTTCTGCATGGCTACGGATGCCCTGAACTCATCCCGGCGAACGATCATGTACACCTTTTTGCACAGACCGGCCAGGTAGGTGGCCTCCTCACAGGCGGTATCCCCCCCTCCCACTACTGCGACCACTTTGTCCCTGTAAAAGAACCCGTCGCAGGTGGCGCAGGCTGAAACACCGAAGCCCATGAACTTCTCTTCAGATTCGAGCCCAAGGTATTTTGCCGTGGCCCCGGTGGCCAGGATGACGGTATCGGCTTCGATCAGAGTCTTTTCGTCGATCTCCACCAGCTTTGTTTTACCGGTAAAATCCACCCTGGTGGCCATTCCGAACCGCACCTGAGTTCCGAACCGTTCGGCCTGTTTCTTCATATCTTCCATCATCTCCGGACCAGTGACCCCCTCCGGATATCCGGGATAGTTCTCCACATCGGTGGTGGTGGTCAGCTGCCCTCCCATCTGCATTCCGGTATACATGACCGGTGCCAGGTTCGCCCTGGCAGCATAGATAGCCGCAGTGTATCCTGCAGGGCCCGATCCCAGGATCAGGCATTTGACATGCTCGGAGACTTCCAGTTCGCTTTTCTCTTTTTTGGCCTGATCAGGCGCGTTGTCCATAGGTTTAAATAGGTCCATTCCAGAATAGGTATAAAATGACTCAGAGTTATTAGCAGTTGACAAAATAGTAAAATCATCCGGGTACTGTCAAATTAAATACCAAAGAACGGATCCGCCTCCGGACTGCCATATTAACAACATCCTTTCAGTGAACCCATCCATCAAACCTGCATATGATGACGGGATGGCAGATTACGGAATGATTCCTGACGGGGCTCGCCTCCTGATATTTCTGTTTGATTATTGAATTCGATTTACTAAATTTGCACCCACATTTTGATCGGGGTGTGGCGCAGTTGGCTAGCGCACTTGCATGGGGTGCAAGGGGTCGTACGTTCGAGTCGTATCACCCCGACTAATGTCGAACGCAATCAGTTAATTTTTAGCTGGTTGCGTTTTTCTTTGGAAAAAGTCGCAACAGGAATTGCAACTGCATTCTCAGCTATATCATAATATTGATCTACTGAAGCGCCTGGGGAGATGGAGGCCCTTTTTCTCCTTGACTCGCCTTCGATCATGTTCTAATTTGCAAATAAAAGCCATGACTGAACTAGAAGCTAAGCAAAAGGATAAAATCTTAGGGTACCTTAAAAAATCAGGCTCCGGAACTTACATTAAGGAAAATGAACTGGCAGAAAAATTAGGGATGTCCAGTGCCTCAGTTATCCATAATTGCCGGGAAATGGAGGCAGATGAGTTTATACAGTCCGCTCACTCAAAAGATGGATGGTCATTTCTAATTCTCGACTCGGGGCTGCATCATTTAGACCAGGGTGGATTTGAAATAAGTTTCGAAGCAGAACAGCGGGACCAAGCCGAATATGCGGCCTATCAAAATGAAGAACGATCCACTTGGAGGGTTCAGAGAAAGGGTGTAAGGTGGTCCATCGCTCTTTCGATCCTTGCAGTCATCATAGCCGGCCTTTCCTTCCTCGCCCAGATCCTGGGATGGTTCAGCTGATCCCCCTTTCCGTAAATAGTCCTGCACAAAAAAGCATGAATTGTGTGCTTATTTGTGTTTTTTCTGTATAAAGCACGGGGGGATCCCCTTGCGGTAGTGGTTTTATTTCATCCTCTCCAGGAGCCTCTCCAGGTCCTCACGGGTCCGGATCCGGTGTAGCTCCCCCTTATACTCGAGGGTACCGGTAACCGACTCTTCAGATCCTTTGAACAATTGCCAGATCTCTACCTCCAGCTGGTCGGCGATCCTCTTTAGTACCTCATATCGGGGTTGTTGTTTCTCAGTAATAAATCTGGAGATGCTGTTTTCTGCGATTCCGACATCTTCAGCCAGCTGTTTGGCCGTGATTCCTTTCTCCTTTAAAATTTCCTTGATTCTGAGGTACTGCACTTCTTAGATGTTTGCACTAAAATAGTGATTTAGGTAGATACTTTGCGAAAAATATACTCAAAATTTGCATTGTATATACCTATCAGGTATATTTGGCGTGATATAATAAACCTTAAATTAATTATTATGACACAAACCACCGAGCAAAAAACACGCATCAAGCATTTAGAGGAGTATGAGCTCCGCGAATTAAATCGCCTCCTGACAAAGGTATCAGGGTGTGGGCAGGGTTTTATACGTGAGGTTAATCTCGCGGTTGTAGCCCGTCTTGCGCTGATGAACATGGATTCTGATCATGCCGAAGCATTTTCACAAACCTATGAAGACCTTTATGATTTGATGATTTTTCTTAACGACCTCACCGTTTCCAATGGTGAGAGAATTGTACTTCAAAACACTTTAAATCCTGAACACCATGAGCAACAAAATCACGCCTGAAGAGGCAAAACTATTGCAGGAAGCTATTGAAGGGGTGGGGATGGTTCACCCTCAGGATCTCCTGATTGAGATAGCCCTCGGCCTTAAGATGCTCGCCCTTGAACGAGAAAGGGATGGGACTCTCAGGGATATTGAAGCCTCCAATTTCGACGAATCGCGACTCTATGAATTCCTATTTCAGATCAGGGATTTGAATAGCAAGTACGGCCAACTCCCGGAGTTTACAATTTCTTAACTTCCAATCCACAGACGCATGAATCAGGAACCATTATCAATTGAAGATCTCGAGCGCCCTGTGGAGTCATGATGCACTTTTGTTTGCCTGAGCCCCGGATAAACCAGCCTTGCCACCTGGTCCCTGTCCGGGGTTTTTTTATCTTGTTCCAAGTGCGATACAGCGATAAATCACCGTGTGCCAGCTGTCGGCATGATGAAGAGCACCCCGAGGGTTGTCCTGCTTTTCCTGAAGGGATCCCGGAAGAGATCCTTACCGGGGAGGACCAGCACACCAAACCACACCCTGACCAGGTGGGTGATTATCTCAACACCCCTCCAAGATACCCCCAAAGAATACAGGAGCTTTATGACAAGCATTTCGATAGCTTCCGGTACATGGATGAGGTCCGGATGACAAAACGCGAAGAACGCGAGCTTTATGCGTATTTCCGGAAGCGGTCTCCTATTAGACGAACCGATGCTCAGTGGTCTGAAACCCTCATAGTCTCCCACCCGGAATACGGGAAAGAGGATAAATACGGGTGCATCAGGATCATCTGACTGCTTCGAGAATCCCCTGAGCGGTTTCCTTCCTTTTTTTTTGACAGCTTTATGGATACCGTTATCGGAATTCCGATAGCCGAGCAATCTCCGAAAATCGGAGTTTGGTTTATAATCAGTTAGTTACAAGGGGTGGACGGATCACTTTTATCCGGAGCTCGGCATTATAGCCGGTCATCAGTTCGAAGGTCTGAACGCGGGTAAGCCTGTATTCCCGGTATTGCTGTCCATTCTGCGGATGAGTCCAGGACCCCTGCCCAATTTTGGGCAGCCCAATGTTTTCAGTGGCTCTCAATTTGTTGATTCACTGACAGCAGTGAGAGAATCACAACATTACGCGGTATCCGAAAATTGGATAGCGATGAAGGAGTAGTAACCACAAGTGGAGGCCCGGGTGGATGTACCTGGATGCATGAGGATGTGGCGATGGAGTTCGCCAGGTGTTTTTATCGAAACGGGATATCCCGCATCGGAAGTAAATCAGAGCATTAAGTGAAGTGAGATTTCATAACATCACTCCGGCAACGATTCGAAAACGATGCAAATCCCGGTGCAAATCGAGAATACCTCTATCCAAAATAGAAGCGCAACCACCCATGAATTAGACAGTTGCGCTTGAGATATATATAATCCACCAATGACGAATTAACGACCACCGCCACCGCCGCCACCCCCAACAAGTTCCTTCCTGATCCTGGAGATATCACCGGCCATTTTGGACATACTGGCCAACCGCTGAGCCGTCAGGGCGGTATTATGCTCGATGGCCACCGAATGGTTCACCAGGGCAGCGGTATTCAGGGTGTTCGCCCTTACATCCAGCATGATGGTGTTCATCCTGCCGGCCAGAAGGGATCCAGTATCCTCGGTGATCCCTCTGCGGATCGCTCCCGTCAAGCTGTTGGGATCGTTATCCGGATCATTAAGGCCGGCTCCTACCTGGTTAAGAAAATCCATAAGGGAGGAGTACTGCCCGGAGAGCTGCTCCATCATCCCGTCCCAGGTGGTCTCTAAAGCAGCAAACTCTGCTTCTGTCAGAGTGCCTGACGACTCCCCCAGGTCCACTCTCTTCTCCCCACTGCGCACAGGTGATTCCATGGCTTCATAGAGCTGATCATAGAACTGCTGCATCTGGGAAGTTACAACACGCTGCTGGAAGCTATTCAGTACAGCCTCCTGCATGATCTGCTCAAAGGTCTGTCCGAAGTCGGCGGCCCCGTCCTTCATAGCCTCAAACATCTCCATCACCGAATCGGTGAGGTACTGCACATCGAAACCCACAGTCTCCCGGCGGATCTCCTGGAGCAGCTCATCAGCATCTCTGCGGGCCTGATCCAGTCCGTCCAGGAAGTTCCGGAGCTCAGCCTCGCTCTCATCGGTCAGAGCATCCCCGTACTTCTCCAGCAGCTCCCGGAAATCATCCTCATCCCAGTCCGGCTCGATCTTCACCTTGAAATGATCGGCCGGGTTGTTGGGATCTCCCCCCACAGGATCCTTGAGGGCCTCGAACCGGAGATCTGCTCCACGGAAGGTTGCGATCATGTTCTCAATGGCCCTGTTGGTTTCCTCAACAGTGTCGTAAGCACCCCGGAGCCAGTCGATCCCTTCCAGCTGGCTCAGCAGGTAGTACTGTTCATCCAGGTGCTGGTTGATGGCTGCCACACTCCGCTCGATCCTCTCGGCCTGCTTGGCGATCACTCCCGCCTTGTATTGATCCTTCAGGGCTTCCTGGGCCATGGCGAACTCGGCGATCGCGCTGGCAATGGAGATTATTGACGAGTAAACGGAAGTGATATTCCCCGACGAGAAGGAGGAGAGGCTCTGTACCATCTGAGACATCACGTTCAGAGACTGGCCGGCCATCTGATCAAACTGGGAAACGGTACCGGATAAATCCCTCAGAATGCCGGCGAACCCATCCATCTCATTCTGCAGCTTCTGGAGCTCTTCCTCGGTCATGGTCTTGCCAAAGGCCTGGACGATCTTGGATGCCGGATCAAAATCCTCGGAGGAGACGGACTCGACCACCTGGTCCTCCAGGTCCTTGAAATATTGGTCCATCGAGCGGTTCAAATCGTCGAGAGCCTTTCGGTACTGATCGGTCATGGTGCTGGACAGGCCCAGGCGGGCCTCCTCAACCTTCTCCATCTCCTCCAGAACCAATGAAGCCAGGGCGGAGTTGATAACCACCAGCTCCTCCGTATGCCCTTTGTATTTCTCCCGCAGAGTACGGAGCCACTCCTCGAAGTTGGACCCGTCCTGCAGGAACTTCTCAAAAAAGGAATCTGTTCCTTCCTCCAGGCCGGTCCGGCGGAGCTGAGCAAGGGCCTTGTAGGCCTGTTCTGCCTCACGGATCTGCTTGGCCAGGGGTGACTGATCGGTCTTCGCCGGATCCGGAGTCACTCTCTCTGCCGCCTCAGCTGTGATCTTACCGATCTCATCCATGATCCGGTTGAACTCCTCTTCATAGGCTTTCTTATCCTCCTGGAGGAGCTGACGCAGGTACTTGAAAGCGATCTTCCGGTGGACATTCTTTGCTCCGTAGAGATCCTTGAGGGCCTGGTCAGCGGTCTTATTCAGCTCGCCCTTGAGATCTTCAGGGATCCCTCCTTCCGTGTATGGACCGATGAACTTCTCGATGTTCTGGTCCACATCGATGATCCGTCCCTGGATGACCTTTGCTTTCTCCCTGAGGGCCTCCATCTTGATCTGTTCCTTGATGGAGCCGACCACCTGGTCAATCGCTTTTTTCAGATCGTTATAAGCATCCTTCTCGTTCAGGAGATTCTCCAGGTGGGCGCCGTACTTTTCGTTCAGGGTATTGAGGATCTCCTGCTCATCCTCCCTGGTACCCTTCACCTCCTCGAGCTTTCGCCTCAGCTGCTCCAGATCGGCCAGTTGACCGGTATAGTTTGCCCGGACAGAATCCTCTATCCCCTCATATTCATTCTTGAACCTCTCGGCCTGGTCGGCTGCTTCCCTGGTCCTTTTTGAAAGTGCTACCATGGCGGTGACCAGGCCGGTGACCGCTGCCAGCGCCAAGCCTATGGGGGAGGCTTTCTGAGCAAGATTCAGGGCTCTCTGGGCAACAGCCGCCCCCTTCAGAGCTTTGGCCAGGGAGCCGGCAGCCTGGGCCTGCTGAACCATTGTATTGACGATAATAGCGGCGCGATACGCTCCATAGGTGGCGATCAGAGCCTTCAGAACAGCCAGGACCTCCTCATAGTTCTCCACCAGCTTCTTGACAAAATCAATCGATCCATAGAGGATCCCCTCGTTCGCCTGTCCCATTTCATTCAACATCTGAGAGATGGCATCCTTCAGGTTGGAGATCTGTCCCGGGAGGGACTCGACCTGCTTCTGCATCAGATCAGCGAACTTACCACCGTCATCCGTCAGGTTGACCAGCACCTGGTGGAGATCCTCGAAAGAGACCATACCCTTGGAGGCCATCTCATAGATAGCGGATTCGGCCACTCCATACATCTCGGCCAGCTCAGAAACCAGCGGGATCCCCCTCTCCAGGAACAGATTCATCTCCTCGGCCTGCAGCTTGCCCTTGGCCTTCACCTTCCCGTAGGCCTGCACCAGGCCATCGAGATCGGTGGACAGACCGGCGGAGATATCACCCAGCCGTCGGAGGATATCCAGGGTGTCTTCGGCCTCTACATTAAAGGCCAGGAGCTTTTTCACTCCCTGCCCCACCTCGGTAAGCTCAAAAGGGGTATATGCGGCGAAGTCGACCACATCCCGGAACAGCTGATCGGCTTTCTCTTTGTTCCCCAGGATGGTCTCCAGGGAGATGTTCAGCTGCTGGAACTCACCACGGACGGACACCATCTGACTGATGAACTGCTTGCCGGCGGCCACGGTGAAGAGCGTTCCGATAGCCGCTGCCGCCTTGCGGAAAGCAGCATCCATTCGTCCGGACTCTTTGACTGCTGCATCCGAGAGCCCTTTCAGGTCCTGTTCGATTCGTTTGATATCCTGGTGGATCTTGGTTCCGTCGACCCCTGCTTCAAAATGAATTGCGCCCATGATGGTAGATTTAGATGGCCGAGCTTCGGCCCTGTGCGATGAGCCCCAGCTCGGTATGTGATTTTTTGGATAGCTTTTTCAATCGATCGGTCAGATTGTCGATCGCAACAAAGGATTGTGAGGTGATCACGTTGTAGCCCATGGCCTCCAGGTAGGAGGCGTAGTTCATGCCGGCCACACCGACCAGGACATAACCCGGCTTCTTTGGAATAGTGGCCAGGAACCGCTTCGCCTCGGCCACCCCCTCTCCGGAGGCCTCGAACTTCTCCATCGCCGGGAGGCTGTCCTTATAGATGATATACCCGATCGAGTTCCTGAGGTTTGCGGTCTGATCAGTATAGTCACCTTTCGGGAAGGCACCCTTGTTGATATTCACAGCATGCTTGGCATCCCGGGCGAATTCCTCCCCGATTTTGGCCAGGGTGGCCAGGATGGCCTTCTCAATGTTCTTTGCCTGCCGGTAGGCATCCCGCATGGCATCTTTATAGTCGACTCTGATCGGCATGGCTACAGATTGTCCTTGATGCGGAGATTCACTTTCCCGGGATCATCCTGGTCCATGATTTTTTGATACTCACCAATGTCCAGGGTCCCGGGATCCTCCAGATCGCCGGCGATCTCCTTGGAGGCCTTGCCTATCTCCTCTTCGCTCATCAGTGGGAAACTCTCTTTCAGTCGCTTGGCGATGATTTCTTCTTTTTTCATGTTGCGTTTTTAATTTGAATTAAACTCTCTGGGTGCTTTTCTGAAACTGTGATACTGCAGGAAGGCCCTGCGGTACAGCTCATCCACCTCCCTGGTGAAAGGCTTGTCGAGACAATATAAATCACG
>CAZOHA010000090.1:0-9986 GCA_964579515.1 uncultured Bacteroides sp. | reverse complement strand
GGCCGGGGAAAAGATCGGCAATCTTCAGTCGGACTGGAAACCAGCCCGGCTGAAGGGATGATCACTCCGGATCGATGGTGGTGATATCCTCCGGCGGCCTCCGCTTTTCGGAGTGACGTCCGGGATCCGCCTCATCCAGCGGATATCCCACCGAAAGGATCACCGCCGGCTCCATGTGATCCGGGAGTCTCAGCAGCTTCCTGGCAGCCTCCGGGTCAAAGTTGCAGATCCAGCAGGTGGCCAGACCGAGATCGGTGGCCTGAAGGGTCATATGATCGGCAGCTATGGCGATATCGATATCGGCGTGATCCTTCCCGTCTTTCCGCTTCCAGGAGCGTTCATGGTCACTGCACAGGACTATCACGCAGGGCGCCGAGCGGAACCACTCCCGGTGATATACCTGGTGCACCCGCTCCAGTGCTCCGGGATCCCGGAACACATAGAAATGCCAGGGTTGAAGGTTGACTGCCGAAGGGGCTATGCGGCCCGCTTCCAGCAACTGCTCCAGCTTTTCCTGCTCCACCGGACGGGAATCATATTTCCTGCAGGAATACCGGCTCTTCGCCAATTCGAGAAATGATTGCATAAACCGTTTTAAACGCCGAGCTCGCCCTCCTCCTGCTTCATCTTCAGGTCCCTGGGCCTTCCACCCGACCTCCAGTGCTCCTCGATCTCCTCCAGCGTGACCCCTTTGGTCTCGGGGATATAGAAATACCCCCATACGATTCCGATAACCGCCACCCCGGCAAAGATCCAGAAAACACTTCCCACGCAGGTGGGACAGACATCCGACAGTACCTGCCCTTCGGGAATGACCACCTCCTTGGCGTTACCGATGGCACTGGCCATTTTAAAGAATGTCCAAACCACCAGGGTATTGAATCCCCAGTTGGAGAGTGATCCGATGGAAGAGCCGAGGCCGCGGACCTTGGTAGGGAATACTTCTGTGATGATCAGCCAGCCGAGCGGCCCCAGGCTGATGGCGAAAAACGCGATGTAGACCAGCATGGAGGATACCAGGAACCATTTTCCGGCGGCCGGGATCATAAATCCGAGTCCCATTCCGATCAGTGCAATCGTAATCCCGGAAAGTCCGAGAAAGTATAGCTTTCTTCTTCCCAGTTTATCGATGACGAACAACGAGACTATGGTGAACAGCACATTGACCACCCCTACGATCACCGATGCTGCAATGGCGGCTTCGGCCCCCTCGAATCCGGCGGTCAGGAAAATTTTCGGGCTGTAATAGATCACGGTGTTGATCCCGACAAATTGCTGGAAGAACATGATCCCCACGGCAATGATCAGTGCATTTCGGAGCCACGGTTTAAATATGGCCTTCCAGTCGGCCTGCTCCTTATCAAGTTCAATCTCCCTTCTCATCTCAGCAATGACCGTATCGAGCATCTCAGGATCCTCTGTGCGGCTCAGCACGCGGCGACCCTCGTCCTCACGCCCTTTTCCCATGAGCCAGCGGGGCGTCTCCGGCAGGAAAAACATCCCCACAAACAGTATGATGGCCGGGATCACCCCCACATATAACATGGGCCGCCAGCTCTCCAGGTCGGTGTTATCGGCCAGCGCCCTGTCGCTCAGATAAGCGGCCAGGATCCCGACGGTGATCAGCAACTGGAACATCGACACCAGCCTCCCCCTGATCTTGGTGGGTGCTATTTCTGAAATGTAAAGCGGAACGGCAAAGGAGGAGACACCGATGGCCAGGCCCAGGTAGAATCTGGAGATCATCAACTGGTTCACCGTGGGCGCCAGCCCGGTCCAGACTGCTCCGGTTGCAAAAACAAAAGCTGAAGCCAGAATCACCTTCTTACGCCCCAGGGCATCGGTAATGCGACCTGTAAAGGCTGCACCCACCACAGCACCGATCAGCCCGAGGGCGGTCACATTCTCCACCTGGGAGTCGGTCAGATCAAAATACTCCTGTATGAATGGGATGGCCCCGGAGATCACCCCCGTGTCAAATCCGAAAAGAAGGCCGCCGGTGGCCGCAATACTGGCGATCACAATAACCACCCTGCCTCTGTTTTTGGTTTTTCCGCTCATGATATTTTAGTTGGTTTCTGATGAGAAGGCCATAAATATAATGACTTTCGTACAAGAAAATGCGGCAGAATCACTTTTTATACTGATTCTACCCATTTGACCACCTGATCATTGCTCTGACCGGCTGAATTTTGAAATCCGCATAAAATTCTTAAATTGCATGAACGGCAGAATTATGGACTAATTCACCCTCCCATGAAGACGAAATATGAGCTCGAGTACATGCTCAATACCTCTCCCAATATCCTGTTCGCACGGCTGAGCACTCCCGAAGGCCTCGCTGAATGGTTTGCCGACGATGTCAACATCCGTAAGGGGAAATATACTTTCTCCTGGGAAGGAACTCAGCAGATCGCCTCCGTCATCCAGAAGAAAGCCAACAAATACATCCGGTTCCGCTGGCTGGACGAGGAGGATGCAGATGCTTTTTTCGAGTTCCGTATCCATACCGACGAGCTGACCGGGGATGTGGCATTGGTGATCACCGACTTTGCGGAAGACGATGAGAAGGATGATGCGGTCGACCTTTGGGATACCCAGATCTCCGAGCTGAAGCACGCCATCGGACTCTGAACCATCGAAGCAGGCCATCGGACTCTGAATACCGTTCCCCAATCACCCAAAATAAGTTAACTTTGCATTCGTTGATATTACAGTCGGAACGGGTAGTGGCGTGAAAAAACTTCATCTGCTTGTCATAAAGTCTTTTATAGGTCCTCTGATCCTGACCTTTTTCTTCGTCATTTTCATACTTCTGATGCAGTTTCTCTGGAAGTATATTGACGACCTGATCGGTAAAGGATTGGAATTTAATGTTTTATCCGAGTTTCTGCTCTATACCAGTGCCAGTCTGGTACCCATGGCGCTGCCTCTGGCCGTATTGCTGGCCAGCCTGATGACCTTCGGGAACCTGGCCGAGAACCTGGAACTTCTGGCGCTGAAATCTTCCGGGATCTCGCTGGTCAAGATCATGGCCCCGGTGATGATCATTTCCGGAGTCATCTCCATCGGCGCTTTCCTTTTCGCCAACTATGTGATGCCCGTCACCAATCTGAAAATGAGGTCCCTCCTCTATGATATTCAGCAACAGCGACCGGAATTGACCATCCGACCCGGAGTCTTTGACAATACGCTGGAGGGGTACTCTATCCGGATTGGGGACCGGAATCCGAGGACCAGCCTGCTGAAAGATATCCTGATCTTTGACCACACCGCCAAAAAGGGAAATGTGAAGGTGACGGTGGCCGATTCAGGGTATATGAAAATGTCCAGGGATGAGAAGAATCTCCTGCTTACCCTTTACAACGGAAAGACCTACGAAGAGCTGCAGAGGCAGAAACAGGAAGAACGGCACATTAAAAGCTACCCGCATCAGCGGTCCACATTCCGTCATCAGGAGATGCTCATCGAGATGACCGGATTCGGTTTGAACCGGTCGGATGAACGGCTCTTCCGGAACTCCTACTCCATGCTGAACCTTTCCCAGCTGAATCACTTCGAGGACTCCCTCATACAGGACCTGGATGTGGTGCTTGACAAGTTCGAGAATATGATCGAGACCTCCCTGGTGGGAAAGCCAAAGGGGGTGATGATCACCAGGGAATATCAGCGTCAGCGGATGCAGAAAGAGGATACCCTGACGACCCCTCTTCCGGAGGATTCACTGAAGGTGGTGCCGGTGCATGTCGACTCTGCATTCGCCGAATTGAACAAACTGGAACGAAGAAGAGCCATCACCATGGCCATCAACTACGCCCGGAACAACAAATCGGTCACCACTTCGAATGTGGGAACAGCCGACTGGAAACAGGCCAGGCTGAGACGGTACCAGATCGAGATTCACCGGAAGTTCACTCTGTCGCTGCTCTGCGCAATCTTCTTCTTTATCGGTGCACCCCTGGGTGCCATTATCCGTAAAGGGGGGCTGGGCATGCCTGTGATTATCAGTGTCCTCCTCTTTTTGATCTATTACATCATCTCCATGACCGGAGAGAAATTTGTCAGGGAGAGTATCGTATCACCATTTTTCGGAATGTGGTTCTCCACCTTCATCCTGGTCCCGGTGAGTATCTGGCTCACCAATAAGGCCGCCCACGATTCGGTGATCCTGAACATTGAAACCTATTTCCTCTGGTTCGGAAAGATCGGCAAGGGCATCCGCAAATTAGTCAGGATAAGATGAAGATCCTGATCCTTGCCAACAAGATCCCCTACCCGCCGAAAGACGGGGGATCCATTGCCACGCTTCAGATGATCAGGGGACTCAGGGACGAGGGTCACCAGGTGACCTGCCTGGCCATGAACACCTCCAAACACCCGTTCCCGGTTGAAAAGATCCCGGAAGAGGTGCGGCAGGGGGTAGAATTCTCCTCCGTACCATGTGACAGCTCAATCCGCCCGCTGAAGATGTTGCGTAACCTGCTCTTCTCCCGTACCCCCTATATCGCTGAAAGATTCCATATTCAGGAATTCCGGGACCGGCTGCAAAGACTGCTGGAAAAGGAGACGTACGACCTGGTGCAGCTGGAGGGGCCCTATACGGCCCATTACCTGAATGAGATCCGTCACCAACCGAAGATCAGGGTGGCCCTGAGGTCCCATAATGTAGAACACCTGATTTGGAAAAGCAAGGCCGTCAACGAGCGATCGGTCCTGAAGAGGTGGTATCTTCGGAATATGACGGAAAGGCTCAGGAAATACGAACTGGAAGTGATCCGCAGATGCGATTATCTGGTGGGAATCAGCGAAGAGGATGTGACCCGGTTCCGATCGCTGGGTGTCTCCCTCCCGGCCATTTCGGTACCCACCGGAATTTCTGTCAGGGAGTATGAACCCTCCTCCCTGCCGGCCGGACCGGACCTTTTTTTCATCGGGGCACTCGATTGGCTGCCCAACCAGGAGGGGCTTGTCTGGTTTCTGGAAAAAGTGTTCCCGGTCCTGGTGAAAAAGATAGAAGCACTCCGGTTCCATGTGGCAGGAAGGAATGCCCCCGGCAGGTTCCTGAAAAAGCTCAGACACCCGCAGATCATCTATCACGGAGAGGTGGAGGATGCCAGGAAATTCATGTCGGATCACCGGGTCATGGTGGCCCCCTTGCTGACTGGCAGCGGGATCCGGATCAAGATTCTGGAAGCCATGGCCCTGGGAAGGCCGGTGGTGACCACCCGAACCGGAATCCAGGGCATACCGGCCATCCATGAAAGGGATGTGCGGGTGGCCGATGATCCTATAAAATTCGGTGCTCATCTGCAGTTGCTGATCGGCAGCGAAGAGTCAGCAAGAGAACAGGCCGACCGGGCTCTTGACTTTGTTCGTAAGAAATTTGATACCTTTGAGATTTCCGGCCGGCTCAGCCGGTTCTACGCTTCACAGGCATGATCGTTCTGCAGATAATATTCTGGTTTTGTATATTCCTGATCATACACTCCTATCTGTTATTTCCCCTGATACTGCATCTGCTTTCCGGGAACCGTGAACTCTCGCTTCAATCTTTCGGCCGTGACGGGTTACCCCGGATATCGGTGATCGTGGCGGCCTACAATGAGGAGGAGGTGATCGGCCCCAAAATCAGGTCGGTTTTTGAAAATGACTACCCCGGCGACCGGATGGAGGTACTGGTGGGATCGGACGCTTCCACCGACTCTACCGATATATTGCTGGAAACGCTTTCTGAGGAATACCCGCAACTGAAGGTATTCCGCTTTGATCAGCGCACCGGTAAACCGGGAGTGGTCAACCGTCTGGTGGAGGAGTCGGACGGAGAGATCCTGATCATTACCGATGCCAATGTTCTACTCGACAAAAACGCACTGAGGGAAATGATCCGGTATTTCCGGGAAGAGAAGGTAGGGCTGGTCGATTCCAGGATGATCAATACCCGGGTGAGGAACCACGGGATATCCGGGCAGGAACGGTTCTACATCAACAGAGAGGTGCGCATCAAGCATCACGAAAGTCTGATCTGGGGAGCGATGATGGGGCCTTTCGGCGGCTGTTATGCTGTCAGGCGGAAATTATACAGGCCGGTACCTTCCAATTTCCTGGTGGATGACTTCTATATCAACATGTCGGTCCTGCAGCAGGGATACCAGTGCATCAGCAATACCGGTGCACATGTCTTCGAGGATGTATCCAACGACATTCGCGAGGAGTACCGGAGAAAACGAAGAATTTCTGCGGGAAATTTCCAGAACCTGGTGGCTTTCCGGAAACTTCTGCTCCCCGGACGGCCGGGGGTGGCCTTCTGTTTCTGGTCACACAAAGTGCTGCGGTGGATCATTCCCTTTCTGGTGATCCTCACACTGACCATCTCTCTGGTCCTTTCTGACCGGTCGACGATGTTCAGAATCTTTGCCTGGCTGCAGGTACTCTTCCTCTTAGTGCCTGTTATTGATCTTTTTCTGAGGAAAATTAAGATCCATGCGTTACCTTTGCGCTTTATTTCACATTTCGTACTGATGAATCTGGCCCTGATGGCCGGTTTTTTCAGATTCGTCGGAGGGATTAAAAACAATGTCTGGCAACCCACAAGAAGAAACCAGGATTAAACTGGACACCATCGATGATGCCCTGGAGGATATAAGGAACGGAAAGATCATTATCGTGGTGGATGATGAGGACCGGGAGAACGAAGGGGATTTTATGTGTGCCGCCGAACTGGTCACACCCGAATCGGTCAATTTCATGGCCACCCGTGGAAAGGGGCTGATCTGTGCCGCCCTCACCGAGGAGCGGTGCAGTGAGCTGGACCTTCCACTCATGGTGACCAACAACACCAGCAGCCATACCACAGCCTTCACCGTTTCGGTCGACCTGCTCGGACACGGGACCACCACGGGTATTTCCGCTTCCGACCGGGCCAAGACTCTGCGTGCTCTGGTCGACCCCGTCACCCGGCCGGATGATCTGGCCAGGCCGGGCCACATTTTTCCATTGAGGGCCAAGCGCCAGGGAGTGCTGAGAAGGGCCGGCCACACCGAAGCGGCAGTGGACATCACCCGCCTTGCAAACCTGAAACCCGGCGGTGTCCTGGTAGAGATCATGAACCAGGACGGGACCATGGCCAGGCTCCCGGAGCTGATGCAGATGGCAAAAGAGCTCCATCTGAAGATCATTACCATCAAGGACCTGATCGCCTACCGGCTCCACACCGACTCCATCGTCATTAAAGGATGCGAAGTTCACCTCCCCACCAAATACGGGGAATTCAATCTCACCCCCTTTATCCAGAAGTCGAACGGTCTCGAACATGTGGCTCTCACCAAGGGTGAGTGGACCGAGGAGGAGCCGGTAATGGTGAGAGTGCACTCCTCTTGTGTGACCGGAGATATCTTCGGAAGCTACCGGTGCGATTGCGGATCCCAGCTCCATGAGGCCATGCAGATGGTTCAGAAGGAGGGGAAAGGGGTGATCGTATACCTCAATCAGGAGGGTCGGGGGATCGGTCTATATAATAAGGTGAAAGCCTATAAACTGCAGGAAGAGGGCCGCGACACGGTCGAAGCCAACCTGGAGCTCGGCTTCAGGGAGGACGAGCGGGACTACGGAGTGGGTGCCGGCATCCTTCATGCCCTGGGTATACGGAACATACGGCTTATCACCAACAATCCGGTCAAAAAGGCAGGACTGAAAGGCTATGGAATGAAGATCGTGGAGACCATCCCCCTGGAGATCCCCGCCAATGAGCATAACAAATTCTACCTGGAGACCAAAAGGGATAAGATGGGGCACTTTCTGAATATTGCCAGATACGAGAATCCCTTTCACAATGATCGCTGAATACCCCCGTATCGTTTACATGGGAACCCCTGAATTCGCTGTGGCTCCCCTGAAACTTTTGCTGGAGAGAAACTACCGGATCACAGGTGTCATAACGGCCCCCGACCGGCCCGCAGGCAGGGGAAAGCGGGTCACCATGCCTTCCGTCAAGCAGTTCATTCAGGCCCACTCCCCCTCTGTACCGGTCCTCCAGCCGCCCAAACTGAAAGATCCCGGATTTCTTAGGGACCTGGAGCAACTTCAACCCGATCTTCAGGTGGTGGTGGCGTTCCGGATGCTTCCGGAAGCAGTATGGGCACTTCCCCGGCTGGGAACCTTCAACCTGCACGCCTCCCTGCTTCCCCAGTACAGGGGAGCCGCTCCCATCCATCATGCGGTGATGAACGGGGAAAAAGAGACCGGGGTGACCACCTTTCTGATCGACGAAAAAATCGATACGGGGAACATTCTCCTGCAGGAGCGCACCCCGATCGGAGAGTTCGAGACCACCGGTGAACTGCACGACCGGTTGATGGAAATGGGCGCAGAACTGGTGGCCAGGACCGTCGACGGTCTATCCCGGAAAGAACTTCACCCCAGGCCCCAGCATGAATTCATGGAGCCGGGAACAGATCTTAAACTGGCACCCAAGATCTCCCGTGAGGACTGCCGGATCGACTGGAAGCGGCAGGGAGAAGATATTTTCAATATGATCCGGGGCCTCAGCCCCTTTCCGGGTGCATTCTCCCACCTGCAGCGAACACAGGAGGAATCCCTCCTCTGCAAGATCTTTGATTCCCGGTTTATTCCGGGCAGACCCCGGGGCATCCCGGGTACCCTTTTTACCGACAGCCGGCGGTCACTGGAGGTGGCGGTAAGCGACGGCCACATGGAAATCCTCCGTATTCAGCTGGAGGGAAAACGCCGCATGGATACCGCCGATTTCCTGGCCGGTTTCAGCCTGATCTCCGGAACATCCCGGTTTTCCTGAGTTGTTTGAGGTTCAGATCAATGCCCTCCGTCAGGTGGTAATAGAGCTTGACGGCATTGATGAATTGCAGCTGGTAGGAGCGGGAATACCTTCCCGAGACGAAATATTCGAAATTGTAATCTTCGATTTCACCCATGGTGATATCCATGGGATCCAAACCCTCGTAGTACTGGAAAAACCTTCGGGCCATGAACAGATAGGTCTTCCTGGATTTCTCCGAATACCCCTCCTTTTCCAGCTGCTGGGCAAAGAACTCCAGTTTCGGGCCTGCTTTCCTGGTATCCTGTCTCAACCAGGAAGATAAAGTATGCCACCAATCTGATGACACTTTTCTGTGATCTGAATGTCCGAAAAAGTCGATGCGGGTCTGCCTTCCGTCCGGGGGAAGGATCATGCGGACCGGAACGCTGTCTGCCTCTGGCATGTTCCTGATTTTCGCTTAAAATTAAGCGAACTTAAGATCATTGTAAAGTTTTGATTGTCAAAAACATTAACATCTTTTTAACATAAAGGCCTTTCAATGGTTACACTATTAGGAAAACGATATTTTAACCTTCATATAAAACAGTCGCCATGAGAACAGAATACGCTTTACTGCTGATCTCTCTCACACTCTCCGGATGCGGGGTCTTTTCAGGAGGAGAGCGAAGTGAAGCCAGGCAGCAGGAACTTGAAGAGGCTTATCAGCAATACAGCCGGATGATCAGCGACGGGAACTTTGTCTTCACTGTTCAGTCGATCAATCCCACCGGAGGAAGAACGATGCAGGCCACCAGCACTTACACCATGAGGGCCGAAGAGGGAACCTATGAGGCCAACCTCCCCTATTTCGGAAGGGCTTACACCGCTCCCTACGGCAGTGGCGGCGGGATCCGGTTTGAAGGAGAACCTGAAGACAGGGAGATAGAGAAAGATCCCTCCAAAAGGACCACACGACTTATCTTTTCCATCGGGGATGTGGAAATATCCAACGAACAGTACAGAGTAACTCTCGAAATCTCCGCAAGTGGATATGGAACGCTGACAGTAAACAGCCAGAACCGGCAAACGATCTCCTATTACGGAAAAATCTCCGGCATTCAGTGATCCGCCAACAGCCGAACCGGATCAGCCGTCGAACCCGATCAGCCGTCGAACCCGATCAGCCGTCGAACCCGATCAGCCGTCGAACCCGATC
>CAZOHA010000089.1:0-10012 GCA_964579515.1 uncultured Bacteroides sp. | reverse complement strand
AGAATTCCTGGTGAAAAAAGGCCCCGTCTTCGCCAACCTGGTGCTGGCCGACGAGATCAACCGCTCCCCTGCAAAGGTGCAGAGCGCTCTGCTGGAGGCCATGCAGGAGAAACAGATCACCATCGGCGAGGTGACTTACCCCCTGGAGCGCCCCTTCCTGGTGCTGGCCACCCAGAATCCCATAGAGCAGGAGGGAACCTATCCGCTTCCCGAAGCACAGATGGACCGTTTCATGATGAAGGTGGTGATCACCTATCCCACCAGGGACGAGGAGCGGCTGATCGTTCGTGAGAATCTTCAGAAGGTGTTCCCCAGCTCCAATGCCATTCTGAAGCCAGCCGACATCATGAAGGCGAGGGATGTGGTCAAGGAGGTCTATCTGGACGAGAAGATCGAAAATTACCTGCTGGACATCGTATTTGCCACCAGGGATCCCGGACAGGTGGATCTGGCACAGTTTGTGCCTATGATCCAGTACGGAGCCTCGCCCAGGGCGAGCATCAACCTGGCCAAAGCCGCCAAGGCCTACGCATTCATCAAACGGCGTGGCTATGTGATACCGGAAGATATACGGGCGGTCTGCCACGATGTGATGCGCCACCGGATCGGGCTCACATACGAGGCAGAAGCTGAAAACATCACCACAGAAGATATCATTACGGAGATACTGAACCAGGTGGAGGTTCCATAGAAATGAAAACCATTCCTCATATCAACCCGGTTACACTTCCCGCCATTCACCGGCAAACGGTTGCTTTTCTGTTGGTCTTCACGGGTCTTTTCCTTCTTCCGGGAATGGATGTATCCGGGCAATCCATGATCGGACAGTCGATGCTCGGACAGGAGAAGGCGGAAGTGGAAAAGTCGGTCAGAAAGGAGCACCGGGATTTCAGAAAAGATCAATCGGTGGTGAGGCAGCAGTTCAACTATTTGAAATACGTGAACGGGCTCCGGACCTGCACCTGGATACTGTACTTCACCGATGAAGATGTGTGCAAGACATCCAAGCTGATATGCGACTATTCTGAATTCGATGAAGTGGTGGAAAAGTTGAGCGACCATTACCGGATGGTTGGGGATTCCAGATGGGAGTATATCCTGGGCTCCGATACGGTCGGAGTCACACTGACCAGGCAGGAGTGGTACTTCACCGTTCGTGAATCGCGCGAAAACTAGATCGTGGAGACGAAAGAGTTATTAAAGAAGGTACGGAAGATCGAGATCAAGACCCGGGGGCTTTCCAGGCAGATTTTCGCCGGAGAGTACCACAGCGCCTTCAAGGGACGGGGAATGACCTTCTCCGAGGTGAGGGAGTATCAGTACGGCGATGATATCCGGAGCATCGACTGGAACGTAACCGCCAGGTTCAGTCATCCCTACGTAAAGGTGTTCGAGGAGGAGCGGGAACTGACGGTGATGCTGCTGATCGATCTGAGTGCATCGGGCGACTTTGGAACCCAGCTGCACCTGAAGAGAAATCTGATTGCCGAGGTATCGGCCGTGCTCTCTTTTTCAGCCATCGCCAACAACGACAAGATCGGGGTGATCATGTTCAGCGACAGGGTGGAAAAGTTTATACCGCCCCAGAAAGGACGCCAGCATATATTGAGGATCATCCGTGAGTTGCTGGAATTCCAGCCGGTCAGCAATGGCACTGACATTTCAGAGAGCCTCCGGTTCCTGACCAATGCTATCAAGAAACGGTGCACCGCTTTTCTGATCTCCGATTTCAGGGACAAGGGGTATGCCCGTTCCCTTCAGGTGGCCAATAACAAGCACGATGTGGCTGCCCTGCATGTTTACGACCGGAGGGAGACCTCTCTTCCTTCCGTGGGACTGATCAGGGTGAGGGATGCGGAGACGGGACGGGAACGGTGGATCGACACGTCCCGCAATTCGGTCAGGGAGAGTTATGCCATGAAGTGGGAAAGTCATGTGGAGATGATGAAGGAGATCTTTACCCGGGCAGGAGTGGACCATGCTTCCCTGAAAACCGGCGAAGATTACGTGAAACCTCTGATCAGACTGTTCAAACAACGCTAGTATTTAATGAGAATAATACCGGGTAGATATCTTTTACTGCTCTTCCTTGCCGCATGGCTGGCATGGCCCGGGAGGGTCTCCGGCCAGCTGATCAGTGTCCGTTCGGAACTGGAAAGGGATTCCCTCATGATCGGTGATCAGGTGGAGTATACCCTGGCGGTGGAGGCAAGAGAGCATGTGGAGTTCACTCTGCCTGTTATCGGCGACACCCTGAGTCGTCATCTGGAGGTGCTGGAGGTGGTGGATACCGACTCCACTTTTTCGGAGGGAAGGCAACGGGTGGCCAGGAGATACCGGTTTACCTCTTTTGTAGCAGGGGTACATATGATCCCTTCCCAGCAGGTCTTTTATTCCTCCGGGACTGTAAAGGACACAGCCAGGAGCATGCCGGTGATGCTCAGGGTCTATGAACCGGAGGTGGATCTGTCAGGTGAAATCAAGCCCATCAAACCTCCCATCAATACCCCCTTGACCTTCCGGGAGCTGCTTCCATGGATCGGATTGGGGGTTCTGGTAATGGTACTGGGAACGGTACTCTATCTGTTGATCCGGAGAGCGCGCAGGCGAAAGACCGATCCTGAAGGAGTCCGGTCGAAGCCTCTGGAACCGGCCCATGTGCTGGCATTCAGGGAACTCGACAAACTGAAGGAAGAGAAGTTGTGGGAGAGGGGTGAGGTGAAAACATTCTACACCCGACTCACGGATATCATCCGGCAGTATATCGAACATCAATACACCATTCCAGCTATGGAAAGCACTACTTCAGAAATTCTTCTGGCATTCCGCAGATCGAACAGGGAGGATGGCCTGCTGGATGATATGCTACAGGAACTTCTGGAGATGGCCGATCTGGTGAAATTCGCCAAAGAGGACCCGCTGCCGGTGGATAATCAGACCCACCTGAATAACGCTTACATTTTCGTTCAGAAAACCTATCCGTTGTTCTATCGGGAAGAGGAGATAAAACATGAGTAGCATCGAGTTTGCATATCCGGCTTTTTTCTACGGGCTGATACTGTTGCCCCTGATGGCAGCCTGGTACGTCTGGCGCGGGCGAAGGGCGACTGCTGCCATGAAGCTGTCCGGGTTCGAGAATCTGGATGAGAGACTGGGGTCCTCCAGGATCTGGCTGCGCCACTCGCTTTTTCTGATGAGAATGGGCGTCGTCACTCTGTTGATCGTGGTACTGGCCCGCCCGCAATCCTCCAACAGGTGGGAAGAGGTGACCACCGAAGGGATCGATATAGTCATGTGCATGGATATTTCCGGCAGCATGCGGGCCATGGATTTCCGGCCCAACCGGTTGGAGGCTGCCAAAGATGTGGGAATCGAATTTGTCAATGCCAGGGAGAATGACCGTTTCGGACTGGTGGTTTTTGCCGGCGAAAGCTTTACTCAGTGTCCAATGACCACCGACAGGGCGGTGGTGGTCAATTTCATGAAGGATATCGATTTCGGGGTGATCGAGGACGGAACGGCCATCGGAATGGGACTGGCCACGGCCGTGAACAGGGTCAAGGAGAGCAAAGCCAGAAGCAAGGTGATCATCCTGCTCACCGACGGAGTGAATAACCGGGGTGAAGTGGGGCCGGTAACCGCCGCCGAGATTGCGGCCGGCTTCGGGATCCGGGTTTATACCATCGGGGTAGGATCAAGGGGCAGCGCCCCTATCCCGGTCCAGGACGTGTTCGGCCGGACAGTCACCCGGAACATGCCGGTGGAGATCGATGAAGAGGTCCTGAGGAAAATTGCGGAAAGTACCGACGGGGCCTATTTCAGGGCCACCGACAACAATAAACTGAGAGAGATATACCAGGAGATCGACCAGTTGGAGAAGACGAAACTGGATGTGAAACAGTTCAGCAAGAAGAAGGAGGAGTATTTCCCCTTCCTGCTGGCAGCGTTGATCCTGCTGCTGCTCGAGATCCTGCTGCGCTACACGGCATTCCGGACCATTCCGTGATGACCGGCACAGGGTGTGGATAAGTCTGAATGGATATGACTATATGATACAGTTTGCACATAAGGAGGTTCTCTGGCTGCTGGCAGCTGCCGGGCTGATGCTGATCGGTTACCTGCTCTATCTGCGTCACCGGAGTCGCTCCTTCAGGAAGATTGGCGACAGCTGGCTGATGGAGACACTGATGCCCGATGCCTCCTGGTCGGCGCATCACTGGAAATTTGTTTTCCTTTTTATCGGACTGGTACTGCTGATCATCGCGGCTTCGGGTCCCCGGGTGGGATCGAAACTGGAGGAGGTGGAGCAGAGGGGACGCGAGATCATCATTGCCCTGGATGTCTCCAACAGCATGCTGGCCGAGGATATCCAACCCTCCAGGCTGGAGAGGTCCAAACAGATGATCGGCCGGATGGTCGACCGGATGTCCAACGACAAGGTCGGACTGATCGTTTTTGCGGGGGACGCCTACACCCAGATCCCCATCACCGATGATTACCCCAGCGTAAAAATGTTCCTCTCGGGTGCCGGACCCGACATGGTCTCCAAGCAGGGGACCGCTATCGGATCGGCCATCGGACTGGCCGCCCGCTCCTTCTCCACCGACAACGGTAAGGGGAATGCGACGGGATCTGCACCCAGTCAGGCCATTGTGGTGATCACCGACGGAGAGAATCATGAAGACGACGCGGTGGGGGAGGCCCGGAGAGCGGCGGAAGAGGGGATCAAGGTATTTACGGTCGGCCTGGGCGATCCTGACGGGGTCCCGGTACCCGTCTCACCGGGAAGCGCTGTGAACCGGCGCGATAAGGAGGGACAGGTAGTGGTGAGTAAGCTCAACGAGCGATTGTTGATTGAGGTGGCGAGAGCTGGTAACGGTGCTTATATCTCCGGGGACCGGATCAACAGCCTGATCGACGAACTGGATAATCTGCAGAAAACCGAACTCACCACCCGGGTGTTTTCCGATTTTGCGGAGCGGTTTCAGTATTTTGCAGGATTCGCGCTGTTGTTCCTGCTGATCGAGTTTTTCATCCGGTCGCGGAAGAACCCCTTTTTCAGGCGGCTGAACCTCTTTAAAACAGGCTGAAATGCCTCGATGCGGCATGCAGCGTCCAGTGGCAAACGGCTAAAATGACGGAATTGGTATGAAAATAGTGGATTCTATGAGAACAGGGGCTTGGATGGAAAAGAGAGCCTTGCTTCTGGTGGGGCTGATTTTTCTTGGTTTTTCCGGAATTCTGTCCGCACAGAGTGAGCGCAGGGTGATCCGGGAGGGAGTCAAAGCATACGAGGAAGGTAATTTCAGCGAGGCGGAGGTGCAGTTCCGGAAGGCCAGAGATTTGAACGACGAGTCGTTCGAGGCGGGTTACAATACGGGAGCAGCGCTCTATCAGCAGGAAAAGTTCAAAGAGACAATGAAAGAATACCAGGCACTGGTGGAGAAAACAGAAGATCCCGGTACCGCAGCCCGGGTGTGGCATAATATCGGCAACAGCCTGCTGAAAGCGGGCCAGTTCGGCCCCAGTGTAGAGGCTTTTAAGGAGAGCCTGAGGCTGAACCCGGAAGATATGGATACCAAGTACAATCTGGCCTATGCACAGAAGAAGTTGCAGGACCAGCAACAGCAACAAAACCAGGATCAGGAGCAGGATCAGGAGCAGCAGCAGGATCAGGAGCAGCAGCAGTATCAGGAGAAGCAGGATCAGAAACAGCAGGACGAGCAACAACAGCAGGACGAGCAACAACAGCAGGATCAGGAACAACAGCAGGATCAGGGTGAGGAGCAGGAGCAGCAGAGTGAAGAGCAGGAGCAGCAGCCCGGGCCCCAGGAGATTTCCAGGGAAGATGCCGAACGTCTGCTCGATGCCATTCAACTTCAGGAGAAAGATGTAAAGGAGAAAGTGGATCAGAAAAAAGCAGCTGCTGCAAAGGTGAAAACTGAAAAGGATTGGTAATTTCGGGCGATGATTTTCAGCAACAGGACCATAGGAAGGATGGAGAACTCCGGGAAGAGGCCGGGAAGTGCTCCCGGATGGGGTAATGGACAGCAGTGGCCTGCAAAGTTCATTCCGCTGGTTCTGTGTGCTGTATTTATGGGATTTCAGCCAGCCCTGAGTCAGGACAATGGATTTACCGCCTCGGCGCCTTCGGCCGTGGCCGCCGGGGAGCAATTCCAGTATGTTATAGAAGGTTCGGAACGGGGCGAGGTAATGCTACCGGAACTTACTGATTTTCAGCTATTAGCAGGCCCCTTCTCCTCCTATTCCTCCACCTCACAATGGATCAACGGAAAGATGACCATGAAAACTGTGGTCACCTACTCCTACGTGCTGAGGGCTTTGCGCGAGGGCTCCTTCACCATTCCGCCTGCCACGGTCAGGGCAGGAGGGAAGGAGTTCCGGACCAATGAGGTTGCCGTCGGGGTGAGCCCCGGAGGAACACCGGGGACCGCTCCCCCGGGCGGACAGGGAAGTGCCGGCAGGACACCGGGACAGCAGGGAGGATCATCGGCCGCACCCGGTGGATCAGGCACCGGAAGGGAACCCTCTGTCGATGAATCTGTCCGGGAGGATCAAACCGTTTTCCTGCGTGTGATTCCCTCGTCCAGAGAGGTGTATGTGGGAGAGCAATTTGTTTCCGGATTAAAGGTTTTCACCAAAGTAAATACAAGGCCGGCTGGTTCCTCCTCCGATCTTCCTTATGAAGGCTTCTATAAGAAATCGGTCGATCCGGATGCTTCGGCCCAGCGTCAGGAAGTCAACGGACAGCAGTATGTCACCCAGGTCATCCAGCGCCATATACTGATCCCGCAGAAACCGGGCGAGATCACCATTGCTCCTTACGAATCGGATTGGATGGTCCCTCAACGGGTGCAAAGACGCTCTCCCGGCAGCATTTTTGACGATTTTTTCAATGATCCTTTTTTCGACAGCTACCAGGATGTGCCGGTGACCTTGTCAACACTTCCTCTCACCATCCATGTCAAACCCCTTCCGGACGGTCCACCCGAAGGTTTCGGCGGGGCGGTCGGTCAGTTTTCCATGAACTCTGAGCTTTCATCCACGGAAGTGAATGAAAATGAGGCGCTCAGTTTAAGGATCACCATTTCCGGAACGGGAAACCTGCCCCTTCTGGCAGAGCCTGAAGTGAGCCTTCCTCCCGATCACGATCTTTACGAAACCACCCGTTCGCTGCAGACCTCCACTTCTGGCAACAGAATTCGCGGAAGTGTAGTATTCGAATATCCCATCGTGGCCAGGCATGCGGGCCGCTATAGGATACCTCCGGTGAAATTTGCCTGGTTCGACCCTGATGCGGAAGCTTACCGGACCGCCACCACGGATGAATTCAATTTTACCGTGCTTAAGGGAGAGGCTGATGGGTCCGCCGGTCCGGTTTATGTCCCCGGCGTTATGCAGGAAAACGTGGAAAATATCGGTACCGATATCCGGGATATTTCCAGAAATCCTCAGCAGTTCACCCCGCTGGCATACACCCTGATGGGCCAGAGGGTCTACCGATGGGCCTACTTGCTGGTGATCCTCCTTGCCCTGACAGCTTTTCTGACCATCAGGATTGCCGCCAGAAAAAATGCCGACCTGACGCTGGTCAGGAACCGGCGAGCGAGCAGGATGGCCCGTTCACGGCTGAAGCAGGCGGATCGCTACAGGAAGGTTGGGGAGCATGACAAATTCTACGAGGAGATCGGAAAGGCGATTTGGGGATATTTGTCCGATAAACTCAATATGGAAACCTCTGCCTTATCCAGGGAGGCAGTATCGGAGATGCTCCGGAAGCGGGGAATTTCAGAACCTGTCAACGATGAGCTTATCCGGATCCTGGATGAAAGTGAATTCTCCAGATTCGCTCCAACCGAGGAGAGGAGCGAGGTGGATCGTTTGTTCCGGGATGCCTCGGATCTGATCAGAAATCTGGAAAGTAATCTGAAATGAAACAACGGGCAATCATAGGTTGGGGAATATTTATGCTGATGGTCACTTTACCCGTGGCCGGACAGGAGATCATTCTGCCATCCGACACGGCAACTGTTGTAGAGGAGGGTCAGCCGGCAGTCAGCCTGTCCGGGGATGGGGCAACAGAAAAACCGGACTCCGTAGAATCCGGAACATGGCCGGACGAAAGTGCAACCGACCCTTTGGAAGGTGATCGGAATAATCAGGCGCGGACCGGTCGGACCGATCCCCATGCCCTGTTCCAACAGGCAACTTCATTATACCAGAATGAACAGTATGAGGAGGCGCTTCAGCTATACAGGAAAGTGGTTGAGCAGGGATATGAGTCACCCGATCTCTACTACAACATGGGGAATGCCGCTTACCGGTCCAATAACATCGGTTACGCCATCCTTTATTATGAGAAGGCGCTGAAGATGAATCCTTCCCACGAGGATGCCAGCCACAATCTGGAATACGTCTCCAGATACAAGGTGGATGTATTCGATGAGGTCCCCGAGTTATTCTACAAGTCATGGACCAGGACGTGGAAGAACATCATGTCGGAAAGAGCCTGGAGCATATGGAGCATGGTTTTTTTCGTGCTGATGGCGGTCAGTGTCCTGGTGTACCTGTTTTCAAGAAGACTTGCACTGAAGAAAGCCGGTTTTTTCACAGCGGTCGTTCTGGCTGTTTTTTTCACCCTTTCCCTGGCCACCGCCATTTCCAGGCACAGAGGCATCGCTGATCCCTCATCCGGGGTGATCATCTCCCCTTCGGTGGTGGTCCGGAGCTCACCCAGCCAGTCAGGAACCGAGCTGTTTATTCTGCATGAAGGAACCAGGGTGGAGATCAGTGAAGAGGTATCGGGATGGAGAAACATCAGGGTGGTGGACGGAAGAGAGGGATGGATCACCGCCGGCGATTTTGAGCCTGTATGAACCTGCACGACCCTATGAATAAAACCAAGAGTATCAACGAAATCAACCAGAAGATCCGCCAGGGCGAAGCGGTGGTGCTGACCGCCGAGGAGGTCTCGGCCATGAGCAGGGACCATTCCCCGGCCGAGGTGGCGCAAAAGGTGGATGTGGTGACCACCGCCACTTTCGGGCCCATGTGCTCCTCCGGGATCTTCATCAATACCGGTCACCCGGAAATACCCATCCGGATGGAGAAGGCCACCCTGAACGGGGTGCCGGTGTGTACAGGAATCGCCGCGGTCGATCTCTTTATCGGAGCCACTGAAAATCATCCGGAAAGGCCCTCCTACGGAGGTGCACATATTATCGAGGAGCTGATTGCAGGCAGGGAGGTGGAACTGGAGGCCCACGGAAAGGGCACAGACTGTTACCCGGGAAAAGAGCTGAAAACCACCATCCGGCGCGACACCCTCAATGAGATGATTATGTTCAATCCGCGCAATGCCTACCAGAACTACCCGGTGGCGGTCAACCGTTCCAACAGGATCAAATACACCTACATGGGAAGTCTGCTTCCCCGGATGGGAAATGCCCACTACAGCACTTCGGGAGAACTGAGCCCCCTGTTGAACGATCCCCGGATGAGGACCATCGGGATCGGAACCCGGATATTCCTGGGAGGGACCACCGGGTATGTGAGCTGGCACGGCACACAATTCCGGAGTGACGGTGAGGTGAACGAGGCGGGAATCCCCGTCCCCCATTCGGCCACTCTGGCGGTGGTGGGTAATGCAAGAAAGATGGATCCTGCTTTTATCCGTGCGGCCTATTTCGAAAAGTACGGGGTCACTCTGTTCGTGGGAATCGGTATCCCGATCCCTGTGCTGGACGAGGAGATGGCCCGGCAGCTGATGGTCCGAAACGATCAGATCACCACGCGAATTCTCGACTACGGGGATCCCGCACATCCCGAAGTGGGAAGGATCGATTACGCCACCCTGATGTCGGGAGAGATCGAACTGGAAGGCAGGAAGGTCAGGACCTCTTCCCTCTCCAGCATGGTGAAGGCAAGGGAGATCGCCGGGCTCCTGAAGGAAAGCGTCTCCTCCGGGGAGTTCCTGCTGACAGAACCGGTG
>CAZOHA010000088.1:0-10024 GCA_964579515.1 uncultured Bacteroides sp. | reverse complement strand
CCGCCCAGGATGACCCATGCTCCGGGGCTGATGGAATGATCGGGTCCGGCATCGGCCTTTAACTCTTCCGGGAGGCTAACCTCCATGGCAATCAAATGTTGTGCCCGGAGATTATCACCCCTATACAGCAATATGGCGATAGAAAAAATCGGAATGTACCAGAATGATTTCATATGATTGGTTTTAGTGGTATATGTCAGTCTTTGTTTTTCAGACAGCGGACTGAAAGTCCGTACGTCTTTGTATAATCTTCATTTCTCATAATTTGAGAGTTAATACCCAATCCCCTGTAAAAGACTCTCGAGTTAGTGAATTCAGTACTGGTCCAGAACATGCCATACTGACCCGGATTCATCCGGGATCCGTTCCCATATCTGAAACCACCCAGCAGACCCTCAAACTGGCTGGAACCTCCCACTTTCAACTGGCCACCCTGATCGGTCCCACGCCAATGGGTTTCATCCAGTTGTGCCTGACTCATACCCAGAAATTTCTCCAGTTGTTTCCACTCTTCATCACTTGGTATGTGCCACCCATCGGGGCATACACCCTGCACTTCACTTGGATTCGAAGTGCTGCTCTGGTTATTCGTGGCAGCAGCCCATGTATAATAAGACCCATAGGTATCTCCCTGAGGATTGAGGCGGCAGAATGCTGGGTCAGTTAATTTCAGAGTATCCCACCCCTCATCAATTCCAGGGATGGGAGTTCCGTCTGCATAATGTGTCGTATTGAGGTTCTCTTTCATCCAGACCTGATCACCGATCTGAATGGTTGAATACTGGTTCCCGTCAAAATCACTCACCATGGAGTTATCCCATAAGGTGTTGAACTGATACTCCTGTCCATAGGCAATTCCGGCGCTGTTCCTAGCATAGGCTCTGAAATAGTAGGTTTTGAAAGGATCCAGCTCTTCGATTGTCCCTGTAAAACTGCCCAAACCGTTTCCAAGAACTAAATATGAGTCGTCTAGGGTGGGACCAGGCGATTCAGACCAGCAAAGCCCCCTTTCTGTGACCTCCGCTCCGCCTTCATCAGTTACAGTTCCTCCACATTCGGCAGAGGTTTCTGAAACGGATGACGCTGCCACAGTGGTGACCACTGCTAAACCGGGCGGACAGGAAGCAGTGATAAATTCCAGCTGAGGTCCGTATGCAGTGGAATGTGAGTTTGTGGCGTATGCCCGGACATAATACCTCGAATTGCAATCGAGTCCTGTTATCTCAGAGGTAAAACTTCCCCCTCCGGTACCGTCGAAGGTATTAAGATCTGAAAGGTCAGGATCCGTAAACTTACTCCAGCACACCCCCCTGGCCAGGATCAGTGCGCCTCCATTATCTGTGATCTCCCCGCCACTTATCGCAGAGCTGTCCGTTATACCGCTAATGGAATGTGTGGTGACTGCCGGTGCACTTACCGGGCAAGAACTTGTTGTAAAGGTCAGTTGATCGCTATAACCTGTTCCTGCCGAATTGGTAGCATAAGCCCTTATGTAATAGGAGGTCTGGCACTCCAGACCGACTATGCTGCTGGTGAAAACTCCAGTCCCTGATCCATTGGAAGTATGATCTGAAGAAAGATCGGGATACTCGGTGATACTCCAGCAAATGCCCCTGGCCAAAACCGCGGAGCCGCCATCGCTTGTCACCACCCCCCCCGTCTGAGCCGAGTTTCCGGTAAGATAACTAACTGGTGAAATCAAGACCTCGGGAACAACAGCCTTACAGTGAGGCGTCTGTAAACTGACCACCTCTCCATATCCTGTCCCGGCGGAACTGGTGGCATAAACCCGGAAATAGTAAATTGATTTACAGGATAACCCGATAATCATACCGGAGACCGGACCGGTTCCTCCTCCTTCCTCTGTATGCGATCCTCCGGTGGTAGGATCGACTGTGGTTCCCCAGCAAATACCCTTCTGGATAATCTCCGCACCTCCATGATCGATGATATGCCCCGTAACGATAGCGGTTGAGTCGCTCTCCAGCCAGGAGGTATCTGTCGCGACCACCGGCAAAACAGGAGCAGATGTCGTGAATGACAACGTCTTGCCATAAAAATTCTGCCCTTCAACAGATGCAAATGCCCTGATCTGATACCTGGTGTCGGGCTCGAGAGAAGTGATAACGGCTTTGAAATCACCTCTTTTGTCATGGGGTCCCAAAAGCAGGGTATCATCCTCCAGTGTCGGTTCACTGGTAACCGACCAGCAAAAACCGTGTTGTGAAACAGGGTCTTCACCTATGTCGACAATAGTACCGGATCCGAGGCAGGAATTATGCCTGATCTGGGTAGGGGTATTGGTCCTGATCAGCAATTTGCTGACAGGATCCAGCCGCTCACATCCGTAATTTCCTTCCACCAGCATCAGCGAAAACAGGAGTAAACCGGCCCTGGCCAACCTTATGAAACTGGACTTTCTCAATCCTTTTTCAGAAATATAAAATCACCTCCCTGATCTCCAACATTTTCAATGTCACCGTATTGCGGAATGGCATCGCTGTTATTGATTACGGCAATGCGGAAACTATTGTACAGTTCGGAAGAAGAGAGAAACAGCTGCTCGTTTCCTTCCAGTCGCTCGATCAAATACCTGGTGAAAGAACTGCGGTCAGGAACTTCAGTCAGAGTTCCGCTTGTCATTGCTTTCCTGCTGGGAAGATCGTACAGTTTTTCATATGCATATTCCTCTTTTGACACTCCTGCCCGACTGGAAAAAATGGCTCCTCCAAAACAGGCATCTGCGATCACCAGAGAATGACGGGAGTTGATTTCCTGCAAAATATCCACGATCGTGCTGTTTCTGACCCAGTTCGTCTTCTCGTGACGATCAGCATCGGAGGGCAGCCAGTAACCGTTGCTTGAGAATTCATCCCACCAGCCATGCCCTGCATAAAAGATCAGCAGGTTATCCTCCGGAGTGATTTTCCTGGCAAGATGGTCAAAACTGCGGAGTATATCTGCCCTGGTAGCATTCTCCAGAAGAACGATGTTTTCTTCTTTAAAAAAATAGTGGCCTACCAGCGTCCGGTACAGCTTCCTGCAATCCTTCACCGGATTTTCAAGATCATTGATTTCGCTGTCCATATATTTATCAATGCCTATTAAAACCCCGTAATAGACCGAATTCTTCATGATCTTGTCTTCCAGTGCCAGTACCGGCGGAGTATATTCCAGAACCAAATAATTCTCAGTCAAATTATTATTCCCGTCCACGGCAGATATCTTGAACCGGTTCTGTCCAGGTTCCAATTTCGCCCGGACCGTAAATCGTCCGGAATCGTCCATATCGCAGACCTTTGAATTAACCGATACCAAAACCACCCCACTCTCATCGGTGGCTCTACCGACGATTTCCAGGTCCTCCTCATCGCTTTCGTAATAGATCCCGTTCTCCAGTGAGGGAGAAAGGATAATCAGATCAGGCTTCTTTTGATCAGCTCCACTAAAACGCTTGGCTTCTGACAGATTGTTCAGCCTGAAGCTGACCTTTTCACCGCTGGTTTCCTGTCCGCGGACAAAGGTAAAACCGGCGAGAAGGAAGAGGCAGCTCATTTTTTGCAATGCGGTCATATGAGTCAGAAAGTATAGGTAATCTGTAATAAAGGTGTTTTTATTGAATGGTTGAACGAGGACCCTACACGGACCCCATATTCTGATAAGAGTGATGGTTTTTTCAGATTGGACGTTCCGGCCACCGTCCATACCAGATCGGTCACCCATATTCCGGCAGCAGTGAAGGCAAGTGCCTGGGAAATACGGCGCTGGGAGCGAGTGGTTTGTAAGAGTTCCTCCGCCTCCTGGGGATTGTCGGCACCACCGTAATCGCGGTAGGTGGCAACGGCCAACCTGTTGAATACGATAGAACCTGAAAGGCATGCGTATGCTGAGATCCCTTTGATCAGATGGATGTTCCCGGAAGTCCGGGAGAGCCCAAGACCCGGAAATGCAAGAGACTGGAATATCAAGCCTGTTCGGTTGAACTGTAATTCATTATGGGATTGATCTGCAAATACCTGCACATAAAGCATGGTATCAAGGAAAATGCTGTCTGCTCCCGGATCCCATATAATTTTTTTGGATCCCACACCCTTGACCCGATAGCCGATGTCGCCTCTGAGCGCGTTCACAAGGAGTTGATTCCCTTTATTATCGGTAATTTCGATCCATACATAAAATGTTTCATCTCCCGATCTGTTTTCCAGGTCATAAGAGATATGCACATCATTATGGATCACTTCAATGGATGTGTTGGTGATCTTCACATCCTGTTGTGCCCTTACCCAACTCCCCAAACCGATAAGCAAGGCTGCAAATCCACAAGTAAGAATTCTATGCATTATTCAACTGTTCATTTCTCCGGGTTCCTAACACATCGAACAGACAACCCGTTGTTCAAATACGTATAATTTCTAATGACTACCTGATGGTCGTATCCCAATCCCCGGTAGAAAGCATACTGTCCGTCATGTTCCGAGGCAGTCCAGAACATGGTGAAACTCTGGATTTCCCTGTATATTCCTGAAGAAGACCTGTATCCTCCAGGAAGCGCTGTGAAACCAGACTCGTTTGTAGCCCCGACATTTGGCGACAGCCAATGAAGGGTCCCTGTCTCCTTTAATTTCCCCCCCTCGTCATATCCGTTACCTCCAAACCCGCTCGCCTCCCGATAGGTCATGCCAAGATGTATTTCGAGGGTTTTCCACTCTTCATCGCTCGGAATGTGCCAGCCATCCGGACAAACCCCCTGAACACCGCTTGGCTCACTGTCACTGGCCGTACCTCTGGTGGCGGCCGCCCAGGTATACAGGTGCCCATAATCCTTCCTGTTGAGGGTATCGTTATCATACCAGCACAGTGCCTTCCCTCCATCCGGGTCCGGCAGATCACTCCAGCCGGTAGACGATCCGACGACAGGGATGGCTTCTCCATCCGCATACCGTGTGGTCCGGAGATTTTCCATCATCCAGACCTGATTTCCGATCTGTACCACCTGGTACTGGTTTCCCTCCACATCGCTGATGATTCCAAGTGTGCTGAAGGAAACAGAAGAGCTATAGGCTGTACCATACTCATTGACAGCAAAAGACCTGATATAGTATCTGGTTAAAGGTTCCAGGTGGCTGATCTGGATGGTATATTCACCGGTGCCGGTTCCTTCCTCCAGAAAATCATCGTTCAAAGTGGGCAGTACATTCAGGCTCCAGCAGATACCTCTTGAGGTCACTTCAGCTCCGCCATCAGTAACAACATCCGACCTTACCGTGACACCGTCCTCTCCAATTTCGCTGACTGAAGGAGTCAGGAGTTGTGGGGTTGACCCAGGGCAGGGATTTGTTGAGCTGCTTACCATCTCGCCATATGAAGTGCCAATGGCATTGGTGGCATATGCCCTTAAATAATAAACTGTATTGCAATCCAGCCCTTTTATCGTGGAAGAGAAGTGGTCCGGACTGTTGCTTACCTCATTGAAGTTCTCGGCCAGAGTGGGATTCTCTGCGGTGCTCCAGCAGAGCCCCCGGGCGATGATATCGGATCCACCCGAATTGGTGATTTCCCCGCTGCAGGTCATTGAGTAGGCCGTAACTTCGGTCACTGGCAAAGTTACTACAGTGGGAAGGGCTACGGGACATGTTCCTGTAGTAAATTGCCTCTGCTCTCCATAGGAAGTACCTGCCATATTTGTGGCATATGCCCTTATATAATAGTTAGTTTCACACTCCAGGCCGGTCATCACGGTTACAAATGGTCCCCAACCGCTGCTGTCGGAGGAATAAGAATCCTCCAGGGTCGGCCAGGGTTCTGTACTCCAGCAAATTCCCCTGGAATAAACTGTCGCTCCCCCCTCATCAAGGACTTTGCCTCCGGATATGGCAACACTGTGTGAAACTGAATCTATCGGGAAAGTGAGGACTTCCGGCAATGTTACCACACAATCGCTGGTTTTAAAGCTTATGTTGCTGCTGTAACTGACTCCCATTTCATTAATGGCATAGGCACGTACAAAAAACTCGGTTCCGCAAACGAGATGGCTGATAGAAAGAGTGAACCTTCCTGTTCCCGATCCTCCCTCCACCCTGTTTTCCTGAATGGTGGGATTAATCAGGGTATCCCAGCATATACCGTACTCACTGATATCTGATCCACCGTCCGACAGCACTTCTGCATGGACTATCGCGGAAGTATCTGTGATCATATCAATGGAATCGGTTGTCACACGGGCCAGTTGTGCTCTCTCGGTGGTAAACGCTTTTGAATCGCCGAAAACCACTTGCTCTCCGCTCCTTCCATATGCCCGGTAGTAATAGGTCGTGCTCCCCTTTAAACCGTTGATTCTGGCTGCAAATACCCCCTTTTCACTCCTTCTATCAACAAAAAGAGTATCGGATTGCAGGTCAGGAGTAGGTGAAACTGACCAACAAAAGCCCACTTCCAATTCCGATTCCTCACCCATATCGATCAATTCTCCCTCCACCTTGCAGTCAGTGGTGGTGACTTCAGAGAAATCCCTGGTTTTTATAATGATTTTTTCCACGGGATCGAATCGCTCGCATCCTGAGATCCAAATCACGGGAATAAAAAAATACACGATATGAAACAACCCTATTCCCTTCAATTCATCAACCGGTTAATTCTTACGGATAATGCTACTGAATTTCATTTCGCCAGAATGTAATTCAATGACGTATAACCCGGGTGGTTTGTCACCCAGGTCAATTTCGGTCACGGCCATTTCTCCCTCCGTCAGATCCATCTGTTGAAACGATACCATCCGTCCATGAATGGAATAGATGCGAACGGAGGCATCTTTCGCCAAGCCCTTCCGGTCCATCTCCAGGTAGATCTTCTGTTCAAACGGATTCGGAAAGCAGCTGATCCCTTCTCCAAGGATGATCCGCTCTCCTGTATGCGTCCTTTCACGGAAAAGCCGAAACAGTATGACCGCTTCAAACTCACCATCGGTGGCCACCAGTCCGGCACCCGAACTCCCTTCATACCCTGAGTCGGCCCGGACGGATAATCGATCAGGATCGACCGTAAAATGCAGCTTCGGTTCCGAACATCTTACGGTGAATTGGAGTTCGTCACCATCCGGATCGAAAAACAATGAAGCCATATTCTCAGCAATCAGGAGATCACTTTCTGTCTCCGTAATCTCGAAATCAGGCACGATTCCAATAATCTCCACCATATGGTTTTCGAGCTCCTCTGCTCTAACCAATTCAATCCCCTGTCTCTGGCCCAAATTTCCCGAATATTGCTTATCATACAGATTATTCCAGTGCTCATGCACGCCAAGGCTTTGAATGGGTATCCCATCATTCTCCGGGTCATACATAATCCCCTCTGGCCAGAACCGGGAGTCAGCTGCCTGATGGAGGTGGTCGTCCACTCCCCCCATCCAGGGCCTTGCCTTCCCCGGGCCAACCGGATCATCAAACTCACTCCGCAGAAAATCGAAACACACTGATTCAAGGGCCACCTGGTCCTGGGAGGCGAATATACTATTAGGCCAATCTCCGTTAAATGGTGGTATTTCCCATCTGACCGGCCGTTCTGTGGCCTCTGTTCCACCCCACAGGCCATCCACCAGAAACAGCACCGTATTTCCTCCCAGCTTTTCATGACCCATCAGGTCGGTCAATACACGGTAAACTCCATATTCCGTTCTGTATGGATCATCATCCACGTATCCCAGCAGTCCCGGGTGGAGATGGCTGGCATCTGCGCGGGTATGCGATCCGAAATGGTTTTTGGTGGTCAGGGTAATACCAGCCAGGGCATGTGCCTTCAGTGTTGCAATGTTGATCAGGTAATCGGCATTCTCCATTTCCTGATACAGCTTTTCAGAGACCGCCCCTGTCATAACTGTTCCCTTGTCAGAATAGAAGATACATGGCTGAGATGATTCATTCAGGATCGTTCGCCCGATATCGGCATGTTCCGGATCAATATCTACATAATGCACACCGGGGAAGACGCTGTACATCACATCATAATGGTACTTATAAATATGAGCGATGGGATCCCCCACCAAAATATTCCCCTGGGGAATCCCATATTCGTTTACCAGCTGGTTCAGGATCTCGATGACCACCCAGGGCCCCGATTCTGCCATCCCGTAATACTTTTTCGTCCAGCTTTTGTTGATAAATGACAGGTCGTCATCAGGTCCTTCATTTGTGAGCCAGCCTGCTCCGCCCTGGTTGATTTTGATAAAGATATCCTCACCCGCCCGGTAGGACACCGGTCCCTTCCCCTTTCTCCGGTTAAGGTCCATAAAGAGGCTGTCCCATGCCCTCGCCAGGGTGGCTGCACCAGTGAGCCTTTTCACGGTGTTCTCCATCATCTCTCTAATCACCTCCCGGTTGTTGTTCTTTTCGAGAAAATACCCGTCTGCCCCCCTCACGGGATCGTCCTTGCTGTTGGTGCAATGCTCATCGGTGGCATCCGGGTCCCATGCCCATACCACCCGGCCCGGGTTTTGTCCGATACCGGTTCCGTAAGGTTCGTTGGCCGGATAGTCATCCGCCGTGGAACCTGCGACAACGGTACCAGCCCGCCCGCTCTTTACTCCAGTCGAGATACCCAGGATGATCAATGATGCGACAAAAGCTGTGGTTGCCAGCAGGTAGCGGCGTTTCTTCACCAGGGTCCTTGCCCGGCGAAAAATGAGTGCCGATCCGGACAGTGTGATCAGATATAGAATGAATCCAGACATCAGGGGAGCAGCTGTCCGCATGCAGGGATAAGCCGCCCTGCTGGGTTTGGGAATGACCCTGACCAGAAACCAGAGGGTTGAGGCTGCACCGATGAACAGGAAAGCGATCTTGCCTGGCACCCTCTTCTTTTTCATTATAAGGTAGATGCCGTTCATTCTGTCAGATATTTTCCTGGGCCTGTTCATTCAGTAAACTATTGCTTCACAAATGGATGTTTGATCATTTCTGTTCCGGTCTCCAGCTGAATGATATATATTCCGTCTGGCAGAGCCGAAATGTCGAGTCTGTTGTTTTCCCCTTTAATACTGAAATGGATCCTGACTCTGCCAAACATATCCATCACCACAGCATTCCGGAATTTCCTGTCCGGATCATTCAGATGGAGGAAATCTCCAGCCGGATTCGGATATATACGGGTCTTAGATGAAAGATGGATCGTCGGCCGGGTGATATCGACAGACATACAACCGGACTCTTCCCAGCAATTGTCTACTTTAATGAGCACCTTATATTCTCCGGACTCAAGCGGCTGAAAACTCTGGCTGTTTGCCCCTTCCACGAACATCAGACTCTGGCAGTCAATCCACTGATATTCCGCTCCGGTTTGAACGGCAGTCAGTGTACCCTCTTCCGAAATGACCTCATTGGAAACTGTGATGTTCTCCACTGTATATTCGAAGATGCTATCGCATCCTTCCAGGGTACGATAAGAAAATATGTAACGACCCGATTCTTCGATAACGGAGTCCCTGATCAACAGGTCTGAATCGCAATGATTTTGGATCCACTGGGTGGTATAGTAAGAAGGATGCACTTTCAGCTGTGTGACCACGATGGAGTCACATCTCCGCATGGTGGGAATGGTATCATAATAAAATCCGGCAACAGAGCGCTGTTCTCCTGCTATATAAACGCTGTCATTCTGGCAGATCCAAATGGTCGTGTCGGTCCGGTATCCATGGCAGTGCCCCTGGACATAACTATTCAGGTCCCAGCCGGTGTGCAATACTCTTTTTCTGGCCCCGCCAATCAACATTTCTCCACTGTTATCCAAAGTGGCACACTGGACCCATTGTTCACCGGACCGGTTTAGTACCGTGTCCCAAACCGGCTGGCAATTTCCGCCGAGCTTGGTGATGAATACCTCTGTTTCCAAAAACGGGGTTTCGAATCCCTCCTTCGGATCCTCAACATTACCTGCCAGATAGAGATAGTTACCCGGTACATATAATAGAATGGAAGGAATGCGGTCCGGTTTATTCGAAGGATATCTGAACCGTTCATGTAGGCCCTCACCTTCG
>CAZOHA010000087.1:0-10536 GCA_964579515.1 uncultured Bacteroides sp. | reverse complement strand
GAACCGTCGGAGGCACGCAGGATGATGTCATGCAATCCCACGTCCGCATTCGTCGGCCGACCGCTCAGAATCCTGGTGGCGGGATTGAAGGTGAGCCAACCCGGAATCTGCGGTGCCGAATAGGTCACCGGATCACCGTCGGGATCGGTGGCCAGTACGGTGTAGGTATAACTGGCATCCTGGTTCACGCTCAGCGGCGGATTGGAGGTGAAGACCGGCGGATCGTTCACATCGAGTACCTCGATCTGGAATACCTGGTCGACCTCCTCCTGTCCGTCGGTTACACGAAGGGTCACGTTATGGAAACCCACATCGTTACCACCGGGAATACCGCTTAAAAGGCGGGTCGAAGGATTGAAATTGAGCCATCCGGGAATCTGCACGCCCGAATAGGTCAGCAGGTCCTCATCGGGATCCTCGGCCACCACCGTGTAGTTGTAGGTGGAATTCTGATTGATCTGAGTGATCGGTGTTGAGGTGAAGGCAGGGGGATCGTTCACATTGTTCACCGTGATATTGAACGATTGATCGACCTGCTCGGTTCCGTCGCTGACCCGCAGGGTCACATTGTTGTCCACTCCCACATAATCATCCGAAGGCACTCCGGTCAACTCCCTGGTATCGGGATTGAATGTGAGCCAGTCCGGAAGTACGGGGGCTGAATAAACGAGATCATCCATATCGGGATCGTCTGCCAGTGCCGTGTAGGAGTAGGTGGCATTCTGATCGACCGTGGTGACGGGAATGGAGCTCCACACCGGCGGGTCGTTCAGGTTGATCACCCGGACCTGGAACTCCTGGTCGACATTGACAGTTCCATCGAACGCTCTGACGATCACTGTATTGAATCCGACATCCGGGTCGCCCGGAGTACCGCTGAGAATGGCAGTGGTATCTCCCGGCGTGTAGGCAAAATTGCTCAGCCAGGAAGGAGCACTTACCACCGATAGATTGAGGATGTCGTCGGGATTGATATCCGTGGCCACGATCTCATAGGTGAAGAGCGAACCCTGCATTACCGTAGAATCGGGCGATGAAAGGATCACCGGTGCATAGTTATAGACACATGCACTCTTCCCGGCGATGGCGTTGCTGTAACTATCGTTGATCTGGGTCTGCGTCAGCGCCGTATTGTAGAACATCAGTTCGTCGATGGTTCCCTCGTACCAGTACTTTTCGGTGGATGTGAGGATGTTCAGGATGCCGATGGTCAGGGGCGAATACCCGCCGAAATCGTCAAAGAACTCATCGGCATCCGCCACCAGTATCTTATCGACATAGAGTTCCACCTTCCCGGCGGCATCGTTGTAAGAGGCCACAATGTGGTGCCAGTTGCCATCGAGAACATTCCCGCCATCGATATAAACCTGGCTTCCGTCAACCGTGGGGTAGTCTCTCAGGAAGAGCCCCACCGTTCCGTCGCTGTTCACACCCAGCCAGTACTGCGAATTGTTGGTAGGCTGGTCGCGACCGACCATCACCATGGTCTGAGAGGGAGAGGCATTGGATTTCATCCAGAGCTCGATGGAGAAACTGGGCACATCGTGGAAGTCGAAAAAGATATTGACCCCGCCCAGGTTGTCCTGCAGGTTGAGGCTGTCGTTCACTCCGTTGAAGGAGAGGGCGCTTCCGGCGATCCCCGTGGTGGTAGAGGGAGCGGCACCGGTGAACTCCCAGCCGGCGATATTGTCCACGTATCCGGCACTTCCCGCCAGATTGAAGTCCCAATATGCCAGAAGATTGGCCCGGCAAACGGGTGCATCCGCCAGGAAGATATTAAATGCCTGTTCCACGAAGCCTTTGTTGTTGGTGGCTCTCACTACCACGCGCCCGTTGGCCGACTGCGACATGGGGGTCCAGGTGATCATCCCGGTATTGCTGTTGATGATCATCCCGCTGGGCTTCTCAATAAGGGCATAGGTGGGTTTGCTGTTTCCGGAGGCATCCACATCGTAGGTGTAAAGTTGCCCCACGGTCGCCCTGGTGTTGGGTACGGTGAGGAAGGTGGGATCGTCCCCGTCGCAGTATCCGATCTGGTACTGACTGATATTGTTGAAATGGGGAGTAATGTCGAGGGTGGCATCCAGAGCCCGGCTGTAGATGGCAATCTCATCGAGCGCCCCGGTCATGTGGAACTCCGGACTTCCCACATAGAGTAGGTTCCCCACCGTGATCGGATTGGAAGATGCGAGGGTTCCGAATCCGGAAAAGACCGTCCCTCCCGGATTCTGAAGAATCCCGTCCACATAGAGATAGTTCCTGGAAGTTCCGCCGTTGCGTGTAGCCACAATGTGGTGCCACTGATTGTCATTATAGGCTCCTGCGGTGGTGATCACGGTATTGGCTCCGGTACTCCCCTGGGTGTACCAGGAGATCCTTCCGTTACTCTCCGCACCGATCCACCAGGTCATGGCAGAAAAAGGCCGGTCGTCCCGTGCGAGAAAGACCTGCACATCACCGGTGCTTCCGCTGTATTTCACCCAGAATTCGATACTGAAGCTGGAGGTGCCGGACCAGTCGAATATCGACGCATCGGGAATGGTGAGATAGGTTCCCGACCCGTTATCAAACATCTGCCCCCTGCCGCTGGCCCCTGCGGTCTGCGAGGGAGAGGCTGAAGGAGCGATGGCATCGTTCCCTCCGAAGTAATCCGCATATACGGGACCGGAAGCTTCTGCCATTTTCCAGTATCCGACCATTCCGTCGGGGCATGTCTGGCCATAAAGCGTTCCGCCTGCCACACTGAGCAGCAGAGCCGACAGAACAGCTGTTCCAAATTGTAAAAACATCCTTTTCATGTGTCTCGGTTTTTCCATTATACTCGTTATACTTGAATTCATGGCTTTGGGTTGCATATTCTACACCGCATAAAATTAGCGATAAATCAGGGTGGCCGGAATCCTATTTGATCAATCCAGCCTGGCATTCGGCAAAGAACGGCACACCTCTGTCTGGTGAGTATACCCCCCCTGAAATCCTCTTTACTGTTTTGACAAAAATTAGGTTTCGGATGACCAACATCCATTCCGGTCACACCGAAGAAAACGGGTTGTGTTATTTATAATCTTTCTACAGGCCGAAATGCGCTTTCTGCTCCCGGTAAAGCTGGAAGATCTTCCTGTTTTCATCGAATTCCACATCGTCGAAGGTCAACTCCCGGTCCCTGGGGATATCTCTTTTCAGCTTCACCCCCGACTCGGTGAGCCCGATGGGCAGCAGGTTTTCTCGGACTGCCACATCACTGTTCTCGCATTCTCCGTAAAGGGTAAAGAAGCCGGGACCGTCCAGCTCCGTGCCCGCTTTGAGATCGGTTTTGGCCCTGGAGATCACCTCCACCACAGGTGCTCCCAGGGGTTTCAGCACATGGTCTCTGAAATCCACCACACGGGCAATGGAGGTCGGAACCTCGAAAATGCAGAGGTGATAAGGTGTGTAGAAACTGTACAGGGGTCCCTTCCCCAGTTTATAGTAGGCCAGGTGATGCTTCGAAAGTTCATCTTCGATCGATCCGTACACGAATACCGAAGGCCCCGGTTTGGCTCCCAGGGCGTAATCGATAATGCCGCCGGTTTCCCGCAGCATATCATAATCGTACATTCCGGTCATATCATCCACGTGACCGTCAAAAGCATAACCGAGCATCCCTCTTTTGGCCACTTTCAATCCGGTGCAATTGGCCACGCAGGCCTGCTCCATATTCATCTTGGTCCCGTCGGCAAAGCTGGTGGCCTTCTCCGGCCCCATTCCCCACACCCTGGCAAACTCCGCCTGGGTCTCCGGGGTTCGGTAGGGATCCTGGAGACCCTTCACATTTCCTGCCAGCATCGGTGTAAGCCCCAGCCCTTTCACGAACCTGTAGAGGTTCATGGTAACTCCCGGCTGATCTCCGTCACTTCCGCTGTAGATCACACCGGCCCTCTCCGCATAGACCGAAAGGATCGGACCCAGGGTAGAGTCTACTTCCGCATTGAAGGTGATGATATCCTTGCCGTGCCTGAAGGCGGCCAGCAGCAATTCCACCCCGAACCCGACATGCCCCGTGATGTCGACCAGCACATCCAGCTGACGGCTTTCACACAGAATTTCATAATCTCCGGTTACCGCATACCCCCCGCTATCGACGACTTTGTCCAGCTCCTTTGCGGATTCTACTGTTTTGAATTGATCCACGCCAGCGAACCGGTAAATATCTTCCGCTTTGGCAATGGTGCGGTTCGATACCGCCGCCACCCTCATCCCGGGAATATTACGTTCGATCAGGTTCAGGATGGCTTTCGACATCATGCCGGCACCAACAAATCCGGCCCTGATCGGTCTGTTATCTTTTCTTCTTTCTTCCAGTTTGTTGTCTACAATGATCATAATATTTGGAGTTTATTTCATTCGGAACGGAGATTCAAATTGATCGAATCGGGGCAGACCGCGATCTTTCCCGGAGACCAGGGGATCTTCAACCGGCCAGGATATCCCCGCAGAGTCCCAACGGATCCCGGTGTCGTGAGGTCCGGAGTAGATCTGGGAACACATATATAGCATCAGAGATTCATCGCCAGGGGCACAGAAACCGTGTGCCAGACCTTCCGGGATATAGAGCATATTCCCCTTCTCTTCCGTAAGCTCCAGAGAGAAGTTCCTGCCGAAGGTGGGGGAATCGGTTCTCAGATCGACCACCGCATCGAAGATCCGTCCCTTTAGGCAGGTCACCAGCTTGACCGTTGCCATGGGGGGAAGCTGAAAATGCATTCCCCGAAGCACATTTTCTTTCGAGAGGGAGTAGTACTCCTCCAGAATCTCGAATCCCAGGCCCGATTCGTTCAGAGAATCCAGGTGATAGGGTTTCACAAACCTGCCCCTGTGATCCCGGAGATCCACCGGAAAGATTTCGTAACAGCCGGGTATCGGTGTCTCTTCCAGTCTCATTGTTTCAAAAGGGATTATCGAATTGGTACACCGGCGGCATATTCCTGTCTTTTTCAGAGACAACGGGATCGGAATCGGGCCACTGAAAAGGTATGGAATCCCATCGGACCCCGCGGTCACACTCCGGTGAGAACTTCCTCGAATTCATAGAGACAAAGGTAGCCGGCCCCTCGAGGACATAGAAACCGTGGGCCAGTCCGGGGGGTACATACAGCATATTGGCCCTTCCGGCCGATAACTCCTGGGAATGTACCTTCCCGTAAGTAGGACTATCCTTCCTCAGGTCGTACACCACATCGAGGATCACTCCCCTGACACAGCCAACCAGTTTCACATGCTCCATGGGAGGGATCTGGAAATGGAGCCCCCTGAGCACGCTCTGCGGAGAGACCGAATAGTATTCCTCTTCATAACGTGCCTCCAGGCCATGCTCCAGAAAGGCCTCACGGTGGAAAAGCTTGACAAATTTCCCCCTGGAATCTTCAAAGACCCTCGGCTGAATCTGCACGCATCCCTCGATAGTGGTAGAAGTGACCTGGAAGGGGTTCATGAATGGTTGTATTTCCTGAATACCGGCTTCACAGGCCTTCCCTCCAGATATTTATCGATCCCCTCCTGCAACGCTTTCTTGTATACCACCATGGCCTCTGCCATTTTGTCGATGGTCACCTGTATATCCTTATCGGAGTGGGAATATGAGACGATACTGGAGGGCATCAGCAGTCCCCGTTTCATGGTCTCCTGGATGAAAAGGGTCCTGAATGGCTGGGAAGGCTTCCCATCCTGGTCACTGGTGGTGTAAACCGAACAGCAGTTGGGTCCGATGATCCTCACATGCTTCTCTATGCCCAGCTCCTCCGATGCCTTGTTCACTCCCTCCTTCAGTTTCCTTCCCTGGTCATCGAGCCTTTCGATGACGCTGTTCTTTCTGAAGAACCGGATATTGGCAATGGTGGCTGCCAGGGCGTGGTTTTCCGCCCCGTGGGTGGTGGAGATCAGAAAAACCCGCTCTTTATCGTGGTGCAGCCCCCCCAGCTCCATGAACTCTCTTTTTCCGGCCAGGGCAGAGATGGCAAACCCGTTCCCCATGGCCTTCCCGAAAGTGGAAAGGTCGGGAACGATATCGTACTTCTTCTGAGCGCCCCCCAGATGCCAGCGGAACCCGGTGATCATTTCATCCAGGATGAAGAGGGCTCCGTTCTTATGGGCGAGGTCCTTCAGCTTGTGGAGAAAACCATCCTCCGGAGGGCTGTACTTTTCCGCTTCGAGAACCACACAGGCGATCTTCCCGGGATGCTCGGCGAACATCTTCTCAGCGCTCCCGATATCGTTGTAGAAGAACTTGGTCGTCATCTGCCTGACCGTTTCAGGGATTCCGGCCGACATGGGGGTCGACCCGATAAACCAGTCATCGACCGAGAAAAAGGGATGGTTGGCGCAGATCCCCACCATATCCCTGCCTGTATGTGCACGCGCCAGCTTAACAGCTCCATTGGTGGCATCCGATCCGTCCTTGGAGAATTTGACCATATCGGCCCCTTCAATGACGCTCAGAAACTCCTCCGCAGCATCGAGTTCGATTTTGGCGGGACGAACGAAATTATTACCCAGTTTCATCTGCTTCATGGCCGCCTTCATTACAGGCCTGAACCCGTGACCCAGGGTAACACTTCTGAGTCCCATCCCGTATTCGATGTACTCGTTGCCATCGATGTCCCATATATGGCATCCTTTTCCCTTCGCAATATAGGGAGGCATGAATTCGGGGTACTGATCGTCGCCTTTGGCATAAGTATGGGCACCCCCGGGTATAATATCATTGAATCGCTTCTGGATCCGGAGTGAATTTGTGAATTGCATATCCTGAAATATTAGTTGATCAATTTAAATGCACTGGAATACTCGCCGATCTGTTGCCTGGTGTATTGAGGAAGCATGGAAGGGTCGTCCCTGTAAAGCCTGTACCACTCTACGGTATGTCGCACCGTTTCCTTGAAATCCCACACCGGGTGCCAACTCAGGATCTGGAATGCTTTATCAATAGAGAGGTTCAGCAGGGAAGCTTCATGAACGGCATGTTTCTCATCGAAGTTCCATTTCCCGCTGCCCCAGACCCCGATCACCTCCTCTACCAGTGACTTCACGGTCCGGTTCGAGCCGATCAAAGGACCGAAATTGAATCCGCTGCAGTAGGTTTCCAGCTCTTCCGGAGCGAAGGAACCAAGCAGTTTCACTCCCAGCAACAGGTATCCTCCCAGTGGCTCCAGCACATGCTGCCACGGCCTGGTGGCCAGCGGATTCCTCACCTCTATCTGCCTGCCGGAAACCAAAGCCCGCATGCAATCCGGAACGATCCTGTCCTGTGCCCAGTCTCCTCCCCCGATCACATTCCCTGCCCTGGCGGTGGCCAGCTTCACTCCGTGGTCATCGATGTGGGCTGGATGGAAGAAGGAGCGTCTCCACGAAGCCGACATGACCTCGCAGGCGCCCTTGCTGGCCGAGTAGGGATCATATCCACCCAGGGGATCGTCTTCCCTGTAACCATAAAGCCACTCCTGGTTCTCATAACTTTTATCGGACGTGATGACGATCAGGGTAGTTGGAAATCCCAGGTTCCTGACCGACTCCATCAGATGGATAGTACCCATGATGTTGGTCTGAACAGTTTCCAGGGGTATCCGGTAGGACTCTCTGACCAGGGGTTGAGCGGCCAGGTGGAAAATCACCTCCGGACGTATCTGCCCCAGATGTGCCTTCAGTGCCTCATAATCCCTGATGTCGCAGATGCGGTGATCCACCTGGCCGGCCAGGTGTAGCTGATCGAAAAGGGAGACCTCACCTTCCGGAGGCAATGCGATGCCATACACCTCTGCTCCAAGATCGAGGAGCCACTGGCTGAGCCAGCCGCCTTTAAACCCGGTATGGCCCGTAACAAGTACTCTTTTATTGCGGTATATCTGAAAGAGATCCCCCTTCATCGTAACTTGTCTTCTTTCGGGATCACCATACCTTCCAGGGGGGATTGTCGCTGTTCCACATTTCGTCCAGCACATTCTTGTCTCTCAGAGTATCCATGGGCATCCAGAATCCCCTGTGCTGAAATGCGCTCAGATCATTATTCCTGGAAAGCATCTCCAGTGGTGCCCTCTCAAATACTGTGGAGTCATCCTCGATGTAGTCGAATACTTCAGGTTCCAGTACAAAAAAACCTCCGTTGATCCATGCCGAATTCTGATCCTTCACCTTCTCCCTGAAGTGCTCGACACGAGTCTGGTTCTCCATGAGAGTGAAAGAGCCGAAGCGGCCCGGTTCCTGAACGGCGGTAAGAGTGGCAATGGTCCCCTGGTCCTTATGGAATTTGATCAGATCTTCGATATTCACATCGGATACCCCGTCACCGTAGGTCATACAGAATGTCTCATTCCCCAGGTATTCCCTCACTCTCTTCAGACGGCCGCCGGTCAGAGTATTGAGTCCCGTATCGATGAGAGTAACCTTCCATGGTTCCGACTCATCATTATGGATCGACATGGAGTTATATTTCAGGTCGAAGGTGACATCCGATACGTAGAGAAAATAGTTGGCGAAATACTCCTTGATAATATGTCCTTTGTACCCAAGGCACACGACAAACTCATTGATACCGTAATGGGAATAAATCTTCATGATATGCCAGATGATGGGCATACCCCCGACCTCCACCATTGGCTTGGGCCTGACCCCGCTCTCTTCACTGATCCTTGTACCGAAACCTCCTGCCAGAAGTACTGCTTTCATATAAAAACTACTTTTTTGTGTTTGATTCTTTCTTACGCGAAGTTTATGTAAAAGTTCCCACAATACCGGTTAAACCCTGACTTTAGTTTTTCGGTTTTTATCAACGGCGGCCGTTCCCTTTCGAAGGAGCCTGGTATCCCTGCGGGTGGTGGTGTAATACTTCCCGTAGGAGCCCTGCTTGGGAATCTCTCCGTTGATCAATACATGTACATTCTCGATCCTTTTGGAGGTGATGTCGTCGAAACTGGAAAGCAGCATCCGTTTCTTGACCAGACCCAGCCTGGTCACGTAGATGGTGATATCTGCGTATTTCATTAAAACGAAGGAATCGGTGAGCACTCCGTAGGGAGGAGTGTCGACGATGATATAATCGTATTTACTCCTGAGCTCCTCGAATAATAAGGATGTTTTCCTGCTGGATATCAACTCAATAGGATTCGGGGGCACCTGGCCGGCCAGGATAATATCGAGATTATCCACTTCGGAATTGATGGTGATCTCATCGAGCGATGCTTTATTGATCAGCAGGGAACTAACTCCTACCAGACCCCTGATGCCAAGCCGGTTATACAGTTCACTGGGTCGGCGCAGATCGAACTCCACAAGGGCGGTACGGTTATTGGTGACCGCCAGGCTACTGGCAATATTCAGCGCCGAGAAGGATTTCCCCTCTCCCTCCATGGTGGAGGTCACCAGGATCACCTGGTTGCTCTTGCCCATCAGGTAATAGATGATATTGCTCCTTACACTGTGAAAGGCCTCCGCGGTAATGGAGTTCGGCTGGTCGATGATTACATTGATGGAACTTCTCGGATCCTGCGGGATAGTCCCTATCTGGGGCAGACTGGTAAAATTCTTCAGTTCCTCCTTATCGTGGATCTTGTTGCTGAACAGTTTCCGCCCGATAATGAATACGGCCGGGATCACCGTCCCGAGTACCACTGCCACGAAAAGCAATATCAGCGACTTGGGCGAGTGAATGCCGGCGTATTGGGGCGGTTCCACGATCTGGCTGTCGGGCAGGTTGGAGGCCCTGATGATCTGTGCCTGGATCTTCTGCTCCAGAAGCCTCATATAGATATCCTCATTCAGATTAAAATTCCTCTCGATCCCCAGCAGGCGGCGCTGTGTATAGGGCAGGCTCCGGAATTCCCTGTTCAGGGAAGCGATCCTTCCGTTCAGTTCCGAAAGTTCGGCCGAAGCGGCATTGATGCTGTATTCCAGGTTTTCGGTGATCACGTTCTTCAGATTCTCGATGCTTGTCTCCACGGTCCGCAGTCTGGGATTTCGAAGCTGGTTATTATTGATCATGGACTGACGTTCCGCATTCAGAGTGGTCAGCTCCTGGATCAGGTCGTTCAGCAGCGGATCGTCCAGCCCCATGGCCGAGGGGGCCAGGAACCCGGCGGTATCCCGGCTGGTGACAAAGTATTGCTCCATCTGCTGCAGGTATCCCCTGCGGCGTTCGATCTCGTCGCGCTGTGTTTCCAGGGTCTGTAGTTGATTGTATAGATTGGCGGCTTTCTCGTCGATATTCATCACCGATGAACTGCGGCGGATATCCTGCAGCTCCTGCTCGGAGCTCCCGAGCGACTGGGAGATGTCGGCCAGCTGAAAATCGAGGTGCTCGATAGTTTTATTGGCCAGGTAGTTCTTCTCATCCAGACTGCTTTCGTTGTAATTCTGGATCAGCTTTTCCAGGAAATCCAGCCCCTTCTGGAGGTTGTCGCTCTTCATGGTAAGTTCCACCATGGTGGCATCCAGAGCCGAGATCTCCACCCCCAGGGAACCCTTGAAGGAGCGGGTCAGCGCCTCGGTGCAGCCGGTGCATTCCTGGAA
>CAZOHA010000086.1:0-11389 GCA_964579515.1 uncultured Bacteroides sp. | reverse complement strand
CGACTCCGTCAGACTCGCCTTAAGCGAGGTGGTCATAGATGGGCCCCCATAGGGTGCTAGCATCGAATTAATTTTTCTCAGCTGATCACAGAACTCCGCCAGGGCATCGTAGAGTTCAACGTCATTCGGTTGCAGAGTCAGGCTGTAGCGTTGTTCGATTGCATCCTTTTCGCCATCGGTCACGACGGCTTTCCCGTTCCTGATCGTCACCTCGCTGGCCGGGATGTCGAGTTTACTTGAAACACGACCAAGGAGGTGGATATACCTGCTGAAGTTGCTCGCCGACCTGTACGCCGCGCGCTCCAGTCCTTCTCGTATGGTCCCGGTGGCCTCTTTGACGCCCAGCTTCTCGACCGCATTATTCAAAAAAATCAATTCCAGATAATCCGGACCGCCCTCCGTAAATTTTTTCCATATCTCCGAGGTGAGGTCGATACCCTCCCGCTGTTTCAGCTCAATGGCAAATTCATTGACCAGATCGATCAGTTTTTGCCGTTGCTCCAGCTCGGCAGCAACAAGCTTCTGCTCGACATACAGCACGCGAGGTGCCTGTTCTTTTGTTTTTTCAGATTTTTCCATATTTGAGGTATTTAAAGTGTTGATTGTGAACTGATTATTATATTCGACAGCTGGTCCTCGCTGAGTCGATCGGAGAACCACATATGCCGGCCCACCTCCAGGGCCGTCAGGCCGGATAACCGTAATCGCTGCAGGACCAGGTTTTGGTCCATGAAGGTCTCCAGGAGCAGAACGCGGCGGCTCAGATAATTTACCGGCTGCCCGGGATCATCGACCCTGACGAGGATATCCAGATTGTCGCGGAGCAGCTGCGTCAAAAAGTTAAGCCGGACATGAATTGTTGGGATCCGGTGATATCCCTCCCTCTCCCCCCAGGTGAAGCAAGTGAACAGATGCTGAGGGTCAGGGGTGAAGTGCTGGGCCCGTTCGTGCAAATCATCCACGATCTCTAGCAGCTCAAGGACCTCGCCAGCGGGCAGAACCGGTGTCCGCCGGTCATTGTTTTTCGCCTTTGAATCCCCGATAGAAGGATCGTCTAAAAACCTGATATGTTGTTTGTTACTCATTTCCCGTTGTCGTTTTGCCGTTATTTTTGCAACCGCAATTGTCCGGAATTTGCGGGCGAAACACACGCCATTGTTGCGTTATCGTGGGTTCATCGGAGATTTTCACAGAATGATGTGAGGTGTTAAAGGAGTGGTCAATGAGATCCATCACCTGGGTGATAGCTTCGTCTTGCAGATGGAGGATATCTGCCGGCCTTTCGTCGGCCTGATCGAAGTACCTAACCAGGACAGAACTAATTTCGTCCTTGAGGAACCGCTCGCGGCTGAGGATTTCAATATTACCTTTGTTTGTTATCATTTCGTATCCGTAAGTTGAAGTTCCTGCTGGTAAGCAGGGAGCCGGCGATCGGGACCGTGAATAGCTAAAAAATTCATCATTTCGAAGAGCCTGCTTGAAATCCGGCTCCCGTACATCCCCGCAAAATCCTGGACCGTATGATTGGAGGTGGCGAGGGTGATACAAGAACGGCTGTATCTTTCTTCTAGAATTTCTTGCATGACATTAGCCCGAGATCCAAAGTGCACCGAGTCTTTCCGCTCCTCTCCAAGATCGTCGAAACAAACAATTCTCCGGCGGAAGTATGGCTCCAAATCGTCGAAACCATAACTGGAGAATCCCGCGACAATCCGCTCGGTGCGGATGATAGGGAAGGTCAGCGGACACTTTTTTTCATCTGCCATAAAGGTCATCTCATCGATGGTGACGTACCGAGAAAAGATCTCCATCAGTAGTGTTTTCCCCGTCCCTGGCCGGCCCAGGAGTAAGATGCCTTTTCTGAGGTCGCCCTGGATTCCCCCGGGCAATGTGAACTCCGGATCACCGTGAAAATATCGAACCAAAGAGTTGATTACAGGGCTGTTGTGCTCATCGACAGTGAAGCTCGGGCAGAGTTTGCGCCCTATTTTTAAAACATATCTTCGGCCGTTTTCGATTCGGTCAAGGGTCCAGTGCTTTCTTTGTATTGATCTCATTATTTTTGTTTTGAAATTGCGCGTTGGGATCGTAGAAATCGGGAATGGAGGGCTCTGGCGGTTTGGAGTTTCTGCCGCTGACGGATTCTTTGATGTGTGGAAGCGTGTTCAATAGTGTGGACTTCCAGTTCCGAATGGATCTCGGTGGGTTTCCACACTGCCAGCCCGCTTCTCGCCATGCCTCATACTTCCAACGTAGGCTTTCAAAATCGACACTAGGTTTTTTCTCAATTGCATATTTTTTGAATTCTTCCCACGTGGGGATAGGCGAGGCCTTTTCTTCATTGTTTTTTTTCATTAAGTGTCTTTCTTTCTTTATAGTGTTGCCCTCTGTTTGCCCTCTGTTTGCCCCATTTAGTGCCGACACCTTGCCCTTACCTTGCCCTACATCCTGGTATATCTCATATTTACAAATAGTTATCCTTGTCCATTTGCCGCCTTTTTCACGCCCAATCATTGCCGCTTTTTCGAGATTTTCAAGGAAAGTCCTTGCCCTCTTTGTTGAGAGCCCTGTTTCCTTAGAAATTGTCTTAAAGCTGGTCACGAGCTGCCCCCTTCTCACCACAACCATTTTACCAGCAATGAGGGCTTCGCGATCCTCGAAATTTGCGGTCATCAACAGCCAGACCCAGGCTCGCAGGTATTCAGCATCGCGCCACACCCAATTTTCGGTCAGGGAACGGTGAAGCAGGATATATCCGTTGGAAATCACCTATTCTGCATTAAAATTTGAACCTGGTCAAATCGGTAGCTGACCCGGTTCGTTCCTCCTGTCTTTATCGGATCGAGATCCCCGGCCCGCTCCAGCTTAATCATGGTGTCTCGGCTCTTAATCCCAAGGATATTCATTGCTTCCTTTCGGGTCACGAGCCGATCCTCCTTTGGGGTGGCCAGGATATTTTGCAGCTCTTCCCGGATCAATGGACGAATGGCCTCGAGATGCTTATGGATTAACTGGGCAAGTTCCTCCGGACTGATTTCGGTTATCTGTATGCGTTTCATACTACTGGATTCCCGGCCTTCAAGGCTGCCATGACTTCGTCTCGAAGAAACACCACTCGCCCGGAAATTCGCCGCGAAGGCAAAATGCCGGATTTCCTCCAGTTGTCCACCGACGAGAGGCAAACCCCCAACAGCTCAGCCGTTTCCCTGCGGCTCAGTACGGTTTTTTCCATGTTTTTCAGCCTGATTGGTTTATACCGACAATAATAGGGACCGCCGGGGACCTGATCTTGGAAAAAACTTGGGAAAATCTTGGGAAAATCTTGGGAAAATCTTGGGAGTAAGGCTAAGAAATTCTTTCCCAATGCTTTACGAACGCCTTATAATCTTGAGTGCTCCCCTTAAAAACTGCAAAATTGGATTTGACTAGATCCATAGCATAACGTTCAGGAGGTGCTGATTTGTGCTCGTGGTAGATTTTTTGATATAGTGAAAACGATCGACTTTTCAAATCTCCTTTGCGCAACGAGGGATTAGCAATAGGAGGTGTCAAATTTTTTATTTTTCCGGTCAGAAAGTAATGAATATACAGGTCTTGCATTCGAGCAAAATCTGATCCTTCGAGTTGAACCTTCAGATCACCAAAAAACCGATCAAATTCGTTGATTATTCTTTCTTCTTTGGGGATCTCCTCACTCTCTGTGATCTTGTCTCCAAAATTCTGGTCTATAGAGGAATCACCACCCCAATCTTCCTCAAGCCAGCTGAGCATCTTATCAATCTCTCCTATTAAGAGATTGACCACCGGTTCGTCAACTACCCTGTTCGCATCAATTCCCCGCCTCCTTATTAAGTATCCATTGATCTTGGCGACAGGAACCTCCTCCAGCTGGACCTGGTCCTGGAGGGCTTTCTTTAAACTTTTTAAAAAAAATAACTTAGTCTTTTCACTCATGGCCGGGTCATTTACCCTCTTTCGGATAATCCCCAGCTTTTTGTGGGCCCGTCCGTAAACCGAGTTGTAGTCATCCTTAACAATTAGCCCTGCCTTGATTTCGGGTATAAGTTCGGATATAGTGCCCCTTTTTTGCATGAACAATACAAAAATAAGCTTATAGCGGAGCAATTTATTTGTATTTAACCGATTAGATATCAACAAGCCGCAAACAGTATTATCTCGTTTCAAGTATCTTGAATGCAACAACAAATGCAATCCAATGAGGTCACACAACCTAAGACATTAATAAGTTGCGAGTTAACAAAATGAAGTATAGGCTAGAGTACCCGACATATGCAAAGATCTTGCCCGGCATAAAAAAATTGAAAAAAAAGGTGAAGATTCCGGGTAACAAATTCAGGGTGTTTCTGATTAACCGGTAAAACCAAAACCTAACACGTTATGTTTCTAGAATTGACTTCAGATCACGGCGCAAAGATCCTGGTGAATCCCGCAACCATCACCTTCATTGAACCAGAAAAAGACGGAGGGTGTACCGTTAGGTTCACTCAGACAGATCAGATCCCCGTTATCGGAGTAAAGGAGGGATATGAGATGATCCGCCAAATGCTCAGCGTAAAAACTCCAGGTGACAAGGATTATTTTAAATGAATTGAAGATGCAATTCTCGTTGCAAGTTCAGCCGATGCAGTGGCAAGGATTATTGATTATTAGTATCTTATGGGGATGGCCGGTCTTTGGGCGTGGACGACAAATTCTAAACCTCTAAGCCCTGGCCAGAAATGAATTTCTTGAACCTCTCAATGTGCTGGAGGCAATATTGATGATCGTTCTGCATTAATTTTTGAAACGTGGACGGATCTGTAATCCCTTCATACCTTGCAGTATGGGAATATTTCTGCAGACTTTTATAATCTCTCCATGCATTCCTGGGGATTTTATAAGGAGCATCTTCTCGGTTTGGATTTACATTCCGATCTATCTCAATGTGCGTGTCGCCAATGTCATGGCCGCGTTTGATAGATAGCGCTTTAAGCCAATGAACGGCAATATAAAATAATGTGGTGATTTTCCAGTCGAAGAAGTTATCGGTGAACTGTTCTTCAATACACTGATGAAAGTTGAGGTTGTGAGATGCCTGTTCTAAGTGCTTTTGCATTTACTGCAAACTGATTTCCTCCCTGACTTTCACTTTGTCAATAAGCTCCACCGGCACAAATTGAAATGTTACGGGGTATCTATTGGAGATATCGTAAACGTCATAATACTCAAAGAAATCAAGGAACTTGTCGCGAATTTCTATATTGTCTTCTTTGAGGACGATCGAATAGTGCAGGTTGTTATTTGAAGCAAGGTTGCGAAATGCCTTATGAATGTATTCCTTTCTGTAGGCAAAGAATGATCTCACGAGCGCGTCTGCAATCTCTGTGACATTTTCATCAAGGTTTTGAGACATTGCTGATATGTTCCCCAGGGGATTCGACATAGCGTCTTCAATCTCCTTCACAAAGTCTGTTTTCTCACCAATCTTAGTGAGAAGCTCATAGCCCCGGTCCACCTCTGCCTTGAAACCCTCGAGATTTGTCTGAAGGAGATATAGTATTGCCTTGAGATCACCCTCCAGCTTGCTGGTGGTGGAACTTTTTATTCCAGTAGGCGCGTCCATGATTAGGTGTCAATATTGCAATTTAACGCAAATATCGTTAATAAGTTGTAAATAGTATCACTTTTTCAAACACCACAAACACTATACCACCTTCAATTGTCCGGTCGTTATCTCTTCCCATCTATCTTTCAATAGCTTCGCATGCTGGTCGTCCGAGAGCCTGATATACCTCAGAAATGCGCTCTCACTCTTATGACCGGTCAGCTTCATGAGGCTCGGAACCGGGAAATTTTTCAGATAAAGGTTACTCGCGAAGGATCTTCTGCAGGTATGACTGGCCACGAGCTCCCACTTCTCTTTTTTTACGGTCCGGGTTGTTCCCCCCGTTGTTGATGTGACATGGACCGGATCATCGATCCCCGCCCTCCTGCAAACCTCTTTGGCCCGAATGTTGAAATTCTGGTTTGCAACTAGTTTAGGCATCTCATAATCATACTTCTCCAGGATCGCCCTGGTCATAGGCAGTAAAGGGATCACGACTCGTGCGCCTGTCTTTCCTTGTGTTATCCGGAGATAATCCCCGTCGATGTTTTCCTGCCTCACCTGATGCCAATCATCAAAGCGTTGACCTATCCAGGCACCCAAAATAAACCAGTCTCTTACCTTGTCCAATCCTTCATTTTCCGACAGATCAAGCCTGTAAATTGCATCTAGCTCTTTTTCTGTCAGGTAGATTTTCTCAACAGTCTCCTGTGGTGGTTTAAAGACCCCCCTTTTATATGCCTGGTTTACCTCTATCCCGTCAGCTGCGGCAAAGTTCATGAAGGCTTTCAGGGTGATCACTTTTCGGCCGGCCGTATTCCTGGCCATACCCGTTCCCTCCAGGTACTCCACGAATCCCTGATAGAATTCCTGGTCCAGCTGCATCCAACCGATTTCCCTCTTCTGCTTCTTGATATAAGACTGGAGGTAGTGAAAAGTTCGGTTATATTCCGAGAGTTGCTTCCTGTCTACCGGTCTCCCATGCTTTGAGGGGCGGGTCTTCGCTTTCCCGATAAAGATCTTCTCGATGTATTGAAGCATTGGCAGCTCTTTATTGTTTACTTCCGGAGGCCGATAGTAATCGTCAATAATGTTCTGAAGCCACTTCTTTCCCACCCTGCCAGTTTTAAGGTCCTGATGATAGCTGTCCTCCACATCCAGGCGCAAAGCCTCTAAAACGGCAGCTATCTCCTTCTTATTCTTGAATGGGGTACTGCCCAATCGGTGATTCTTATCATCCCAATTGGAAGGCAAAACATATTCCATGGTAGAACCATACAGTGAGATTTTCCCGTCCCGGAGCTTCATCCGGATCCTGACGGGTTTTTCTTCCCTGGAAACTGTGCGAATGTAGAACTGTGTATTCATGGGTGTGAGGTATTTCCCCAAAGATACGAACTTGCAACAACATTTGCACCCGATTTCTCGACAATTATCGACAGTTATCGACAGTAGGAGTTAACAGATGATTTCTGCATCCCTTTATTCATAGCGGTTTTGGAGGTGGTTACTGTCGATTATCCAATAAGAGCGACGGGGTATTCTTTCAGGGTATCACCCCGACAATAATGAAACGCAATCAGTTGTTTGTCAGCTGATTGCGTTTTTTTACAAATGTTTGGCTCAAGGGATCATTCAACCTGTCAGCCATTCATCCCACGGACGGATCAGGGATGGATCACAATCTTATTCCCGCATACACTGCATCTTATGCGGACAACACCTGAGTCTTTGCGTACCGTGCCCTCAAAGTAGTTCCGGCATTTTTCACATCTGTACTTTACCCATACGAAATCATGTTCATGGAACAGATCTGTCACTTTCATGGATGACCTCCCTTTGGTTCTGATGAGGCAGAACGCCTTTCATACCGGTTAATCAGAAAGGGGACGGATTTGTTACCCGGAAAAGTAAACTTTTTTTATACGGATCGGATTCCTGCTGTTATAAAAAAAACAATCAGATTCATTATCTTCACCCGGATTCATTCCATTTCAGCCTGCCGGCTTCCGGCGGGTTCAGTAAATTATGGCAGTGAATAATTAAAATATATAGACGCATGGTTGAGCAATCAAGAGGAAGGAACTGGACCAGAGCACTCCTGTTGATCATTCGCTTTATGATCGGCTGGCATTTGCTTTACGAAGGGATCTTTAAATTATATACCGAGGACTGGTCGGCTTTCGGGTACCTCAGCGAAGCCAGGTGGATCTTCTCCGGTTTGGCTGATTGGATCATCTCCAATCCGGGGGTCCTTCAATCGGTCGATTTTCTGAATACCTGGGGACTGATCGCCATCGGTGCCGGACTGATACTCGGACTTTTCACAAGGCCTGCAGCCATTGCGGGATTTGCGCTTTTGATGCTTTACTACCTTTTTAACCCTCCCCTGATCGGAATCATACCTGCCGGGCCACAGGAAGGTAATTACATGGTGGTCAACAAAACGCTCATCGAAGCATTTGTTTTGTTGCTGATCGCAGTAACCCCGGCAGCCCGGGATTACGGGCTGGATATGCTGATGAAGAACAGAAAGAAGAATCAAAACAGATAACGAGTTATGGAATCCTCCAATGGTATCGGAAGAAGAAACATGTTGAAAGCGCTGGCCGGGGTCCCGGTACTGGGATTGTTCGGCGCACAGCTCTGGAGAAAATATAGCGATTACAGGAAGAACGACATCCGCCTGGAGATTATCCGGGAACTCGGTCTGGAAGACCTTCACCTGAGCGTCAGAAGGATCACTCCCAGTCAGGGAGACCTGATACGGATCGGTATGATCGGCTTCGGAGCCCGCGGACCGCAGCTTGCCGCGGCGATGGGTTTTATGACCGAAGAGCAGTACCAGAATGCGGAAAATGACGGCACCCTGGAACCACAGCGTCAGTATGGGAATCTGCATGTGGCCATTACAGGGATCTGCGATGTCTATGACCGGCATGCCGAGAACGGAATGGCAGCAGCCAGGAATGATATTTTCACCCAGGGGGAGATCGCCGGGCAACATCCGGTAAAGCGCTACCCCCACTACCACGAGATGCTCGCCGATCCGGAGATCGATGCCGTCGTGATTGCCACCCCCGATCACCATCACGCACAGATGACCATCGATGCGGTCAAGGCAGGAAAACATGTCTACTGCGAAAAGGCCCCGGTGCACCGCGAAGATGAGATCGAACGCTGGTTTGAGGCTGTCAGGAACAGCACCGTGGTTTATCAGCTGGGACATCAGATCCCTCAGAATGCCGTCTTTCAGCAGGCCAGGGAGATCGTGAATCGCGGACTCCTTGGGGATATCTCCCATGCGGAGACTACCACCAACCGGAATGGGGTATGGGGGGCCTGGATCAGGCACCTGGATGCAGATGGAAATCCCAAGCCCGGCGATACCCGTACGATCGACTGGAAACAATGGCTTGGAAAGGCGCCGGAAGTCCCCTTCAGTGTCAGAAGATTTTACAGCTGGGCCCGATATTTTGATTACGATACGGGGATCTTCGGGCAATTGTTCTCTCATGAATACGACGCCATCAACCAGCTTCTTGAGATGGGAATCCCGGAAACGGTGACCTCTTCCGGGGGACAATACTACTACACCGAATTCGGAGATATCCCGGACGTACTCCACAGCTCCTTTGAATATCCTTCCAGGGGGTTAACACTCACATACAGTGCCAATCTGACCTCGGCCAAATCGAGACCACGCACCATTTATGGAAAAGATGCCTCCATGACAGTCGGAGCCCATGTGATGATGACCCCCGACAGGAATTCAGAACGGTATTCTGATCTTCTGGAAAGAGGTTTGGTGAGTAGCGACGTTCCCATGTTCCGGGTGATGAAGGGCAGCGATCTGACCAATCCGGTCGACGCCATTACCTCGGCAACGCTTCAATATTACGCTTCCAGGGGGCTTACCTCCACCAATATCGGGGGCACCGAATACGGGGTAACCCATCTGCATATGAAGGAGTGGATCGACACGATCCGGAACGGAGGTGTGCCCTCGGCCAATATTGAAAAAGCTTACGTAGAGGCTGTGACGCTGGTGATGGCCGACATCGCCTACAGGGAAAAACGCATTCTCAGATGGGATCCGGAGCAGAAGAGGATCCTCAGGATCTGAATAATTCATTTCATTTCCGTGATCCGCTCCACCTCTTTCAGAAGAAGCGGGAAAGCAGGATAGGTCATCCCGTGCCCGTAACCCTCCAGCTCCAGAAGGCGGGTCTCCCGGTGCCCCGCCACCCGCATCATCCGCATCAGGTAAGCGTTCTCCTCGTAGCGGCCCAGCATCTCCAGCTCCCGGTCGCCCGTGATCAGCAGCAGCGGGGGCGCATCGGGCCTCACATGGTAGAGCGGTGCCAGATCATCGATCACCGGGCGGGTTCCTTCGATCCCCCGCTCTTCTCTCACGGTAAAATGGGTGATGGCATGGCCGCTGAACGGGATCAGCCCCGCGATCCGGTCGGCATCGATCCCGTGGGCCCCCAGCCAGCGCCTGTCCAGTCCCGTCATGGCGGCCAGGTAACCGCCCGCCGAATGGCCCGATACAAAGATCCTGGAGGAATCCCCTCCGTAATCCCCGATATGCCCGAACACCCAGGCAACGGCAGCGGCTGCATCTTCAATATATTCAGGTGCTCCGACATCGGGATACAGCCGGTAGTTGGGAGCCACCACCGCTACCCCCTTCCGCTGAAGGGCTTCCGGGATCTCTTTTCCGCCCCCACGGAGCCCGCCACCATGGAACCATACGATCGTACTGAATCCGGTCTCTCCGAGAGGATGATAGAGGTCCAGCCTGCATCGCTCCCTGATGAGTGAGTCGGACCGGTTCACGGTCTCCCCGTAATAGGGGATATCGAGTTCGGTCACATAATCCCTCTCCTGACTGAAGGCGGAAATCAGCAGAGTCGTTAAAAGAAAGGTTGTAAAGATCGATTTCATAAGCTAATTTTAGATCCATCCCATTAAAATTACACAAAAATGAAAACTACCACTACTACCGGGCTTCTTCTGGCCATTCTGGGACTTGCCGGAGCGCAATGCACCTCCGTCGCGCAGGAGGGTGAATGGATCGATCTTTTCGACGGACAGACCCTGAACGGATGGAGCATCCACAGCGGACAGGCCAGGTATCGTGTCGAGGACGGGGCGATCGTGGGGACCGCCGTCAAGGGAAGTCCCAACACCTTTCTCTGCACCGACAGGGAGTTTGGTGATTTTATCCTGGAATTCGAGGTGTTGCTGGAGGACAACGAGCTCAATTCGGGTGTCCAGTTCCGCAGCCAGGTGGCCCCGCACGATATGACCTTCTGGTTCAGGGACGGGGAGGGCCATTACCGGGAACGCACCATCCCGGAGGACCGGGTCTACGGCTACCAGGTGGAGATCTCAGCCCGGTCGTCGGGCGGAGCGGGAGGAGTCTACGACGAGGCGCGGAGGGCTATGATGCCCTGGTGGCCTGAAAATGGCTCTGAAGAGAGCAAGATATTCAAAGACGGGGAGTGGAATTCCTACCGGGTGGAGTGCCGGGGAGACCATATCCGGACCATGGTCAATGAGATGGTGATTGAGGAGTTCAGGGACGGTCTGACCCTGAAAGGGATCATCGGGCTCCAGGTGCATGATGTGGGTAACGATCCCACCCCTTACCAGGTCAGGTGGCGGAACATCCGGCTGCTTCCTCTGGATAACTAGATGAAAATCAATACCTTTTTGTAGATTTACAGGATGAGATTAACCGCCGGTCAGAGAAAAACCATTGGCGATACCGCGGTT
>CAZOHA010000085.1:0-12000 GCA_964579515.1 uncultured Bacteroides sp. | reverse complement strand
TTTAATAAATGACTCAAAGTCATTTTATATATTTGGGTCATGGGAATTGCTGAACGCAAGGAGCGGGAGAAGCTCCAGCGGAAAAACGAGATTATCGAGGCCGCCGAGAAGGTATTCTTCAGCAGGGGCATCGAAAAGGCCACCATGGATGAGGTGGCCGAAGAGGCGGAATTGAGCAAAGGCACTCTTTATCTCTATTTCAAGAGCAAGGAGGATCTGCATATGTCGGTGGCCCTGAAGGCGATCAGCCTGCTGGGGGAAATGACCAGGGGGATCCGGGAGCTGAAGGAGACTGCCATCGATAAGCTGGTCAGCATGGGCCGGGCCTGCATCAGTTTCGCTGAAAGCCATCCGGATCACATGCGGGCGATCATTACCCTGGAGGGTTTCGAACTGCATCACATCAGCTATTCGGTCAGTGAAATGCAGGAGATGATTTACCAGGATTCCCCTGTCGGCATGGTGATCGAGATCGTGAAGCAGGGGGTCGAAGAGGGTTCGATCCGTTCCGATATACCGGCAGAACTGATCGGGCACACGCTCTGGATGCAGCTGATCAGCGTGATCCATTTCGTGGCCCGCAAGCGGGTACTTTTTGACATGTTGGACCTGACCCCCGGGGAGGTATATGAGAGTCATTTCAATCTGGTATTAAACGGGATCAGAAATGAGGGATAAAAGAGCGATGATAATGCGGGCAGTGATCATATTCATTCTGGCCATGGCGGCGGTGCCGGCCTCCTCAGGCGGAGTTCCGGCAGAGGCCGGGCAGCAGCCTCAGGACAGTGGCCATTATCCCAGGGATCCTGTGCTTCAGGGGTATATTCAGGAGGGGCTGCAAACGAACCAGGGGCTGAAGCAGAAACAGCTGGACTATTCCATGCACATGGCGGCGCTGAAGGAGGCCAGGGGGCTTTTCTTTCCCGATCTGAGCGTGAACGCCCGCTATACGGTTGCTGAAGGTGGACGTATCATCGAATTCCCGGTGGGGGACCTGTTGAACCCGGTCTATTCCACCCTCAATGTCCTCACCTCGTCCGATCTTTTTCCTCAGATCGAAAATGAGACCTTCCCCTTTTACCGTCCCACCGAACATGAAACGAAACTTTCTCTGGTCCAACCCATCTTTAAATCCGATATCCTGCATAACTACCGGATCGAAAAACAACAGGTGGAAATTGCCCGCATCGGGGTGGATCAGTACCGGAGGGAATTGATCCGGCAGATCTCCAAAGCCTATTACGATTACAGAAAAGCCGTCAACCTGCTGAATCTGGCCGATACCACCCTTTACCTGGTCAAGGAAAACCTCCGGGTGTCCAACAGTCTGTATGAAAACGACAGGGTGACCATCGATGCGGTATACCGGTCCGAATCGGAGCTGAGCAAGGTGGAGGCGCAGCGCTCCAATGCCAAAAACATGGTGGAAGCAGCCAGAGCTTACTTCAATTTTTTATTGAACCGTGACCTCGGAACTCCCGTGGAGGAGGGAAATGCGGTCCCAGTTCCGCTGCAGATATCTCTGGAGCAGGCCAGTGAGCAGGCACTGGAAAGGCGGGAGGAGCTGGATCAGATCGAGGCGTATATGAAGCTGAATGAGCATGTGATCGATCTTCACCGGGGTCAGAACATACCAGGTATCTTCGGTGCTGTGGATTACGGTTTCCAGGGGGAGGAGTACAATTTCACAAAAGATGATGACTTCCTGCTCGCCTCCGTGGTCCTCCAGTGGACACTGTTCCAGGGGACGGTGAACCGGCAGAAGGTCCATCAGTCGAGGATCGAAGGCGAGAAGCTTTATGAGATGTACCAGCAGACGCGGCAGCAGATCCGCCTGGAGGTGATCAACCACTATTATGCGCTTCATGCGGCCTTCGAGTCGCTGGAGGCGGCACGCAAACAGACCCGGTCGGCCCGCCAGGCATACCGGCTGATCGAACGGAAATATAAAGAGGGACAGGCCAACCTGCTGGAACTGATCGATGCCAGGACCAGCCTGACCGGTGCCGTGGCCAATCTGATCATCGCCCGGACGGAATACTTCAGCCACTGGGCAGATTTCGAATATGCCACCGGGGTACAGGTCCCCTACAATTAATAACTGAATATGAATCGTCAACCTATCAACCCAATATGCGCTCTTTCCCTGTTGTTCGGTCTACTGATTGTGAGCGCCGGATGCAGGAATGAAGCCGAAAAAACAGTGAGAGAGGAACCGGTATTACAGGTGGAGGCCGTACCGGTGGAATTTCGGGAGATCATCCAGCCGGTCATGGCCACCGGTATGCTGGGAACCAATACCCAGGTGAAACTCAGTTTCAAGACCGGGGGAATTATCAGGGAGATCTTCGTCCGGGAAGGAGAAGCGGTGACCGGGGGCCAGGTGCTTGCTGAACTCGATCTCTCGGAGATCAGGGCGCAGGTGAACCAGGCCCGCATCGGTCTGGAAAAAGCGGAAAGGGACCTGAGCAGAGCGCGGAACCTTTATGAGGACAGCGTGGCCACCCTGGAGCAATACCAGAATGCCCGGTCGGCATATGAACTGGCCCAATCCCAAAAGGAGGTTGCTGAATTCAACCTGCGCCATTCCCGCATCAAAGCACCTGCAGACGGTAAGATCCAGAAGATTCTTGTGGAAGACGGAGAGATGATCGCCCCCGGGCATCCGGCGATTCTGTTCGGTTCCACCGCGAACGACTGGGTGGTGCGGGTCGCTCTGGCCGATAAGGATGTGGTGAAACTCTCCCCGGGCGACAGCGCCACGGTTACCATGGATGCCTTCCCCGGACGCGTGTTCGCGGCATCGGTCTGGGAGCTGGGTTCAGTGGCCGATCCGGTGACCGGAACCTATGAGGTGGAGGTGAGGGTGCCGGGGGAATTGCCCGGCTTCCGGACCGGCTTCATCTCCAGGGTGAGGATCTATCCGGAGGAAAGCACCCGTTCGCTGGTGGTACCCATTGAATCGTTGCTGGAAGCCAGTGACCTGACCGCCAGGGTCTATGTTTACCGTGATGGAATGGCACGTTCACGCAGGATCAAAACCGGATCCATATACGGTGAGGTGGTGGAGGTGAAGGAGGGGCTTCAGGAGGGTGAGCTGGTGGTCACGGAAGGAGCCAGGTACATCAGAGGAGATTCCGAGGTACAGGTGGTGAATCTTCCCGAAACTGGATCGAAATGAAGCTTCCCCGATTGGCCATAGAGTACAGCTCGTTTACGTGGATGGTCTTCGTTTTGCTGACCGCACTGGGCATCTGGGCGCTGGTCACCATGCCCCGGACCGAAAATCCCGAAGTGACCGTTCCGGGCTCCTCGATCATTGTGATCATGCCCGGGGCCAGTCCGGTCGACATGGAGAATATGGTGGCCCTGCCGATCGAAGAGGCACTGAATGAGCTGGAGGACATCGACAGGATCGTGGCGGATGTGCGGGACGGGATCGCTGTGGTATCGGTGGAATTCGATTTCAACACCGATGCTGACGAGAAGTATGATGAGGTGGTCCAGCAGGTGAACAGTATCCGCAACTCACTGCCCGATGAGGTGCTGGAGCTGGAGATGTGGCAATGGTCGGTGGCCGATATGGCCATGCTTCAGCTGGCCCTTCTATCCGGCTCGGCACCTTTTGCCGAAATGGAGGAGGTGGCCGACCAGCTGGCCGACCGGGCCGAAAAGATCCGGAGTGTGAGGAAGGTGGAATTTTACGGCCTTCCGGGTCAGGAGGTGCACATTCTCCTCGACTTTGAAAAGATGGCGATGGTGAATACGACCCTGGATCACATCACCCGCTCCATCGAGATGAATAACACCAACATCCCGGGAGGAGACATAAAAATGGGTCCCACCAGTCTCAGCGTGAAGACATCCGGTTCGTTCGAGGAGCTGGAGGAGATCCGGAACTGTGTGGTCAATTCCTATCAGGGGCGTCTGATCTACCTGAAGGATGTGGCCCGGGTGGGATTCGGATATGAGGAACAGAATTACCTGACCCGGTTCGGCGCAAAGATGATACCGGGCGAAAATGGTGGCGGACATCGCTGTATTTTCATCGGCATCAGTCAGAAGGAGGGACTGAATGTTCTGAAGACCGGTCAGGCGCTGGATCCGGTGATCGAACAATTCAGGGAGGAACTGCCGGCAGGAATGTCCCTGGAGGAGGTCTACAGTCAGCCTGTCACCGTCCGGAACCGGATCAACGGGTTTCTGAACAACCTGCTTCAGGGGATCATTCTGGTGGGGATGGTTATCTTTCTTTCTCTGGGGGTAAGGTCGGCGCTGGTGGTGGTGATTGCCATCCCGCTCTCTCTGGTGATCGGATTGGGATTTGTCGATCTGTCCGGTTACGGGCTGCAGCAGATCTCCATTGCCGGACTGGTGGTGGCGCTGGGACTGCTGGTGGACAACTCCATTGTTATGGTGGAGAATATCAACAGGTTTATCGGGATGGGCCACTCCCGCAAAGAGGCATCCGTGGGAGCGGCCTCCGAAATCGGCTGGCCGGTGATCAGCGCCACTCTGACGACGGTTCTGGCATTTGTACCCCTGGCAGCGATGCCCGATATGTCGGGTGCTTTCATCAAGTCCCTGCCCATTACCATCATGATCACCCTGACTGTTTCGCTGCTGATTGCCCTCACTTTCACCCCCATGATCACCAGCAGGGTCTTCAGGGAGCGGGGTACGGATCCTGAAAAACTGAGAGGTTTCCGCCTGTTTCTGAAATGGGTGATCGAAAACCCATTCCGGCGCAGCCTGCGGGGAGCCCTTCGCAGGCCCTACCTGACACTGACGCTTGCGGTTATTTTCCTGGCCGGCTCTTTCTGGATGTTCCGCTATGTGGGCCTCAGTTTTTTCCCGAAAGCCGAACAGCCCAACCTGATGATCCAGGCTACTCTTCCGGAAGGGGCTAACCTGGACAGGACCGACCGCACGGCCCGGTATATCGAGAGCGTGCTGGACACCATGCCCGAGGTACGCTATTATGCCACCAATGTGGGGCACGGGAATCCCAGGATCTATTACAATGTTTTTCCCAGGAGACACGATATGCGGTATGCAGAGGTGTATGTGGAACTATACGAATATGATCCGGACCAGTTCCGGGGTACGCTGGACCGGCTCCGGGACCTGTTCAGCGGCTATGTGGGAGCCCGGATCAGGGTGAAGGAATTTGAGCAGGGCCCTCCTTTCGATGCTCCTGTGCAGATTTTTCTGAACGGGGATGATCTGGATGTTCTCAGAGAGATTTCCGGCGATGTGGAAGAGATGATCGCCAGGCAGGCCGGTGCCATCAACGTGGAGAACCAGTTTGTGAAGACCAATACCGAGCTCCTGTTCGATATCCACCGTGACAAGGCCAACATGCTGGGGGTACCTGTGATCGAGATCGACCGGACCATCCGGACGGCGGTGAACGGGATCGGGGTCTCCAAATTCAGAGATATGTCGGGGGAGGAGTACCAGATCGTTTTGAAGATGGACAGGGAAGAGCAGTTCACTCCCCGGGACGTGGGCCGGATCTATGTCTCGTCCATGTCGGGGAAGCAGATCCCACTGAACCAGTTCGTGGATCTGAAGCTTCAGCAGGTTCCCAGCTCCATCAGCCGGTATGGCATGGAACGTACCGCCGAGATCACTGCCGATGTGAATGCAGGCTATACCCTCGACGAAGTCATGGATCCCGTTCTGGAAGAACTCAGAGAATATCCGATGCCTTCCGGATATACCTATACCATCGGGGGTGAACTGGAGAGCCGGAGCGAATCGTTCGGAGGTATGGCCAATGCAGTGATGATCGCGGTGATCTCTATCTTTGCTGTGCTGGTGCTGCAGTTCAGGTCGTTCAAACAACCCCTGATTATCTTCCTGGCCATCCCTTTCGCTCTCACCGGAATGGTCTGGGCACTCTGGATCACCGGAAACACCTTCTCATTCACGGCATTTGTCGGACTCACCAGCCTGGTGGGGATCGTGGTGAACAACTCGATTATCCTTGTGGATTATATCAACAGACTCCGGGAGAGCGGGAAGCCGTTGAAGGAGTCCCTCCAGCTGGCTGCCGAAACCCGTCTGACCCCCATTGTTCTGACCGCCCTGACCACCATCGGCGGGCTCCTTCCGTTAACGCTGCGGGGCGGGACGCTCTGGGCTCCCATGGGATGGACCATCATTGGCGGATTACTGGTCTCCACCGTTCTGACTCTGGTGATCGTTCCGGTGTTCTACCAGTTACTGGAGAGGGGCAGAAGCTGATTTTGTGGATAAATCCCTTGGAGTTCAGATGCTCAAACATTTAACTTTGAGGCATGATCTTCATTCAAAGGAGCTTCATATTTCTGGCTATCCTGTTTTCAGCCCAGCTTCACGGCCAATATACCAAGGAGTTCAAGCGGATATTTTTTGATGCGGAGACCCTCTATATGACCGGGTTCTATGAAGAGGCCTACAACCGTTACAGGAATCTGCTCACCCTGGATCCCGACAACAGTAACATCCTGTTCCATTGCGGCGCCAGCTGTCTCAATATCCCGGGCAGCGAAGAGCGGGCCATCACCTATCTGAAGAACTCAGTAGCCGGGGTGACCACCGATTACAGGGAACGGTCCCATAAGGAACCAGGTGCCCCTGTTCTTGCCTATTACATGCTGGGCCGGGCTTACCACCTGCACAATGAATTCGGAAAGGCGGTGGAGAATTATCAGAAATACCTGGAGATGGGCGTGGATGAGGATCCGGTCCAGCGGGAATATGTTCAACTCCAGATCGATGCCTGCGCCAGGGCGGAAAAGGTGGTGGGAACACCGGCCAGATTTGAGTTCTACGATGTGCTCGATCAGTTCGATGAGGATCTTCCCTCCTGCACCAGGCCGGTGATCTCGGGCGACGGAACCATATTGATCTTTCTGGTGGATTATCCGTCGGACAGAAAGATCATGATGTCGACCCGTGAAGGGAATGTCTGGACCAGGCCGCGGGTCATCAACAGTGAGATCGGGATGGTGGGGGAAACATACCCGGCCTGTCTCTCCTACGACGGAAAGGACCTCTATCTGGTCCATCATTACTATTCCCATTCGGACATCTTTCTTTCTCATTACGAGGATGGCCAATGGACCAGCGCCGAGGAACTCGGCTCTTCGGTCAATGGCCGCACCTCCGAGAATCACGCCAGTATCTCCCGGGATGGTGAAACTCTCTACTTCACCAGTGATGCACGGGGCGGACAGGGCAGTTTTGATATCTATGTGACAAGGAAAGATGCCAGGGGTGAATGGGGCACTCCCAGAAACCTGGGTCGGGCCATCAATACCCCTTATGAAGAGCACACTCCTTTCATATCGGCCAACGATTCGGTTCTCTTTTTCAGTTCCCAGGGACACGCTTCCATCGGGGGAATCGATGTTTTCTACTCCCTGCTGAAAGAGGACGGCAGCTGGGGTGAACCGGTCAATATCGGTCATCCGGTCAATTCCACCGGTGACGATATTTTCTTCAACCCGGGCTGGGATGAGCAGGAGGGATATTACGCGGTCAGAAGGGAGAATGATCCCACCTCGAACACCATCAACATGGTCATTGAACTGGAGCCGGAGGAGGCGGAAATCGTGGTTGCCTCTGAATCCGGTGATATGAGTGCTTCTGCCCCTGCTTCTGCCCCTGCTTCGGAGCCGGGATCAGAGCTGGAGCCGGAGCCGGGATCAGAGCAGGATCCGGAACCGGGATCAGAGCCGGAACCCTCCGTGGAGAGGGTGATCGAACCCCCGGTGACCGATCAGATCGAAGAGGTACTTAACCGGCCGGCGGGGCAACCAGATCCGGAGGTAGAATCCCCCGGATCTGCCGCTGCCGCAACTGGATCTGCCGCGGCCGCGGGCGCCTCCGCCGCTGCCGCACCCGGCCCCCGCAGGGAAGCTCTTTACACCAGTATCCCGTTTGAGGAGAATTCGCATAAGCTGAATATGACGGCCACCCTGGAAGCCGAAAAGATTGCCGCAATCATGAACACCTATCCCGGAACCTGTATCGAACTGACAGGTCGTGCAGACGCCAGGGGATCTTCGGAGCATAATCTTTTTCTTTCCATACAGCGGGCCGGGGAGGTGGCGCTCTACCTGGAACAGAAGGGTGTGGACCCGGGCCGGATCACCCTGGAGGGCAGAGGGGAGCATTCACCGGTGGCCAGGGATAATTATCCGGACGGTCGGGATGCGCCCCTGGGAAGATATCTGAACCGTCAGGTTTATGCGAAACTGAGCGGGGATCTCCCAGCCGGGGCAGATCTGGCAGGCATCTATATTCCGCAGGAGCTGAGAAGGGAAGATATCCTGGAGGGGGCAGAGGAGGATCCTGCTGCTGTTTTATCAGTCTTTACCATTCAAATCAGGGCCGCCGTGGAACCTGTTCCCGAATCTGAGCTGGGAGGGCTGACCGGTGTCAGGGAGCATGTGGGCACCGATGGCTACTACCGCTACTCGGTGGGCGAACACTCCACCTACCGGGAGGCGCTGGATCGGCTGGATGCCCTCAGGAACATGGGGTTCCGGGATGCTTTTTTGCGCACACTGGACTGGTACGAGAGGGCCTCGCGGTAAGTGATCCTGGTGAGGTGCGGATTCGCACCTTCGATTTAAACCGGAAAGCAATCGGGGAGAGAACGCAACCCTGAAGGTCTTTGTCTCATCTATACTATCGGTATCCTGGTTGACGAAAGCCTGTTCCTGAGAAATCTTCAGATTCATTCACCATGATGAGAAATACCCTGCCGATCGTACTCTCCGTCCTCTATTTTTTCTTCTTTTCCGTTTCCTGTGAACGGCCGGCCGAACCTGTTTCCGGCGATGTCCGCATCTACCTTCTGAAATCCTATGAGACTTCCGATCAGAGCCATGCCATCGATCCTGCATCGGCGGTGATCCGTGCCGAGCCTCTGATCCCTTACAGCGAGATATACTCGTACGATCCCGCCGATCACACATTCCGGATCAGCGGCACAGCCAGGGATTCCCTGGAAAACCGGACCGTCCCGGTAGATTTCGAAGCTTTCGGGGTGGTTGCCGGCGGAGAGGTGATCTATACCGGCTATTTCTGGCCCTCCCTATCCTCCGCCATCTGCCAGTGGGTGGTGATCGATCCGCTGATGATCTCGGGCGAAAATAAACTGGCGGTGAGGCTGGGATATCCGGGCCCGATCGAAGGAGTGGAGATCCCCGATCACCGGAACCATCCGACCATCCTGGCCATCTTCCGGAGCGACGGGAAGTTGGAAGAGTAGGGATTTTCGCATCCGGATTGTTAAAATAGATGTAATATACTTTTATTCTCTTTTTTTCATGAATTCGATTATCTTTCTTGGGATTGTGAAATCCTAATTCCTTCATGTTATGAAAAGAACGATTATCGCATTATCCATTGCACTGGCGGCCTCTCATATCTCGGCTCAGAAGGTGGTTCTCACCGCGGAGAACCATGCGCTCAAACCCGATGTAATCAATCAGATGGCCCTTTCTGAGTGGGTGGAACCCGGCAACGCGGGCAATAATCAGGTCTGGGACCTCCGGAGTATGGAGAAGAAGAAGGATTTTCAGGGATCGGTCTTTTCTGCCGGCCAGCGGGATCCTCACCATTGGTTTCCTGAGAGTAATCTGGTGCTGAATGAATTCGGGAATATGTATTATTTCAGGCTCGATGGGGATCTGCTGAAGAGCTACGGTATGGTTACCAGTGGAGGTAATCTGGTGGTCCGGTATGATCAGCCCTATGTAAAGATGAAATTTCCCCTGGCTTACGGGGAGAGTGTTTCGGGGCCATACAGCGGGACCTATCAAACCGGCAATATGGAGATCCCTGTGAACGGCACCTATCGCGTGGAGGCAGACGGTGCCGGGAGATTGCTCCTTCCCAACGGATTGGTGGCTGAAAAGACCATCCGGGTAAAGTCGCACCGGGTTTTCACCAAGGAGTATACTTCACACACGGCCGAGGTCGAGATCCTCACCTACCGGTGGTATAACAATATGGAGCGTTATCCGCTGGCGGTTCTGTCCAGAATCATATCCACTGCCAACGGAAGATCCAGCACCACCTACCAGGCGGCCTACCGGGAGCACCTGCAGCTTGCCACCGAACGGGACCTGACCGTAACCGGCCTCGAAGCGAGCCTTTCAGTTTATCCCAATCCCTTCAGTCATGAATTCTCTCTCAGCTTCCAGACATCAGGAGAATCGGAGGTGTACCTGGAGCTTTTCGATAACAGCGGTAGAAAAGTGGCCGATCTGATCAAGGGTACTTTCCCTGCCGGAGAACACTCCTGTCAGTTTTCGGACGATGTTGTGGATCTCACCGGGGGGATCTACTTCGTGCGCGGTACCATTGGAGGCCGTGCCATAGTGGAAACCCTGGTCAGGCAGTAGATGGAGAAGGAAGCTCCCCCCAGGCGTTCCCTGAAAAACCTGATCGACACTCCGCTGAAGAAAGTGATGTTCGGGGTTCAGATCCTGAGTTATATCCTTATCGTGGGATCGCCCCTGATCGGAGGTGCCATCGGCAGCGCCCTGGACCTGAAAGCAGCACGGACCGGGGCACTGATCTTCGGGATCTTCATCGCGGGGGAGATCCTTTTTTACGGATCTCTGGCCTTCCTGGGAAAAGAGATCGTTTTGCTGCTGCGCGACCGGATGAAAGGATGGTTCAGGCGGCGGAGCAGACAGAAATAGGGTTTCCTTTCCAGTGCGGCGTGTGACTTTTGTTCTGTCCCGGCTGAAACCCATTTCGATAATAATACCTATCTTGGCGGCCGAATCGTCAGCGGGGTGATTCTCGTCCAAAGAACCGGACATCAATCTGATACCATATGAAAATATTCAAGCTTGCTGCAGATCTTATCCGAACCGGAACATCGTCCAGCCATTTTTACAGGAACATGAACAGTACCCTGAAGCGGTTGAGTGGCGATTACACCATGTTGCACTACCCCATGGAAGGGAAAGAGAATCACACCTTCATTCAGGGACAAAAGAATCTGACAGACTATTGTCTTTCACTGGTAGGGGATCTGAAGGGTAAACATATACTGGAGGTGGGTTGTGGCAACGGAGTGCAGACAGCCTATATCCACAAGACGTGGAATCCCGGATCTACCACGGGAATTGATCTGGAGCCCATGAATATCGAAATTGCCAGGAAGCAGCAGGAATCCGGCAATCTTTCCAATATTTTTTTCATGGTCGATGATGCCCAGAAGCTGGAAAACATCCCCACCGGGTCGGTGGATATTGTTATCAATATCGAATCAGCTTTTCATTATCCCGACAAAGATGCGTTTCTGAGCCAGGTGGCAAGGGTCCTGAAACCCGAAGGGAAATTCGTTGTGGCGGATCTGTTGACCACCAAAAGTTCCACCGGGTCCGGAATCAGAAAGCTATGGAAGAGGCGGATGGTTCTGCATCACTGGTGCAGCGACCGATACCGCCGCCATTTCGAAAAGAGCCCGTTACTGGTTCACGATTCCATTGACATTACCAATCAGGTGATCAATGGTTTCAAAGGATACCGGAAATGGATCTCCGAAATTGAACCCGAGGGAAAAATCAGGGACTTTTTCTACCGCATCTTTTATACGATCAATGTGGAATGGGTGCTGTTTCTGTTCAGGCAACGGCGCAGGTATGTGGTCTTCACCGGGATAAAACCTGATTCCGCAAATCTTCAGGCATCAGCCTGAAAGCGGCAGGCGGGCCTTGCCTTCGAGTTTGCAGCCCGCTCATGAAAAAAGCCCGACAGTCTTCGTCTGCGACTTCGACTGCGGGCTTCGGTTTGTAGCGAGAGGCGGGGTTCTTTGCCTCGCAGGCGAGGCTCAGTTTCCGGTGGAGGGTGCTTTACAAACTTTCGCCCGCTGTTCGCCCGCTGTTCGCTCCGCTCACTCCGGTCTTTTTTCCTGTTTTCATCACTCCTTCCGGAGTGGTTTTCCAATGTAAGGATAATCAGTTGCATAACACCTACATT
>CAZOHA010000084.1:0-12110 GCA_964579515.1 uncultured Bacteroides sp. | reverse complement strand
TGGACTTTACAGACTTTACAGACTTTACAGACTCTTATGGACTTTACAGACTTTAAAGACTTTACAGACTCTTATGGACTTTACAGACTCATACCCCTTTCCCGGCTCTTCTCAACTGTTCCGCAAAAGTAAAATTAGTCGAAGTTTTGTGACCTTTCAAGGGAACGATCTTCTCATGGATCGCATCGAGGATCCAGGAGGGTTGCGGGAAGAAATAATCCTCCAGTTCGTAGGCAGGAGTGATCCAGTTTCGCGATCCCACCACCACCGGCGGGGCATCCAGGTCGTCGAACGCGAGCTCGGTGATGTTCTGGGCCATATCCTTCAGGTATGATCCCCGTTCGGTGGCATCGCTGACCAGAAGGATCCGTCCCGTTTTCCGGATCGATTCCAGCACCGGTTGATAATTGAACGGGACCAGGCTGCGGGCGTCGATCAGCTCTGCGCTCATTCCATATTTTTGCTCCAGCAGTCCGGCCGCATCCCTGGCTCTGTAGAGCGTGGCACCGATGGAGAGAATGGTAATATCCTCTCCCTTCCTCTTGATATCGGGCTCACCGAGGGGGATCTCGTAATAGCCGTCAGGCACCCCTTCTGTATGGAATTCCTCTCCCACGCCATACAGCCTCTGGCTTTCGAAAAAGACGACCGGATCGGTTCCCTGGAGCGCCGCATTCATCAACCCCTTGGCATCGTAGGGAGTGGCAGGGAAGACCACCTTGAGTCCAGGGATATGCGCCACCAGGGAAGACCAGTCCTGGGAATGCTGGGCGCCGTACTTCGAACCGACGGAAACCCTCAGAACCACCGGCATCTTGATCAGGTTGCCGCTCATGGACTGCCACTTGGGCAGCTGATTGAACACCTCGTCGCCCGACCGGCCCAGGAAATCACAGTACATGATCTCGGGAATCACCCTTCCCCCGCACATGCCGTATCCGATGGCCGTACCGACGATGGCTCCCTCGGAGATGGGGGCATTGAAAAGGCGGTTATAGGGGAGTGCTTCTGTAAGGCCCCGGTAGACTGCAAACGCACCGCCCCAGTCGCGGTTCTCCTCCCCGTAGGCAACCAGGGTGGGATCCTTGTAGAACCGGTCCAGGATCGCTTCAAAAATCGCATCCCGGAACTGAAACTGCTTCATGGCCGAGTGGGGCTTCCCGACACTGTCGAAGGCAAAGCGCTCCTTCCGTGCAATCTGCTTCACCCTGGGATTTTCCTCAGCGGGAGTCAGCACCTCGGGTTCACCCTCTTCCATGGCATCCACCGACCGGTTGGAAAACATCATCTCACCGATCAGACCGGGGTGCGACACCAGGTCCATCCGCGGCGAGATGTCATCATCGATGGCCAGCTTAAAGGCATCCAGGATCAGGTCCGATGTCTCCTTCCCGATCTGTTCCAGGCCGGGTTCCCCGGTCACGCCAGCTTCCACGAGCTCCCGGCCGAACGAAACGATCGAATCGACCGACTCCCATGCCTCGATCTCTTCTCTGGAGCGGTAAGAGGAGGAATCTGACGGAGAGTGTCCGCTGAAACGGTAAGTAAGTACATCCAGGAACGCAGGCCCTTTCTTTTGTTCCAGAAGGGTCATCTTCCGGTCATACGCGTCGATGACGGCCAGCGGATTGTAGCCGTCGATCCGCTCGGCATGCATATTCTCCCGGTTCAGGGCAGCACCCACCCTGGCGGCTATGGTATACCCCATGGTCTCTCCGCAGGTCTGCCCGCCCATTCCATACTGGTTATTCATGATGTTGAAGATCAAAGGAAGTCCGCCCTTCATCTCCCCCTCCCACAACTGTTGATACTGGTCCATGGTGGCAAAAGTCATCCCTTCCCATACCGGTCCGCATCCCAGAGAGGCATCCCCGATATTGGCCACTACGATCCCGGGCTTCCGGTTCACTTTCTTGAACAGGGCCGCTCCTACGGCAATATCTCCCGATCCGCCCACAATGGCGTTGTTGGGATAGATCCCGAAAGGGGTGAAAAATGCGTGCATCGACCCGCCAAGCCCTTTATTGAAACCGGTCTCCCTGGCAAAAATCTCGGCCAGGGTCCCGTAAGTGAGGAACCGCAGGGCAAGTGATCTGATATCTCCTTTGAATCCCTTCTCCACAATAGAGAGGATCCTTCCGTCGAAGAATGACTTCATGATCCCGTGCAATTGCTCCTCCTCCAGCTTCTGAATGGCCGAAAGTCCCTTGGCCAGGATCTCCCCGTGGGACCGGTGCGACCCGAAGATATAGTCGTCGATACCCAGCCGGTAGGCCATCCCAACCGCAGCTGCCTCCTGGCCGATGGAGAGGTGGGCCGGACCGGGGTGTGAATAGGCGATCCCGTGGTACTCCCCTTTGGTCTTGATCAGGTTAAGCATGGTCTCGAACTCTCTGATGATCAGCATATCCCTGTAAATCCTGACCAGGTCCTCTTTGGAGTAGCGGGAAAGTTCTTCCTGAATGGTTTTCTCATACTGGTTCACCGGAATCGAGCCCAGCTCCAGGGTATCCGGTTTTCGCACCTCCAGCGGATTGATGAATTGGTTTTTAGGCATAAGTAATAGTCGTAATAGTCGTAAAGTCGTAAAGTCGTAAAGTCGTAAAGTTTTGTTTTTTTAGGGGTTTTCCAGGAGCCCGGGGTTCAGTTGTTCGATCTGGGTTTTGATCTCTGCCAGGAAACGGGTGGCCGGACCGCCGTCGATGGCCCGGTGGTCGTATGTCAGGGAGAGCCCGATAAACGGCTGGAATCCGAAATTTCCGTCATCCATTACCGCAGGCCTTTGCACGATGGTATTCACTCCCAGAATGGCCACCTGCGGGAGATTGATAACCGGTGTGAACATTTCAACCCCGTAATTCCCCAGGTTAGAGATGGTGAAAGAGGCCTGATCCGGAACCAGCAGATCGGGTGAAACTTTTCCTTCACGGGCCAGATCAGCCAGTTCTGACAATCTGGAAGAAAGCCCGTTCAGAGAGAAATCGTCCGCATCCCTGAGGGTGGGAACCAGCAATCCACGGTCGGTATCCACCGCCAGTCCCAGATGCACTTTATGAAACTGCCGGATAGCTCCGTTGATGAAATGGGCATTGGCTTCGGGAAAACTCTGGAGCGCCCTGATGGCAGAAAAACATACCATATCATTCAGGGTGATGTTCTGTGGATACCCCTCTTTCAGCCGCTTTTTCACCTCCTTCCGGAGCTGAAGCATCCCCGATGCATTAGCGCTCATATGGTGAGTGAGCTGAGCCGATTCTTTCAGGGAACGATACATAGCCTCGGCAATGATCTTCCGGACATTGGTCAGGGGAATATCCGTATAGGCTCCCTTATGGGCTCCCTCCTCTGCAGGAGCAGCCCCCTGAGTCCCTTCGCCCGAGGCTTCCACCAGATCCCTGGTGGAGAGTTTCCCGTAAGGTGACTTTCCGGCAGTCGGAACTGAAAGGCCCTCCTGGTCCAGTTTCTTTCGCGCGAGGGGAGTCAGCCGTTTGCCCTCTTCGATCTCCCGCCGGATATCCCGCTCAATGATCCGTCCGCCGGGACCGCTTCCTTCCAGGTCCTCCCAGAAAACCCTTTTTTTCTCCGCAAGTTTCCTGGCTCTGGGCGAGATGGCGGGTTTCTCACGCATGGGACCGGAAGGTTGTTTCACTGCATCTTTATCCTCCGGCGCTTCATCTTCCGGCGCCTCCTCCGCCGGTACCTCCCCGGCAGAAGCTTCACTCGCCTGTTTTCCTCCATCTCCTGTCATAAACTCCCCGATCTCCTCTCCTTTTTCCCCGATCACAGCCACATTGGCCAGTACAGGAACCTCATCTCCCTCTTCGAAAAGCCGGGCCAGGAGAATGCCATTCTCCGGAGCCTCCTCTTCAAAAGCGGCCTTGTCGGTCTCATATGCGAACAAAAGGTCTCCCGCTTCCACCGGGTCACCCACATTTTTATACCACTCTGTGAGGATGCAGCTCTCCACAGATTGTCCCTGACGGGGCATAACAACAGAGGTAGCCATAGTTGATATGGTTAATAAACTTGTATATACAAGTACAAATATAGTAACATTTTCAAACTTGCAAAATGATAAATGAGCCTCCTGTTAATATTTCGTTATTTAATAATTATCATCAGTTTAAGTCAGCAGTAATATATGTTTTTTGCAAATATCTTTTCTTTACATATATTTACAACTCATTCATTTTGTGCTGACAAATAAATGAATCTACCCCCATGGCAGCGAAGGAAGCGCCTCAATACCGTCAGCTATACGAGAAACTGAGAAAGCTCATCGAAGAGGGCACCTACCGGAAAGGTGACCTGCTGCCTTCCGAGAATGAGCTCTGCGCCGCACACAATCTGACCAGGCCTACTGTCAGGAATGCGCTCGACATGCTGGTCAATGACGGATTCATCATACGGCGCCAGGGAAAGGGAAGTATCGTTCAGGGGCAGCCCAAAGGCATCGGAATCCTCTCGCTGACGGGCACCACCTCGGCCATCGGACGTGAAAATCTCACCACCCGGATCATTGTCAAACCCGGCATCCGGAGCTGGGAACAAGCTTTCGGCTACGATATCAGCGAACAGGACCGGAGCGTGGGATGCATCTACATGGAGCGGCTGAGACTGATCAGTGATCAGCCCGTGTTCTATGATATCACCATGATCCCCAATCTGAACCTTCCCCGGTTCACCGCCCGCTCCTTCGAAAACAGATCCCTTTTCGAGATCCTCAGAAAGCATTACCAGATCCAGGTGAAGGGGGGTGAACAGAAAATCATGGCTCTGAAGGCGGATGAACGCCTGCAGCATCATTTCGGTGTGAAAAAGAACCACCCGATCCTGCGGCTCGACCGGAAAATGGAGACCAACCGGCCCGGATTTTCGTTTTACAGTCAGATCTACTGCAACACCCAGGACTACAGCCTGACCGGACGCTTCTGAAAGATGCCGGTTCCTTCTCGGCAATTTTAGCAATTCATTAACAACTGTTTCAGAACATTCCTTGTTTTTGTGCGTTTCACGGAAGAATTGTTTAAGTTTTTAATATACATTGTTAAACACCTTACCATGAAACGATCTAAAAAATATTCCCTGCTGCTGGTAGCCATGGTTCTGATCACTGGAGCCGCGTCCGTTAATCTCAGGGGCATTGAGTCACTGGAAGTGTCTGCCATAGAGAATACCAGAATGATCCGGCTGGAAACAAACGCTCCTTCCGTAAACTCCTTCGAGCTTCTGCTTATGGACCGCTGGAACAGAACCATCTATTCCGAGAACATTTCTTCGGAAGCCGAATTTGAAAAAATCATCGACTTGAGTGGGTATAAAAACGGAACTTACCGGATTATCGCTCAGTCCGGGAACCTCAGGCTAAACAAAGTCATCCGGGTCACCGGTGACAGGATCGAGACCAGGGACAGCTACTACTCATTCGTTCCGCAGTTCAGAACTGAAAATGGAAAGATTCTGGTCCATTACATCAACCACGGGGTCAACAGCATCGATATGGTTATTGAAAGTGCTTCAGGCATTCACCTGGATCAGGGAATTGTCAGCATTCCGGCCTCTGTCAACTATGCCATACCGACCGGGCAGCTGGCATCGGGTCACTACACCCTCTATTTCTATGCCGGCAGAGAGCTGTTCACCCACCGGTTCCGGATCAACTGATAACAGGGCCTAAATGGAAGGCAGCTTCCAGGGTTCCCTGTAACTGGCCCGGGTGAGCTGGCTGGCTTCGGGATCCCCGGTGATCTCTCCCTTCTCACCGTCCCAGAAGATCTTTCTCCCTGTGCGCAGGGCGATGTTTCCCAGCTGAGCCACCCGGGCGATGTGTCCGCCGATCTCCACACTGGCATTGGGGGTCTCTCTGGTTTTCATGCACTGAAGGAAATTTTTCACATGCAGATCGAGTCCGCTTTCGCCTCCTTTTTTGATCAGGGGAACCGGTTCCATTCTTTGATCGCCCTGCGGTGCCTCCGCGATCACCTCCCATCCCCCGCGGTCCACCACCAGTGTACCGTTATGGCCGATGAAGGCCACACCGTGGGCCCGGCCGTAATTACCCTGACCTATTCCCAGGGTCGATTCCCAGATCAGACCGATATCATCGAATTCATAGATGGCGTATTGGGTATCGGGGGTCTCCCTGGCATCGGTGGGAAAGGCATATTTCCCTCCCGACGACATTACTGATCTGGGCACATACTGGTTCAACCCGTACAGGGCGTAGTCGAGCAGATGAACCCCCCAGTCGGTCATCAATCCCCCGGCATAATCCCAGTACCAGCGGAAATTGAAATGGAAACGGTTGATATTGAAAGGCCTTTCAGGTGCCGGACCCAGCCAGAAATCGTAATTCACCCCTCTGGGTACCGGGGTGTTGGGCTGAACCGGCAGTCGGTGTTTCCAGTCCAGGTAAACCCAGGACTTTACGGTCCGGATCTTTCCCAGTTTACCGCTGTGCACGAAATCGATGGCATTTTTCCAGTGGGGATCGCTGCGCTGCCACTGGCCCACCTGGACCACCGTCCCGTAACGATTCCGGGCCTGGATCATCAGGTCGATCTCCTCGATGGAGTTGGCAATCGGCTTCTCCACATAAACGTCCACTCCCTCCTGGCATGCTTCCACCATGGGAAGGCAGTGCCAGTGGTCGGGGGTGCCGATGATCACTGCATCCAGGTTCTCTTTCTCCAGCATCTCCCTGTAATCGCCATACAAAACGGGTTCCTTCCCCTGGATTTCTGCAGTTTCCTTAGCCCGTTTCTCCAGAACGTTCCGGTCCACATCGGTGATGGCCACACATTCGATCCCTGCATTTTTCAGGAAAGATCGCAGGTTCGACATGCCCATTCCATTGACCCCGATGGCTCCAATATGGATCCGGTCGTTGGCTCCCGGGATACGGGATGCAGCGAGGGCGGTGGCGGGAAGGGAAGAAATAAAAGCTGTACCGGCGGCAGCAGCCGCTCCGGCGTGAAGAAAGGTTCTGCGTTTCATGATCATTTTTTGGGATTATATGCGCCTAATTTAGGGAATTTATTGCAGGATCGGAGCCGGAATTGACCCGCCAGGTCTCCATAATTCCTTTCAATTCAGAGACTCGCCCGGGATATTGTTCTGCCAGGTTTCTCTGTTCCAGGGGATCTCTGAAAAGATCATAGAGTTCGGGACCGGGGATTGTGCTGCGCTCCTCTTCCGGGAGGATCAGTTTCCAGCGGCCCGAGACAACCACTCGCTCCAGCAGGCTGGAATCGGGAACCGTAAAATCGTGGGCATGATTTTCGGCAAAGATATAGTTCCGCTCCTCCCTTTTTTCCCGGTCCAGAAGATCGATCCCCTGCAACCGGTCAGGAACATTCACCTGGCAGAGATTCAGGACGGTAGGTACGATATCGACCGAAATCACCGGATGGACCGTGTCCCTTTCCGGGCTGATGTTTCCTTTCCACCGGAGAATGACCGGAGTGCGAATCCCCGTATCGTATGATGTGCGTTTCGAGCGGGGAGCGTAGCGGTTGGGTCGTTCCGGATCCTGGATCCATCCATTGTCGGTGATATAGATGAACAGTGTCTCCTCTGCAAGACCCTTCCGGTCGATATGGTCGACCAGTTGTCCGCAGGTGAAATCGAACCATTCGCACATGGCCCAGTACCTGGCCACAGCCGGAGCGGGAGCGATGGAAAGATATTTCTGTTCCAGACTGTCGGGCGGTGTATGGGGAGCATGGGGCATAAACGGGGCATACCATACAAAGAAGGGATCCCCGGCCTCGACGGACCGGTCGATGAAGCGGACGATCTGATCCAGTCCTTCCCGCCCTATGGACAGTCCCTCGTCACCATGCCTTCCGCCGCGGAGCGGGTCCCCGTGGGTCATCCCTTCAGAAAAGCCTCCTCTGCTGAAGTGTCCCTCCCACCATTTACCTGTCTGCAGGGTTCGGTAACCCGCCTCCTTCAGCAGGCGGGGCAGCGAAGGGCTGTCCCCGATCCTTTCTACAAAGGGTTCATCGTACCTTTTCCTTTCCAGGAGCCATTCGGTTCCCCATTTCTGTTCGCCCGCAGAGATAAAAAGAGGATCGTTCCCCACCACTCTGTGCTGATGCGGATAGAGTCCTGTAACGATGGAGGCCAGGGCGGGCCTGCAGAGAGGTGCTGCAGTATACCCTCTGGTCAGGGTCAGTCCTTCTTCTGCCAGCCGGTCGATACGGGGTGTTTCGATATGGGGATGCCCCATGAAACTGTAATCGGTCCAGCTCTGGTCGTCGGAGATAATCAGGATGATATGGGGTGGCGGGGAGGTGCGGTTACAATCCGCCGGAAGAATCACAAGTGCAAGATGGAGGGTCAACAGTGCAAGGATTTGTCCGGGTTTCATTATCTTGACATACACTTCTTAAGGAAAAGTAAGATATGAAAAAAGATCCGGTTCTCTTTCGTTTGACCATCCTCTTTTTGACAGTCCTGGCAATGGTTGCAGGTGGCTGTGTTTCTCAGGAGTCTTCTGACATATCCACCGATGAATTGTATGCACTCTTTATCGATCCGCCCCCTGAAAGCAAACCGTTCGTAAGGTGGTGGTGGAACGGAGATTGCGTGGAACCGGAAGAACTGGAGCGGGAACTGGACCTGCTGGCGGAAGCCGGTATCGGAGGGGTGGAGATCAATCCCATCGCCCATCCCCTGCCGGAAGCGACCGACACACTCTCCTGTTATGAATGGCTGAGTCCGCAGTGGAACCAGCGGGTGAAAGCCACTGCAAAGATGGCGAGCGAAAGGAAGATGATCGTTGACCTGATCATGGGTTCCGGCTGGCCCTTCGGCGGGGAGTTCCTGGATGAGAAACGCTGGCTGCAGGGAGTAGGCATCCGGAAGATGACACTGACAGGTCCCGCCAGAGTGACCCTGCAGCTGGAGGAGGTGTGGCAGCTTCCGGGTCGGGATTTCGGATCTTACAACAATCCGGATGCACCCGATCCGGAACTCTTTTTCCTTCGGATGATCCCTCACAATGCCTCGGGCATGACCGAAACGACCGATCTGACCAACCGGGTGGAACCGGGCGGGAAAATAGAGATCACTGTTCCGGAAGGAAGTCATGATCTCTATATCGGCACCTTCCAGAAAGCATACAGGCTGGTGATGCACGGCGCGCCGGGATCGAGCGGTCCGGTGGTGGACCATTATAACGAGGCCGATGTGAAGGCCTATATGGACCGGCTGGGGGAGGCTCTGGGAAAGGTGCTGGAGGGCAGCCTGGGTGATCATATCCGGGCGCTGTTCTGCGACAGCATCGAACTTTCCGGGGCCAACTTCACGGACGATTTCCCGGAGGAGTTCCGCAAACGCCGCGGGTATTCCCTGGAGCCCTGCCTTCACCTGGTTTTTTACCATCCCTACGAAGGGTACGGGGATACACTCAGCTACCAGGAGGCCTTCAATGACGATATCCGGCGGATCCGTTACGATTTCAACCTGACATTGGTGGAACTCTTCCTGGAACGGTTTACGGCCACTTTCGACCGCTGGGCTAACCAGCATGGTATGAAGAGCCGCTACCAGGCCTACGGCATGCCCTGGCTGATGGGTATGCTCGACGGATACCGGATGGTGGATATCCCGGAGAGCAATAACTGGTTGTTTTCAGGGGATGCCAAAAGCCACGGTTACTGGATCTGGAATAAATATTGTGCCTCAGGGGCCCATCTTTCGGGCAGCAACCTGGTGGCCTGCGAAGCGATGACCAATACCCGCGGGGTATTCCGGACCACCCTCCACATGATCAAAAAAAACGACGATTTTAATTTCATTACCGGGATCAACCATTCCATCCTTCACGGATTCAACTATTCGCCGCCGGAGGCCGGCTTTCCCGGCTGGGTACGCTACGGCGCCTATTTCAGCGAACAGAACAGCTGGTGGCCGTATTTTCCCCGGTGGACCGCCTATAACGCCCGGCTCTCGGCTGTTTTCCAGCACTCCGAACCGGTGGTGGACGTGGCGATCCTCACTCCCGAAGCGGATATCTGGCAGAACCACGGTCTCAATCGCTATCCCTATTACATGAACCCCTGGTACCACCACGACCTGTGGGAAGGATTCAGCCGTCACGGTATTTCCGCCGACTATATTAATGAGGGAGTGATCCGGCGCGCGAGGGCGGCGGATGGCACCATGGTCAGTGAAGCGTGCCGCTACCAGCTGGTGATCGTATCATCGGCACATCACATGGAACCGGAAACGCTGGAGGCCATTCAAAAGATGGCAGATAGCGGGGTCCGCTTTCTTTTCGTGGAACACTTTCCATCGGCATCGCCCGGATTTTACGAAAAGGAGTCTCGGGATGAAGCGGTCAGGGAACTGGTTGGAAAGCTCGCCGGCCATTCCTCGGTACGACGGGTCGATCCCCCCGCCGGCCCGGAACAGATCACCGGGTGGACGGGCAGGATCGCCGAAAAACCGGGAATCAGAAGTACGATCCGCATCCCTGATGCCGACGAATCGATATACACCGCCAAATACCGGTTCGGTGGCCATCCGGTATTTTTTATCTCCAATCAGGATGAGAATTCGGGCAGAGAGCTGCAGGTCCGGCTGGAGCTCTCCGGAAAGATACCCTGGAGATGGGACCCGGAGACCGGGGAGCGTTCCCGGCTTCCGGTGACCGGTGACGGAGAGCTCCGTCTCCATTTGGATCCCGTGGAATCCATGCTGATCGTTATGGAGGACCGAAGGGGCGAACCGGTTTTTGAGCCTCTGATACCTGATGATAACCGGTTGAAAGAACTGTCGCCCCAATGGGAAATGGAGTTTTTTCCGGTGGAGGGCGACTCCTTTGTTCTGAAATCCGGAGAATTGATCAGCTTTTCAGATTCCGAAGATCCCCGGGTGAAAGCCTTCGCCGGCGAGGTGCGCTATACTGCCGGTTTTGAAGTTGCCCGGACCGGCTGGAAGTTTCTTGACCTGGGAACAGAGAAACAGATCACCCGGGTATTTCTCAACGGGAAGGAGCTGGGAACCCGCTGGTACGGAAGGCATCTCTACAGACTGGAAGAGGAGGATATCGAAGATATTAATAAGCTGGAGATCCGGTACACCACCACCCTGGCCAATTATGCCCGGTCACTGAAGGACCATCCGGCAGCCATGCAATGGATCGATCCGGAGCAGCCCGAACCGATGGGTCTCATGGGACCTGTCCGACTGCTGGAGGCCAAAACGGAATAGTTTTTGTTCTATGGCAGGTATAAAACACCACCTGCCATGAAACGATCCTATGCCCCCATGCTGCTTCTGTTCTTAGGCGTCCCCGCCCTTCTGCAGGGGCAGCGTTCCGTTTATGACTTCCCGTTCAGAAACAGTGACCGTCTTCAGCCCATGGAGACGGTTGTGAATATGGAGGAGATCAGCGCCTCCTACCAGACCCTCGGCAATATCTATACCACGCAAATCACCGGACTCGGTGACGAGACCATGGAACAGACCTCCACCAGCTATGTGTCCGATCCCCTGGTGGTGGATGCCGTCCGGATGATGGAGTTTTACATGAGGGAGCAGCTGGTCGCACCGGGTGAACCGACCGGTGGAACCACCGAAATGAGCATCATCTATTTCAACCAGGACAACCGAATGAACCTGGGTTCTGCATTTGCGGTACTGACCTTCGGGATCTCGGCCCTGCTCGGGGTAACCACCCACACCTCAGTGACCGATGTGGAGATCGAACTCCGTCTATCCGACCCTTACGATCAGTTAATCTCCACACAACGCGGCGTAGGCAGGGGAAAGAGGTGGGTCAATCTTTACAGCCTGGGAAATTCGGGCCGTAAGGCTCACCAGAAAGCCATGAGACAGGCGCTGGAGGCGGTCAATCTGGGTGTCATGAACGACCCGGCGGTGACCTCCCTTAAGATTCCCCGTTCAACTCCCTGACCCTGATATTCCGGAACTGAATGGCCATGTGGACATTCCCGTGCAGCTGAAGACCGATAGGCCCCCGCTCATCGATCACCACGCCGGTATAATCCACCATCGGTTCACCATTCAGGAAAGTCCGGATCCGTTTGCCGGTGACCATCACTCTCAGCCGGTTCCATTCACCCGGCCGGTGGACC
>CAZOHA010000083.1:0-12419 GCA_964579515.1 uncultured Bacteroides sp. | reverse complement strand
CAGAACCAGACGGATGAAGAGGGACGGCGCACCGGCCGGTGGGAGGTGGAGTATCCGAGCGGAAAGACCAGGTATACCGGTACCTTTGCGAAGGGAAAACCGGTGGGAGAAATGGTTCACTACTACGAAGACGGAGGGGTCAGGGCCCGAATGGAGTTCGACTCTTCCGGCCGGCGGTCTTATACCAGGCTCTATTACAACAGCGGTAAAAAAGCGGCCGAGGGATGGTATGAGGACCAGCAGAAAGATTCCGTATGGACCTACTACTCCGAGTTCGACGGACTGGTCCGGTTCCGTGAACCCTACCGGGAGGGAAAACTCCACGGGGAGGTGGAACGATACTATCAGCATGGGGCCGTCTCCGAAACGGTAGAGTGGAAGATGGACCGGAAAAAGGGAAGCTGGAAGCAATACTATCCCGACGGCGCCCTGAGGCTCGAGGGTACGTATGCGGAGGACCAGCTGAATGGTCCATACCGGGTCTACTATGCCGACAGTACTTTGAAGATGGAAGGGCGCTACAAGGATGATCTGTCGGAGGGCACCTGGAATTATTACGATCCGGCGGGCGAAAGAATATATTCCATTGAATATGAGAATGGCAAAGCACTCGATCAGGAACGTTACCTTCAATTGATGCAGGACAGCCTGATACATTTCGAGGAGACCGCCGAACCGGAAGGCCGGGACCGTCCCAACTTTTAATCTGGTTCCGTTGTTACCTTTTAACTTACAGGCAGTGCAATGGAAAAGAAAGCGATGATTTCAGTATACGGGATCAGACTGACCCTTCTGACGGTGATGATCTCCTCAATGACGGCACTTCATGCCCAGGAGATAGCCGATGGGGTATACTGGGTATATTTTAAGGATAAAGCCGGGAACGGGTATACCATCGACCGTCCCTGGGATTTTCTTTCCGAGCGCTCGATCCAGCGCCGGGCCTGGCAGGGCCTGGGTATAGATGCCTACGATCTGCCTGTCAATGGAGATTATGTGGAGCAGATCAGGCAGCTGGGGGCCCAGGTACGCCACATATCCAGATGGCTGAACGGGATCGCCATCGTCGGTGCCGATTCCCTTCTTTTCGAACAGGTCCTTGCAAAGCCTTTTACCGACACACTGGCCTGGGAACCCGTATCGGAGGAGGTATTCTATCCGCCGAAACCGGGTGGTCAGCGATTCAACCCTCCCCTGGCCTCCCCTCCCGGTTATGACTACGGAGTGGCCACCGAGCAGGTGACACAGCTCAGTATGCAGTTTCTCCATCAGATGGGATATACCGGAGAAGGAGTATGGATCGCCGTATTGGACGGGGGCTTCAGGAATGTGGACAGCCTGCCCTCCTTTGTTCCCCTGATCAATGATGAGCGTCTTCTGGGTACACGGAATTTTGTGAACGACCGGAGTGTTTTCAGAGAATCATCCGCCCACGGGATGTATGTGCTTTCGACAATGGCCGGCGAGTGGGACGGAAACATGGTGGGGACCGCCCCCCATGCCAGTTATTTCCTGGCCACCACTGAAAATACCTCCCGGGAGACGCGGATCGAGGAGATCGCGTGGATCGAGGCGGCCGAATTGGTGGACAGCCTCGGATATGATGTGATCAACACTTCACTGGGCTACTCCGATTTCGACGGCACCCGGTACGACTACACCTACGAGGACATGGACGGCGAGACCACCTTTATATCAAGGGCTGCGGCCATGACCGCCTCCAGGGGGATCATCTCTTCCAACAGTGCGGGTAATTCAGGCAACGATCCCTGGCTCTATATTACCGCTCCGGCCGATGCAACCGGAATCCTGGCTGTGGGTGCGGCGGACAGCATCGGAAAGATCAGCGGATTCAGTTCACGCGGACCCTCATTCGACGGTCGAATAAAGCCAGAAGTGGCCGCCATGGGGGTGGCATCGGGCTTGCAGAGCCTTTCAGGGGGACTGGCCAGGGGAAGCGGGACCTCCTTCGCCTCGCCCATCCTTGCCGGATCGGTGGCCAGCCTCTGGCAGGCCTATCCCGAACTTCCGGCCCTGGAGATGATCCGGACGGTATATGAGAGCGGGCACCTTTCCCAACAACCCGACACCCTTTTCGGCTATGGAATCCCCAATTTCGCCAGGGCATACTGGAGCGTCACCCGCGTCCCCGCCCACTTCGAACCCGGCAGACTGGAGCTCTATCCCAATCCGGCCAGCGACCGAGTCATGCTGAAGCTTCCGGGTGAAGTGCCCGGCATCCACCGGTTGCGGATATTCGACATGAGTGGAAAATTGGTCCGTTCCGTCGAAACGGAACTGCCGGGAGAGGTGCCTCTGCCCTCCTCCCTCCGCCCCGGTTTCTATATACTGGAGGTCCGTACCGCCGGAGCTGTTTACCGCAGCCGCCTTATTAAAGAATAACCCCATGCGCGATCCAGGAGAGCGTTGTACACTTTCGGAGCTGCTCGGTCGGGTCAGGGAAACCCTGAAGGGTGGATTTCCCGGAACCTACTGGGTGGTGGCAGAAATTCTGGAACTGCATGAAAACAGGAGCGGACACTGCTATCTTGAACTGGTGGAAAAGGCTGCGGAGAGCGAGAAATTACTGGCACGCGCCAGGGCCGTGATCTGGGCCTCCCGGTACAGCATGCTCCGTCCCTATTTCGAAACCTCCACCGGAACCCGTTTGAAAAGTGGTATCAAACTGCTGGTGAAGGCCAGTGTGGAATTCCACGAGCTTTACAGCTTCAGCCTCCAGATCACCGATATCGATCCGGCATATACCCTGGGCGATCTGGCGATGAAGAAGCAGGAAGTCATCCGAAAGCTGCGGGAGGCCGGCATCATGGATATGAACAGGGAGCTTCCCTTTCCACTGGTTCCACTGCGCATCGCGGTGATCTCTTCCGAAGGGGCGGCGGGTTATGGCGATTTCATGGAATCACTTCATCAGAATCCCCATGGGTTCAGCTTTCACACCACCCTCTTTCCGGCTGTGATGCAGGGAGAGGAATCCCCCGCATCACTGACCGGTGCCATGGATAAGGTATTCGAATCGGTTTCTGATTTCGATTGTGTGGTCCTGATCCGCGGAGGAGGCAGTAAAGCGGACCTTGAACCGTATAACGACTATGAGCTGGCATTCCACATCACTCAGTTTCCACTTCCCGTGATCACCGGGATCGGTCACGAAAGAGACGAATCGGTGGCGGACATGGTAGCGGCTGCCGGCCTGAAAACCCCGACAGCCGTTGCAGAATTCCTTATCGACCGGGTCCTCTCCTTCGAATTCAGTCTGACAGCCTTCGACGACCGGCTGAAGCAGGCTGTCGGCCGTATCGTTCAGGTCCATGGCTCAAGACTGGAAAGACAGGGGGTGGAACTCTTTCATTTTGCCATGGGACTGATTCGGCGACGGAGTGAATGGCTCGATCAGGCGGCCGTGGGGCTGGAAAAGGAGCTTCATACACTGATGAACAAGAAACGGGACCATCTCCATCTCCTGGAAACCCGCGCTCAGCTGGTCCATCCGGAACGGATCCTGAAAAGGGGGTACTCCATGACGATGAAAAAGGGTAAAGTGGTCACCCGGGCATCGGAAGTGAAAAGGGGTGACGAACTGGAAACCAGGGTCCACCGGGGAACCCTGTACAGCAGAGTGGAACGAAACCGAGAATAAGATACCCGAAGCAAAACTCGGCTAGAATATCTGAAGAAAGCTCACATAAATAACATGTCTGAAGAAAAACTCACTTACGAAAAGGCGGTCGGAGAGATCGAACAGATTCTCCGGAAGATTGAGCAGGGAGAGATGGGAGTGGATGAACTGACCGAAAAGGTGGAACGGGCCACCCGACTGCTGAAATGGTGCCGCGACCGGTTACATCAGACCGGCGAGCAGGTGGAAAAAATTTTATCGAAAGAGTGATCAGAGGTACCTGGAGAGGGTATTCAGAAGGTCGGCCACTTTGATAGGTTTGGCCAGGTAATCATCGCATCCCGCCTCTTTACTGATCTCCTTTTCACCCGACATGGCATAAGCGGTCTGGGCCACCACCGGAAGGTCGGGCCGCTCTTTCTTAATGATCCTGGTACACTCGTATCCGTTCATGTAAGGAAGGTTGATATCCATTAATACAAGGTCGAGGTTTTCATTTTCCCGGAATATTTCCAGGGTCTCCTCACCATCCTTTGCCCAGAGAATCTCCATGCCGGTCTCCCGCAATGCCTCGTAAAGGAAATAGTAATTGGAGTGATCATCTTCGGCAATGAGCAGCTTCTTCTCTTTCCAGTTTCGATCGTCCGATACAGGGGCCCGGAGAGCCGCCTCATATTTGAGGGGGACCTCATTGCGCGGCAGAATGAACCAGAAGGTGGCCCCTTCGCCCGATTTGGAACTGACCCCGATCTCACCCCCCAGGATCTCGGTCAGATTCTTGGAGATAGCCAGACCCAGACCCGTACCGCCGTAAAGCTTGGTTTTGCTCTCATGACCCTGCATGAACCGGTCGAAGATCACTCTCTGCTTCTCCTCCCTGATCCCGATCCCCGAATCCCTGACATAAAACAGAACCCCCTCATCATGCTCCTCCAGCCCCAGAACGATTTTACCCTCATCGGTAAATTTCACTGCATTGCTCAACAGGTTGACCAGGATCTGCTTGAGCCGGAAGGGATCGGTGTAAATGGCCAGATCGCTATAAGGCCAGTCCCACTGGATCTGCAGTTCCACATGCTCCTTTCCGCTCCGTTTGAGATTCTGGATATACATCAGATGGAGCTCTTTGAAAAGATCTTTGATGAAACACTCTGCAATGTGAAGATTCACCTGACCCGCCTCGATCTTGGCAATGTCGATGATATCATCGATCAGTCGCATCAGGTCGTCGGCTCCCTGGTTGATCTGGGCGATGAAGTCCCTTCGCTCCTCCTGGGAAAGCCCCTCATCGGTCAGCAGGTCGGAGAACCCCACGATGGCATTCATAGGTGTGCGGATCTCATGCGACATATTGGAGAGAAAGGCCGTTTTCAGCCGATCCGATTCTTCCGCCTTATACTTGGCCTCCAGTAATTTGCGTTCACCCTCCTTCCGTTCCGAAATATTCTTCACGATCAGCACCATCGACTCGGGCTTTCCGTCGGAAGTATACATGGCCCCGCTGGAAACCTCGGCATCGAACATGAATCCGTCGGGGCGCACTACTTTATACTCCATATTTTTCAGGTACCCTTTCTCCCAGGTATCCCGGAAATCGGTAATGGCCTTTCGCCAGTCATCCTTGCGGATGAAACGGAAGATCTTCTCCCCGTAAGCCACCTCCCGGTTTACATGCAGGCTCTCAATGAAAGCCGAGTTGAAATCGAGAATCATGGCATTCCGGTCCACCACTATCATCGGGTCGGGGGAGGATTCAAACACCCTGCGCTGCCTCTCCTGAGTCGAATGGATATGGTCCTGGTGCCTTCTTCGTTCAATGGCCAGAGCGATCTGGTCGCTGGCGAACTCCAGGATCGCCGCATCGGCCGGGGTGTAGACCACCGATTCGTTATAGGACTGGACCGCGAATACCCCGATGGTTTTGTTGTCGTGCTTCAGGGGAACACCCAGCCAGCTGACACAGGGGGTCCCCACCAGTTCGATCTCCCCTTTTTCGGTCAGTTCCCGCTCCCTCTCCTGATCCACCAGCTGCGCTTCGCCGGTCTGGATCACATAATTGGTCAGCGTTTTCCTGGCCGGGAATTCCACAAAACTAAATGAGTCCTTTTCATCATCCATGAACGGGAGAGTCAGGGTATCGGACTCCTCGTTGTAAAGTGCCAGGAATGAATTGGTGGTATCGAGCACCCTGCTCAGAGACTCCCTGATTTTCACATACAGTTCATCGAGACTCTGGGTGGTGCTTACCGCGTTGGAGATATCGAACAGCACCTGCCGGACCATCTCGTTCCTTTTGCGGCTGTCGATATTTTCATGGATCCCCGTCAGGCGGGCCGTGTTCCCCTCTTCGTCCTGCTCCACTGACTTGCCTAAGCCCCTGATCCAGACATAATATCCACCCTTATGCTTCAATCTGAACTCGATATCGAACGAAGATTCCCTCCGGTCGATACTCGATTGTACCGTCTCCAGTGCTCCCTTTCGGTCGTCCGGATGCAGCAGATCCTGCCAGGTTTCGAATGCCTGGGGTAATTCACCCGGCTCATAGCCGAGCATGGAAAACCAGAGTGAAGAGAAATAAACCTCATCGGTGACAATGTTCCAGTCCCACAGCCCGATTTCTGAGGCTTCCAGGGCCAGGTTCAGCCGCTCTTCGCTCTGGGCCAGGGCCAGCTGGGATACCCTCGTTTCGGTGATATCCCTGGCCACTCCCACCACCGATGCAATGGCCTCCGAAGGTCCGATCTCCGGATACAGCCTCCATTCATTGATCACTTTTCCGGCCGGGAAATCGGCCTCAAAAACAATGGTGTGGGGCTGACCCGTCCGGAAAACCTTTTCGAGAGCATCCTCCCAGACCTCCAGATTCTCCTCTTCGAATACCCCCATTTCCCGGTGACTCTTGCCCAGGAAATCTTCCACCAGATAACCGGTCTGGTTCTCCGCAGCCCGGTTCACGTATATGTGCCTCAGGTGGCGATCGAACCGCATGATCACATCGGGAGAGTTCTCTGCCAGCGCCCGGAAATGCTCCCGGGATTCCAGAAGCGACTTTTCCATTCGCTTCTGACCGTCAATATCCCTGCTCACCAGAAGGATATAGGGCTTTTCATTGACCTGTACGATTGAAATGGAATTCAGTGTCCAGAACTTCTTTCCCGATTTGGTGACATTGAGCCACTCGAACACCACCGGCTCACCCTTCCTTACCGACTCCTCCACCAGTTCTCTGGCCTTCTCCAGCGTATACCCCTCTCCTTCTGCCAGATACCTCTGAAGATCGATATCGGGCATATCCTCTTCTGGAAAACCGAACATTTCCAGAAGCCTGGGATTGTATTCGGCGATCTTCCTGGTCTCAAATTCAAACAGCAGGATCCCGTCATGGACCGACTGGAAGATGGAGAGATAGAGGTCTCTTGATTTCCTGAGATCCCTTTGCGCCGCCTTCCGTTGTTTGGCCAGGTTGGCATATTTCAGGGAGGAGTGGACCGAGGGAACCAGTTTGTGCAGCTGACTCTTGACCACATAGTCCCATACCCCCAGCTTCATCGACTCCATGGCATCCCATTCGTTCTCATCGTCGACCAGGTAGACCAGCGGAACCTCCGAGTAGTAGGGTTCCATCTCCTGTTCGATCACCTCCTTCTCTTTGGGCGGCAGGTTGAAATCGGAGATCACCAGGTCGGGCGGATTCTCCGACAACCTGTCTCTCAGGCGTTTTCTCTCCCTGCAATGATAAAGGTTTACCTCGTAATTCCCCTTTTCGAGAGTGTTGAGGACATCTTTTTCAACTTCAGGGGCGAGATGCCAGAAGCAGATACTAATAGAAAGACCGGCCATCAGCCTTGATTCTACATTCCATGGTTATGAGGAGTAAAATAACCAAAAAATTATGAATCGACAAGGTGCGTTATCAGAATTGCACCCGGATACCGGCCACGAAATGGGTCCCTGCCTGGGGATAGAAACCATCCAGGTACAATTCCTCTCCCCCCAGATAGTACCTGTAAATCCAGGCGTTGGTCTCAAAGCGTGCATTCAGGAGATTCGACACCTGGAGGTGAAGGGAGAGCTGCTGCACCCATTGTGGAAAAAATGTGTATGAGACTCTCAGGTCACTGACCGAATAGGGATCCAGTGTACGCTCGTCCGAGGAGGTGTTATCGATGTACTGCTGACCCACGTAGCGGGAGACCAGCAGCAACCGGAGGTTTTCCACAGGGGTGACCTCCAGGTGACTGTGGGCCAGAAGTTCCGGAGAGAATGCCAGGTCGGTGGTGCCCAGTTCCTCTTCCACCTGGTAGGGTTCTCCTTCCGGGTCGGACCAGTAGTCCCAGTTGTCCACATACCCCGTATAATCAAGGATCTTGTTCCTGCTCAGCGTGGCATTCACATCCCAGCGTAACCAGGAGGTGAACCGCATGCCGGCGGCCAGCTCCAGGCCGGTCCGGTAACTGTCGCGCACGTTGGTCATCACCGGACTGCCCACATCATTGATCTCGCCGGTGAGGACCAGCTGGTCGGTGTAGTCCATATAGTACAGGTTCGCATGCAGTCGCATGTTGTTCCTTTGCAGCTCATACCCGGCCTCCACATCCAGCAGGCTCTCCTTTACGGGGACGGGACCGGCCGGATCCGCATCCACGAAATTGCTCCTGTTGGGTTCCCGGTTGGCCCTTGCCACAAAAAGATAGGCTCGCTGATCCCGCTCCAGCTGCAGATTGACACCCGCCTTCGGATTGAAAAAAAAGTACTGGTGGTCCTGGGTAATATCCCTCAGGTCATCGTCGATCCCGTCGATCGAATAATCGATCCCCCTGAGCTGAAGATCGGCGAAAAGGGAAAGCCTGTCCCATGCTTTCAGTGTAGTTTTCAGGTATCCGTTCCAGTCGTTTTTCAGACCGGTATTATCATACCATCGGTGCCGGATCTCCGAATCCCCGGCATACCGGGCCCAGATCACCCTTCCGTAATGGCCCCCGTCGTACCGGTTCCACCCTCCTCCCAGTACTGCTGTGAGTCGATCGTCCTGGTAATGAAGCCCTCCGATGGCACCGTAAAAGTGATTGTCGAGCCATTTTCTCCGGATCAGATCGCTCTCCCGGATGGTATCTCCCCCAGCCACCACATCGTCGATCATATAGGCTGCCAGCAATGCTGATTCTTCATACTCTTCGTAATACCCCGCTCCCCTGGTATAATGAAGTGCCCCGTGGGCATGCCACCGGCTGCTGAATTCACGCGAAAGATGAAGCTGATAGTGCTCCTGAAGGTAATGGTCGATCTGATTATCGTAGTAGTCGATCTCTCCGCTGGCATCGGTATAGGCGCCCAGGCCGTTGTAAGTGCGGTCACTCTCCAGCAGCGCGGAGGGAACACCTCCCCACGCCTGGTAGAGCTCCTCGAGTCCTGAGAAAGTGATGAATTTAATCAGTGTTCTGGCATCATGATATCCGGCCGACAGATAGTAGGACCTGAGGTCGGTCCATGCCCGGTCGATATACCCGTCGGAATGAACATCCGAAAGGCGCAGATCCACTGCGAAATGGTCACCGATCAATCCGGTCCCTGCCGAAACCGAATTCCTGAATGTATTGTACGATCCCGCCCCTCCTTCGTAAAGGGCGTAAGGTTCCGGCTCCAGCTGGCTGGTCTGCAGGTTGATACTGGCACCGAATGCAGCCGCCCCGTTGGTGGAGGTCCCTACCCCCCGCTGGATCTGAATATTCTCGGTAGAGGCTGCGATGTCGGGCAGATCGACCCAGAAGACCGAATGGGATTCGGCATCGTTCAGCGGTACCCCGTTAATGGTCACATTGATCCGGTTGGCATCGGTTCCCCGGATCCGCAGGGAGGTATAACCGATCCCGTGTCCCGCGTCGGAGGATGTCACCAGGGAAGGGGTGGCGTTCAGCAAAAAAGGGACATCCTGTCCGAAATTCCTTGAGCGGATCTCTTCCTGGTCGATATCCGTCACCGCCACCGGTGATCCCTCCCCGGCCCTTATGGCGGTGACGATCACCTCCTCTCCCATCACCGCTTTTCGCTTCAGAGTGATCTCCCCCAGGTTTTGATCACCCTCTACGTTCAGGGTCAGCGAACGGGTCTCATATCCCACATAACTCACCCTCAGGGTATAGGCTCCTTCCGGAACCTTTTCCATAAGGAAATCTCCGCTGGTCGAGGTGACCGTTCCCCTGTTCAACTCCCCGATCATCAAATTCGCCCCCGGCAGGGACTCCTTGTTCTCATCCACCACCCTGCCGGTCAGACGGTACTGGCTGAAGGCATGCATGGCCGTAAAAGCCATGGCCAGCCACATGACTGTACGCTTCATCACCGTAAATTTTAATAGTCCAACATCTGATCTTCTTTATCCCTACACCGGCATTACCCGGATCAGGTTCTAAGGGTATAATCTCAGCCTGTCATTGAAGGCACCCCCTTAGGGAAGTTCGCTGTAAAGATAGGAAAAATTAATTTGTTGTATTTTTGTGCTGCACCTTTGTGCCGCACCTTTGTCCTGGATCATGAACCTGGCATACCAGCTCCAGCATCCGGTTTTTCATCTGATCGCTTCCGTTGCCGAGAGGGAAGCGATGGAGACCTATGTGGTGGGTGGTTTCGTACGAGACCTCCTGCTGAGCGGTCCCGGCACCATCCCTCCCGACATCGACATAGTGGTGGTGGGAAGCGGCATTGAAATGGCCGGAAAAGTCAGGGAAACCCTCGGAGAGGAAATCCCGCTGACCGTTTTTAAAAATTTCGGGACCGCCATGTTGAAGTGGCGCGATGTGGAGGTGGAATTTGTAGGAGCCAGGAAAGAATCGTACCGGAGAAATTCCCGCAAACCTATCGTGGAGAACGGCACTCTGGAGGATGACCAGCTGAGGCGCGACTTCACCATCAATGCTCTGGCCATCTCACTCAATCCCGGCAATTTCGGGGAACTGATCGATCCTTTCAATGGCCTGGAGCACCTGGAACAAAAGGTGATCACTACTCCCCTGGACCCACAACAGACCTTTTCCGACGACCCCCTGCGCATGATGAGGGGCATCCGTTTTGCGACGCGGCTCGATTTCCGGATCGATCCCGCCACCCTGGAGGCAATGCGGCATTCCCGCGAACGGATCAGGATCGTTTCACAGGAGCGGATTACCGAGGAAATCCACAAGATCCTAATCTCATCGGGGCCCGGAAAAGGATTCAGACTGCTCGACACAACGGGGCTCCTGGAGATCGTCTTTCCCGAACTGCACCGGATGAAAGGGGTAGAGGAGGTGAACGGACAGTTCCACAAGGACAATTTCTACCATACCCTGGAGGTCCTTGATAACGTTTGCCGGCGATCCGATAACCTTTGGCTCAGGTGGGCAGCCCTCCTGCACGATATTGCCAAGCCGAAGACCAAAAAATTCGAACCGGGTACCGGCTGGACTTTTCACGGACATGAATTCATCGGGGCCCGGATGATCCCCGGAATCTTCAAAAGGATGAAGCTTCCCCTGAACGAAAAGATGAAATATGTTCAGAAACTGGTCCAGCTGCATCTCCGGCCCATCATCCTCTCCCAGGAGACCGTCACTGATTCGGCGGTCCGGAGGCTGATCTTCGATGCGGGAGACTACCTGGAAGACCTGATGACGCTTTGCGAGGCGGATATCACCTCCAAGAACGAGCGGACGGTCCGCAGGCACCTGCAGAATTTTCAGATCGTCAGGGAGAAGATCGTGGAGATCGAAGAGAAGGATCATATCCGCAATTTCCAGCCGCCTATCACTGGTGACCACATCCAGGAGGTGTTCGGGATCCCGCCTTCCAAACCGGTGGGGATCATCAAGAACGCCATCAAAGATGCGATCCTGGACGGAGAGATCCCCAATGAGTTCCCCGCCGCCTACCGGAGAATGCTGGAGGAGGGGAAGACCCTGGGCCTTAAGGTCCAAAAAGGCCTGGAAAAAGGCGGTAACGGCTGATATCCAGCCACACCGGCAAATGATCGCTGATTCCTCCATGGTAGGCATACCCTCTGAACGTGCGATAGGGTTTCCATCCGCCGTAGGCCTCATCAACTTCAACCATCGCCGGATGGGACAGAACCCCGGAACGGAACCGGTACCGTCCCCCGGCTCCCGACACATAGAACCGGTCGATTCCGCTCCAGCGCCCGTGGTATTTATAGCTGACGGGCGAACCGCCGGGCGAACCGCCGGGCGAACTGACGGGCGAACCGCCGGGCGAACTGCCGGGCGGGAAACAAAGAATCGTATCACGGTACAGACGTCGCTGCTGGAGGGGCACCATCGCATACGATCCGGCTTCATCATTGAAATCTCCGGCCAGCACGATCAGACGGCTGGCGTGGCCGTCTTCCCTTGCCCTGTTACCCGGCTTGTCCCGGCCATCTTCCGGATCAGGGTTCCAGGACAGGCTGTCCAAAAGCCCCCCCAGCTGCTCCGCCTGCGCCCTCCGGAGCCGTGCCGTTGTCCCTGACCCCCGGTATTTTGAGATCAGGTGCACCAGGAAAAGATCGAGGCTGTCTCTCCGGGCCCATCTGAACCTCAGATGAAGGATGTCGCGGGTCTCCTCCTCCACCGATGCGATCACCTGCCACATGGTCAGTTCCACTCTGCCTGGCCGGTAAAGACAGGCCACATCCATTCCGCGGTGATCGGGGCTGTCGGCATGAATACACTCATAGCCGTAATGAGCCAGGATGGGATGAGAGATCAGATCCTCAAGCACCTTCCGATCCTCAATCTCACACAAGCCG
>CAZOHA010000082.1:0-13215 GCA_964579515.1 uncultured Bacteroides sp. | reverse complement strand
ACACATTCGATCGTCTGAAGCGGAAAAGGATACTTCGGAGGCTGGGATTTACGATGATCACCGCATTCCTGTTGCTGAGGGCGCTCAATCTGTACGGGGATCCCTATCATTGGGAAACACAGGAAAGAGGTCCGATTTTCACATTGATATCTTTTCTGGATATCACCAAGTACCCTCCTTCGCTGCACTACCTTTTACTGACACTCGGGATAACTTTTTTGCTCTTAGGATATCTGGAGGGTAAAGATTTCTATCTTCGGCAGGAAGTGAGGATCCTCGGACAGGTAGCCATGTTCTTCTATTTGATCCACATCCCTTTGTTACGTATCGCAGGAAAGATGTATTCGGTCATCTGGGGTTTCAATCCCCCGTTCTGGCTCATGTATCTGATGTGGGCATTCTTTCTGGTAATACTCACCTATATCTGTAAGCGGTATGCATCATTCAAATTTGCCAGGAGATCCGATCCGAATTATTGGTGGCTCAGATACCTGTAATGAAGCCCAATCTCCCTTTCCTGGCAGACCAGAAATCTACAGTAAGGTGGAAATATACTCCAGAAGTCCCGAGTATACCTGCTGATAAGGCTTCCATTCCTTTGTATGAAAAGAACTATTGTGCCATAAAAGCACGAATTCACCCCGGTGCCTGTTAACTTCATCCACCAGTCTTTTGGCCTGCTTCAGCAGAACCTCGGGCGACTGATCTTTGTATTCCGTAATCAGTGCCTTATCCATAACGATCAGCGGCTTCTCTTTGAGTTTTAATTTCTTGCGAGAAAGAAAATTAAATACATGAAAGGGATAACAGGTTCCGCATCTGAAACCGGTGACGTCATCATAGGCCAGGGAAGAATCCCAATCCATATCCCATTCATCCCATATTTGCCAGGTGTGCGGAGATTGAAATTGCAGGAAATGCTGCCTCCCGGAACGAACCGGAAGCGGGGAGACCGAGGCGAGCTGATCATACTCCTCTCCCCATTTTTCTTTGTCCAGATAGGTATCGAAGTCCGGATGAAAACCAATTTCATGTCCTCTGCGATGGATTTCCCGCATCAATTGTTTTACGAAAGACTGACCGATGTCGAAATGGTGCCGTTTTTTTTGATTCAACACACTCATGAAGAAAAAATGCGACACGAGTCCCTTCTGCTCAGACAGGGTCATCGTCTCGGAAAAAGTATCGAACGGATCCCGTTTACCTCCTGTCCTGGACCGTATGCAGTCCCACAGGTTGATAAGGAACAATCCGGGATCTTTCCGCTTGACCAGGTCCGCCCCCAGTGCTTTAAGAGATCCGTACAGGGTGTTCCATTTCAGGATATAATCAACATCATGAGTGATTAAAGCATTGAAACGGCGCTCAGGCACGGGTCCCTCAAAGCCGAGGTATTCAATAATCCTCCAGAGATATCGAGCATACAGGTTGACCACAGGTATTTTCAGGAACTCATGTTTGCGGGCAAGACTTTTTTCTGCAGGAAACCTGCCAAGCGGATCTTTTTCCCGGATCGCATATTCTTCCCATCTCGTCAGCATGAAGAATGACGAAGCGAACAGGTCTGCCTCGCTCCTTATCCTTATGTCGCCTTCCGGTCCCTGTTCCTCCACCAGCGCATCTCTTCCGAAGATTAGCGGTATCTCCCGCTCATTCGAGAACCGGTCATTGATGAAGGTGATCTTTTTGGGAATATGGATCTCCTTTACATAGTCGAGTTCGTTTGTAAATCTTGAAAAGAATTGATCTCTAATAGTCAAAGAATTGCGATTTTCTAATGTAATCTTGTATTCTGCGGCACCATGAGTTTTCTTCAGAGTGTACTCGATACCCAGAAAGCTATTGATCAGTTCATCGATGATATACTCTCGTTCGGGGAAATGATCGGAGGGACAATATACAGTCAGCATCTTTGGTTGAATTAACAGGAATAAAGATAACTGTTAATTGCTACCGGCAACGGGGCTGAACTAACACAAATCGTTGCTTCCCATCCTTGGGATATACTTCGGAGTGGATTTCAAATACTCAGTTTTTTTTTTGTTTCTTTATTCTCGCCAAACAGAGATTCTTATGAGTGAACTGTGCCAGCTAAGCGACCTAATCGGACTGGAACTCGCAGGATTCGATCAGCTGGAAAACAAGGACAGAGATCGGCCTGAGTGGAATAACCGGTACTTGAAGGCAGGATATTTTTTCCTTCGGGAAGGCATCCTCTCCACCTTGAAAAAATATCGCGCACACAGCCGTAAACAGGTCCGCTATCTGACCTTCGTATGGACCCTTCACAAAGGAGAAAAATATTTGAACATCTCCGTTCAGAGCCAGAAGGATCCTATGAAGTTCGTCCTTCTGAATGAGTTTTATCGTTGTCCGGTTGAAGATATTATACCGCCCGCTGATCGGGTGGATGAATACCTTGAGCGTTATAACCAGTATTGTCCGCAGACCCGGTATGATGAGCTCGGTCTGGATGTGAGGAATTGCCTGACCTACCCGGTAAAGGAAAATACAGAACAGGGGGGGTATGAAAGAGGGTTGATAATCTATGGCCTGGGTGGCTATGTGAGGATGTTCATCACCCAGCACTTCAAACATTTCCCGAAAATCGCCTGTATCGATTATAAACCTGAGGTAGCAACTGATTTTAAAAAAAGGTACGGATTCGAGCGTTGTTTTTTTCTGCCGGCCCGCTCCTATCCTCTTCTGGCCCGGGTGAAAGAACCCGTAGTGATCATCAGCACCTATCACTCCGATCATGCACCAATCGCCGAACAGGTGTTCAGGATCAATCCGGCCGCCCGTATTTTTATTGAGAAGCCACCTACAGTCACTCTGCAGGACCTGGAAACCCTGATTACGCTTTACCGAGAAGGTGCAAAAATAGAGATGGGATTCAACCGGAGGTTTATCCGTTTCAGTCATGATGTAAAAAGAGTGATTGGTGGGAGAAGGGCAATCATTACCTGTACCGTTAAAGAGGTGAACATCAATCCAAACCACTGGTATTTCTGGAAGAACCAGGGTACAAGAGTTACCGGCAATGTAGTTCATTGGTTCGACCTGGCCAACTTCTGGCTGGAATCGACCCCCGTGGAGATTAATGTACTGAGTTTTCCCGATGATCATGAAAGCAGTGCCATATCAGTACTTTATGAAGATGGCTCCCTGGTAAATATCACGGCCTCGGATGAGGGAAATTCGCTCAGGGGGGTTCAGGAAAAGCTGGAAATCAGAGTGGGAAACGAAACAGTATTCATTAATGACTTTCAGTCCATGGTGCACCTGAAACAAAGCGGATGGCACAGGAAGAGGAGGACTCTGCTCAGGAAAAAAGGGCATGCTGCCATGTACCGCACTTTTAAACGAATGATTCATGGGGAAGGATCATCTGATTATACAGTGGATGATTTGATCAGAACGTCACTGGTGACCTACCACGCCTCCGTGATGTTGAAAGAAGGAATCAGGAACAGGTCCATTGGACAGGAGATAAAAAAATACCGTGAAATGGTTTCCCTTTAGGGAAGCATCTTTTGTATCACAATAATCACAAATACAATGTCTAGACTTCTTTACAGGCGACAATTCCTTTTTTCCAACAGGAGGCCGGAAATTCTTGAAGGGTGGCATTCGGACACCCTGAAACACAAAGAGCAGGACTGGTATCTGGTGGTTCATCCAGATCTGCCGGTATTCAGGGGGAAAAACAAGGATGTTGAGATCGTTCTGATGGGTTATATGCTTGATCCGGTTCACCCCTCCCTCTCCGATCGGCAGATATTTGATAAGTTATTAAAATCCAAAAACTTTGAAGAACTTATCGAGCAACTTGATCCTATTAACGGAAGGTTTGTGCTGGCGTATTCCGATAGTGAGGATTTTCGTGTGCTGACCGATTTCTCCGGATTCAGAGAGGTGTTTTATTGTATTACCGGAGATCGAATCATGTGGGGTTCTACCCCATCTATCCTTTCCTGGCATGGCAACCTTCCGGTGAACAACGATCCCGACATCATCAATTTGCATGAATCGGATGCATATGTGAATGCTGATTATACCTGGGTAGGAGAGGAAACTCTGGTGAAAGGAATCCGAAAGCTACTGCCCAATCATTATCTCGATGTCATTCACCAAAATCCCGTCAGGTACTGGCCTGTGGAACCCATCAAGAGCATTGATATTGACCAGTGCGCTGAAGAGTGCGCCCGCATTCTTAAGGGGACTATTGATAGTGCTGTTAGGCGTTATCCGCTGCACATGGGACTTACATCCGGTTGGGATTCAAGGCTGTTGCTTGCCTCCACCAGGGATTGGACGGATAAAATCTTTTATTATATCAACAGGCCTTCTTCTTTTTTTCCCGACCACAAGGATCTTCGAATAGCACAAAAAATAGCGGAATCTCTTGGATTTGAACTGAATATTGTAGATATACCCGATGAAGTGGACAAGGATTTTCAGGCGATCTTCCGGGAAAATAATGTGATGGCAAGGGACATACTCATGCCGGTCTTTTTCGAAGTATTCAGAAGAAAATGGGAGGAGACCTACACCATTAGCGGAACACTCGGAAACGGTCTTGCGAGGGTTTACATGCGACTTCCGGAGGGAATAGACGTAACCGGGGTGAATGTTGCCAGACTTTTGAAATATCATCATTACCCCTATGCGGTCAGGTCCCTGGAAAGCTGGGTGAACGAGGCGGGGCCGGTCTGCCGGGAATCGGGTATTAACATCATGGATATGTTCCAGCTGGAACAGGAAAATGCCCACTGGGCGGGGCTTGCCTCATCAGAACAAGACATCGCGAGGGAGGAAATCCGGCCGTTCAGCAACCGCAGGTTAATCCGTTTGTTGTGGGGACTGGAAGATAAAGACCGCTACCAGTACCACGCAAAAATATATCTAAGAATTATGGAGATTTTATGGAAGGAGGTACTTGCGTTCCCGTTCAATCCTTCCAGGCGTTCAAACGGGTATAGATTGCTGAGGGCCTTTGGTATAGAGCAGTGGGCCTACTATCGGCATAAAAAGAGGAAGTATATGAAAACGTTCCAATAGTTTTGATGAATTATTCGTTGTTTACTCTGGCAGCCGCCCTGACGTCGATTTTATTTATTGGCGGTTGTGGAACAAGTGTGAAGAATCAGCCAGTTTTCAAAGAGCGCGTGGAAGGAGAGTTCCGGATTTTCGCCGAATGGGACTTTGAGTCTGAGAGATTGGGACCTTATTCCCGGGAGGAGATTATGAAAGACTTCCGGCCCGATCCTGTTGATCTGGTTGCCGGGACACACACTTTCATCGTGATGGATACGATCAACGGATTTAAGACGAAGGTGTTGAGGATTCTTCAAGACGCTGATGAGCTTTATTCCGGCCTTCAGATGAATATTCCATTTGACAGTGTCTTCCGGGAACTATATTTTTCCTATAACTGGAAGTTTGGCAGGGACTGGAATTCAACTGCCGGAGGGAAGCTTCACGGATTGAGGGGTCTGCCAAGATGGAGCGGATATCCTTGTCCCAAGGAGGAGGACGGGTTCATTGTTTGGAACCAGTTCAAGCGGGCAGGAAAAATATCCACTTACCATTACGATCGTACATCCAGTTGGTGTCCCTGGGGCTCCGATGACTACAAGTTCCATGATATCTATTTCTTTTATGGAGTCTGGTACGCTGTCACACAACGTCTGGTTATAAACAGTTTTCAAGGAGATTCGGCTATTGCGGATGGAATCAATGAAATATGGGTGAACGGAAAGCTTCTCTTCCAGGAGAAGGAATTGATTCTGGTGGAAAATCCGTCCAAAGGGATAGAAGCCCTGTCACTTCAGAATTTCTACGGAGGGGATATCGAAGAGTTCATGCCGCTGAATTCGTGTTCCGGTTATATGGACAACATAAAGATATTTTTACCGGAGAAATCCCAGACATCATTATTAGATGGATTACACTCCTGGGAGGGTCAAATGGAATTTCCGGATCCGGTGGAGGATTATCCTGTTCCATACGATCATTTGTTGACTGCAGAGGGGAGCATAAGTTTTCCCGGTCCTGAAAGATTGTCCCGACCATGTTCTGATGAGATCTATTTAATCGATTCGGGCGAAGATGGACCTGTTGCCCTCATTCTGGATGACTTTATTTTGGACAGCGGAGATTATCTGTCGTTTTTCGACGGACGCACCCGCGATTCCCCGGTGCTCAGATTATATGAGGGAATTAGCCAGGGAAATGGAGTCACTGTTCAGGCCAGCGGGAGGTACCTTCTGATCAGGTTTTCAACGGACCGGACCGGGAACGAAAACTGCTGGAATGTATCTTTTTGATTTTATCGAAAGTCTTCATTTGGTTTTCCTTCATTCTGCAACCAAATAGCTTATCATTTAGTTATTGATTCTATAAGGGTTGCATGACAATTTATTTCTTATTTTTGACTTCCCTGCAATTCGGAAAAATGATTAAGAGGAAGTTGGAGCAAAACATATAATTAACGTGATCAAGAGAGCGAAACTGTTTCTGTACAGTTTATGTCTTTGCAGTGTGGTATTTTCCCAGGACATCCTTCTCCCTGGAACCTCTCTGAGCGGATCGGTCGGGGGTGATCAGCGGGTCAGGGATCGTCATCTGGTTACTTCACCTGTCCAAACTCAGGAATTTGAGGTATATCAGGATTGGGATTTTGAGGGCGAAGAGCTGGGAGAGTACACTCTGAGTGAAATCCTGGAGGACTTCAATGCAGATCGTTCGGGCCTGGTGGCTGGTTCTTTCACTTCCATCGTAGAGGATACTATTAACGGAGAAGCGACGAAGGTGCTGAGAATTAAGCAGGAAGCCAACCAACTTTATACCGGGATCCAGATGAATGTTTATCTGGACCAGGTTCACAGTGAGGTTTATCTCAGCTACAACTGGAAATTCGGAAAGAACTGGAATTCCACATCCGGAGGTAAATTGCATGGGCTAAGAGGATTACCCAGTTGGTCTGGTTCTTCATGTCCCGGTTCGGGGGACGGTTTCGTGGCATGGAATCATTTCAAGCGGAGTGGACGGATTATTGCTTATCACTATGACCGGACATCCGAATGGTGCCCTTGGGCCACTGAATCGTATAATTTCAATGATATTTACTTTACCAACGGGACCTGGTACAACATCACCCAGCGACTAGTGCTGAACACCTTCAACGGAGATTTTCCCAACGCCGATGGAATCAATGAGGTTTGGGTGGATGGACGACTGGTTTTCCAGGAAAGAGGACTCATCCTGGTACAGGATCGTGACAAAGGTATTGAAGCACTCTCCATACAGAATTTTTATGGAGGAGACTATGATCATTACAAACCACTTACGGATTGTTACGGGTACATGGATAACATCAAGGTTTTTATTCCCACCGACGATCCTACACGCGGCACCCGAAATGTGCATGATCCTGGAACTGTCTATGAAACTCCGGATGAAATTATTGACAAAAGGGTATATTACGATCAGCTGATAAAGGCTGAAGGACCCTTTCAAAACCGAAACTATGGAGGGAGTTATCCTGGATGTACAGACGAGACTTATCTGATAGATGCCGGAGAAGGAAACACCGTTATTTTTCAACTTGACTATTTCGAAATCGGAAAAGGTGATTACATCTTTGTTTATGACGGGAACACTTCTGATGCAAACCTTCTCCGTTTATATAAAGGGTACACCTATGGGGGCAACGAGGATATTATTTCTTCAGGGAGGTATATGTTCGTGAGGTTATCGTCGGATCGTGACGGGAGTGCCTCTGGTTGGACCGGCACACTTGCAGGATATACGGAAGAAGAACCGGTTATTCAGCCCGATATAGAAGCACCCTCCGTACCTACTGGTCTGAGGGCCACCGGCGTGTCGCCCAACTCAACAGACCTGGCCTGGAATGCATCGGTAGATAACAGGGCCGTGACCGGTTATCGGGTCTATCTGGATGGAAGCCTGGATGGTTCTACTTCTGGAACGACCTATACCTTGACCCAGCTTCAATCAGAGACTACTTATAATGTATCGGTTTCTTCCTTTGATGCAGCATCGAACAACAGTCAGAGATCCACTCCGATAGTCATTACCACCCTGGAGGCTGATCTGGCAGCCCCCACGGTTCCAACCGGATTAGAAGTCCTTTCAGTTACAGGATCGACCATCACGATGGGATGGTCCGCCTCTTCCGACAATGTCGAGGTGACAGGCTACAGGATATTTATGGACGGATCAGAAGTAGGTACATCTGTGACTACCACTTTTACCGTTTCGGGTCTCAGTTCCAATACTTCCTATTTATTCTCAGTCAGCGCTTTTGATGGAGCCTCCAATGAGAGTTCTCCCTCCCCTCCGGTCTCTGGTTCGACCGGCGCTCCCGATACGGAACCCCCTACAGTTCCCACCGGCCTGAAAGTGATCAATACCACCAGCAATTCAATCAGTATTATCTGGAACAGTTCGGTGGACAATGTACAGGTGGAAGGCTATAGAGTGTTTGCCAATGGCCTTTTGAAAGGAGAATCCGCGACCAATTCATATACGATTACCGAGTTGAGACCGGGCATCACCTACAACATCGCCGTCTCTGCATTCGATGCTGAATCCAATGAGAGCGAACTGTCGGATGTGCTTTCAGTGACCACCGTGAATCCCGATGTGACCCTCGATCCCACCATGCCCGAGGTCGAAACCGTCGGGATTCAGAAAAAAGCCGCCAGCGTAGAGACGGTTTCCAGGATGAAATCGCTGGGCCATACGGTACTGCAGGATTATGGGGTGCTTTTTTCCGATGATCCGGCGAACATCGAATCGGGGCTGATCTATTACGGGGAACCGGGTGAGGATTCGGTCTCCCACGACCGCCGGCTCAACACCCATTTGGTGGCGTTCTATGATTTCACAGAGGGCCGGGGCAACAGGGTCTATGACCGTTCGAATCAGGAGCCACCTCTGGATCTGACCATCAACAAACAGTTGAATACTTACTGGTTGCCGGGTCAGGGGCTGGAGGTGACCGGGAATACCATGATCTATTCCCAGGAGTCTCCGCAGCGCCTGATCGGGGCATTGCAGGAAACCAACGAGATTACCGTGGAAGCCTGGATCAAGCAGACGACATTGAAACAGTCGGGCCCCGCAAGGATCCTGACCCTCTCCGCGGATAACAGCAGCAGGGCATTTACCATCGGGCACCAGGGGACCATCACCGATTTTGACTACTCGGTCCGTTTGAGCACCACCGCCACCGAAGGAGAGAACGGGTTGCCGGAGATCATGACTGAACAGGATTTTTTCACCCCGGGACTCCACCATTTTATCTATTCCAGGGATGCCGAAGGAAATGAAAAGGTATGGGTGAATGCCCAGCTGAAGTACTCCGGAGTGAGGCCGGGACAGTTCTCCGCCTGGAGCGGGGGGAACCGTTTTGCCCTGGCCAATGAGTTGTCGGAGGAGCGGCCCTGGAACGGGGTCTATTATCTGGTGGGGATCTATAACAAAGCCATGAATGAACCGGAGGTCCAACAGCAATACGCAGCGGGATTCGGAGACCTGCACTTCACTGTGGACCTGGAATCGCTTCAGACCAATACCCCTTACTATTTCTCCCCTTTTGTCCGCACCGACCAGGGAATCGTTTACGGAGAGGTTGAGGAGGTGATGATCCGGAATGTGAGGGATTTTGCAGGCAGCGACAGCCTGGAGATCGCCGTGGTGCCCAACCCCTCCGACGGCACCTTCCTGTTGTCGTTCCAGGACGGAAGCAATGAATCGGAGGAGGCCATGGTCAGGGTGGTGGATATGTCGGGTCAGGTGATCTATACCGAGGAACTGGACCTGGGCGGAAACCTCCAGTCGTACGAGAAGGAATTCAATCTGGCGGATCTGATGAGAAGCGGACTCTATACGGTGATAGTGATACTGGGCTCCAAAGCCAAGGCGGAACGGCTGGTGATCTATTCCAACTGATTTTCACTCCATTCTGCCGCCGTTGGTTTTTCGTCAATCTTTCCGTGCATTTCATCAAGAAATCCTTTAACAACAAGGTCTCCGGGGCGATAACGCTGCCAATGACAGTGAGGTGTGAACGAGTGGTTTTTTATCAATCGATACCCGCAGAGGGCCAAGCGGGGGAATTGGGGTGTATAAAGTTTCCGGCGGACCGGTTTTGATCACCAGTGTTACACGTAAAATATTGAATATCAAATATATAAAAGCGAGCAGGCAAGGTGTCAGAATGACCGGTTTGGTAATCAGCTCCGGCGCCATTAAATTGGCAGAGTCATGCAATTCAATTCATTTTACCCACAATTCGCAAGAGTTATGAATCAGATAAAAACCAGAGGTATCCAGATAGGCGGAAGATCGCTTTCATTCATTCTGACAGTGGCGGTCTTAATGGCTGCTTCTCTGACCGGTTCTTCCATAAAAGCACAACCGTGGAACTTAACGGTTAATACTAACGGGAACGGTTCTGTCACTAAAGATCCTGACGATCCCAATTACCAAAACGGGGAGAGTGTCGAACTGACCGCCGTTCCCGATGCGGGCTGGAGTTTCGACAATTGGACAGGCGATCTGACCGGCAGTGATAATCCCGGGACTGTTGATATGAACAGTGACAAGACCGTGACGGCCAATTTCGTTCAGGACAGCTACACACTCAATGTGTCCGTGGTGGGCAGCGGAGGGTCGGTCAATCTGACCCCAGCGGGCGGAACCTACCTGAGCGGCACCATAGTGACCCTCGATCCGGTGGCCGATCCGGGCTGGACCTTCGCGGGCTGGTCGGGCGACCTGACAGGCAGTAACGATCCCGCCACCCTTACCATGGACGGGAACAAGGCCGTCACGGCCACCTTTACCCAGGATATCTATCCCCTCACTGTCAACATCGGCGGCCAGGGGTCGGTCAACCTCAATCCGGCCGGAGGCAGCTACACCTATAATACGACGGTCACCCTGACCGCCTCGCCGAATGCGGGATGGAGCTTCTCGGGATGGTCGGGCGATGCCTCCGGCACTTCCAATCCCACGCAGGTGATCATGACCGGGCCCAAAACGGTCAACGCCACTTTCACTCAGAACAGCTATATCCTCACCCTTTCCACCTCGGGTCAGGGTTCCGCCACCCAGAATCCCCCGGGTCCTTCACACCTGAGTTTTACCGATGTGGATATCCTTGCCACACCCGATGCCGGCTGGACCTTTACCGGCTGGACCGGCGATCTGGCCTCTTCCGGAAACCCGGAGACGGTCACCATGGACAACAACAAGCTGATCGTAGCCAATTTCAGCCAGAACACCTACCAGTTGACCCTGCAGACCGACGGCACCGCGGATGCCTCTGTCACCCCCTCCGGTCCGGTCAATGTGGCCCATGGGCAGAACCAGACCATCGTTGCCACTCCACCCGCCGGCTATATTTTTAAGGAATGGGTTGTAATCTCCGGAAGTGGAGCCACCATCGCCAACCCCAATCTGGCGACCACCACCATCACTCTCACTCAGGGGGATGTGACCGTGGAGGCCAGGTTCGAACTGAAAAAATATACCCTGAGTGTGATCACCGATGGTACCACGGGTGCGGCGGTCTCTCCTTCGGCCCCGGTGCAGGTGGACCACGGAGTCCAGACCAATATATCGGTGACCAGTGTTCCGGCCGGTTATCAGTTCCAGCAGTGGCAGGTGATCAGCGGAACCGGAGCCACCATCGGCGATGCTACCAATCCTTCCACCTCAGTGACCCTGACTCAGGGGAATGCTACCGTCCAGGCGATCTTCGTTCAGCAACAGTATCAGCTGACGGTGCAGACCGACGGCACCCTCGGAGCCACTGTAAGTCCTTCAAATACTGTCCAGGTGATCCATGGCGAGGCCCGGACCATCACTGCCACCGCCCCGGTGGGCTCTATATTTAAGGAGTGGGCGATCATATCCGGTAACGGAGCCACTGTCGCCAATCCTTCCCTGGCGACCACCACCATTACGCTGACATCGGAAAACGTGGTCGTCGAGGCCAGGTTTGAACTGAAGAAATATGTCCTGAGTGTGATCACAGATGGGACATCCGGTGCAGCTGTTTCCCCTTCCAATGCGGTCCAGGTCGATCATGGTCAGCCGCGCGACATTTCAGTTAGCTCCACACCTGCCGGGTACCGGTTCAGGCAATGGATCGTTACCAGCGGGGGAGGGGTGTCCATCGCCGATGACACCGCACAGTCGACCTCTGTGACCCTGACCCAGGAGAATGCCACCGTACAGGCTCTGTTCGAAAGAAAGACCTATCAGCTTACCCTGCTGACCGATGGCACTCCGGGAGCCACGGTCACTCCATCTGCCCCGGTTCAGGTGATCCACGGTCAGGGAGTGGGTATTTCCGCCACGGTGCCCACCGGATACAAATTCACCCGCTGGGCAGTGGTAAGCGGAAATGTGACCATTGCCAACGATACCCTGACCGCCACCACGGCCACCCTCACCTCCACCGATGTGACCCTTCGGGCGACTTATGAGCTGAAGCAGTATACCCTCTCTCTGGTTACCGACGGAACCGTCGGGGCGGCCGTCTCACCGCCATCCCCGGTAAAGGTGGAGCATGGAGTACCCTATCCGATCGGGGTGAGCACGATCCCTGTTGGATATAAATTCAGGAACTGGACAGTAGTGAACGGGATCGCAGCTTTCGGAAACGACACACTGGAGAGTACCACCGCCACCCTCTCGTTCGGGAATGCCACGGTAAGGGCCAATTTCCAGAAGGTGCTGCAGATCGCGAACGTTCAGATCCCCAACCGGACCATGAAGATCAATGATGAGGTGACAGTCACTTTGTCTGTTTCCAACGATGCAGGGTTCTCGTATACACTTCTGTCCGGCACCATCGGCGGCTATCCGCTGGGGCCTGTTACCCGGATCAATGCGACCACCTACAGGAGCTCCTTCAGAGTGATCGAAGGGGGGAGCAGTTATCCCGCTCTGGCCGAAATCCCGGTGACTAACCTGATCCTTACCGACGGTACGATCCAGAACACCCCGTATAACAAACCGATCGTACAGAACAACGATCCCATCGATGCGAAATATGCGGTGATCAGCTCCATGTCGGTGAACGGTACGGTAGCCAGTATCGGGGATGTGGTCAGGCTCAATATCAGTGCCGACAGTACCGATTATACGGTCCATCCCCAGACCACCATC
>CAZOHA010000081.1:0-13452 GCA_964579515.1 uncultured Bacteroides sp. | reverse complement strand
ATTCTCTCAACGCTCGAATTGTAGGCAACTTCGACAACACCCCATCGCAAACCATACAAAAGTGAAGGGTTGTTTTGCAAACCTCCCTTCCATGGCGAGGGGATATACCGCAGGCCGCCGTTCACCAATGCATAAGAATTTTTCGGAGCTGAAACTTACCATGGCGATGGGTTTTTTCGCAATGCGCCTACAATTCGGAGAATGTCAGCGCATGAGAAAACACCCGAGCCAACGTCAGCGAGAAAACATTCTGAGCAATCGGATTGAAGGACTTCTCAGGGGGCCCCGTTTCCTGGTTTCAGGGGGTCCCGTTTTGCGATTTCACGGAGTAACAAAAGTGCGGCATTTCCAATTTCCAGAAATGTTTCGCATTGAAGAGGAATCCGAAAAAGAGTTTCCGGGGGTCAGAAAAGGCGGTGATGAAGGCTTAGCTGCAGCTGGCCCTTCCCCCAGTTGTCGGTTACCTGCTTCATCCATCCGGCCTGAACGCGCAGCTGGTCGGTAATCCCGTATCCCAGCCCCAGATATGTCCGGTTCCGGTCGAACAGTTCCACGGTCCGGCCCTCCCCGATCTCCCGCTGACCGTTTATAAACAGCTCGTTGTAGAGTGCCAGGTAAACCGCATTCTTCTCCACGGAAGGTTTGTTGAAGGGTATGCTCAGGAATAGCGCATACCGGTACCTGGTCCTGAAATCCTGATCCTCCACAAAACGCTGCTCATACCGGTAGCGATGGGTGAGGTATACCCGGTTGAGCGGCTGATGAGGCAGCAGTGCTTCCTGGTAAATCCGGCTTTCCATGGTGGTGGCGGTGCTTTCTCCCATGGCTCCCGTGGTGATGTGGGCATACCCCAGTGTAAACCGGGCCCGGGATCCTTCAGGCTGGAAGTTGATCCCTCCGCGCAACAGCAACTGTTCCAGATCGCCTCCCAGGTTCCAGTTCCTGTATTGAATGTCGCCCTGGAATCCGATCGGGCTCTCTCCGAATTTGGCGTTGAAGAAATACATGTACCAGGCACCCAGTTTACCCTCATCGACCTGAGCATTGAGCTGCAGGGAGAGAATCGATGACAAAAGCGAAATAAAGAGGGTTCTTTTCATCACAATTCCGGTTTAAAAACGGTTCGGGACAATGGAATTTCAGATTAAAAAAGAGGGGATGCTGCCGGAAGGTATCCATAACAGATCACAGCATCGCCCTCACCACTACACCCAACAGAATGATTAATTCATAAAGGTCACTTTACCTGAGTGAACATCATACATGGCGCCCACAATGGTGATCTCTCCGCTGTCATACATCTCCCGGAGAATTTCACTGTCGCTTTTGATCTTCTCGATGGTAAGCTCCACATTGGCATCGGCCACCGCCTGAACAAACTCCGCATTCTTTGAATTGCGGTCACTCTGAATATGATCCACTTTTTTCAGTGCGGGCTCCAGATTGGCCAGCATGGGTGTCAGGTTCCCCAGTTTCACATTGTCACAGGCACCCTTCACCGCACCACATTCGGTGTGACCCATCACAACGATGGCTTTCGATCCGGCCACCTTGGCGGCAAACTCCAGGCTGCCCAGGATATCGGTATTTACAAAATTCCCTGCAATCCTGGCATTGAAGACATCTCCGATTCCAGCGTCAAACACCATCTCGGTGGGAATTCTGGAGTCGATGCAACTCACAATGGCGGCATAAGGGTACTGTCCGGTGGCTGTCTGATCGACCTGTTCCAGAAGATCCCGGCGGATGGCCTGACCCGCTACAAAGCGGTCATTTCCCTCTTTAAGCATCTTGACCGCCTTTTCGGGGCCCATGGCCTTCTGAGTTTCGGCTGACTGTGTCACATAACTGTCCGGCTTCATTTCGCCGGCTGCTTTCCGGCCGTCAGATGGTTTGTCGGTTATCGTAAATGATACCAGAGCACCTGTGATAAGCACCCCCAATCCCAGAATGAGCAGCGTTCTGATCCTCGCTTTCATGACGTTCATAAGTTTAGTAAAACAATACATTTATTTTGTCTATAACGTACCCTATAAACGTTTTACTTTACTCTTTGTTGGTATTACTAACTTATTTAAGATATTATTAACATTTGTCCATAAGACACTGGATGGTAAGTGATTAATTTGCCGAATCCCCGGGCCCCAGGGCTGATAGGGCCAGATTCAACAGGTACTCGTACAGGTGATCGTCGATCCCCGAAAGGTCCCCGACCTCGGTCATGGAGGGAAGGTGATGGGCATAGAACCTCAGGGTGGTCGACATTTTCAGAAGCGTGCTCGCCAGGGAATTGGCATACACATAACCCGGGTTGATCTCCAGGAGGATATTGGCCACTTCCGTTTTCAGGGATTTCAGGGTGAGAAAGAATCCCTGCTGATTCTCCTGATCGACGAACTTGGTATGATAAGCCTTATCGGACTCATCGACCACCAGGTCGAACAGCTTCTCCTCATCGATATAATCCACCAGGGGGTTCCTGCGGTTGCTCTCCAGAATGGTCCGGATAGCGGTCCGGAGCTTCTCCTCGCCTCCCTTCAGGTTTTGTATGTTGAACAGGATGGAATACTTGACCCATTCCCAGTACCAGGTGAGCAGATAGAGCAGCAGTTTATGCTTGTTCTCGAAATACCGGTAGATGGTGATCTCACTGGCCCCCATCTCCCTGGCCAGTTTCTTAAAGGTGAATTTCTCGAATCCCAGCTTCGACATGAGCGGGATGGAATGCCGCAGGATGTTTCTGCCTGTTTCGGTCGACTGCGGGTCGCGAAGGTAGAAAAGCCGGTTCGGTGATATCTGGATCGCAATGGACATGCCCGGACCAAATATAGAGAATCATTTGATCAGTTTAACACTCAATCCCTTCTGGGCCGACCAACCCTCCCGGTCGGTCAGCCGGACGAAAAAATGGTAATCGCCCGTGTCATAATCTCCATCGCTGCCAGCCAGAGGAAGCAGGATCTCCTGAGTGGCCAGAAACTCCCCGGTTCCTTCTGGGATGGTGAAATCCTGCAGATAGTAAAGGGGAAAAACCGGCTCTTTGACAGGATCCAGCGGGCACTGCTCCACCTCCGTGCTGTGAGCATGATGATCGAAATTGTGATGGATCTCGATGCTGTAGCTCCCCAGTTCCGCATTGTCGCTGAACTTCATCCGGAAGGTGAAGGATTGTCCCAGAACGATCGTATCGCAGTTCACCGGAAAGGCTTCTTCCACACTCAGGTCGATCACCGGTTTCTGGTCATCGATCTCCCCGCCGCAGCCTTTGGAAAAAAAGGAGAGCAGGGCGATGAGGCCCACCGCCGCGCTCCCCGGTATGTTTTTAATCCTCATGGTTCCATCCCTATTCCTGACCTGCCACCAGTTCGAATTCATCCTCGTGAACGGTCTGATATCCTTCCATATCGATGACCTTAAAGTAAAAGTGGTACTCCCCCGGTTCGGCCGTGGCCGGGACCTCGATATGCTCATGGAACGAGGTGTTCTTCAGCCCGGAGAATTTGGTATAGACGGTATCGAACTCCCATTCTCCCTCATCTTCATCCGACAAGAGCCCTTTTTTATGGTCATGATCTCCCTCTGAATGAATCTCCACCTCGATCCGGTCGATGGTTCCCTCGGCGACCACTTCCGCCTCCATGTGGAGTTCGTCCCCTGCGGCGGCCATCTTATCGCCCTCCATGCCCAGCTCAAAGCTCAGTATTTCGGGTCTTCCGGTATTCTCGCAGGAAACGATCATTAGCACGACTGCCAATATCACTCCCAAACCCTGTAAAGGTCTCAACGTTTTATTATTCACTTTTTTCATCTTAATATATATTAACTGGTTCGACTATGGTTTTTGTTCAAATGTTAATCCTCTGTTCCTGTCCAATGCTCCCTGAATCGGAACAGCGACGGACAGGATAAAATTCCTTCCCGGTTCCGGCACTCCGATCAGCCGGTAGTAGCTGGTATGGTTGAAATATTTTCTGTCGAGCAGATTCCTGACCTGGAAGGAAATCTGGATGGACTGTTTCCCGGCCGGGATGCCGGTCCCCAGGGCCAGATGGATCACCTGGTATCCCGGGGTAGGCTCCTCGGGAGGGACGATCCTCCCCTGCCGGGCCACCAGGTTCCAATCGACCGACAGATAAGGATCCTGGAGGGGCCCGGCGTTCCGGACGGTATACCGGGCATTCAGCAGCAGCAGCGGAGCGGGCGAGAAGGGGAGCCCGAAACCTTTCTTCTCACCGGTCGTCTGAACCGAGTAAAGATACTCGGCGATGATCCCCAGCCTGAGAGGTTCGACCGGCTCAAAATGAGCATGGGCTTCTCCGCCGAACCGGAGCACCTCGCTCCCGGTATAGGTGAAGATCTGGTTCCCGTTGCCGTAAAGCCGGTCATGCAGGTACCCGGGGTTGAGATAGATGTAATTGGTGAAATAGCTGATGAAGGGGGTAACGCCCAGGGCCCAGCGCCTCCTCTGCCACTCCAGACCGGCATCCAGCTGATAAGCCACTTCCGGCGGGAGGTCCGGATCCCCCACCTCATAACTGAAGCGATGGTAGTTCACTCCGTTGGCTGCCAGCTCTTTGGCAATCGGCATCCGGAAGGATTTCCCCGCATGCAGTTTCATGGAGAAACCCGGACTGACCAGGGAGTATCCCACCGACCAGGTGAGGTTGGAAAAGATCCGCTCGAGTCCGGGAGCCCTTTCCAGGTACTCCAGCGGACCTTCGGAGTCGCCTTCGACCGGGCTGGGGAACCAGTCTCTGTATGATTCGGTTTTGATCTGTCCATAATCGTAACGAAGACCAACCTGAAGCTTCCCTTTCCCGGGAAGGTCGGTCCGGAGTAGTGAAAAAACGCCCAGGTTCTGTTGCCGGAATGCCGGAATGATAAATCCCCTCCCGTCGATACGGTTCTCATGCCACTCTCCGCTGATTCCGGCCTGCAGTTCCCAGCGGTCTCCCAAAGAAACATTACTCCGGATATTTCCGCTGTAAACCTGTTTATCAAAGGATCGTTCCAGGTCTTCAGGGAAAGGGAGCGTATCCGGAAAAACGGGCGGCATGTAACCGTGGTTGACATAATCACTGCGCTCCTGCCGGATGTTCCTCTGAAAACCCAGCTCCGCCTCCGTACGGTAATTCCCCCGGGTCCATGAGGTCCGGTTGATGAGCTTCCAGTGACTGACCTGATGAAAGGGTTTCTGGATATCCCGGGACGAACGGTCGTGCAGACCGGTGTCGACCCGCCGGGGTTCCAGCCCGTGGGCATTGGCAAAAAAGTCGTTCCTGCTTTCGAGCCGGCTCAGATGGAACCGGTTGATGAATCCTTCATCCACATACCCTGCCGAAAGATGAAGTGCGTTCTCCCTGCCGGCGGTGTTTCTCAACTGCCTCTGGTAAAGCGGAGCCCGGTAGGAGTAGATGTCGATGCTGTCGGCAGGCACCCGGTAGTCGCCGTAAGTGACGGCCGTCCCGCGCAGATTCAGAAAAAGCCTGCTCTTCCTCACATAGAGCCTCAGCGAGGATCCGGCCAGCATGTTGTTGCTCCTGGCCGCCAGGTCGAGCTCCGCGCCGACCGATCCGGCTGCAGGCACCGGGAACTGGGTCAGCTCGATCACTCCCCCCATGGCATCGGACCCATACCTGATGGAAGAGGGTCCTTTGATCACCTCGATGCGGTCCACGGCGAACTGATCCACCTCCAGCCCGTGGTCCATCCCCCATTGCTGTCCCTCGTGCTTGATCCCGTTCTCGACCACCACCACCCGGTTATAGCCCAGTCCCCTGATCACCGGTTTGGACTGTCCCGCACCGATCTCCCGGGCGCTCACCCCGGGTAACCGCTCCAGGGATTTCATCAGGCTTCCCCCCTCGTGTTCGCGGAGGAATTGCCGGTTGACGATCTCCAGGTTCAGGGGCGATTCAGCCATTCTCTGTTCTGCGTAGCGGTCGGTGATCACCACCTCCCGGAGCGTCAGAAGTGTTTTTCCGAGCGCGATCTCCAGGTAGAGCGCATCTTCCCCCGCTTCGCTGTTCACTGGTGAAAGGTAAATGCTGTCCACATAGGGTTCATACCCGATAAAGGAGGAATGGATCTCATAGGGACCGGGGGGAAGGCCCTCCAGCGTGAAGGTTCCGTCCAGGTCCGTAACGGTGCCCTTCATCCCCGGTACCAGCCAGACCGAAGCCCCGGGAAGCGGCGCCATTTTCGAATCGGTGACCCTCCCCGAAAGGGAAACAGGCTGGGACCGCAGACCGGCATGCCCCGCAAGCAGAACAGCCGCAAAAGCCGCGGCAGCCAGGATCCGGTATGTGCTCCTTCCTTTCATCCCGTCCGGTCACCTCTTCCCTGCATTGCACTCTTCACACAATCCCTTGATAACCAACTGAGTTTCCTCAATAGAATACCCCTCAGGAAGTTTCTGCTTCTCTACTCTGACCTGCTCCAGGCAACGCACGGTCGAGCAACGGGTGCAGTAGAAATGAGCATGGTCGCCCCTGCGGGAAAGCAGCTCATCCACCCCGTACTTCACCGAATCATCCACCACGATCTTATGCAGGATATGCTTCTCCTGCAATAGCTTGAACGACCGGTAGAAGGTGGTCCGGTCGAACCGGTCATCCAGACGGTCCCTGATCTCCCTTTCCGAGAGCGGCTCCCCGGCCTGCTGGATGGCAGAAAGGATCCCCTCCCGGCAGCCGGTTCGCACCACATGATTCCGGTGCAGAATATCGGCAGGCTTATTCATGATGCTTGTCTGGTCAAAGTTTCCAGTAATGTTTGCAACAATGTTGCAATCTGTAACGCAGATTTACGGAATAAGTTCAATGAGGTATGATTTTTGCTGTTTCTCCGCCGGTCTGAATCTCACGATCTTTATGAAGAAGCAGCTTGGAACACTTTTCTGGGGACTCTTCCTCTTTACCCTGTCCGCCAGCGGGCAGATCGTTCGGGTGACCGACGCTGTGAGCGGCGAACCGCTGGAGCTGGTCACCATCGCCAGCGAGGATCCGAGAGCCTCCACCATTACCAACTCGAAAGGAGAAGCCGAATTGTCGGAGTTCCGGGGTGCCTCCGCCATCGAATTCCGCATGGTGGGGTACAATCCCCTGCTGCTGAGCTATGACCAGGTGAGAGGGACCGGGTTCCGGATCGCACTCTCCCGCTCAAGGGTCAACCTCGACGAGGTGGTGGTCGCTGCCTCCCGCTGGTCGCAAAAAACCTCCGAGATCCCCGTGAAAGTCACCTCGATCCCCCGCTCGGCCGTCCAGCTTCAGAATCCCCAGACCGCAGCCGATATGCTGGGGATCTCCGGCAAGGTCTTCATCCAGAAGAGCCAGCAGGGGGGCGGAAGTCCCATGATCAGGGGATTCGCCACCAACCGGCTGCTTTATGCGGTGGACGGGGTCCGGATGAACACCGCCATCTTCCGGGGCGGGAACATCCAGAATGTGATCTCGCTCGATCCGTTCGCCATAGAGCAGACCGAGGTGCTGTTCGGCCCGGGATCGGTCATCTACGGCAGCGATGCCATCGGCGGGGTCATGAGTTTCCGCACGCTGACCCCCCGGTTTTCCCTGGATGAAAAGCCGCATATCTCCGGAAATGCCAATACCCGCTTTTCCACGGCGAACATGGAAAAGACCGGACATCTGGACTTCAACGTGGGCTGGAGGAAATGGGCCCTGCTGACCAGCTTCACCGTCAACGACTACGGGGACCTGAGGATGGGAAGTCACGGACCGGAGATCTATGAAAGAAGGTTTTACGTCAAGCGAGTCGATACCATGGATGTGGTCGTGGCCAACGACGATGTGAACCTGCAGATACCCTCCGGTTACCGGCAGTGGAACCTGATGCAGAAAGTGCATATCATACCCGGCCCGGGCTGGGACCTGGAATATGGGTTCCACTACTCGACCACTTCCCCATATGCCCGGTACGACCGCCATATCCGGTACAGGAACGGTTTACCCCGGTATGCGCAATGGGATTACGGTCCCCAGGAGTGGATGATGAATCACGTGGCCATCACCCATACCACAGGGAAGCTGCTCTATGAGAAAGCGACCCTGCGCCTGGCCCATCAGCGTTTCGGGGAGAGCCGCATCACCCGCGATATGAATGACTCCGACCGGGAGGTGCGGACCGAACGGGTCGATGCCTGGTCGGCCAACCTGGACCTGACCAAACCCCTGGGGAAAAAACACCGGCTGGTCTACGGAATGGAGGCGGTACATAACGGAGTGGATTCCAGGGGCCGGATCACCGACATCCGTTCGGGTGCGGTGAGGCCGGGACCCTCCAGGTATCCCGAATCCTCCTGGAGCTCCTATGCCCTATACCTCACCGACCAGTATGAGGCCACCGGGAACATCACCCTTCAGGGAGGATTGCGATACACCCGGTTCCAGCTGAGTGCCGATTTCGACACCACCTTCTATCCATTCCCCTTTACCTCGGCCACCATCCGGAACGGGGCCCTCACCGGAAGTGCGGGATTGGTCTACCGGCCCGGGAACAGCTGGGTCCTGAGCACCAATCTGGCCACTGCCTTCCGCTCACCCAATGTGGACGACATGGGAAAGGTTTTCGATTCGGAACCCGGATCGGTCACCGTCCCCAACCCCCGTCTGAAAGCCGAATACGCCTATAACATCGATGCCGGGGTGGCCAGGGTATTCAACGGGTTTATCAAGATCGACCTTACCGGATATTATACCCTCCTGCAGAATGCGATGGTCAGGCGGGACTATGCCCTGGGAGGGATGGACACTATCCTCTACGACGGTGTCCCCAGCAGGGTGCAGGCGGTCCAGAATGCCGCCCGGGCCCGGGTGTACGGAATACAGGCGGGTGCCGAGGTGAAACTCCCGTCGGGGTTTACCTTTACCTCCGATTTCAACTGGCAGAAGGGGCAGGAAGAGCTGGACGACGGCAGTGTGAGCCCCTCCAGGCATGCCCCTCCGTGGTTCGGTTTTTCGCGGGTCACCTACAGCCGCGGAAAACTGGAAATGCAGCTCTATGCCCAGTACAGCGGAGGGAAAACCCATGGGGAGATGCCGGAAGAGGAGAAGGGGAAAGCATACCTCTACGCCCTGGACAGCAACGGCAACCCTTACTCGCCCGGCTGGTACACTGTCCATATGAAGGCCTCCTACCAGCCCACCGGATACCTTTCCGTTTCGGCCGGACTGGAAAACATAACCGACCAGCGGTACCGGCCCTACAGCAGCGGGATCTGCGCTGCCGGCCGCAACTTTATCGTTTCGGTGCGGGTGCATATCTGATGGTCCGGGTGCATATCTGAAAAAAATTCATGTCAAATTGACATTTCAGGCGCCGGAAGCCGGGAGCAACCGGGATATCCTCCAATGGCATACGATTTGATCGATCCAGAGTGGAAAATTTGAATTAGTGAAAATGAAAACCTATGTCGAACCAAAAAAAAAAGGAGGACCGAGTTATGACACTGGCAAAACGTTCAGACCATTGGTTACCGTCAGTTCCTTCATGGTTTGATAAGTTTTTTGAAGGAGACCTGATGGATTGGAATACCTGGAATTTTGCAGGTATGAACTCTACCCTGCCTGCCGTGAATGTGAAGGAAAAAGAGGATGAATACGTGATCGAAGTGGCAGCGCCGGGTATGCAGAAGAAAGATTTCCATGTCAACTACGACAACGGCAGGTTGACCATCTCTTCCGAGAAAAAGGAGGAGAAAGAGCATAAAGACGAAAGAGTCAACCGCCGGGAGTTCAGCTACCAGTCGTTCCAGCGCTCATTCACCGTTCCCGAGGAGCAGGTGAATGCCGACAAGATCGGTGCAAAGTACGCGGACGGCATCCTGTATCTGAACCTTCCCAAGCGGGACGAGGTCAAGGCGAAACCTGCCAAGGAGATCAAGATCAGCTAAACCTGCAGAGTGTTGCTAAATGGATGAGGGTGTCTGTCACGGGCACCCTTTTTTATTAAAACTTAACGCCACCTTTCTCATTTTTCGCCCAACAAACCCTAAATTAGGGCATGATCAAAGCAGTAGTATTCGACTGGGCCGGAACCGTGATCGATTACGGTTGCAGAGCCCCGGCAGCCGCCTTCATGGAAGTATTCAGGCAAAAGAGTATCGAGATCTCCATAGAAGAGGCCCGTGGGCCTATGGGTATGGCCAAATTCGACCATGTCCGGGAACTCCTGAAACTGGAGCGGGTGCAACAACAATGGCAGGACCTCCACGGCTGTCTCCCGGAAGAGAGGGATGCAGAGGAGCTTTACCGCCGGCTGGAACCCGAAATGGCGAAGGCGGTCGCAAAATACACCACTCTGGTTCCGGGGGTGGCCCATCTGGCGGAACAGCTGCATTCAGATGGAATAAAGATCGGAACCACCACAGGGTATGTCAGAAGCATGATGGAACCATTGATCCCCGAGGCGGCCAGGCAGGGATTCAGGCCCGATGCCATCGTCTGCTCGTCGGATGTTCCTTCCGGCCGGCCGGCACCCTGGGGGATCTACCTGAACATGCAACAAATGAAAACCTACCCTCTTTCGCTGACCGTCAAGGTGGGCGATACCCTGGCCGATATCAGGGAAGGGCTGAGCGCCGACATGTGGGTGGTGGCCTGCACCCGTTCGGGCAATGAGCTGGGTGTTTCAGAGGAAGAAACCCGGAAGATGAATCCCGCCATTCTGAATAAAAAGCTACGGGAAGCGGAATCGAAGTTCCTGTCGGCCGGGGCCCACTACGTGATCGAAGGTGTCTGGGAGCTGGGGCCGGTGCTGGAGAAGATCTCCATCCGGGTCAGGGAGGGAGAGAAACCACCGGGCAAACCTTCCTGAACCGGATCATTTGAACGATTCTCCCCCGATCATACCACTCCCATCCATGGACAAACTACTTTTCACTCCCGGCCCTCTCAATACCTCGGAAACGGTAAAGTCCGCCATGTTGCGGGACCTGGGTTCACGCGATACGGAATTCATCAGAATGGTCAGAGAGATCCGCGAGCAACTTCTCGGGATAGCCGGCCTGACCCCCGACGACGGTTATGAGGCTGTTTTGATGCAGGGGTCGGGAACCTTCGGGATCGAATCGGTGATCAGCTCCACCCTTCCCGGAGAAGGGACCCTATTGCTGATCATCAACGGTCACTATGGCGAAAGGATGGCCCGGATGGCCTCGGTCCACCAGCTCAATGTCGTTGAACTCCGGTATGATGAGAATGAGATTCCTCGTACGGCAGATATCAGTGAGGTGCTGAAAGAAAACCAACAGATCACTCATGTGGCCGTGGTCCATTGTGAAACCACCACCGGAATCCTGAATCCGGTGGAAGAGATCGGGAAGCTGGTGAAATCTTTCGGAAAACGGCTGATCATCGATGCCATGAGCAGTTTCGGAGCGTTGCCGCTCTCCCTGAGTGAAGCCGGGATCCATTTTCTGATCTCCTCCTCCAACAAATGCATTGAAGGGATCCCCGGCTTCTCCTTCATCCTGGCCGAACGGGAAGCGCTGGAGGAGTGCAGGGGCCTGTCCAGGACCGTCTCACTGGATCTCTACGAACAATGGAAAGGCCTTGAAACTAACGGACAGTTCCGATTCACCCCGCCTGTCCAGGCGCTGATGGCCTTCCGGCAGGCACAGAAAGAGCTGGTGGCCGAAGGTGGGGTGGAGGAACGTGGAAAGCGTTACGCAGCGAATCACCGGATCTTACTGGAAGGAATGATCAAGATGGGGTTCGATCCCTATATCGACCCTGAGCATCAGGCTCCCATCATCACCACTTTTCTGAATCCAAAAGACCAGGCGTTTGATTTCCAGAAGTTTTACAACGAACTGAACAACCGGGAATGCGTGATCTACCCCGGAAAACTCACCCATGCGGACTCGTTCCGGATCGGCAATATCGGTCAGCTGCACTCCGGGCATATCCATACGCTTCTGGATGCCATCGGTGAGGTGGTCAGGGAAATGGGCCTCCGGTCCTGCTCGGGGACCCGACAGGTTTGAATCTCCCCGGAGCAAAGCTGTGGGAAACCAGGACTGCGAGCCAGTAGAAGCCCATGCGCGGGAAGGGGTTCAATCGGCATATACGGCCTTCCCCGGAGGGAGTCGATCCACAGCCATGGCCCGTTCTTTCCGCCTGAAATAGCTGACAGAGAAGAGGATCAGCAGGATCGTGAAAATCCCCGACACGATCGCCACGGTCTTTATGAACGAGAGCCAGTTCAACGAAGGGGTGGCGAAGTTCCGGTAGAAAAGAATGACCACACTTCCCAGGTATCCGAAGGCGTCGGCCACATACATCAGATAGCCGATGTTGCTGCGGTAACGGAACAGGGCAATCCACCGCTCGAACAGCATGGTGTGATAACTGACATACGAGAGATACATGCCAAATCCGGTGACGATCATCCAAACGGCCGGCCCCACCAATCGGAGGGTGAACATAAAAGTGACCACTGCCAGCACCACCCCGCCGAAGAGGATGATTCCCATATTGGAGAAAAAGGCAATGCGGTTATTGCGTATCAGGATCATCATGGAGGTGATCACCAGCACCATTACTGCGATGGGAATCTCTGCCACCGCCAGGATAACGGAATTATTAGCAAAACCGAGTTCAGCCCAAAGTTCAACGGCAAAATTATCACGTAGGTCGCGGTAGATAGTCAGGGCCATATAAACCAGCACCACCATGACGATCCCCGGAGCAAACTGCCGGAAGAAGGTTCGCCGCTCCTTTCTGCTCATGGGAACCCTTTCGGTCCGCAGTACGATATCCTCCCTGTCAGGCGGGGGGATTCTGGTGAGCATCCACACCCCTGCTGCAAGTAGGGGAATAAATGTAAGTCCGGTGAGAAAGGGCATCCAGAATTCGGAAACATCGAACTGTTCCAGGTAAAACTTCCCCACCGCTTTGACCACTCCCGAGGCCACAATGAAGCTGGCACTCATTCCGGCTCCCAGCATCTCCGTGTTCTTCCTCCCCTCCAGAAACGCGAACACCAGGCCCCAGATCATACCCAGTGGCAAACCGTTCAGAAACAAGAAGATAAAATTATACGGGTAGGGTACCAGACCAAAGAACAAAAGCGCTGCCCAGGCGGTCCCTATAAACAGAAGGATATACCGGATCCTCTTTGCAGGTGGCATGGCAGAGATCACACTGATCCCAAGGAATTTGGAGAGCATATAACCGATTACCTGACTGGATATCAGAATGATCTTATAATCGACGTTCCATAGCTCCAGACCCTGGTACATGGCTGCGGTGAATGGTTTCCGGAAGGCGTACATGCTGCAATAGGTGAGAAAAGCCGCCAGCATGCAATAGAGAGAGAATTTCCATGCGGAAGTGCGTTTCAGCCATTCGCCGAAGCCTGCTCTAGGCACCATGCCCGAAATCCCCCGTAAATCCTGCATTCCGGCCTGAAGGCATGAACTGGTATAGATGG
>CAZOHA010000080.1:0-14964 GCA_964579515.1 uncultured Bacteroides sp. | reverse complement strand
GCACTGGATATAAGAGGTAATATCCCAACCTACATTCTGATATCTGATGGAAGGTATCATGACAGCAACGTGTTGGATGTAATGCCGATACAGCCAGATGCGATCTACGTTATGGACAAAGCATATGTCGATTTTGCTGCGCTCCATAAGATGCACAATACCGGGGCTTTCTTTATTACCAGGGCAAAGGTGACATTGAACTGCTCCGTTGTTGACCAGAATTTCAATATCGATGAAAGAACCGGACTACGAAGCGACAAGACGATTACCCTCAATGGCACTAAGTCGAAGACGCTCTATCCGGAAAACCTCAGGCTTGTTGAATACTATGATGAAGAGAAGGACACTGATCTCGCATTCCTGTCCAACAACTTTGAGGCTTCTGCTCTGGAAATCGCACATTTATAGAGAAAGCGCTGGAAAATAGAGACTTTCTTCAAATGGATAAAGCAGAACCTAACCATAAAGAAGCTCTGGGGACACTCTGAAAACGCTGTAAATATCCATATTTGGGTTGCCATCTGCACTTACCTGATTGTTGCATACGTGAAATACACTCTAAAGAGCCATTTAACAATCTATGAGGTAATGCAGATCTTAGGCATATCAGCCTTCGATAAAACCCCTGTGAAAGAGCTACTAACAGAATTTCAAGACAATCAAAATTTCAAAGAACAAAGAGATTTATTTAACTCAAATATTTAACGCATCAGTAGTAATTAAGAATATTGAAACTTTGATAATTAATCGTGGGAAGGATAATGGAGTAGTTATTATATCTCTGGATGAGTATAATTCACTTCGTGGCGTAAGCCAATCATTTGGTCTCCTCAATTTATTATTCGGGATCGATGTATTTTTTTAGGTCGTTCACATAAGCTTCAAAAGCTTTCACTCCTTTATGGGTGATCGACAATAAGGTTTTGGGATAGTTATTCCTGAAGGTCTTTTCCACTCGAATGTAACCTGCTTCCTGCAATTTCTTGATCTGTATGCTGATATTTCCCGCAGCAGCTTTCGTCTCTTCCTGAATGTGAGTGAACTCGACCTTCTCCGAGCTGATTAACATCGAAACAATGGCCAGGCGGAGCTGGGAATGAAGCAGAGGATCCAATTCTTTGTACATCGCTCTACTCTTTCACCGATTTGAGTAAATATCCCGGAATCAGATAACCACAGATAATAGCCACGCCGACCAGTAAGGCGCTGAATTCATTGGGAGCGAAGGTGGTGGCTATACTGAATACAAAGAATCCCAGACCTCCGATGATCAGCGGCCTGAATTTAATCAGGATTCCCGATGTGGTCGTTGCCAGCCCGGTGATCAGCAACATCACTGAAGGCGGATCTATGCCCAACCGAAAACAAAGGAGGGTTCCGACGAAAAAGGAGACTATAGTGACTATCCAGAGGCTTTTAAAATAGCTTTCTATGAAGCTGTAGACTTTCTTATTCCTGTTGATTTTACGAAGTGCGAAAAACTGAATGGCAAATCCTAAGAGCGCAAAAGCAGTCCAATTCAATAAACTGAAAAGGCCCATAAGATGATATGCTTCGTTGCTGTCCAGAATATACAGGATGATAAAATTGGAAAAGCTTGCCAGGGTTAAGACCCAACCCCACAGGAGAAAGATCTTTGCGCTCTCCTTGTAGTTCATCTTAAAGTTTGCAATGGATTTGTGGATAATAGAGAAGCTTTCTTCCGGTGTAAGTTGCTTTTCTTTCATTTTTAAGATAGTTAGAAGTATTATATAGTCACAAAAGTAAACATCTTAAATATATTAACCAAAATATTTCATCATTTTTTGCTGAAAGGTTTATCGATCATACTAATCCAGCTCCCCGCAGGCAACAGGCAATGTTACCATGGCAGGTACATCGGGCAATGATTGAACCGACTCAGGTAATGAGGACTGTTCACTAACTCCGTGCACGAAAACGACGAAATCATTGAATTCTAGATCCTTAATTCCAAATTTATTCCGAACTGCAGAGGAGAGCTCCTGTACTGATATCACTTCGGAGTACTCGAGGTTGCCCTGAGCATCTGACCTTGGATAACTCTCCGTCTTTATTTCGAGGCTAACCGGGTCATCGTGAAACGGGATCATTGTAATACCTGAATAATCACGTGTTTCAATCAAATCCACTATATCATCACCGTTTTTGTCCGCCTCCGGGGCAGCCGGGCATGCTGCTTCCGATCCATCTTCATGGCCATGAAGGTGAGCCAGATGCATCATGTCAGGAGCAAGCGAAGAAACATCTAGGTCGATGGTCGCACTGTCGCCCTGCACAGTAATCGTCAGTGATCCGGTCACTGGTTCATCGGTCAGGTTTTGATTGAGGCTGCTCAACTCGGCGGAATAGACCATGGGAGAATCGTCCACCTCCATTTCAGCCTCACCGGTTTCTTTTTGTCTTGAGGGTCCACAGGCTACATTAAAGATGAACAGAAAAATAATTGCAAAACTCAGATCATTCATTCTCATAACATTTTTTTTTGAGATTCATGATCTTGACCTGCACGATATATGCCGTTATTAAAACCACAGTGGTCTGGCTGAATGACTTTCAACTTAAAATTTTATAAAACAGCAGTTTAGATAAGACCGTCTTCTGTTTGTTATTATCAGATTGATCAATAGCTCGAACCACCTGACGAATAGGCAAGGGGCCAGGAATCTACATTTTGTAGACAATCATACCCGCTCAGTCAGGTAAATTATGTTAATTTGATAAGCAAGGTATATACCGCCCCATGCAAACCTGCACCTACCCTGTTTTTCCTCTGATCCTGATTATTCTGGGATATGGACTCGTCGGACTGGCCATCTTCTCTGCCATTTTCACCATAGACTATTCTGATCCGGAAGGTATTGCCGGTTCCGTGGTGGGTTCAATCGGTCTTTTTACTATTGGCTCGATGGTTATCTCTTTCAGGTCCCGATTCTCCATAGATATACCAAAGCGTTTGATTATCAAGGAGTACGGAGTATTCGGGGCCAGGCTGTCGACTGATAAAACAAACATTCCGGAGCACCCGGATCGAATACTCGTCGTCCCAAAGGAGAAAAGCGCAAAAGGGTATGTGGGTGCCGTGGTACCCTTCCGTTATCGACTGAATTCTTACGACCTCTATTTTTCTTCAGGCCATCAACTGTTCCAAATCATCAAGACTGATAGAAAACGCGCCTTGAAAATTGCAGAAATGATTGGAGGGGCAATGAACCTTGAATACACTGTTAAAGAGTCTCGGAAATGAAAAAACGTCAGGAGAATGAAATGCCACTGGCTATCGAAAAATGGGGTTGGAGATTTCATCATCTCGGAATTCCGACACAACAGAAATCACCGGCGGAATCCTACCTGCCGGAACTGAAGTTTTCCACACATGGATTTGACGAGAGTCCGTTCGGTGTGGAGTGGATGCGATTTGACAAAGATTGTCCCTTACCGGATATAATTAAGTGCCAACCTCATCTGGCTTTTGTGGTCGACGATCTGGATTACGAACTGTCATCCCGGGGTTTCCGGGTCATCGTCCAACCCAATTCCCCCGGTGAATCTGTCCGTGTGGCAATGATCGAACATAACGGAGCCCCCGTTGAATTAATGCAGTTTGGATAGGTGATAGAGCCGGAACGACAGCTTATATAAAGTACGGGTGATCCGGAGAAGGACCACCCGTACTGTATTACTTCAGATCGAACCGGTCCAGGTTCATTATTTTGTCCCAGGCTGCGACGAAATCGTGTACGAACTTATCCGCCGAATCTGCACTTCCATAGACTTCGGCAATGGCACGAAGCTCTGCATTGGAGCCGAAAATCAGGTCGACCCTGGTGCCTGTCCACCTCTTCTCACCGGTCTCCCTGTCACTTCCCTCAAACAGCTCTTCTGAGTCCGAGGTTGCCTTCCAGGTAGTACTCAGATCCAGCAGGTTCACAAAAAAATCATTGGTCAGCGTTTCCGGCCTCTTTGTGAACACTCCGTGAGAAGAGCGGTCGTAATTGGTATTCAGCACGCGTAATCCTCCCAGCAGGACCGTCATCTCCGGCGCATTGAGCGTCAGAAGCTGTGCCTTGTCCACCAGCATCTCCTCCGTGGAAGCACCATATTTTATCCTCAGATAATTTCGGAAACCGTCCGCAAAGGGTTCCAGAACAGCGTAACCTTCCACATCGGTTTGCTCCTGTGACGCATCGGTCCTTCCCGGGGTGAAGGGCACTATTATTTCGTGACCTGCAGCCCTGGCAGCTTTTTCCACTCCGGCACATCCGGCAAGAATGATCAGATCAGCCATTGAAATCATCTTTCCGCCCGACTGCGACTCATTGAACTCCTTCTGAATGTTTTCGAGCGTTTCCAGCACAGCGGCCAGTTGTTCCGGATGGTTGACTTCCCAGTCTTTCTGTGGGGCCAGTCGAATTCGTCCCCCGTTGGCTCCACCCCTCTTATCGGACCCTCTGAAAGTGGAAGCCGATGCCCAGGCGGTCGAAACCAGTTCAGATACAGAAAGTCCCGAATCCAGTACCCTGGCTTTCAGAAATGCAATATCCTGTTCATTAACCAGTTCATGGGTCACAGGGGGAATGGGATCCTGCCAGATCAGGTCCTCCTCAGGTACTTCCGGACCGAGATACCGCGTTTTTGGTCCCATATCGCGGTGAGTCAGCTTGAACCATGCCCGGGCGAATGCATCAGCAAATTCAGGCGGATTCTCAAAAAAGCGTCTGGAAATAGGCTCATAGATCGGGTCCATGCGCAGGGAAAGATCGGTGGTCAGCATCATGGGTGCATGACGCCTGGAGGGATCATGAGCATCAGGTACTGTATCTGCGCCAGCATCTCCCTTGGGTTTCCACTGGTAGGCGCCTGCCGGACTCTTGGTCAGTTCCCACTCGTAGCCAAAAAGGTTCTCAAAGAAGTTGTTGCTCCATTGGGTGGGGGTTTTGGTCCATGCCCCTTCCAATCCGCTGGTAATGGTATCACTCCCCTTGCCGGTGCCATATGTGTTTTTCCAGCCGAGACCCTGCTCTTCGATCCCTGCACCCGCCGGTTCAGGTCCCACATATTTGGCGGGATCGGCAGCTCCGTGAGTTTTCCCGAAAGTATGTCCGCCGGCAATCAGTGCCACTGTTTCCTCGTCGTTCATGGCCATACGGCCGAAGGTCTCGCGGATGTCTTTGGCAGCAGCCAGAGGGTCGGGATTCCCGTTGGGCCCCTCCGGATTGACATAGATCAGGCCCATTTGAACGGCGGCCAGCGGATTCTCCAGATCCCTGTCTCCGGAATAGCGCTTGTCACCCAGCCATTCTCCCTCGGAACCCCAGTAGATATCCTGCTCGGGTTCCCACACATCTTCTCTTCCCCCTCCGAAGCCGAAGATTTTGAATCCCATCGATTCGAGTGCACAGTTACCGGCCAGGATCATCAGGTCGGCCCAGGAGATTTTCCTGCCATATTTCTTTTTTACAGGCCAGAGGAGCAGCCGCGCCTTGTCCAGGTTTGCATTGTCGGGCCAGCTGTTGAGGGGTGCAAAACGCTGGGTTCCCGAACCAGCTCCTCCCCGGCCGTCGGCTATCCGGTAAGTCCCCGCACTGTGCCAGGCCATCCGGATAAAGAACGGTCCGTAATGACCGTAATCAGCGGGCCACCAGTCCTGGGAGGTGGTCATCAGTTCGAAAATGTCCTTTTTCACTTCTGCCAGATCGAGTGATTTGAATTCTTCGGCATAATTGTAATCCTCTCCCATCGGATCCGACCGCTCGGAATTTTGCCTCAGAATGTTCAGGTTTAACTGGTTCGGCCACCATTCACGGTTCGTTCTTCCACCTCCGGCTCCGTGTTTCATTGTCCCGCCCATGAAAGGAACATGCTTCTCCTTGTTCATGTCGTACACTTTGGCTTTGCCTGATTCGCCTGGATTTTTACTATCTTTCATTGTAGTTAGATTAAGAGGTTTTGCTATATCACAATATAACCAACATATACTCGATTGTGTTCGAAAAATAATCCAGATCGATTATACTTAATGAAAGGCATCCGAAAAAAATCTGAAATTGCGCTGGCCGGATGGAAAATTCTGGTTAACGTCCTCATTTTCTTCCAAGTCGCTTGTTTTGGCCAGGTCTCGGCACCCCTGGGACAACTATTGCTGGAAGATTCGGTCACCCTGGAACCACTGGATGAATGGATCGTTCTCTCTCCGGGTCAAGATACGGTCTGGCAGGTCGGGTTAAGCCGGAAGCAATTCCTTCAGGAACCGCCTTATGACTCTCCGGTGATCATTACCGGGACCGTGGACGGGTATCCTCCGAACCTGGACGAGTCCTTCACCGTCGCCATTCCGGAAAGCTACTACTCCTCTCTGTGGCCGGAAGGCATCTTCTCTTTCTATCACCGGTATCAGACCGATTCGCCGGGTGACGGCGGCTTCATCGAGATCTCTTATGATTACGGAGAAACCTGGGTGAATGTTCTGTTCGACACGAACCATATCATGTCCCATTTCACCGGCCTGTACACCGGCGAAGACACCCTGTCGGGAGGGGTACCTGCTTTTACGGGATCAGCCGGGGAGTGGATTTACACGGAACTGCACTGGGTCTGGCTGGCACTGGTTAAATCTTCCGGTTCAACCATACAGGGAAGGCCCATGATCCGGTTCCGGTTCCTCTCCGACAGCATCGATACGGACAGGGGTGGCTGGGCCATCAACCGGATGGTGTTCAGGGGATATGATGTATCCGGTTCCGTTGATCCCACGCCGGATGGAAGATCGTTGATCTACCCTAATCCGGCAACAGATTACCTGCATATCAGTTTTCCGGTCCACCGGGATCAGCTGTTTCTGACCATTTATTCCACAGACGGGAAGATCGCCTTGAAAAAGAGGCTGGAAGGAATCAGCTCAGCCGGAATATCCCGGTTGAACCCCGGCTTCTATGTATATACTCTCAAGCAGAGTAATCAGGTCATTGATTCCGGAAAATTCTATAAGAAATAAATGATGAAAGCAATAGTTTATGAGCGCTACGGAGGCCCCGAAGTGCTGAAGATAGGTGAGGTGGAGAAACCCCGCCCCGGCTGAGCTTCGGATTATTCAGACCCAAGAACCAGATCCCCGGTCTGGATATTGCAGGTCGAGTGGAGGAGGTGGGAGAGGGTGTGACCGGATTCAAACCCGGCGATGAGGTATTCGGTAATGCAGGATGGGGAGGAGGCCTTGCAACTTTTGTGGTTACCGGTGAAAATGAGCTGGCATTGAAACCGGCCAACCTCGGCATGGAGGAGGCTGCCTCGGTGAATGTGGCTGCTATTACCGCCCTTCAGGGATTACGGCACAAAACAACGGTCGGCAAAGGTGATAAGGTGCTCATCAACGGGGCCTCGGGAGGGGTCGGCACCTTTGCAGTACAGATTGCTAAAGTGAAAGGTGCAGAGGTGACCGGGGTATGCAGCTCCGGGAACCATGAACTTGTGAGGTCTATCGGTGCTGACCATACCATCGACTATACTTCGGAGGATTTTACAACAAATGTGCTGAAATATGATTTCATTCTGGATGCGGTGGGGAACCGGTCGGTATCCGGCTATCAGAGGGCACTCACTGAAAGGGGTACCTGTGTAATCGTTGGATTCACCAGCGTTGGACGGCTGCTTCAGCATTCAGTGGTTGGGTTGTTGCAATCCTCCTCTAAAGGAAAACGGGTGCTGGTCATGGGAACGGCCCAATCCAATCAAAAGGACCTGATGGAACTGGGCAGGCTGCTGGAATCTGGCTCGGTGAGGCCGGTGATCGACCGGATCTATCCCATGGAAGAAACGCCCGAAGCAATCCGTTACCTGGAGACAGGGCGGGCACGCGGTAAGGTAATCATTACCATTTAGCTACAGACCGGGTCCGGTTAGCTCAGAACAACTCCTCCCCTTTCACATATTTATCGAACCACCTCATCTGTTCCCAGATTACATGCTCGATGCTCTCTCTGGAGCGGTAACCGTGATCTTCGTATGGCAAGAGGACCAGACGGGCAGTGCCACCCGAGCCCCTTACGGCTTCGAAGAAGACCTCCGACTGAAATGTCAGTGTTCCCGGGTTGGAGTCGTCATTCCCGTGGATGATCAGTACAGGTTCATTCACCCGGTCGGCGAAGAAGGTGGGAGATACCTGGATATAGACATCCCGCGCCTCGAAAAGGGAGCGCCGCTCCGACTGGAAACCGAAGGGCTGGGTAGTCTTGTTGTAGGATCCGCTCCGGGCGATGCCTGCCGTAAACAGGTCGCTGTGAGCCAGCAGGTTCGCTACCATCAATCCTCCGTGACTGTGACCGATGATCCCGATCTTCCCGGGATCGGCCACCCCGATCTCCACCGCCTTGGCGACGGCTGCCTCGGCATCGGCCACCAGCTGTGGGACGAATGTGTCATAGGTAGTTTCAGGATCACCGATCATCGGCATGGCCGTCTGGTCGAGGACCGCATATCCCCGGAGAAGAAAGAAAAGATGGGACGCCCCGTAGATCCGCATGAAACGCTGGGCAGAGCCTCTCACCTGGCCGGCGGTGGCAGCGCCTGAATACTCCAGGGGATAGGCATACAGCACTGTGGGTACCCGGGTTCCCTCTTCATATCCGGGTGGAAGATGGAGCTGAAAACTCAGCAGGACACCATCTTCACGCTCGTACCTTACAATCCGGGTCCGGATCTCCCTGAGCTGAGGTGCCGGATCTTCGAAATTCGTAATCTGCTCTCTTTCATGCCTCCTGGAAGCTTCTCCTTCGGGCGTATCGATCTCCCTGCCCAGAGAAGCCAGGTAATAATTGGGAACCTCCGTCGGAGATTCGGAGCGGAAGATGAACCGGTCCTCCTCGCCGGTAAATGCTACGAAATACTCATAGCGATCCGGCTCGCACCGGAACAACCGCTCTGTTTCTCCCGTTTCCAGGTGCCGCAGATCGAGAAAGGGCCTGTCACCCTGCTCCGTGGCTCCGCTGCCCCGGAAATAGACCGCCTTTCCTTTCTGGCGCAGTACCCATTTCCCGTTGGAAAGCATCTGGAACACCGGATTCCCGGGATCTCCATACCGGTCGTCCTCGTCCAGATCGTACCATATACGGGAGGTTCCCCTTTCCACATCCAGCAGCCACACATACTGCCATCGCCTCATCCTCTCCCGTTGGGTCAGCATCAGCGTATTACCCCTCTCAGTCCAGGCATTCATCCACGGAAGGATCCGGTGTTCAGCTCTGAAAACCTCGTCCGGAGAAGAATTGAACGGGGCCTCCAGCCGCATCAGCCGGTCACGGTGGGGCACTTCCGCCAGAGGATCCCCTCCGTCCAGTGCTTCTACCCAATAGAGGGTGTGCGGGGCAGTGGGACGCCATTCCACAGAACGCGGTCCGAGCGGTACTCCGCGTGTGGGCACTTCATCCGCCACCGGCAGGGAGGCGATGGAAGCCACCAGCTCTCCCTGCGGATTCCAGACCTCTATTTCTGAAGCGAAACGCCACCATGCCACCTCGTGGGACCAGGGCCCCACCAGTCGTTCCACCAGCAGATATGCTCCATCGGGTGAAAAAGTGGCGGTGGTGTAAGGGGCCGGTTCCCCGATCACCTCCGTTGTTTCAGAGTCCGGGTCCAGAATGACCAGCTCAGAGGTGGTGTAATATTCGAACAGAGCATCGTCATAGGCAGTTTCCAGCAGATTTCTGGCTTCATAGGTGGAACGCGCCGAAGCTCCTTTGCCTTCCTGGACCATGGGTCCCGCAGGGATCTCGGGCGGATCGGGTGCGGGGCCCCGGTCAGGTATCCTGCGAACCAGAAGCCGCTTCTGATCAGGCAGCCAGCTGACCGCATTTCCCATGAGGGGATTGAGCTCCAGTTCCCCGATCTTCTTTATACCTCCGCCCGTATCTCCTACCCACAGTCCCATGTGATCTTCGTGGGCCACCGTCAGCGAAAACTGAGAACCATCGGCCGTCCAGGTTACATCGAACACTTCTGCTCCGGAAGGAAGTCCCAGGGAGGAGACAGTCCCGTCACTCACCCTGACCAGCCGGGGAGAAGTGGCGCCATGCCTCCCGTGCGGACCGTTAATAGCCGGGTTGACCCGCATCCCCGCCAGCTTATGCATCGGAGCTGCCAGTTCGGCCAGCGTTGGGTAAAGAATGGGGTCGGCAAGGATCATAAACGTGCCTTCCGGAGAGGTCCATACCCAGGGGAGCCGGGGTGCGTAAAGCACCTTCAGGATATCTTCCGGCGGTGATTGCCATTCCCTGCCGGGAAGAGTATCGTTGGGAGTGCCGGTCCTGGTTCCGGCTTGCAGGTTTGAAGATAAAATGATGGCCGACAATAACAGGGCCGCACTCCAGTGTTTAGTTTTCATTATTTTTCCTCCTTAGATCATATAAGACATTCAATTCGAAAAAATCTAAATAAATTTAGAAAACTGTTACGACATCCGAAAAATCCTTCAAAAATCAATGACCAATCATCACCTGTTCAACACCGCAACCAGTCATCTGCACTTCCTTTGTGAGAGAACAGGCGGCCGGAGTGTGGGATCACCGGGAAACATCATGGCTGCCGATTACATCCGGACCGGTTTCGAACGGAACGGCTGGAGGGTGGAACAACAATCCTTCGATGCATTTGACTGGGAGAGTGAGGGTGCCTTTATCGTGGCCGGTGATCTGGAGCTGCAGGTCCGGTCCAGCCCATACAGCGAACCGTGTGAAGTGGAGGCGGAGGTTTTGGCCGCCTCTTCACCCGGTGACCTGGAAAATCTGGATGCCCGTAATAAAATATTGATCCTGAGGGATGAGCTCTGCATGGAGCAGCTGATGCCCAAGAATTTCATCTTTTACAATCCCGATCATCACAGGCAGATCGTTGCCCTTCTGGAGCAGACCGGCGCTGCGGCCCTGGTTTTCATCGTGCCGGATACAGGGAACTACGAAGGGGGTGAGTACCCCTATCCCGTCATCGAGGATGGAGATTTCCCCATCCCTTCGGTCTACCTGACCGGGGAGGAAGGATCCCGTTTGCAGGAAACAGGATCGAAGCGAATGAAGGTCACCTCCAAAACCCGGAAAAAGTCATCTTCGGGCAGCAATATCATCGGACGGAAAGGCAGTGAAGAAGCAAAACGAATCACCCTCACCGCTCATCTGGATGCCAAGAAGGGCTCTCCCGGCGCCATCGATAATGCCACAGGGATCGTCGCCCTGCAACTGCTTTCAGAGCTGCTTTCTGAAAAAAACGGTGCCCTTCAGCTGGAACTGGTCGCCCTGAATGGCGAGGATTATTATTCGGTCCCCGGACAGATGGCCTTCATTCAAAACAAGGGGGGAGACTTTTCCGACACACTTCTCAACATCAATATGGACGGTGCCGGCTTCCACCTGGGCCAGACGGCCTATTCACTGATGGAACTTTCCGCTGATCTGGAGCAGATCACCCGGAAGGCATTCAGCCCCTTTCCGGGGCTGGTGGAAGGAAAACCATGGGTCCAGGGAGACCACAGCATCTTCCTCCAGATGGGCGTTCCTGCCATCGCCATATCCTCGGAATGGTTGCTGGAGAATCTTCAGAATCAACAGATCACCCATACGGAAAAAGATCATCCGGGAATCGTCGATCCGGACAAAATCGTTGAACTCGCCATGGCTGTCTCTGGTCTGACAGAGAAAATAAACCTGACGGGAAATCCCGGGAATTGACCGTTCCGTTGAACAATTGGCGGAAAAACTGATTTACTATATTATGAGCAGTGAACCCGATTGGACCCGATTCAGGAAGCGTATTTTCATCGAAAGGCCTCCGGGGGAGGTCTATGAGTGCTGGGCCCGGAAATCGAAGATCGAGGCATGGTTCCTCGAAAAGGCGGACTACAGGGAACCCGGCCGGGTCCAGGTGAAAGATCATGCCGAAAAGGGAGATCAGTTCAGCTGGAAGTGGCACAACTGGGATTTCGAGGAGACCGGTCATATCCTGGAAGCCAATGGCAGGGACCGGATCGCCTTTACTTTCGGAGCAGGAGGCAATGTATATATCAAACTTGCCGAAAGAGAAGATTCCACTGAGGTGATCCTGGTGCAGGACAGCATCCCCCCGGACGAGACCAACAAGATGCAGCTGTTTGTGGGCTGTTCGACCGGCTGGACCTTCTGGCTGGCCAACCTGAAAGCCTACCTGGAGCACGGTATCACTCTTCATGCAAAGGGGCTGAAGCAGGATGAGACTGAAGATCTGGTGAACAGCTGATCGGTCCCACTTCCACCCTGCCTGTTGCGCCACCCTGTCTACAAAAAGCAAAAAAAGAATTCGTATGTACACAGAACCTGTCTATCCTGTCCCGAAGGAAGGTAAAGTCTGGCAATTTCGTGTCTGGGCCCCTGAGGCCTCTGAGGTCACCCTTCTGATCACCTCCGGAAAGAAGCCCGGAAAGAACCGGGTCCCCATGGAGCGTAAAGCGCTGGGGTACTGGGAAACCACTGTGGATTACCTGGAAGACGGAGCCAGGTACCGCTACCAGCTGGATGAAGGAGAATCCTACCCGGATCCGGCCTCCCTTTCTCAACCCGACGGGGTTCACGGCGATTCAGAGTTGATCCGTCTGGATAATTTCGACTGGTCGGACGATGGATTTGAGCCTGTTTCCCTGAAAGAGATGATCCAGTACGAGCTGCATACTGGCACCTTTTCACCCGAAGGCACATTCAACGGGATCATCGACCGGCTCGATTACCTGACCGGGCTCGGGGTTAACGCCATCGAGCTGATGCCGGTGGGACAGTTCAGCGGCCACAGGAACTGGGGATATGACGGGGCCTACCCGTTTGCCGTGCACGATTCCTACGGGGGTGCAAGGGGATTGATGAACCTGGTGGATGCCTGCCACAAAAAGGGCGTCTCCGTGATCCTGGATGTGGTCTATAACCATTTCGGTCCTGAAGGGGCCTATGTTTCGAATTTCGGCCCCTACTTTTCGGGAAATTATTCCACACCCTGGGGAAAACCATTGAATTTCGACGGTCCCCACAGCGACCAGGTGCGTGATTATGTAATTCAGAATGCCATGATGTGGTTCCGTGATTTTCACATAGATGCGCTGCGTCTCGATGCCGTCCACGCTATTTATGATCTGGGGACCAGGCACATTCTCCGGGATCTGGCAGAACATTTGGATATACACCGCCGTACCATGGATAAATCATGTTATCTGATTGCGGAATCACATCTGAACGATGTGCGCCATACCACTGCCATCGAGGCAGGAGGCTATGGTCTGGATGCACAGTGGTCGGATGACTTTCACCACGCGGTCCACACACTCGCCACCGGCGAAAGGGAGGGATATTACATGGATTTCGGCGAGCCTGATCAATTGACCAAGGCGATCAGCAATACCTACATTTTCGACGGACAGTATTCAGAATTCAGAAAGAAGAGCTACGGCAGTTCCACCGAGAATCAGTCCGGGGAGAAATTTGTGATTTTTGGCCAGAATCACGACCAGGTGGGGAACAGGAAGCTGGGGGAACGGCTGATCAGCCTGACCGGTTTTGAAACCGCCAAACTGATCGCCGGGACCCTGTTCATCACCCCCAATGTCCCCATGCTCTTCATGGGTGAGGAGTATGGAGAAAGGAACCCGTTCCTCTACTTCGTAAGTCATGAGGATCCGGGTCTGAACGAACTGGTCAGAAAGGGAAGGCAGCGGGAATTCAAAGCGTTTCACGGAGATGCAAAAGGGACACCCGACCCTTCGGCCGAAGATACCTTCAACCGTTCGAAACTCTCCTGGGGAATATCAGACAACAACGAAAAGCACGCGATGCTGGACTATTATAAATACCTGATCCGGTTGAAAAAATTCCACCCTGTATTGAAGGAGAGCAACAAGGAACGGGTGAGGGTGCACCACGAAGAGAATCTCTTGATGGTGGAGCGCTGGAAAGGGGACGCCCGGGTCATGGCATTCCTGAATTACCACGAGGATGACCGGCCGGCCACGGTCCCTTCCGGTATCGATACCCGGCTCGACAAAATCCTCGACTCCTCCGAAAGCCGATGGCTGGGCAGCGGCCCGGTAAGTCCCGGTTTCATCACCGCCGACAACCAGTTCGCCATGCTGGGAAGATCCATAGTTATTTATTCAAACCACTCCATATGAACGGAAAAGAACGAGTGATCATTGAAAATGTCAGTCCCCGGGTCAACCAGGGTGAGTTCCCCGCCAAGCGGGTGGTGAATGACCGTTTTGAGGCAGAAGCCGATATTTTCTCCGACGGTCATGACCTTATCCGTGCCGAGCTGCATTTCCGGGGCCCCGGAGAACAGGAATGGAACCTTGTGGAGATGTCACATCTGGTCAACGATCGTTGGAGCGGATCATTCAAAGTGAGCAAGCCCGGGATTTATGAATTCACCATCTCGGCCTGGGTGGACCATTTCGGGACCTGGCACCGGGATATCCTGAAGAAACTGGCGGCCGGAACACAGGAAGAGGGAGATCTGCTGCTGGGGGCCGAGATGATCAGAGAGGTGCTCGGCTCGGAGCTTCCTCTGGCGGAGGATGAACGGACCGTGCTGGGCACCTTTGCCCGCAAACTGTCCGATCCTCGGGACACTCTTGAGCAGCGGACCGATGGGCTGGTGAGCGGAAGAGCGCTGGAAATGATGCATTCCCATCCGCTGAAACTGAATCAAACCACCTGGTCTGATCCCCTGCAGGTACTGGTGGAAAGGGAAAGGGCCAACTTCAGCAGCTGGTATGAGCTGTTTCCCAGGTCACTCCATCCCGAGCCCGGAAAGCACGGAACATTCAGGGATTGCATCAACCATCTGCCCTATGTGGCCGAAATGGGATTTGATATTCTCTACCTCCCTCCCATCCATCCCATCGGAGAGATCAACCGCAAGGGAAAGAACAACACGACCACCTCCAAACCG
>CAZOHA010000079.1:0-15140 GCA_964579515.1 uncultured Bacteroides sp. | reverse complement strand
ACTGGTTGTAGAGTGCCGGGTCGGGCCGGCGGGTGACCTCCTCCATGCTGATGTAGAGCGGAACCTCCCTGGTCCGGCTGTTTTCGGAAGTGGCGAGGAGAACGGTCTTTTCGACCGTTCCAGTTGACCCCCCCAGGGTATCCACCGAAGAGGCGAACTCCCCTTTCACATAATTGAGTCCCCGGGTCACGGGATGGTCACCGGGCCCGGTCATCAGCGGATGGTAAACCCACGGCATCATGGTGAACCGGGGCTCCTCGCCGGCGGGTGCAGTATTGACCGGCACCATGCTGCACTGCATATCGGCTACCAGGTTGTAGTTGATCCTCACCCCGTACCGGAACAACATGTCCTCCAGTCCCACCGGATTGGCCAGTGCCACGGTGGTCCCCCCGGAAAGACTGTCGGCGTAGGAAAATACCGGATCGAGAAGGAACAGGACCCGTCCCCCGCTCATGATGTACTGGTCGAGGGCGAATTTATCCGCTTCGCTGAAGGGCCTCACCGGCCTGGCGATGATCAGCGCTTTATAAGGCAGAAGCGACTCCACGTTCCCGTTGATGAATCCGCGGTCGACCTGGAAGAAGTTTTTCAGTTCATCCATCAGACTGTGCGTCTGCAGAGAATCGAGTTCACCGTGACCCTCGACAAAGGCGATCCGGGGAACCTCTTCCATGGTGAGGTTATGGATCGCACTGATGAACTCGTACTCCAGGGTCTCCACTGAGTTGTTCAGGTTGACCTGGTGGGACAGGGAAGGATTGTTTTTCAGAAGGTTGACGGGCATTTCCGCTCCCCGGTAAGAGATCATGGCCCCCGGAAATATGATCTTCGAGGAGGTCCCTCCCTGCTCATCCCTCAGCTGGATACTGGTCACCTTCAGTCCCCTGTCGTAGAGCTCACCGATCATCCGGTTCCGGACCTCCTCGTCGCTCTCTTCGTACAGGTTGATAAATTCGTATTGCAGATCCTCCCCCGCATAGGCCCGGAACTCCTGCAGCAGCTCCCGTATCGACCTCCGGAACTGCACGAATTCAGGCGGGAGCTCCCCGTCCAGATAGACGCGCACATAGACCACATCCTCCAGATCCCGCAACAACTCCCTGGAGGAAGGGGCCAGCGAATAGCGCTTCTCGGAGGTGAGATCGATCCGGAAGAAGAACCTGCCCGAGAGCAGGGCGATCACCCCGAGGGCCGCCACGAAGAGGCCCATCTGCACCAGGTGTGTATATTTCAAATTGTGCTTCTTCATGGGCTCATGTCCATCTGCTGCTTTGAAGAGAAATCCTGGTCCCCATCAGGAACAGTCCCATCACCCCCAGGAAATAGAGGATGTCGCGCGAATCGATCACCCCCCGGCTCACCGAACTGTAGTGGTGGGATATACCCATCCTGGAGATCAGGAAACTGACCTTCCCCGAACCTGTCAGTCCGCTCAGAAAATCGAATCCCAGATACATCAGGAACGAAGCGAAGACGGCAATCAGAAACGCTACGATCTGGTTCCCGGTCAGCGAAGAGGAGAAGATCCCGATGGAGGCGTAGATTCCCCCGAGGAACAACAGGCCGATGTAGGATCCCCAGGTTCCCCCGCTGTCGATGTTCCCGGGCGGGCTCCCCAGCAGGCTCACCGAAAGAAAATAAACCAGGGTGGGCAGCAGGGACAGCAGGACCAGCGTCCATGATGCCAGGAACTTGGCCAGAACGATCTGGAATTCGGTCACCGGCCTGGTCAGGAGAAGGTCCAGGGTGCCGGACCGCTTCTCCTCGGCAATGGACCGCATGGTGATGGCGGGTACCAGGAACAGGAACACCCACGGGGCGATGGAAAAAAGTCCGTCGAGGGTGGCATACCCATTACCGATCACGTTGAACTGTCCCGGGATCACCCAGAGGAACAGGCTGTTCAGCAGCAGGAACACCACGATCACCAGGTAGCCGGTCAGGCTGCTGAAGAATCCGCTTATTTCTTTTAAAAACAGCGACCGCATGGTATCAATGGTTTCGGAGGAGGGTGGGGAGACTGGAGTCGGGAAGATCGCGGTAATCCATCAGCCGGATCTCGTAAAAGTAAAAGTGGAGGATATCCTGATAGGTGAACCCGTCACGGGCCATCTTCATGGCTCCCTCCTGGCTCATCCCCACACCGTGGCCGTACCCTTTACCCCAGACCAGCACAGAATCTCCCTCGGGAAACATATCGAAGAAGGAGGACCGGAAGCCCCAGTCTTCCCTGATCTTGTTCATCCGGATCGAATCCTTGTCGAGAATGAAATACTTCTTTCGCCTCATCTGCTCCACATAGAGGATCTCCTCGGGGATCCGGGTGACCGACCTCATTCCGTTGTCGAGCAGATATTGCTTCCACTGATCAAAAGAGATAGTATCGCTCCATTTGGAATTGGGCTGATGAAGGGAGTAGGGATCCACCACCGACTGGAGGTAATCCGCCCCGGAGGTCCATACGTCAGCTGCCCGCTGGGTCTGCCCTCCGCTGTTGGAATGGTAGGCTGCGGTGATCAGCCGGAAGTTGTAGTCAGCCGCCACCATCCCGCTGGTGGCAACGACCGCTTCCAGGATCCCGGGATTCATCATGCTCCTCCCCTTGTAGGCCTGGCAATGGGTGCCGTCGCACAGTGAAAATCCCTCCCCAGTGTGCCGGTCCATATTTTTCATGGCGTAAGTGCGGCCCAGAACCGACTGCGCCTTGTAAAACTCCGGTCCGGCATTGGGCCCCACCTCCGCTTCCACCACCCCGGCCAGGTATTTGTCCAGATCGACCCGGTTCACCAGAGTGAGAAAGCGCGGATCGGCACTCACCATCAGATGGTCGTCATAGAGGCGGGATTCCAGTCCGGGTTCAACCGGTCTTATCCGGAATACCGACCCTGCCGAGAGCCCCCTCAGTTCGACGGTGGAGGAGCGTCCGAAATCCCTCTCTGCATCCAGCACCCGGATACTGTCCTCTTCCAGGGTCAGGTAGAGGATCCCTCCCGGGTCCATCCGCCGGATCATCTGTCCGTCGAGCCAGAGCTGGAAACTGCCCTCCGAACAATACGCCACCGCAGAGGTCACCAGGTGATCGTGGTAGAGTCCCACATCCACCGGTTGACCGTTCACCCTTCCCAGGGCCAGAAGTGCCAGGATCGCCATGGCCGGTGCTTTTATTCTCATGCCTCCTCCGCTTTCAATAATTCCACCATGCGTGCGCTGATCCGCGAGGTAACCTCCCCGTCGCCCAGCTGGCTCCTGAGGGCCCTGAATCCCGACACCATCCGGTCGCGGTAACCGGTATCACCGAGGATCCCGGCCAGTTCCCGCTCCGTTCGCTTTTCCATATCCTTCTGAATGATCTCTTTCACCAGTTCTTCTCCATATACCAGATTGACAAGGCTGATAAAATTAACCTTTATGATCCGTTTTGCAAGGGCATAGGCCGGTGAACCTGTCCGGTAGAGCACCACGTGAGGCAGCCCGAAAAGGGCCGCTTCCAGGGTGGCGGTGCCCGAGGTGATCATTCCGGCTTCCGAAGAGGCCAGCAGCGGATAGGTCTCCCCGTAAACGACGCCGACACCGGTTCCCTTCAGCAGCCGCTCGTAGAGGCTCTTTTCCACCGATCCGGTGCCGGCCACCACGAACTGATATCCGGGATGTTGCGGGGCCAGCGAAGCCATGACCGGCAGCATTGCCTCCACCTCCTTCCTCCTGGATCCTGCCAGCAGTGCCACCAGCCGGCGATCCCCGAAACCATGTCGGCGCTTCCACTCTTCCGCTCCCTCGAAGCGGCTCCGGAAATCCTCCACCAGGTCCACCAGCGGGTTGCCGAAGTATTCGGTTTCCAGTCCGAAACGGGCGAAAAAGGAGGTCTCGAAAGGCAGAATGGTAAATAGCCGGTCGGTATATCTCTTCAGGGTCACCACCCTTCTCTGTTTCCACGCCCATACCTTCGGACTGATAAAGTAGAAAACCCGGAATCCCTTTCTCGAGGCGTATCTGGCGATCCTCAGGTTGAATCCCGGGTAATCCACCGGAATCACCACATCGGGATCCCAGCGGATGATCTCCCTCCTGATCCTGGCCATGTTCCGGAGGATCTTCCGGAGATGCAGCAGCACATCCAGCATCATGAAGTTGGTCTCCCGGTAATGCAACACCCTCTCTCCGGAGACCTCCCCCATCAGGTCGCCCCCCATATAACGGAACGATGCCCCGGGATCGTGTTTCAACAATCCCCGCATCAGATTGGATGCATGAAGGTCGCCGGAGGCTTCACCGGCAATGAGAAAATACTTCATGGTACGCTCAGGTGAATTTGAGGATCAGCATCACGAAGGCCACCAGTAAAGTGGCAAATATAACTCCTCTTGCCGAAAAATTCCTGCGGGTCCATATGAAGATGAAAAAAAGCAGCAGGTTGGGAAGCACCGAAAGACTGAGAATTTTGGAGAGGATCCCCATGTTCTGAAAAGTGGCCAGAAACTGCATCAGGCTGCCCCCGGACCGGAAAAGCCAGAACCCCAGAAGGGTCACCACCGGAAGGAAAAGGCCGGGGATCAGGCCGGTGGCCATGGAATCGAACCTTCGATCACTCATCCTTCACCGGGGTCATTTCCAGTTTCCTCATCTTCTCCAGCACCTCATATGCCGTCAGATCGGTCATCACCGGCACCACGGAAACATAATTGTTTTTCAGGGCCCACTCATCCGTTCCCTTTCCCTTTCCGTCGGGCTCCCTGTTATGGAAGAACCCGGTGAGCCAGTAGTATTCGATGCCGTTGGGATCTTCCCTCTTCTCAAACTCCTCTTTCCAGTAACCGTTGGCCTGGTGGCACATCCTGATCCCCCGGATCTCGCCGGGCGGCAGCGAGGGGATGTTCACGTTGAGACAGATCCCGTCGGGGAGCCCGGTCTGTTCCACCATGTTTATCACTGCTCTGGCCACCTGCCTCGAGGCGGTAAAATCGGCATCCTGCCTGAAATCGAGCAGGGAGAATCCGATGGAAGGGACATGATTGACGGCCCCTTCCATAGCTGCTGCCATGGTCCCCGAATAGAGGATGCTGGATGAGGAGTTGGAGCCGTGGTTGATCCCGGAAAGGAGCAGATCGGGCCTTCTCCCCATCAACTGGTGGAAAGCCAGTTTCACCCCGTCGACCGGAGTCCCGTTGGTAATATATTTCCGGTACCCCTTTTCCTCCTCCACCAGTTTCACCCGCAGGGGTATCTTGATGGTGATGGCGTGGGACATGCCCGACATGGGTATCTGCGATGAGATCGCCACCACGTCGCCCATCTCCCTTGCCAGTGCAATCAGCTCCAGAAAACCCCGGGCTTCGATACCATCGTCATTGGTAACCAGGATCGTTGGTCTTCGGTTCTCTTTCTTCATATGAGGGTACAAAAGTAGCAATTTCCCCATGAACTATTCTGTTATGAATTTGTAAATAGAGGGAAACCGAACTGATGGTACGAACGACACTCCTCGATCGGGGCACTGTGCCCGTAAGCGAACTGACCTACGTGGTCATGGGGGCCCGCTTCAGGGACCGGTGGGTCTTTGTGCGTCACAGGGACCGCAGCAGCTGGGAAATGCCCGCAGGACATATCGAAGAGGGTGAGGAGCCTGAAGAGGCTGCCCGCAGAGAGCTGTTTGAGGAGACCGGGGCCACCGGTTGCAGCCTGACCCATGTATGCGACTACCTGGTGGAGAATGGAGATCAGAGGGAGTACGGAAGGCTTTACGGGGCCGCGATCGAGGCGATGGACGCCCCGCTGGAATATGAGACCGCCGAGGTGCGGCTCCTTACATCTCTTCCCGGAAATCTGACCTATCCGGAAGTGCAGCGCTTATTGTTCCGCCGCTCGGTCCGGTTCTTCCGTCTCTGACCGCACCCGGGCCCGGAGTTTTTTCTCTTCTTAAAAACCCCTATTTTTACCTTCATTTTATCGCCCTTATGAAAATCTCCTACCAATGGCTGAAGGCCTACATCGATACCGATCTGCCGGCTGCGGAAATCAGTGACATTCTCACCAACATCGGACTGGAGGTGGAGGGGATGGAGACCTGCCAGCCGGTCAGAGGCGGGCTGGAAGGTGTGGTGATCGGTGAGGTCCTCACCTGCCGGAAGCACCCCAACGCCGACAAGCTCACCGTGACCACCGTTGATACCGGAGAGAAAGAGCCGGTGCAGATCATCTGCGGGGCACCCAATGTGGAAGCCGGCCAGAAGGTGGCGGTGGCCACCGTGGGGACCACCCTCTATCCGGGTGAAAAGGAACTGGTCATTAAGAAAGCCCGGATCCGCGGAGAATCGTCCGAAGGAATGATATGTGCCGAAGACGAACTGGGACTGGGCGATAAACATGACGGGATCATGGTGCTCGACCCTTCGGCCGTTCCGGGCAGCGCAGCATCGGACTATTTCCGTATCACCACCGATACGGTATTCGAGATCGGGCTCACCCCCAACCGCATCGATGCCTCTTCTCACCTGGGGGTGGCCAGGGACCTGGCCGCTTTCCTCGGGCAGGAGAGGAAGGTGGAGGTCCGTTCCCCCTTCCCTCCGCAATTTGCACCCGACAACGACGACCTTCATATTCCGGTCGAAATTGCGGAACCGGCCGGATGCAGCCGCTATTCGGCGGTGACCCTCAGCGGGGTCCGTGTGCAGGAGAGCCCCGGGTGGCTGAAAGAGCGGCTCCGATCCATCGGGCTGGCACCCATCAACAATGTGGTCGATATCACCAACTTCGTACTCCATGAAACCGGTCAGCCGCTGCACGCCTTTGATGTGGCGCAGATCACGGGAGGAAGGGTGATCGTGAAGACACTTCCGGAAGGAACTCCCTTCGTGACGCTCGACGGAATGGAAAGAAAGCTGCTGGACAGTGACCTGATGATCTGTAACGAAACGAAGGGCATGTGCATTGCCGGAGTATTCGGAGGGATCGATTCAGGTGTGACCGGGTCCACCAGGGATGTCTTCCTCGAATCGGCCTGCTTCGATCCTGTGTATATCCGGAAAACGGCCAGGTATCACCAGCTTTCCACCGATGCCTCCTTCCGCTTCGAACGGGGATCGGACCCCAACATGACCGTAAAGGCCCTGCAGAGGGCGGCCCTGCTCATCAGGGAGATCGCCGGCGGAACCATCTCCTCGGAGGTGGTGGACGTCTATCCTGAACCGGTGGAACATTTCCCTGTGGAGATCTCGTTCGACCGCGTTAACCGGCTGATCGGCAATCCGATCGATCCGGAAGTGGTCCGGTCCATCCTGGAATCGCTGGAAATTATCATCGAGGAACGTACTGAAGATAAAATGATGCTGAGGGTTCCGCCTTACCGGGTGGATGTGCACCGGGAAGCCGACGTGATCGAGGAGATCCTCCGTATCTACGGATTTAACCGGGTGGAAACAGACGGCGGCCTTCGTTCCACCCTTTCCCCTTCGCCGCGCCCCGATAAGGAGCGCATCATCGATCTCACCTCCGAACTGCTCACCTCTCAGGGCTTCTTCGAAATGAAGTCCAACTCGCTGACCAGGTCGGCATACTATGACCGCGAGGATGCCCCGGATCCCGGAGCGGTGAGGCTGTCCAATCCTCTCAGCCAGGACCTGGCGCTGATGAGGAGGAACCTTTTGTACGGGGCACTGGAGGCCATCGTGTACAACATCAACCGGAAACATTCCGACCTGAAACTCTATGAGTTCGGCTACTGCTACCATCAGAAGGACCGGAACAGGGACAAAAAGGTGACGGAGCGCTTCGGGGAGGAGCTGAAACTGGGGATCTTCCTCACCGGGTCGGAACAGTCCGGGAACTGGAACCGTCCCCCGCTCCCCTCCTCCTTCTACTCGCTGAAAACATATGTGGAGAGGGTCCTGGTCCGGCTGGGCGTCGACCCTCTTTCCCTGAAACAGGAGCCCGTTCCGCATCCCGACTATGCCGAGGCGGTCTCATACTCTTCAAAGGGAGGGCCGGTGGTGGAGTTCGGCACGGTCGCTTCTTCGCTCCTCGGCCGTTTCGAAATCGGTCAGCCGGTGTACGCGGCGGAATTCCACTGGGAGAGATTGCTGGATCTGCTGGCAGATCACCGGATCCTGTTCCGGCCACTTGCGAAGTTTCACACGGTTACCCGTGACCTGTCCGTGATGCTCGACCGCGACGTCGCCTTCCGCGACCTCAGGGACCTGGCCTTCCGGACTGAAAAGAAACTGTTGAAGGAGGTCACACTGTTCGATGTATACGAAGGGGAGAAGATCGAAAAAGGGAAAAAATCGTATGCCCTCTCCTTTTCGCTGCTCGATGAGGAAAAGACGCTGACCGACAAGCAGATCGACAAGACCATGGACAGGATCGCCCGCGCCTTCGAGAAGGAGTTCGGTGCAGTGATCCGGGGAAAGGAGAACCAATGAAAGATCGGATGGAACTGATCAGGGGGGATATCACCCGGATCGAAGCCGATGCCATTGTCAATGCCGCCAACCGGTCCCTGCTGGGCGGAGGCGGGGTGGACGGAGCCATTCACCGGGCTGCCGGACCGCGGCTTCTGGAAGCATGCAGGAAGCTGAAAGGATGCGACACCGGACGGGCGAAGATCACCCCGGGATTCGATCTCCCAGCAGAGTATGTAATCCACACGGTGGGTCCCGTTTGGAACGGAGGTAACCGGAATGAACCGGAATTGCTCCGTGACTGCTACCTGAACAGCCTCCGCCTCGCTGCGCAGCATGGAGTCAGGAGGATCGCTTTCCCCAGTATATCCACAGGGGTCTACGGATTCCCCAAAAAAAGGGCAGCCGGGATTGCCGTGGGGACCGTCAGGGAGTTCCTGGAAGAGAACCCGGCTTCCCCCGAAGAACCCGCTTCCGTTGAAAAGGTGGTTTTCGTGGTTTTTGACGAAGAGAATGAACGGCTTTACAGAAATCTTCTGGCATAAATGTTGATATATATTTATGGTTTAAGGAAATAATCAAAAAAATATAGCGACATGAACAGAATTTTTTTGTTAGTGATTGCTCTGCTGGTGAGCGTACCTTCGTTCGGCCAGGAATTGAGCAAAAGAGAGAAACGCCAGCTTGAAAAAGAGCTCAGAAAAGAGCAGGCAGCCGAAGAAGCAACTAAAAAAGCGGAGATGATCCAGCTGATGATCGAGAACAGACAGCTTGTTCTGGAGGCGGATCAGCTGAGAGACCGCCGCGGCACGACCATCAATGTGCCTTCCATGATCAATTTCATCGCCGTGGATTCCACAGAAGGTGTGATCCAGATCGGCAGCAACGGTTACGTTGGAATGAACGGAGTCGGCGGCATCACCGTGGAGGGCACGGTCGATAACTACTCCTTCACCCATGACGAGAAAAGGGGCACCTACACAGTTTCCTATACGCTGAGGAGTCCGTCAGGCACTTATGATGTGAATATGTCCATTCTCGGTAACGGAAGGGCCGACGCCACAGTCAGCTCCAACTGGCCCGGCAGGCTCAATTACATGGGGAACCTGGTGCACCCCGCAGCCTCCAGGGTCTTCAAAGGAACCACCAGGTACTGATTTCTATTAGATCATCCAGACGCAGGGAGCTATCCGGACCGGGCAGCTCCCTTTTTCATTTCGGGAGGCTTCAGCGGCGGGACTACTCTTCCAGGGAATATAGAAAACGCTTGATGCTCCGCTTGGGTGTCTTTTCAAACTCCTTCTCGTGGAGGCGGATTTTCACCAGAGTCTCGTACGAGGCCAGCTGCTTGTTGATCTCCTTCCTGTTCTCCTCCATCCTGGCAGCCAGCTGCTCCTCCACCCCGTCGGCCTTCGCCTGCTCCATGTCGGGGTAGACGAGCGCCTCCAGCCGGTGGTTCTCGTTCATAAGGACCACCGATTCGCTGATATAGGGAAGGTTGGCCAGCCTGGCCTCGATCTCCTCCGGGTAGATGTTCTGCCCCGACGGACCCAGCAGCATGCTCTTGCTCCTGCCGCGGATATAGATGAATCCGTCCTGATCGGTCACCCCCAGGTCGCCGGTGTGCAGCCAGCCCTCATCGTCGATGGCGGCTTTGGTGGCCTCTTCATTCTTATAATAGCCCTCCATCAGGTTCTCGCCCCGCACCAGGATCTCACCAGGTTCGTTGTAGGGGTCCGCTGAATCGATCCGGAGCTCCATGATATCGAGGATCCTTCCGCTCGACGCCGGCCGGGTGGTCTTCCATCCTTCATAGGAGATCAGCGGACCGCACTCGGTCATCCCGTATCCGATGGTGAAAGGAAACCCGATCCTTCGCATGAACTGCTCAACCTCGGCACTGAGGGCGGCTCCCCCCAGAACGGCCTCTCGGAAGTTCCCGCCGAAGGATTGATAGAGTTTTTTCCGGATAGCGCCGTAAATCAGATTGTTCACCCCCGGAATCCGGGTGAGCACTTTCATGGAACCCTTCTGCAGGGTGGGCAGGACCCTCTTCTTATACAGTTTTTCGAAAAAGACGGGCACGAACATGATCAGGTGCGGACGGACCTCTCCGAATGCTTTCAGGATGACCGGGGCGGCGGGAAGTTTGCCCAGGATAGTCACATGGACCCCCACCACCAGGGGGAACAGGAAATCGAAGGCGCATCCGTAACAGTGTGCCAGCGGCAGAATAGCCAGCATCCGTTCACCGGCATTGAGTTCGATGGACCTCCGGGCGAAATCCACATTCCCCGCAAGGCTGTTGGCCGAAAGGATCACCCCTTTGCTGAAACCGGTGGTCCCTGAGGTATAGTTGATCTCCACCACCTCACTGTTATCCACTTCGGCATAGTTCACATGGTCCTTATTGAATCCGTCCAGGTACTTCTTTTCGAAGAGCTGTTCCAGCTCCTCATGTGCCTTTTTGAATTCCAGGGGGGGCATTTTTGAAAGGATCCCGAAGTCATCGATGGCCAGGATCGCTTTCACCCCCCTGATCTCCTCCTCGGAAAGGGTATCCATGATCTGCCGGTCGACCAGCAGCATCACCGAGTCGGAGTGATTGATAATGGTGTGGGCCTCCGACGGTTTGAAATCGGAAAGGATGGGCACCACCACCGCGCCGTAGGTGAAGACACTCAGGAAAGAGATGCACCACCGTGCCGAATTCTTTCCGAACACAGCGATCTTGTCTCCCTTTTTAATTCCGAAAGCGTCATAAAGAAGATGAAGCCGGGCCACCTGTCCGGCCACATCGCCGTAGGTGAACGTCGGGCCCTGGTAGTCGGACAAAGCCGGCAGTTCCCAGTGCTCCCTGAAACTCGATTCGTAGAGTTTTACAAAATTATGCTCGATCATATGGGTAGATTTAGTCGGTTCTAAAGATAGAAAACGAATTTAAAACAGATGAAATCTGTGCTATCTTTGTGACATGATCACATTTTTCCAACAGAAGAGCGGCCGGGTCATTGCCGCAGAGTCCGCCCGAGCGTTCGACCGCTCATCCGGGGAAAAACTAAGCTGGCTTTTCAGCGGGGCCGTTCAGCTGCATGAGGAGCATGTGGAAGGGCTCTGGATCGGACCCAGAAAGGAGATGATCACCCCCTGGAGCACCAATGCGGTGGAGATCACCCAGAACATGGGGATGTCGGGCATCCGCCGGATCGAACAGTTCACCCGGGCCGAGGGCTCCGACCCGGTATACGACCCCATGCTGCAGTCGCTCTACCGGGATCTCGACCAGAAGGTGTTCACCGTCGACAGGAAGCCTGAACCGGTGATCGAAATCGCGGATATAGAGGCCTATAACCGGAAAGAGGGGCTGGCCCTCAGCCGGGACGAGATCGATTACCTGGAGCAGGTGAGCCGCCGGATCGGCCGCCGGCTGACCGACAGCGAAGTGTTCGGCTTCTCTCAGGTCAATTCGGAACACTGCCGGCATAAAATATTCAACGGGACCTTTGTCATCGACGGGAAGGAGATGCCCTATTCTCTCTTCCAGCTGATCAAAAGGACCACCCGGACCCATCCCAACAGGATCGTATCGGCCTACACGGACAATTGCTCCTTTGCGGCCGGACCGGTGATCGAGCAGTTTGCGCCGGTCAGCCAGGAAGGACCCGACTATTTCCGGATCACCGATCTGGAATCGGTCCTTTCGCTGAAGGCCGAGACCCACAATTTCCCCACCACCGTGGAACCATTCAACGGAGCATCCACAGGAACCGGGGGAGAGATCCGCGACCGGATCGGCGGCGGGAAGGCCGCCATCCCCATGGCGGGTACCGCCGTCTATATGACCTCCTATCCCAGGACAGGGAACGGACGAAAATGGGAGCTGGCCCTCCCTGAACGCCCCTGGCTTTACCAGACCCCCGAAGAGATCCTGATCAAGGCTTCCAACGGGGCCAGCGACTTCGGGAACAAATTCGGTCAGCCGCTGATCTGCGGGAGCCTGCTCACCTTTGAACATGAGGAACACGGCAAATTCTACGGCTACGACAAGGTGATCATGCTGGCCGGGGGGATCGGATCCGGCCGGAAGGAGGATGTGGAGAAAGGAACTCCGGAAAAGGGGGATGTGGTGGTTCTGCTGGGAGGGGACAATTACCGCATCGGCATGGGCGGCGGGGCTGTCTCATCGGTCGACACCGGGGAGTATGAAAATGCCATCGAACTGAATGCCGTTCAGAGGGCCAATCCCGAGATGCAGAAAAGGGTCTACAATGCCATCCGCGGGCTGGCCGAATCGAGCCGCAATCCCATCATCAGCATCCACGACCACGGGGCCGGAGGGCACCTCAACTGCCTTTCCGAACTGGTGGAGGCCACCGGCGGGGTCATCTACCTCAACCGGCTTCCCGTGGGAGATCCCACCCTTTCGGCCAGGGAGATCATCGGCAATGAGTCTCAGGAGCGCATGGGTCTGGTGCTGAAACCCGGCGATGTGGAACTCCTGATGGAGATCGCCCGGCGGGAACGTGCCCCCATCTACCTAATCGGGGAGATCACCGACGACCACCGCTTTGTATTTGTGGATGAACACACCGGCGAGCGGCCCATGGACATGGAACTGGCCGATATGTTCGGTAAACCTCCCGGGACCGTGATGAACGACCGGGAGCTGAAAATCCGCTACGGGGCCCTCACCGCCGGCCCCGGCGATCTGAAGGAGCTGCTGGAATCGGTCCTGCAGCTGGAGGCGGTGGCCTGCAAGGACTGGCTGACCAACAAGGTGGACCGTTCAGTGACCGGTAAGATCGCCAAACAGCAATGTGCGGGGCCCCTCCAGCTTCCCCTCAATAACCTGGGGGCGGTGTCACTCGATTACCGCGGGGTGAAGGGCTATGCCACCTCCATCGGTCATGCCCCTGCGGCTGCCCTGATCGATCCGGGCCGCGGCAGTGTCCTCTCCATGGCAGAGGCGCTGACCAATCTCATATGGGCGCCCATCGACGGGGGGATCCGCAGCGTCTCGCTGTCGGCCAACTGGATGTGGCCCTGCAGAAACGAAGGAGAGGATGCCAGGCTCTACCGGGCCGCCAGCGCCGCCAGCGATTTTGCCATCGCCCTGGGGATCAACATCCCCACCGGCAAGGACTCTCTCTCCATGACCCAGAAGTACAGTGACCGTTCAGTGATCGCCCCGGGGACCGTAATCATCTCTGCGGCTGCTGAAGTATCCGATATCCGGAAGATCGTCGAGCCGGTCATGTTCCCCGATCCGGAGAGCAGGCTGATCTACATCGACCTTTCCGGGGACGGATTCAGGCTGGGAGGAAGCTCCCTGGGACAGGTCACGGGGAAGCTGGGAGAAGAAGCTCCTACGGTGACCGACCCGGAATATTTTGTTCACGCCTTCGAACTGATCCAGTTGATGATCGGCGAAGAGATGATCCTGGCCGGACATGATGTTTCGGCCGGGGGACTGGTGACAGCTCTCCTGGAGATGTGTTTCTCCAATACGGAAGGGGGCGTGGAGGCCGATATCACGGGAATGGGAACGGAGACCCTCCCTGCCCTTTTCAGTGAACAACCGGGGCTGGTCATCCAGGTCAGCGACCCCCACAGGGTCCGCGCTTTGCTGGAACGGGAAGGCATCACCCACCATGTGGTGGGCCGGCCCTCCCCGGACCGAACTCTGGTCCTGCACACCCACGAGGGCAGGCAGGAGTTCTCCATCGATCTTCTCCGCGACCACTGGTTCCGGTCCTCCTACCTGCTCGACCGGAAACAGTCCACCGAAAAGCTGGCGCTCAGCCGCTTCGAAAATTTCAGGAACCATGCGCTGCAACCCGATATGAAGGATTTCAGCGGAACCTTCAGGGATCTGGGGATCGACCCCGGGCGGCGGAAGATGAGCGGGATCCGGGCGGCCATTATCCGGGAAAAAGGAGTGAACGGCGACCGGGAGATGGCCCACGCCCTCTATCTGGCCGGATTCGATGTGAAGGATGTGCATATGACCGACCTGATCAGCGGCAGAGAGACCCTGGAGGACATCCACATGATCGCTTTTGTGGGCGGATTCTCCAATTCCGACGTGCTTGGATCGGCCAAAGGATGGGCGGGGGCGTTCCGGTACAATGAAAAGGCCCGGAAAACCCTGGAGAATTTCTATGCCCGGGACGATACCCTGAGCCTGGGGATCTGTAACGGCTGTCAGCTGATGGCCGAACTGGACCTGGTGATGCCGGGCCACCCCCATGCACCCAGGCTGTTGCACAACGATTCCGGGAAGTTCGAATCGAACTTTCTCAGCGTGACCATCCCGGAGAATCCTTCGGTCATGCTGGGGAACCTGGAAGGAATGAACCTGGGGATCTGGGTGGCCCACGGAGAGGGACATTTTCAGCTTTCAGGGGCGGAGGAGGAGTACCACATCACCGCCCGCTACGCCCACTCCACCTACCCGGCCAATCCCAACGGCTCCGATTACGACGTGGCCGCCCTCTCCTCTGCCGACGGGCGCCACCTGGTGATGATGCCCCACCTGGAACGCGCCTACCTGCCCTGGCAGTGGGCCTGGTATCCGAAAGACCGGCCCTCGGATGAAGCCACCCCCTGGCTGAAGGCCTTCGTCAATGCCAGAGAATGGGTGGAAAAGGTTACCGGCCGCTGAGAGGTTTCCTGCCGCTGAGAAGGATCCGGCCGCTGAGAGGTTTCCTGCCGCTGAGAAGGATCCGGCCGCTGAGAGGTTTC
>CAZOHA010000078.1:0-15184 GCA_964579515.1 uncultured Bacteroides sp. | reverse complement strand
AGCCCGTAATAGTCGGAAAGTTGGAAAGTTGGAAAGCCCGTAATAGTCGGAAAGTTGGAAAGTTGGAAAGCCCGTAATAGTCGGAAAGTCGGAAAGCCCGTAATAGTCGGAAAGTTGGAAAGTCGGAAAGCCCGTAATAGTCGTAAAGTCTGTAAAGTTGGAAAGTCTGTAAAGGGAGTTGAAAGCCCGTAATAGTCAGAAAGTCGGAAAGTTGGAAAGCCCGTAATAGTCGTAAAGTCTGTAAAGTTGTAAAGTCTGTAAAGGGAGTTGAAAGCCCGTAATAGTCGGAAAGTCGGAAAGTTGGAAAGCCCGTAATAGTCGGAAAGTCGGAAAGTTGGAAAGTCTGTAAAGGGAGTTGAAAGTCACCCCACCTTTACAGACTTTACAGACTTTAAGAACTTTATGGACTCAATTAGTATCTGGGATCGGGTTTGTAGGGCAGTTTCGCCATTTTCTCCACTGTCATGCCGGGGAAACCGAACTCCTCGGTGATCTCACCGTACAGCAGGTAGATCCCCTGGCCTTTATAGGGGTACTTTTTCAGGGAACCGGGGAAGTTCACCACATCGAAGAATTCGCCGGCGGCATCGAGGAAAGCACCGAAATTCATCCACTGTCCCTGCCTGGTACGGGCATATTTGATGGTCACCAGGTTCCCCAGCATGCGCACCCGTTTTCCCACGTGGGAAAGCATCTGCCGGGCCATCACTTCGCCCCGGAAAGAGGTCTGCAGCAGGTCGAAAGGGGGTATGGTGACAGAAAACCCCAGGAGTTCCATTTCGTCATAGGCATTCTCCAGGTCGGTCTGCTCCAGTTCGGGAAGCGTAAAATCACGTTTACCCACCGGAAACAGCTCCCGCATGGGTTCAGTCTTTTTGCGGCTGCCCCTCAGCAGGTGGGCGTCCCACAGCAGCTCTTTCTTGCTCCTGCCGGTGAACCGGAATGCGTTGATGCGGATCAGGATCAGTACCTGTTCCAGTCCGGCCGGTACCCGGTCGAGGAAATCAGCCAGACCGGTGAATTCACCCCTTCCGGCCCGCTCCTCCAGGATCATGCGGGATACCTCCTGCTCCAGGTGTTCGATATGGATCAGACCGATGAAGATGTCGCTTCCTCTGATGGAGGTCATGTACTGGCTGCGGTTCACACAGGGGAGGTGAATGGTCCCTCCCCAGCGACGGGCTTCGTTGAAGTAAACCCAGGTGCGGTAGAAGCCGCCGAAGTTGTTGATCACGGCGGTCATAAACTCCAGCGGATAATGGGCTTTCAGGTAGAGCGACTGGAAGCTCTCCACCGCGAAGGAGGCGGAATGGGCTTTGGAAAAGGAGTAGCCGGCAAAGGAGCTGATCTGCCGCCAAACCTCGCGGGTCAGTTCCCCGGGGTATCCCCTCTGTGCGCAATTCTCGAAAAAGCGGCGGGCAATGCGGTCGAACTCCTTGCCGGAGCGGTACTTACCGCTCATGGCCCTTCGCAGAACATCGGCATCGGCCAGGTCCAGTCCGGCAAAATGGTGACTCACCTTGATCACATCCTCCTGGTAGACCATCACTCCGAAGGTCTCCTTCAGCTGTTCCTCCATGATGGGGTGGAGGTACTCGAAATCGCCGGGGTGGTGGAACCGGTGGATGTACTCCCGCATCATTCCCGACTGGGCCACTCCGGGCCGGATGATCGAACTGGCGGCCACCAGGGTGCGGTAGCTGTTGCACCGCAGTTTATTGAGCAACCCCCTCATGGCCGGGCTCTCAATGTAGAAACAGCCGTTGGTCTCGCCCGACTTCAGCTGTTCCAGGACCTTCGGGTCCTTCTTGAACAGGTCGATACGGTGTACATCCACATCCGTATCCCGGTTCTGCCGGATGATCTCGGCGCATTCCTTGATATGTCCGATTCCCCTCTGGCTCAATATATCCAGCTTTTCGAACCCGAGGGCCTCGGCCACATACATGTCCCACTGGGTGGTGGGAAACCCTTTGGGCGGCATATCCAGTGCGGTATAGGCAGTGAGCGGTTCCTCGGAGATCAGGACCCCTCCCGCGTGGATGCTTCTCAGGTTGGGAAAATCCATCAGCCGGCTGCCCACTTCATAGATACGCCGGATGATCTCGTTCTGGTTGAGCGCATGGTCCGGCTCCTTTACCAGCAGGTCGATCTCCTCTTTCGGAAGGCCGTACACCTTGCCCAGTTCACGGAAGATGGAGCGGTCCCGGAAGGTCGATACCGTTCCGATCAGAGCGGTGTGCCTGCGCCCGTAGCGCTTAAAGACGTAGTCGAGGATCTCGTCCCGTTCTTTCCAGGAGAAATCGATATCGAAATCAGGAGGACTGGTCCGTTTGGGATTGATAAAGCGTTCAAAATAGAGGTCCAGGTCGATGGGGTCCACATCGGTGATCCGCAGGCAATAGGCTACGATGGAATTGGCTCCGCTGCCCCGGCCCACATGGTAAAATCCCCTGGAGAGAGAGTAGCGGACCACATCCCAGGTGATCAGGAAGTAAGAGGAGAACCCCAGCCGGTCGATGATCTCCAGCTCATGCCGTATCCTTCTCTCCGCCTCCCGGTTCTGTTTTCCATAGCGGTACTCCATCCCGTCCATGGCCAGCTTTTCCAGCAATACCCGGTCATCCTGCCGGGTGCCGGTGAAGGTTCTCTTATTCTTGACCGTGGTAAAATCGAAATCCATACGGCAACCGGCCGCAATGCGTTCACTGTTCCTCCATATTTCGGGATACTCCTCGTAGGCGCAGCGGAACAGGTCGGGAGGCAACAGTACCTCGCTCTCGGGTGCCATCTGTTCCGGTGTGAGCCGGCTCAGAAGAGTGTTGTGGCCGATGGCCCGCAGGTGGCGGTGCAGTGCATGGTCGCTACGGTGCAGGAAGGTTACCGGCTGCCAGGCCACCAGCTTCGAACGGTCCCTGCTCCAGGGGGAGGAGAGAATCCTGTTCACCTCTCCCGGTCGCACCCCCACCAGTTCCGCATCCCGCAGCTTTCTGTCACGGGGAGCGTTATCCAGGTTGTAGATGAACCAGACATGCTCCAGCGGAGGCGCCCGCCCGGGAAGAGGCACCCCGGTGAGGTTGTGGTAGGAGAGAAACTCGTTCAGCTCCCTGAAACCAGCCGGATTCCGGGCCACACCTGTGTAAAGGCGGCGATCCCCGTCCCGGAACTCAATCCCGGCAATGGGATGGATCCCGTGCTCCCTGCACGCCTTCACAAAATCGACCATCCCCATGGAATTATTGATGTCGGTCAGCGCCAGGGCCCCTATCCCCATCCCGGCCGCCGCCTCCACCAGCGTCTCCACCGCCATGGTCCCATACCTCAGACTATAATATGAATGACAATTCAAATACACTTTCGACTTTACCGACTTTACCGACTTTACAGACTTTACAGACTATTATGGACTTTATGGACTATTACAGACTTTACAGACTTTATGGACTATTACAGACTTTATGGACTATTACAGACTTTATGGACTATTATGGGCTATTATGGGCTATTACGGGCTAGCTACTGGTACCGCTATCGGCGCCGGCGCCGCTAGCGGTACCAGTAGCGCCAGCGCCTGTTTTTAAGGTTGTCGATCTGCTGCCGCTCTTCCGGCTCGGAAACCGCTTTCTGCTGCCTGGAGCGGGAGGTCTGCTCCTCCAGGTCGTGCAGCTGGATCCCGTTCGCCTTTCGGACCGCATCGACACCGTAGCGCCTGCGCAGCTTGTCCACGGCCAGGTAAAGGCGGACCATCTCCGAAGTGTCCTCGAACAGGTCCAGCTGTTGCACGCCGCGGATCAGTCCGGAGAACCGGACCCCCACCAGCCTGATCAACATGCGCCGCTGGTAGAGGCGACCGAACAGCTCCTTTGCCGCCGGGACCAGCACATGGTCGAAAGAGGTATAGGGGATCCTTTTCTGCAGGGTATGGGTGTCAAAATTGGAATAGCGGATCTTCACGGTGACGCAGGAGGTGAGTTTCTCCTCCTGCCGGAGCTGGAAGGCCAGCTTCTCCACCATGGCGCTGAGCAGGTCCTGCAGCCCGGCCACCTCCATGGTGTCATGCTGAAAGGTCCGTTCGCTCCCGATCGATTTCCGTTCCGAATACTGGACCACGGGGGCGGAATCGATGCCGTTGGCCTTCTTCCAGATCACCATGCCGTTCTTTCCCAGGAGACTCTCCATCATCTCCAGGGGGATCTCCCGGAGGGTGCCGATGTTGGAGATGCCCATGGAGCGAAGCAGGTGAAAGGTGCGGTTGCCGATCATGGGGATCTTCCGGATCGAAAGAGGCGAGAGGAACTCGCCGACCCGCATCCCGGGGATCTCGATCTCTCCGTTGGGTTTCGCCTCGCCGGTGGCGATCTTCGAAACGGTCTTGTTGACCGAAAGGCCGCAGGAGATGGGAAGACCCGTCTCCCTCATGATGCGCTGCCTCAGTTCATGGGTCCACTGCATGCAGCCGAAGAACCGGTCCATCCCGGTGATATCCAGGTAATGTTCGTCGATGGAAGATTTCTCATATACCGGGGCCTGTTCGGCAATGATCGAAGTGACCACTCTGGAATACCTGCTGTAGGCATCCATATCCCCCCGGATGACGATGGCCTCGTTGCAGAGTGAACGGGCCATTTTCATGGGCATGGCTGAATGAACCCCGTAGCGCCTCGCCTCGTAACTGCAGCTGGAAACCACCCCCCGGTCCGACATGCCGCCGATGATCACCGGCTTTCCCACCAGCGCACTGTTCATCAGCCGCTCCACCGATACAAAGAATGTATCCAGGTCCATATGCACAATGTGTCGCATGATCAACGGGTATTTCTGAATGCTTTATTTGTGATTGTCAATAATTTATTTTAAGTTTGATCATTAAATAATCATTTATTTGATTACAATATAATCTTTTTGGGTCGTTCAAACAATAAAGCGATGGATTTTAACAGCTATTTTGACTCCAATATCAAATTCCTGCGAAAACGCAGAAAGCGAACCCAGGATGAGGTGGCAGCGCAGCTGAATATGAAGCGCTCCACGCTGAGCGGTTACGAGAACAGGGTGGCTCAGCCCGGTGTGGAGGTGCTGCTTCAGTTTGCCGCCTGCTACCACATTGCAGTGGACACTCTGCTGAAGGTGGATCTGACCCGGTTGAGCGAAACCCAGCTCCGCCAGCTGGAGAACGGGGAAGATGTGTTTATCCGGGGTGGGAACCTGAGGATCCTGGCCTCCACCGTGGATCCCTCCAACGAGGAGAATATCGAGCTGGTGCCGTTAAAAGCTCAGGCCGGGTATACCCGGGGCTTCTCCGATCCGGAGTATATCAGTGAACTGAAGATCTTTCAACTCCCGTTCCTCTCCAGGGAGAAAAAGTACCGCACCTTTCAGCTTCAGGGCGATTCGATGCTCCCCATCCCGGAGAGGTCGTGGGTGACCGGTGAGTTTATGCTCGACTGGAGGGAGGTGAAGACCGGTGAGGCATGCATCATTCTCACCGCCAATGAGGGAATCGTCTTCAAGATCGTGGAAAACAGAATCGGCGAAGACGGCACTCTGATGCTCTACTCACTCAATCCCATGTACGAGCCCTATTCCATCAGGGCGGGAGAGATCAGGGAGATCTGGAAGTTCGTGCACTTCATCAGCCAGGAGATCCCGGAACCAATGGTTCCCGAGAATCAACTTGTAAGAACGGTGGCCAAACTGAAACAGGAGATGGACCGGTTGAAATCCGGGCTTGTGGAGAGGTCAGAACGGGGATATCGTACAGGGGAGGACTAATTCAGGCCGAAGTCATTGCCCAGTTGGGTCTCCTGCTTCCGGATCATCTTCAGGTAGCGCAGCTGTCCCGCCAGGTAACCCTCCTTCTGTCTTGTATCGGGCATGGAGATGAATTGATACTTATCCTCGGAAGTGAGATTGAGGGCACGCATAACGTCCTGCCTGGTAATCTGATCAATTTTACAGCTGCTCAAAAATTCATGATCGAAATGATCTCTGTACTCATTGATCAGTTCAACCAACTCCTTGTTCTCCAGTTTTTCCGAGCAGGGTATCCTCCTCACTGCACCACCTGCATAAAGCTTACCCTCCAGTTGTTTGCTGAAACTGAGGATCTGTACAACAGCCACCGATTCCACCGTAATCACCATCCTGCCACCCGGATTATCGGCCAATACCTCCTTCAGCCTCACTTCACAGCCGAACTCCTGTATCTGCTGATCAATAATGAACGGGATGGCAAATGAGATCCCCGTGGTCCTGGCTTCTTCGATCAGCTGGCGGTACCTGGGTTCGAATACCCGCAGAGGGATGTCCTCTCCTGGAAGCAGGAACACACTCAGTGGAAAAAAAGGAAGAATATGGGGATTTTGCTCCATTCGTTAGGTTAACATCCCATAAACAAATCACCATTCACAATTGTTTACCCGTCGGCACTCATCAACGCTCCAAGGCCGCCTAAAAGCAACGTTTTCATGTGTTTCACCATCGAAGTTCATCTCACAAGGAAGGCAATCGAAAACCGCTTCAGAGTCGATACCTCCAGGCTTTCAGATTTCGATTTCAACTACTTTTACAAAGCATTCTCAAATCCTCTGATACCGGTTATCACACAACAGGAACCCGGCCGGGCCATCCTGATGCGATGGGGGCTGATACCCGGCTGGTCCTCTGACCGCAAGAAAGCAGAACAGATCAGAAAAGGGACCTACAACGCCCGCGCTGAAACAGTTCATGAGAAACCCGCATTCCGAAAAGCCTTTCAACAGGGAAGATGTCTGGTCATTGCACACGGTTTTTTCGAATGGCAGCACCGGCAAGGAGAAAAGATACCATGGTTCATCCGGCTTAAAAATGACAGACCATTTGTTTTTGCGGGACTTTGCGACAGCTGGACGGATCAGGAAACAGGAGAAAATGTCGATACTTTTTCCATCATTACCACCAGGGCCAATCCCCTGATGGAAACGATCCACAACTCCAGGAAGAGAATGCCGGTGATCCTTCCGGAATCTGCAGAAAGGGATTGGATCGGTGAGAAAATATCGCCCGGGAAAGCGGGCCAACTTCTTTTGCCGTTCGATGAGGGGCAGCTCCATGCCCATACAGTTTCTCCTGAGATCTCCTACACCGGGGCCGATCCGGCCGATCCGAAACTGGTGAAACCCTATTCCCATACCGCTCCGGGCAAGCTATTTTGACAGACATATTAACATTGTTTTCATACACTTAGCAATCATAATAGCCTTCTTATTAATAAATTAATTATATCAATTAACACTCCTTTAACTTTTTGTTAATAAAACTTGTTCATTCAATGTTCACTACTTCGGGCCGGAAATTTTGGAACCAAAAGGGGAACCATCTACATTTGATCCTACCAAGTGAGCGATAAAAGGCCACTCCGTTCTTTAAATGATTGACTTCATTAGCTCCGGGTCGCCCCGGAGCGTGAACATGAGTCACATGAGCAACTAAACAGGTATTGAAGTTGCTCTGCCGGTCTCCGGACCGGGCTGTTGACTGGGATCGCGGAACCGGCCTCCGGGTTGATTTCGCAGATCAGCGTGAAAGCCGCAGAGTACCTGAAATCACGGCGGAAGCGGTTAGCAGTTGAGCAACCGGCCCTGTCTCCGGACAGACGGTTGCAAGTTGCCTGATTCGTCAGGCAGCGCAGGGAAAGCGAAGTGAAAGCTTCACTTTCCGGCCACAATAACCGTAGCTTGGCGCAACCTGACAGCTACGGGTGTCAGGAAGCGGAATGGGAACCAGATGAGAATTTGGCTCCCATTCGTGTTTTATGGCCCTTTGTTACATTTACCTGTCCGAATTCTTACCTTGACCATCTTTTGACCAACACTCACCGAATGGTTGTTAACGGGGAGTAACACCCTCCCAACGCTGCATTTTAAGTGCGAAGAGTTCATTTCTATAAAAACATTGGCGCTATTCGCAACAACCATTATGCCCATATAACCATCACATTATTATAGTTTTGCAACTTCCAACAGCTGGATGTTGATATCCGGCTGTTGAACATTTTAAGGCGAAAATGATTTAACTATAATTTTAATCATTGGACGGAGTCCCGACAGGTCAACGAATAGTTTTTGTAAGATGTTAAAAAGGACAGGTATATTTATTCTGCTTCTACTGGTGTTCTTCTTCGGTGAGATTGCTATCTCTCTTTCAGACAAGGGCTATCCCTCTCTGCTCAAAGATGAAGAGGTGCCTTTCTCCCTTCTGCTCGATAATCAGTTCTCCGATTTCGATGAGACCTCGGTGATTGACCGCGAGGTCAATGATTTCCTGAAGCGCTGGAGGATTCAGGGTGCCAGTGTGGCTATTACCAAAGATGAAAGACTGGTATATGCCAAGGGATTTGGTCTGGCCAACAGTGAAACCGGTGAAGCCGTCCAGCCCGGACATCTTTTCCGGATTGCGTCGGTATCCAAACTGATCACAGCCGTTGCAGTACTGAAACTGGCAGAATCCGGTTCCCTGGACCTGGATGAACGCATTTTCGGACCTTCGGGGATCCTCAACGATTCCATGTTCCTTTCATACAGTGACCCCCGTGTTGAACAGATCACAATCAGGCACCTGCTGAACCATACGGCGGGCTGGTCAAGATACTCCGGGGATCCCATGTTCAACTCACTTTACATTGCCAGAAAGATGAAAGTGGATCCTCCGGCAGGTCTGGATCATATCATCCGGTTCGCTCTTTCCAACAGGCTCAACTATGTACCGGGTTCCCGGTACAGCTACTCCAACCTGGGGTATGCCATTCTTGGAAAGGTTATCGAACGGAAAAGTGGCATGCTCTATCAGGACTATGTGGTGATGAACCTGCTGAAGCCGCTGGATATTCATGATATGCATATCGGCAAAAGCTATTATCATGAGAAGTATCCCAACGAAGTTCGCTACCACAGCAGTGCCGGCAGAATGACCACTTATGATATGGACGGATCGGGACAGAAGGTGCCCATCTATTACGGCGGGAACAACATAGAACTACTGGGTCCGGCGGGAGGCTGGGTAGCCTCGGCACCCGAGCTCATCAAATTCCTGACCGCCATCGACGGATTCAGCGGTCAGCCTGATATCCTTTCACGGCAGACTATCGAGAAAATGGCGGATCCTCTTTCAGCCGGACCGGGTCTCTTCGGATGGAGAGGGAGCAACCGTTACGGCACCTGGTGGCGTACAGGATATCTGACAGGCTCTTCAGCGCTGATGGTCAGACAGAAAGATGGACTGAACTGGGTAATGATGATCAATACCAGTACGTATAAGCACGCGAGGATCCACAGACATGTCTCCGGTATGATGTTCGGCGCAGTCAGTGGTGTGGATCACTGGCCTTCTGTTGATCTGTTCACTATGGAATCGGGAGAGCCGGAACCCATCAGCGAGATCCCTGCCACCAATCCGAAACTTTAGATGGTTTCCTGGGTGGGAAACGATTTTCGTTTTATATTTGGAACTCTTGAAAAGCCTGATGGAGCTTTCTTCTGTCCGACATATTGAGCCTTCCAATCTGAATGATTTTCAACCGGACCTGTTCATAGCCACGCTGGGATATGAATCCAGGTGCACTACCATTGCCAGGATGCTGGAAAAGATGAACTGCCGGAAGATCGCTCTCACCCGGACCGATCACAGCAGGGATTTTGCATTTCATCAGAACAAAGCCTACTACCAGCAACAGGGGTACGAAATGATCGGGGTGGATAAGAAATTACCCGACATGGAACAGCTGACCGGAGATCTGAGTAAAAGAGAACTCCATCTGCTGATGGATTGCACCAGCATGGCTCCCCGGTGGTATTTCGAGATTCTGCGCTGGTTTGCCGACCATGAAGAAGATTTCTCCAGGGTCACCATAAGAATTACCTATACGCTGGCGCAGTTCTCCGGCCAGGATCCGGTAAGGAAAGTAAGACTGCTGAGAGAGGTCAGGAAAGCGGAGCGGGGGAATAAAAATTCACGGACAGCCCTGATCCTTGGTCTGGGTCATGAAAAGAGTGTAGGGGAGGCGGTCTTCAGGATGATCGAACCTGATCTGCTATACCTGTTCTACGCCGATCCGCCGGTGCACAAAAATTTCGTGGAAAAAGTATTCGTTCATAACCACGCACTGATCAATGAGGCCCCGATCAGGAATCTGGTGGCCTATCCCATCAGAAACGGGCAGCAGATATACCAGAGTCTGATCGAAGTCATCCTTCCATTGCGACACGATTACTCGGTCATACTGGTCCCCCACGGCCCCAAGATATTCTCGCTGGTGGCCATGCTGGTCCACCTGGTGTATCCGGATATTCAAATCAGTCACCCGGTATTCAGAAAACCTCCTGAAGACGACCGCCAGCCGGTGGATGAGCCCGTCGTTCTCGATGTTCTTTTCGAAGAGGATGAGTAAAAACATTTTCAGGACAGACTTGTTATATCAACGAAATTTCTTAAACCACACCTCAATCAACTTATTTTCTTATGGCCAGTTTCGATATCATCATGCCTAAAATGGGTGAAAGTATTGAAGAGGCCACCATCACCAATTGGTTTGTCAAGGAGGGTGATCAGGTGGAGGAGGAAGATGTCCTGCTCGAGATCGCCACAGACAAGGTGGACTCTGAAATACCCTCTCCCGTGGATGGAGTTGTTAAAAAGATCTTATTTGCCCAGGATGAAGTGGTTGCCGTAGGTACCGTCATTGCAGTGATCGATACCGGTGGAAGCGACTCCGAGGAAGAGAAACCACAACCGGAAGAAAAGGGTCAACCGGTAGACCAGAAAGAGGCCGGCCCGGAGGCCGGAACGGCCGGAATGGACGGAACGCCCGAAGCTTCCGAAGCTTCCGGGCAGGAACCTGAGACCGGGCAGGATCCTGAATCCGGCGCGGAGGGCCCCGCCGGGGCGGCGGCTGCTGCAGGGATCGTATCGAGGGGCGACCGGTTCTATTCCCCGCTGGTGAAGAAAATTGCCAGGGAGGAAAACATTTCTCAGAAAGAACTGGATTCCATTCAGGGGAGCGGTCTGAACGGAAGGGTCCAGAAGGACGATGTATTGAATTACCTGGAAAAGAGAAAGGGAACAGCCCCTGAAGATACTCAGGTTGCCCCACCCGGTCGCAGAGCAGAACCTGCTCCGGCTGCAGAACGCTCCGCCGCTGCCGATACTCCTGCAGCCTCTGCCGGGACACAGGCAGCCACGGCCGGTCCGGAACCGGTATCCGCAGAAGGAGGTGATGAGGTGGTCGAGATGAGCAGGATGCGAAAGCTGATTGCCGACCACATGATCCGTTCGAAACAGACCTCCGCCCATGTCACCAATATGCTGGAAGTGGATGTGACCGGCGTGGTGCAATGGAGGAACCGGGTCAAAGAGGAGTTTCAGAAGAGAGAGGGCGTCAAGCTGACCTATCTCCCGGTATTCCTGGAAGCCACCGTGAAGACCCTGAAGGAATATCCCCGGATCAATGCTTCGGTGGAGGGGGATAAAATCATCATCAAGCGCCGGATCAACCTGGGTGTGGCAGTCTCACTCCCGGGATATAATCTGATCGTTCCCAACATCAAGGATGCCGATACGCTCAATCTGGCGGGCATTACCAAAAAGATGAACGGGCTCGCCTCGGCAGCACGCTCCAATAAACTGAACCCTGATGATATCCAGGGGGGTACGTTTACTGTTACCAACTTCGGTTCTTTCCAGAATGATATCGGCACTCCGATCATCAATCAGCCCGAAGTGGCCATCCTGGCAGTGGGTGCCATTAAGAAAAAGCCTTCGGTGGTGGAAACAGAACAGGGCGACATGATCGCCATCAGGCAAAAGATGTGGCTCTCGCTCACATATGATCACAGGATTATCGACGGAGCACTGGGAGGAGCCTTCCTCAGGCGCCTGGGCGATTACATCGAATCATTCGATCCCCATTCCGGTAACTTTAAACTCTGATCTCTATGACAAAGGAACGACGCTACAGCGTAAAAAATACAGATAAAGATACACTTGCCAAGTGGTTTAAGTTGATGCTGGTGGGGAGGGCGATCGACGACCGTGCCCCGAACTACCTCAAACAGGCCATCGGATGGTCCTATCATGCCCCCTACGCGGGGCATGACGGAATCCAGCTCGCTATCGGCCAGGTCTTCGACCGGGAAAAGGACCACCTCTTTCCATATTACCGGGATATGCTCACCGCTCATTCAGCAGGACTGACAGCCGAGGAGCTGATCCTGAACGGGATCTCGAAGGATGCCGATGTGGCTGGCGGCGGACGGCACATGTCCAATCATTTTGCCAAGCCTGCGTGGAACATCCACAACACCTCCTCCTGCACGGGCAACCACGCCCTGCATGCCGTCGGGGTGGCCCGGGCCCTTAAGCAGTACAAAGATCCCGGTGTGGCCATCAGCTCTCAGGGAGAATCCTCTGTATCTGAAGGATATGTTTATGAAGCGATCAACGGAGCCTCCACCGAGCGACTGCCGGTGATCTTCGTTTTCCAGGACAATGGATACGGCATTTCGGTCCCCAAGGCCGACCAGACTGCCAACCGGAAGGTGGCCAACAACTTCACGGGATTCAAGAATCTGAAGATTTTCCATTGCAACGGAAAGGATGTGTTCGACAGTATGAACACCATGACCGAGGCCAGGGAATATGTGCTCGAGCACGAGCATCCGGTGATCGTCCAGGCCAATTGTGTAAGGATCCATTCCCATTCCAATTCCGACCGGCACGACCTGTATCGCGACGACTATGAGCTGAATTATGTGCATCAATACGATCCGCTGGCCAAATTCCGCCGGTTGCTGCTCCGGTATGACCGTTTCACGGAGGAGGAGATCGATGCGCTCGAAAAAGAAGCCAGGGAGATCGTAAAAGCCGCTCATAAAGCGGGCATGAATTCTGCCGATCCGAAACCGGAATCGATCCATGATTTTGTCATTCCGGAGCCTTATGTAAGTGAGAAATATCCGGAAGGTCTTCACCAATACGAAGGTGAACCGAAGAAACTCATCGAAGGTCTGAACGAAACTCTGAAAGCTGAATTCAGGCTGAATCCCGACACCTATATCTGGGGACAGGATGTGGCCAACAAGGAGAAAGGCGGAATTTTCAATGTAACCAAGGGAATGCAGCAGGAGTTTGGCAGGGAGCGGGTATTCAATGCACCCATCGCTGAAGATTTCATCATGGGAACCGCCAACGGAATGAGCCGCTACAATGAAAAACTCAGGATCGTGGTCGAAGGGGCCGAATTCGCCGATTACTTCTGGCCTGCCATGGAGCAGCTGGTCGATACTTCCCATGATTTCTGGCGCACCAAGGGTCAGTTCTCTCCCAACATCACCGTAAGGCTGGCTTCGGGCGGCTATATAGGCGGTGGGCTCTACCATTCCCAGACCATCGAGGGCGCGCTGGCCACCCTTCCGGGGATCCGCGTGGTATATCCCAGTTATGCGGATGATGCAGCCGGACTTCTCAGAACCAGTATCCGGTCCAGGGGGGTCACCCTTTTCCTGGAACCCAAGGCGCTTTACAACGCTCCCAAGGCATCCGCTCCCATACCCGACGATTTCGAAGTGCCCTTCGGTAAAGCAAGACTGCGCAGGGAAGGAGAGGACCTGAGCATCATCACCTACGGCAATACCACCCCCATGTGTGTGGAACTGGCCGATAAATTTAATGAGGAAGGCCTCGCCAGCCTGGAAGTGCTGGACCTTCGGTCGCTGAGTCCCCTCGACACAGAGGCCATCCTGGCCAGTGTTCGCAAGACCGGCAAGGCACTGGTGGTACACGAGGATAAAGTGTTTGCCGGTTTCGGCGGCGAGGTGGTTTCGGTGATCAACGAAGAGGCGTTCGAATTCCTCGATGGGCCTGTCAGGCGGGTGGGTTCCACCTTCACACCGGTGGGATTCAACCGGATACTGGAAGCGGCGATCCTTCCCGGTCTGGAGAGGATACGCCGGGCTGCAACGGAACTTTTAGAATACTGATACGAACCCCATACCCATGAAGAAAACGGCTTTAATCTATAGTTTCAACACCAGGAAGAGCGGCAAGATCGCTGAAAAGATCAGGGAAGAGTTCAATGACGAGGCAGTGGAGATGGTCAATGCCGAGGAGTTGAATGAATCCCTCTTTCTCTCTTTCGATCAGATGATACTCGGGGTGCCCACCTGGTTCGACGGAGAACTTCCCAATTACTGGGACGAATTTGTCCCCGCACTCGAAGAGCTGGACCTGAAGGGAAAGAAGATCGCCCTGTTCGGTCTGGGGGATCAGAAAGGGTATCCCGAGAATTTTCTCGACGGAGTGGGTATCCTGGCCGATCTGGTGGATGAAAGGGGAGCGACCCTGGTAGGATTCACCTCCGTGGAAGGGTATGAATTCGAGAGCTCGAAAGCGGTCAGAGGAGATCAGTTTGCCGGTCTGGCGATCGACTATGAAAACCAGGGCTCCATGAACAAAGAACGTATCGCTGCCTGGGTGGAGCAGCTGAAAAAAGAGTTCGACTGACGGGCTTCCCTCAGCCCTCAGGTCCCTTCCGGCACAGCGCCGGGCAGTTCTGATTTTTGTCCCTGAAGTCCCGATTTGATCCCATCGGGACATTTATTCAGATGTTTCATAGCATATTTTCCGCATTATTTGCTTTTTTTGTGGAAGGAAACTCATTCATTCCCTAAAACTACCATTATGGCCAAAGATCGCGTGTTCGTATTCGACACGACCCTGAGAGACGGTGAACAGGTTCCTGGATGCCAGTTGAACACCATCGAAAAAATCGAAGTTGCAAAAGCTCTGGAAGGCCTGGGTGTGGATATCATTGAAGCAGGATTTCCCATCTCCAGTCCGGGCGATTTCAATTCGGTGGTCGAGATCAGCAAGGCGGTCAGCGAACCGGTGATCTGCGCACTTACCCGTGCGGTGAAAAAAGATATTGAAGTGGCGGCCGATTCGCTGAAACTTGCTAAAAGGCCCCGTATCCACACGGGGATTGGAACTTCCTACTTTCATATTTACCATAAGCTGAACAGCACCCCCGACGAGATCATCGAGCGGGGAGTGGAAGCGGTAAAATTTGCCAAGAGTTTCGTGGAGGATGTGGAGTTCTACGCAGAAGATGCGGGCCGGACCGACAATAAATTCCTGGCAAGGGTCATCGAGGCCA
>CAZOHA010000077.1:0-15436 GCA_964579515.1 uncultured Bacteroides sp. | reverse complement strand
CAGCGCCTCGGTGGTGTTGAATCTGAAAAAGAGATCCTTGCCCTGGTAGGCTTCCGCCTGATAGTTGGAATTCAGAAGTACCTTGAACGAAGTAAAGGGATCCTCGATCTGGTCGCCGAAACGGTACTCCCCGTCGTGCCAGTAGGGAACTTCGTTGGCCACCACCGATTCATCCCTGTAATCGACGATCGTAGTCTTCGGATTTTCCACAGAAATCAGGAACCGCTCATCATCCAGGATCTGGATATAGAACAGGGTCCCCACCGGCTGATAGTGGTCCTTGTTCATCACGATGATAAAGGGAGAATCCTTGTAGAGATCTTTGAGGCTGAAAGAAACCTCCTTGGGGATCTTATCCTCCTGCTGGTAATAGGATACCAGGAGATCCATATCCTCCACCACGGAACGGACCAGCGGGGTCGACCTCAGATAGAACATTTCGTTCTGCAGGTTCTTATCCTGTTCGATCAGTTCATATACTTTCAAAAGATCATTGTTGTTCCCGCCGTAGGCATTGGACCGTTCAATGTTCAGAAGGATCGAGGCTTCCACCCGGTAAGTCTTGGCTGCAAATTTAATGTATACGAGGGCGATCCCGCAAAAAAACGCCAGAGCCACTGCAAAAATGTACCAGTTCCTGACCAGATCATTAAAGAACTCGGTGATATACTTGAGCCTGGCATCATCCCTGTTATTCCTGTCCATTTCTATCGGTTTTATTAGGGCTACCTCAAATAAGTAACCATAAAGGTCAGCACGACCACTGTAAGCGAGACCAGCGAAAAGAGTAAATCATAGGGGAATTCCTCCATGCCCCATTTCTTGCTCCTGAGCGGCTCCACATATATAATATCGTCAGATTTCACCATATAGTATTCGGAAGTAAGCAGTTCATCGCTGGTGAGGTCCACATAGTGCTTCGACCTGTAATTACCATCATCTCTTACGATCATTACGTTCTGACGGTTACCGAAAATACTGATATCCCCTGCATAACCGATGGCCTGGAGGATGTTGATGCTCTTATAATTGAATACATATACCCCCGGATTGAACACTTCCCCCAGGATAGTCACCTTGTTATTGACGAAGCGCACGAAAACAGAAGGAAAGTAAAGGTATTGTGCCAGTTCCTCTTCCATCTTGTCGGAGGCCTCTACCAGAGTCAGCCCTCCCAGCCTGACCCTGTTGATGTAAGGAAGTTTGATGTATCCCTTCTCATCCACCGTGTAACTAATCACCGAAGGATCGTACATCCGGTCCATGGTCCCATCGTTGAAGGCCGTCTGGCCCTCATCGGCGCTGGTAACCTTGATGTAGAGCTCGTCGCCGGGCCTGATCCGATTATCGGTGGGCTCTTCGATGAAATACATGTTCGCTTCCTGTTGGGCCCGCATGGTCTTATCGTCCTGCACATAAGCAGTCTTTCTGAGGGGGACGCAGGATACAGCCAGTGTGATAAAAACGAGGCCTGCAAATGATTTCCTGATAATATGCATATTCCGGAGTTTAATATCCCGATAAATATAAGACTATTCTCACACTTCCCGAGGGTGGGGCTGCTGGTCCGAAAGGGATGAGGAAAATGTATGATCAGTGTCCACCGGCCATGAAAAAGGTCCGGACTGTCTTGAAGAACAGCTTCAGGTCTTTCAGAAGATTCCAGTTGTCGATATAATTCAGATCGAGCTCCATCCACTCTTCGAACGACACATCGTGACGGTCGGGGACGATCTGCCAGGTGCAGGTAATACCGGGCTTCACCGATAGCCTGCGAAGCTGCCAGCGTTCGTATTGCTTCACTTCATCTTCGAGGGGCGGCCTCGGTCCTATCAGGGACATTTCACCTTTGATCACATTGATCAGTTGCGGAAGCTCATCAAGCCCGGTCTTCCGGAGGAAACGGCCCACGCGTGTGATCCGGGGGTCGTTTTTGATCTTAAAAACCGGTCCGTCAGCTTCGTTTCTGGCCTTCAGCTTCTTCAGCTGCTCTTCCGCATCCACCACCATGGTCCGGAATTTATACAGTTTAAATTTCCTTCCTCTCAGCCCGATCCGCTCCTGTTTGAAAAACACCGGTCCTTTCGATCCGAACCTGATCATCAGAGCAATGACGGTAAAGACCGGTATCAACAGTATCACAGCAAGAATGGAAAAATAGATGTCGGCCATCGATTTCAGGATCAGAGAAAGGCTGTTGGAAGGTGCATCGACTATAGACAGATCCTTCCCCTTGCTCAGGGTCTTCAGCTGGAATTCGGCAGGATCGAGCGGGGATACTGAGGACTGAAGCCTGAAGATCACCCCTACTTCATTGCAGATTTCGACCGCCTGCTTGATCAGATCGATGTCCACATCCCTTCTGCAGTAGATCACTTCATCGATCACATGCTGATCAAGGACATTCTTAAGTTTCTCTTCATTGGAAATGATCCTGATCTGGGAACCGTATTTGGCCCTGATCAGCTTCGAATCGGTCAGGATGGCGGCCACCTTGAATCCCCATTCCCGCTGAGTGAGCAGGTTCTCGATCACTCCGTCCGAGAAGGCATCGGCTATGATCAGCACGTGATGCAGGCTGCCTCCGTACACCCGGTAAACCTTCAGTGCATGGTAGGCAAGGATCCTGAAAGCCAGTGTGAGGGTGAACAACATGCCTACATAGACTACAATGAGCAGGACGGGCAGGGAGGTCAGCCTGAACAGCACCTTGACTGCCAGTAAACCGAGAAACACAATAAATATATTCCGGGCGAACTGAAAGGCCAGGGTCAGGTATCGCTGGGTCCTGGGAATCTTGGCCATGGCAGTCACCTGTGCAAGTACGAACCAAGACATCAGGATAAATGCGAAGAAGACAATCCCTTCCACTGTACGGACTTCCATTTCAGGTTTGAAGAATGTACGGGTGATCCAGATGGCAAGCGGATAGATGAGACTGACAAGGATCAGCTCCACCAGGTCGATAAATCCCTTGGCCCTCCCCTTATTGTTCAACCTGTAATCCCTGATCTTGCTATAGAGGTGTGTCATTGTTTGCGTCAGTGTATTGACAAGTTCAAATTTCCGAAATTTCTAACAGTTATAACGTCAATTCTTGTGGAACGTTTTCCATATTTTGACAAAGCCGGAATAAGAGTGACAGAATGCCAGAAATGGGACGATGAGATCGGACGAAACAAAGAACGGCGGGGATTTTGGCCATTTGAGATAACTCATAAAAATTACGGCTTTTATCGCAGCGAATCAAACATTCGTCAATTGTTAACAAATTTTTATCTTCATCACTTGACAAACTTTGTTAACTTCGCTAAAAGAGATTGAGCACCTGGTTAGACACGATTCTTATGGAAGATCTGATCATAAAACCCACGGAAAAATCGATGGCTGTGGATATTTCCTACGGCATCCTGAATTTCAAGGGCCGGTCCATACTTACCGATCCGAAGATCTTCTTCGAACCTATCAATGTATGGGTTGGCAAATACCTGAAAAAGCCCGCGGATGAAACCGTGATCAATGTGAAGCTGGAGTACATCGACACGGCATCGACCCAGGCGCTTTACCAGATCCTTCGCCAGCTCAACGGGGTCAGGAAGAAAGGAATGGTACTGATGGTGAACTGGTATATTGAAGATGAAGATCCTGAAATGAAAGAGTTAGGCGAAATGATCGAACAGCGGCTCGGCGTTGAATTTCAGTATATAGCTTCCTGACTATGCCCAGGGATCACGAGAAATTGTCGAGACAGGAACTGGAAGAGCTCTGCCTGAAGCAGAATATCATCATCGAAAGGGAGGATCCTTTCAACCATAACAAGATCTATCTCCCCAATCTGGAAAAGATCAATAAGATGATCAGGGAGTTCGATTTCCTGGTCGATGGTGCATCCCGGGGCAAAGCGGTCAACGAGATCAGTAAAATCGAAAGATTCCTGTACGATAATGAGGATGACCGCGAAAAGAAAAGTCAGTTCCTTGCTTCATGCTATTCCAACGCATCCATGTATATTGACAGTCACCGGGGGTTGCTGGAGGACAAGCGTTCGGAGAACTGGAAATATCTCTTTGTGAATTACTTCAAACTGGAAGATATTTACAGGTATTTTAATAAGAATACCAGTGCTTCGGTTTTCTTTAAGGACTTCAGTATATATAACGAACTGGTGAACCTGACCTACTACGTGAAGTTGATGGAGTACCTCCGCAGTCAGGTGGAACTGGAGATCCCACTGGACGACGACAAGGATCTGCCGACTAAGATCGAAGAGACCAATATCAAGCTGGTTATTCTGCATGAACTGGGAGTCATTGAGCATCTGGCGGGCAAGATCCCCGAAAATACGCATGTAAATCTCTCCAAGCTTCTGACGGTCCTGTTCAACGATGATCCGTCGAACTGGCGGAATACATTGAAAAAGTTGAAGAATCTGAACCTTCAAAACGACAGGGATCTGCTCACTGAACTAAACCTGAATAAAGCGCATGAAATCATCTCGCTGTTTGGTATTGAGCCGGAAAAGGAGTAATATTACATCCGTATTTTTTATGTAACTTCTGCTGTATGGAAAACATACATATTGAACCTACCAAGAAATCCCTGGAAGTGGAGTGCGCCCCGGGCTATTTCAAACTCTCAGGTAATTCCATACTTTCAGATCCCCGTAAATTCTTTAAACCGATCGTGGAGTGGGTGGAACAATACATCCAGGATCCAGAAGATAAGACAAAAGTGGACCTGAAGCTCGAATATGTGGACACCGCCTCCGTCCAGAGCGTATTCGATATCATGCGGATGTTCAAACCGCTGCAGGAGAACGGCAAAGAGGTGGAGGTTAATTTTTACTTCGAATTCGACGACCCCGAACTGCTTGAACTGGGCGAGATCATGGAAGGACGCCTGGGGATCAAATTCAACTTCATCGAGTACCAGTAATAATTGGTTGTTCAGGGAAGATTACTATTTTTAGGATAGTTTTCTAACTATCCAAAACATATTCCTATGGACAGCAATATGAACCGTCGCACCTTTCTGGGTACCACCGGGGCATTCCTGGCAGGCAGCCTGATGGCCTCTCCCCTTGCAAGATCGAAATACCAGGAAGGGGAAATGATCAAAGTAGCACTTGTGGGAACCGGGATACGGGGGACCGGATTCTGGGGCAGGACCCTCGTTCAGAACTTTTCCGATATCCTTGATTTTGTGGGGCTTTGCGACATCAATCCCGGTCGGCTCGAATATGGCAGAAAATACATAGGTGTCGAATGCCCCACCTTTATCGATTTCGAAGAGATGGTCCGGCAGACCTCCCCCGACCTGGTCATTGTCACCACAAAGGACTCCACCCACCATGAATTCATTATCAAAGGTCTGGACATGGGCTGTGATGTGCTCACCGAAAAACCGATGACCACCGATGAGGAGAAATGCCAGGACATCCTCGATGCCGAACGCAGATCGAACCGGAAGCTCATCGTCGGCTTTAACTACCGGTGGGGGCCTTACATGACCCGGATCAAGGAGTTGCTTCAGGAGGGAACCATCGGCCGGATCACTTCGGTCGATTTCCACTGGTACCTGAACACCTACCACGGGGCATCCTACTTCAGGAGGTGGCACGGACTGAGGCAGGCCGGAGGCACCCTCTGGGTGCACAAAGCGACGCATCACTTCGACCTGCTCAACTGGTGGCTCGACAGCGATCCCCAGGAGGTGTTCGCCTACGGTGACCTCGAACACTACGGCTCCAACCATCCCTTCAGGGGGAACAAATGCCGTACCTGCCCCCACCAAGAAGAGTGCGATTTCTACTGGGATATCACCAGGGACCAGCGAATGATGGATCTCTACGTGAAAAACGAGCATTATGACGGATACATCCGCGACAACTGCCTCTTCAGGCACGATATCAACATCTATGATAAAATGTCGGCACAGATCAGGTATGCCGATAACTCTATCGTGAACTACTCGCTCACCACCTATTCCCCTTACGAAGGTTGGAAAATTGCCTTTAACGGTATGAAGGGCCGCATCGAGGCGTGGCTCGACATCCCGCATATTAAAGGAGAGGATATCAGCCAGGCCGACATGCATGCCCAGGAGATGTCGCAGGATGACGATCAACTTGACCGGGAACCGATCATTGTCCATAAGCTATGGAATGACTATCAGGTGGAGCAGGTTCAGTTTTCAAGGGGCGGGCACGGCGGAGGCGACTCGCTGCTGCAGAACCAGATCTTCAGGACCCCGGAGAAAAAGGATCCCTATGACCGTGCTGCAGGTGTGAGAGACGGTGCCATGTCGATTCTCACAGGGATCGCCGCCCGGAAGAGCATCGAGTCGGGTCAGCCGGTCCGGATCGCTCAGCTGACAGACCTGGAACCCAGGGCCAGAAGAATTTCGACTTAACTCATATACTCTTATGATCAATCGAAGAAAATTCTTGCAGGCGGGTATGCTGACCGCCGCCGGTACGGCTTTAACGGGTTGCGGAAGCCCGGAGGAATCCTCCGTACCTTCCTCGCCCGGCGATCAGCCTCGGATCAGGCACAACCCCATCGGTGTCTCCACCTACTCTTTCTGGCAGTTCAACCGGCCGAAAAACGATCCTCCCATTGAGCAGATCATCGATCATGCTGCCGCCATGGGCTTTGACGGGGTGGAACTGCTTCTGGTCCAGATGGCTTCCGAGGAGGTTCCTTACCTGAACCAGCTGAAAAAAAGGGCCTTTCATGCGGGACTTGATCTGATGGGGTTCTCCACGCACCAGGGGTTTGTAAATCCCGATCCCGCCTACCGTCAGGAAAACATCGATCTCACCATCCATCAGATCGAACTGGCCTGCCAGCTGGGCATCCCCACCATGCGCATCAATACCGGCCGCTGGGGCACCAGCGAGTCCTTCGATGAATTGATGGCCAACCGGGGCATCGAGCCGACCCTGGAGGGGTTCACCGACGAAGACGGGTTCAGATGGGTCATCGATGCCATCGGAGAGTGCCTTCCTACCGCAGAGAAGTGCGGGGTGGTCCTGGGACTGGAAAACCACTGGGGTCTCGGACGGACGGCGGAAGGAGTGCGCCGCATTGTCGACCAGGTCAGCTCTCCCTGGCTGAAGGTCACACTGGATACCGGAAATTTCCTGGAAGATCCCTATGATCAGCTGGAACTGCTTGCACCGGACACTTACCTGGTGCAGGCCAAGACCTATTACGGAGAGGGTAAGTGGTATACCCTGGATCTGGACTATCCCAGGATCGGGGAGATCATGCGGCGGCATGACTACAGGGGGTATGTCTCCCTGGAGTTCGAGGGAAAGGCCGATCCCATGGAGGCGGTCCCTGAAAGTCTCCGTCTCCTGCGCGATGCTTTTTATTATGAGGTCGAACCGGTCACATAAACCATAAATCGGTGAAGACAGCCCGGATTTCGGCCATCGTTCTTCTGATCCTCCTGGGGGTTTCAGCCATCTGGGGGGCTATTCTGCTGCTGACCCAACCGGAGGATGCATCGGCACCGTTTGATTTGTTGGGGAACACTCCTTTCGATTCCTTCCTGGTCCCTGCTATCCTTCTGGGCCTGTTCAACGGATTGCTGAGCCTGGCGATCGCTTTACTGGTGATACTGAAGACCCGGTACATGGCATGGCTGGTGATGTTCCAGGGAGCAGTGCTGGCAGTCTGGCTGACGGTTGAAATACTGATGGGAATCTACCTGGCGGTCTTCACGCTGCCCTATTATGTGATAGCCGTATTGCTGATCATTTGCGGGATATTGTTATTAAAGAAAAGAGATGATCGACGTCAAACAGGCCATTGATAAGGCCAAGGAACACCTGCTGGCATTTTTCCCCGAAGCCGAGGAGGTCCAGCTGGAGGAAGTGGAACTCACTCCTGATAAATCGAACTGGCTGATCACCCTCAGTTATGCCGGGACGGCCAATTCGGTGGCCAGTTCACTGCTGGTGGGAAAATCGATCCGGTATAAACTCTTTAAGCTGGATGCGGAGACCGGTGAGGTCCTCTCCATGAAAGTCCGGGATTTTAAATAGCTTTGAATAATAAACTCCAATGGTTATGAAACGAAGAGAATTTCTTACAACTTCAGCGGCCGGGGCCGTGGGGATCATGGCCCTGAGTCCGGCAGGATTCTCCTCCTGTGCTTCTTCCGGCAGAAAAGGCTACGGGGTGGGTCTTCAGCTCTATACGATCCGCGATGCCATGGCGGATGATGTTCAGGGTTCCCTGCAGAAGATATCCGGGCTCGGGTACCGGAACCTGGAGCTGGCCAACTACGAGGATGGGAAGTTCTACGGGTATTCCCCGGCGGAATTCAAAAAGATGGTGGAGGACCTTGGCATGGAGGTGATCAGCAGCCATACCCAGGTGGAGGCAGCCGGGATCACCCTGGACAACGCCAGAAAGATGGCCGATGACCACGCCGCACTGGGAGTGAAGTATTGTGTGCAGCCCTGGGTGGAGGAGGCCGACCGGAACATTGAATCCTACAAGAAGATGATCGCCGACTGGAACGAAGTGGGTCGTATCATGAAAGATGCAGGAATCCAGTTCGGATATCACAATCACAATTTTGAATTTGTGAATATTGACGGGATCGTTCCCTATTATGATATTTTCATGCCTGAAATGGACGCCGGTCTGATCACCATGGAGATCGACCTGTTCTGGGCCACCAAGGCGGGTCAGGACCCGGTGGAGATGTTCAACCGCTATCCCGGCAGGTTCAAACTGTTCCATCTGAAAGACATGTACACCCGGGAGGATCCGTTCTTTGAAGTCTACAAGGCCGATATCGCTCCGGTGGGGGAAGGAGTGATCGATTTCGAACGGATCCTGGCGGCCAAAGATGTGGCCGGCATGGAATACCACTTTGTGGAAGACGACAACCAGGGCAACGGAACCCCCTTCGAAGCACTGGAGAAAAGCATCAGTAATCTGACAACTGATATTCTGGCTTGATAATCAGGCACTTTTCACGAATACTCAGGCGCGACTCCCTGGGATTGATCATCAATACGACCGGCTTCTCCCTGGGGCTCGCCGCCTCGATCCTGCTGGCCGTTTTCATCCAGTTCGAGCTGAGTTTCGACCGGCACTTCGGGAACGGATCGCGTATTTACCGGCTGAATACCCTGTGGATCAGCGAAGGTGAATCCTCCGAAATGCCTATCAATCTCAGGGAGGCCTACACGGAAATCCCGGATATTACCGCAGGTGTGGAGGAGGCGGTTCAGATCTACCGGGGATTCGGAAAAGAGGTGGTCAGGAAGGAGGAGCGGTTCCGGGAACTGGATCTTCTCTACGCCGATCCCGGCTTTTTCAAAATCTTCGACCTGGCGATCCTGTCAGGCAGCCGGAGTGATGCCCTGAATGCACCCGGAAAGGTGGTCCTGACAGAGGAGATCGCCCAAAGGATCTTCGGCACTCCCCAGGCGACCGGTGAAACTTTTACCATGGAGGGTGAGCTTTACACCGTTTCCGCAGTGATCCGGAATGTTCCGCCCGCCACCCATTTCTCCTTCGATTTGCTGATGCCGATGGAGTCGGTTCCCGCGCTGGAGAGTCTCGGGGGACTGGAGTTCTTTACCTATTATCTGCTGGAAGAGGGAGTAAACCACGGTCCTGTACTGGAGACCATCATCAGGGAAAACAACCGGATCCTGACCGACCGGTTCTCCATGTTTGAAGGATCCTCTTTCGATTCGCGGCTGGAGCCCCTGCGGCGGTTACACCTTCACACCCGTGCCTCCTTTGACCTGACCACTCCGGGCAGCATGAAAACGATCTACATCATGCTGGTCATCACCTTCGCGATCATGGTGCTGGCGTTCTCCAATTTCATCAATCTCTATATCCTGAGCGGTGCCAGGCGATCGAAGGAGATCGGGATCCGGAAGGTGGCAGGATCGGACCGCAGAGGACTGATCCGCCAGTTCTACCTTGAAACCACCCTGGTGGTAACCATGGCCTTTCTGCTGGCCGCCATCCTGGTCCTCTATCTGCTGCCCTCCTTTGCCGGACTGATGAAGAGGGAGTCTTTCACGGATGTAACCGGCACCTCAGGGCTCTACCTGATCCTGGGGATCATCTACCTGTTAACAATCCTGGCAGCGGGTTTCTACCCGGCCCTCCTTCTCAGCAGGGCTGACCCGGTGCCACTGATCAGGGGAGCGGTGAACCCGGCGGGTGACAAACGGTCGCTGCTCCGGACCGTCAGCGTTTTCCAGGTGTGCATTGCGGTTACTCTTCTGACCATCCTGACGGGGATCCATGTGCAGATCCGTCACCTGAAAAACCTCTCTCCCGGGTACAAACCGGATCATATGGTACTTATCTCCAACCTGAATCCGGAACTGTCCGGTAACTTCTCCGCGATCCGTGATCAGCTGAACAGCCGGCCGGGAATCGCCGGAGTGGCAGCCTCCTGGCACACCATCGGCAGCGGAACCAGCGGACAGGGTATCCGCATGTACGGGTCCGGTCCCGATGATCTTCAGGCCGTCAACGAATACCGGATCCAGCCGGGCCTCTGTCAGCTGTACCGCTTCGAACTGCTGGCAGGCAGGTTCCTCGAACCGGACCGGAAACCCGACCGGATGGGGATCATCCTGAACGAGGCTGCCGTGGAGATGCTGGGAATGACCCCTGAATCGATCATCGGCGAATCGGTAGTGATGCACGATGAACCCCTTACCGTTACCGGGGTGGTCGGGGATTTTCATTATGAATCGGCTGCCCGGGAGGTCGAACCGCTGGTGCTGACCGCCTACTCCGAGAGATTCAGGAACATAGCGGTCCGCTATATGCCGGGATACGATCCAAGGGAGATCCTCCGGACCATCGACCGGGAGATCAGAACATTCGATCCCGGATATGTGATGCTCCACCGGTACCCCGCGGAGATTATCGAAGGATATTACACGGAAGAGGAGCGCCTTCAGCAGATCCTTCTGTTCGGGTCGGGACTTTCAGTGCTGATCGTTTTGCTGGGCATTTATGCACTGGTCTCCCACCAGCTGGTGAACCGGACCAAAGAGATCGGTATCCGGAAGGTGATGGGCGGCACCACCCGGGAGATGCTGCGGCTGATCTATACCTCCACTCTGCGATGGACCCTCCTGGCCTCGGTGATCTCCATACCGCTCGCCTACCTCTACCTGAGAGACTGGCTGAACGACTATTCGGTCCGCATCCCCCTTCACTGGTGGATCTTTTTGAGCAGCATCACTGCGGTGGTCCTTTTCCAGTCGCTGGTCACCCTCGGGCAGACCCGCCGCACCGCCCGCCGAAACCCGGTGGAGGCACTGAGGTACGAATAGGTAGCCTCTCAGACCAGGTTTCTTGGAATGGCCTCCTGCCAGTTTTTGGAGAAGACCCTCTCCTCCCCTTCAAAAGCATCCAGGGTGGCGTGGATGTAAAAATTCCGGCTGTCGGACCGGAGTACGGTCCTGGTTTCCGTACGGATCTTCCAGTCGCCCCGCTCCAGGCTCTTCCGCCACCAGGTCTCTCCCTTCACAATTCCGGGCTCATCGTTCCTGACGGTGTACCTTTCCTCGCTGTAATCGCCCATTTCCAGATCGATCTCCTCCAGGTAGAACCTGCCCTCATCTTTGAGTACTTCCAGGGAGGAATCGTTATGGATCAAATCCTTCACCACATTCCAACGGTACACAGGTTGATGTATGACTCTTTTGTTGGTAGAAGGCCCAGCGGCTTCCGGGGGACCGAAACTGACTTCTGCATCTCCCTCACCCCGAAGGACCGGCAGACGGACCAGACTCTCCCCCGTATAGATCCGCAGGGTAGTCAGTTCCGGGGGCGGCCAGGCCAGGGGAAAATAGGAAGAGGAGATGGATATCCGGATGCGGTGCCCCGCAGGAAAAATATGGGCGATCTCATTCATCGGGAACCGGATCCTGTATTTTTTCCCTCGGACCAGTGGTTCGGGATTCTCATGACTCTGATGGTGGGTCATGTTGAAAACCCCGTAACTCACCCGGCTCACTTTCCCATCGCCTGCAACATCAGAAAGCCTCACCCCCACCATGGCCACGGGCCGGTCGGCATCCAGGGTGAGATCCACCTCCGGTGCCCCCAGTATTTCCAGGTTCTCTTTGAGAACTTCTCCGTTGAACACCAGTGCTCCTCCGTCCTCCTCCCTCTGATCGCCCGGCAAATCGGGCGGTGCGCTGTAGGAGCACCACTTTCCGGCGAACATTCCCAGACTCAGGGGTGATTTCACCCAGAATGGTTCAGGATCGGCGTTTGGCTCTTTTTCTGAAAGGGTGTAACCTCCGGTCAGATAAAGGCTGCGGGATCCCACTTTTTCCGAAGGCCACTCGTTAAGTCCCACCCAGTAACCGGGTCGCTCCTCGTATGATGTGGCCGGCGGGATGCTCTCCTGCATCCACGCTTTCAGCACAGGTTCTTCCCGGAGCCCCGTCTCTCTCTCCTTCAGCCATTGATCCCACCAGCGGATCGACTCCTGAAGGAATCCGATGGCAGGACCCGGGATCCCGTCATGGGGGTACCGGTGGCTCCAGGGACCCACCAGCCCCATCCTGGGAACCTTCAGGTTTTTCAGCATCCGGAACACTGCATTGGAATAGCCGTCGGCCCAGCCGCTGACCGCCATGACCGGACACTGTATGTCGTCATAATTCTCACAAACCGAACCGTGTTTCCAGTAATCATCCCGGTGCTGGTGCTCCAGCCAGTTCTTCAGCCACAGTCCGCTGTGCTCCAGTCTTTTCAGCCACATCTCCTTCCAGCCCTGGCCCACCACCTCCGGGTCGGGCGGAAGGCTGTTCCTTCCGAACATCACCGAGGCCCAGGAAAGATTATCTCCCAGTAGGCACCCCCCGGTGTAATGGACATCGTCGGCATAACGGTCGTCGGTGGAACAGACCGTGATCACCGCCTTCAGTGCCTCAGGCCTTCTGGCCGCTATCTGAAGGCCGTTGAAACCGCCCCACGATATCCCGATCATCCCCACCCTGCCATTGCACCAGTTTTGCGAGGCGATCCACCGGATAATCTCCTCTCCGTCCTCCAGCTCCTGTACCAGGTACTCATCCCTCAGCACCCCTTCCGAATCGCCGCTGCCCCGTATATCGGCCCTTATCACTGCATAACCGTGTCCTGCCACATACCCGGCGTTGGCTTCATCCCTCACCCGCTTGTAATCTCGTTTCCGGTAGGGAATATATTCCAGGATGGCCGGCACGGGGTCCTCCTCAGCGCCCCCGGGGATCCAGAGCCTGGAAGCCAGCCGGGTACCGTCGGGCATGGTGATCCATTCATTCTCGATCTCTCTGATTGTATGCGGGAACTCCTCTTTCTGCTGCATACATTAATCGATCTGGATGTTCATCATCTCGACGATCCGGTGGTATTTCTCCAGCAGCTCCTTCTCGCTGCCGGCTCCCAGGTAGATGCTCGCCAGCCGGTGACTGTAGGGATCCTGCAGCGGATGGTCCGACAACCGCTTGTTCTCCATCGCTTCCAGGTCGATCACTGCTTCCGGGAACTCTTCCCGGATCTTTTTGAAATCGGTCTCTTTGGGAACCCTGCTTACCATCCCGTCCTCCATAAATACCCGGTACTGGAACTTCCCGGCCACCCTGAACTGACCCTGTTTCTCCTCGAAATTGGGTTCCTGCCCGGTGACGATCTTCACCAGAATCTCATGATTGGAGCTTCCCCTTACTTTGGCATAAAGGTCGGCATGAGACTGGGACATGCGGGGATTGATCTCCAGCAGGCCGATGGAGTCGTTCTCCCGGTCATAAAAGAATTCGATATTGAAGGGAGAGTTGTTGAACCCGGTCTGCTTCATGACCTTCTCTGCGATCACTTTCATCCTCTCCTGGACCTTTGAAGGCAGATTACTGGGTAGCAGATAATAGAAGAAGGAGGAAGTGTCCTCATAGTTGACCGAATCCACCAAATCGTAGGTGGTTACGTTGTGATCCAGGACATAACCTGATAAGGTGCACTGGTCGCCCTGAAGAAGCTCTTCGGCTACACAGTGATACCCGTCGACCTTTCCGGTCTCCTCAGGCATGCCGATCTTTGAAAGCAGGTAGTTAAAGGGATCTGCAAAAAAATGGACCTCCTTTCTGACCTCCTCCAGTGCCTCCTCATACTCCTTCTCCGATCCGATCCTGAATCCCAGCTGGGAAGCGAATGATTTCACCGGTTTCAGCCAGAAGGGCTTCCGGAGTTCAATGCTGTCGTAGTCGACGGGATCGAACGGATCGACCGCCATGAATTCCGGGATATGCTCCGGGATCACCTGCTGCTGTACCCGCCTGCACCAGTACTTGTGTTCGCACTTGATACCGCTCTCCAGCGTGGGGGCCTTCAGCCCGTATTCATTGCAGAGATAGAAGGTGAGAAGAGTGACCGGAAAATCAAAGAAGCCGATGATCCCGTCCACCCTTCGTTCATATTTTTCTATTTGCTGCTTCGCTCTGCTGATGAACGATTCCAGATCGGGTTTGATATCCCGTCTCATCAGTTCGTCGGTATGAAACAGGGGGATGAAATTGTACTGGCCCGCCCCTTCGATCGACTCCAGTTCACCACGGTTGAATTCATTCAGACCGATCACAAATATGTTTTTCCTGCCACTGTTTTTCACTATTCGAACGACTCTTTGACGATCCTTTCCTCCCCGAATCCCAGCTCGTCGATATGCTTCCCGACCGACTCCATCATGGGAGGAGGGCCGCACAGATAGAGGTAGGGATCTTCAGAATCCATATGTTTCTCTATGAATTCTCTGGTGATAATTCCATGGGCATACTCCCCGGTCTCTTCGTCCGAAAGGATATTGATGAAGTTATCTCCCAGCAGATCGGAGAAGTAATCCTTATGGATGATGTCGGCTCTGGTTTTATTGGCGAAGAGCAGCTTGTTGTTACCCACCTTCCCCGAGGCATCCAGCTGACGGAAAATGGAGATAAAGGGAGTGACGCCTGCACCTCCGGCAAGGAACAGTCCTTCTCCCTTGTATTCGATCGCCCCGAATACATCCTCCAGGATCAGCTCGTCCCCCTCCTTCAGCGTCAGGATCTGAGCGGTCACCCCGTTGCGGGAGGGATAGGTTTTGATGTTGAACTCCAGGTGCTCTTCCTCCGGCAGAGAGGTGAAGGTGAAAGGTCTCCCCTCTTCTCTCCATCCCTCTTTGTTGATGTGGATCTCGGTCGCCTGACCGGGGGTATAGGTGAGTCCTTCCGGCTTCTCCGTGGTGATCCCAAGGACATCGTGGGTGATCTTTTCAATGTTCAGGATTTTTACAGTCTCTTTCATGGCAGTCCAGTTTGGGGTTTATAGTGTAACACCTACCCCCCGGTAATCGTTCGTGCAGAAACTATGTGTATTCTATATAATTAAAGTTTCGCACTTGT
>CAZOHA010000076.1:0-15659 GCA_964579515.1 uncultured Bacteroides sp. | reverse complement strand
GAGATGCTCTCACTGGATTACCTCAGATGGCTTTACACAGCATTCACCCGTGCCACCGAAAAACTCTGGATGGTCAATCCTGCCAGGCAGTTCACTCCCCGATGATCTTGATCAGCACTCTCTTGCGCCGTTTTCCGTCAAATTCACCGTAGAAGATCTGCTCCCAGGGACCGAAATCCAGTTTCCCTCCGGTAATGGCCACCACGACCTCCCGGCCCATGATGGTGCGCTTCAGATGGGCATCGGCATTGTCCTCATATCCGTTGTGCTGGTACTGGTCATAGGGTTTTTCAGGGGCCAGTTTTTCGAGCCACACTTCGAAGTCGTGGTGCAGCCCCGATTCGTCGTCATTGATGAAGACCGATGCACTGATGTGCATGGCATTCACCAGGCAGAGGCCCTCGCGGATCCCGCTCTCCCGGACACTCTCCTCCACTTTCGGGGTGATATTGATCAGTTCGCGGCGTTGTCTGGTTTCGAACCAGAGCTCTTTCTTGTGAGATTTCATAGGCTGCGGTATTTATAGTTTCAGATCCTGTTTCTGATTCTCTATCCTTTCGGCCAGCTGCTGCTTCACCCGGTCGTACTCTTCCCGTTTCTCCAGCTTGCCGACCACGCTGAAATAGAATTTTATTTTGGGCTCCGTTCCGGAAGGCCGGATGGAGATCTTGCTTCCGTCCTCCAGCAGGAACTGCAGGACGTTGGAGCGGGGAAGATCGATGGGGGTTCGTTCGCCCGAGGTGCAGTCGAGACTCTCCTGTTTCAGATAATCATGGATGGTCAGCACCGCGGATCCGCTGACCGTGGCGGGCGGATCCTCCCTGAAACCGGTCATCATCTGCTGGATCTCCTCGGCTCCCGATTTGCCCTTCCGGACCACATTGATCAGCTTCTCATGATAAAAGGAGAAATCGAGATAGATCCGGATCAACAGTTCATAGACACTATCTCCCCTGCTTTCCGCCCAGGCCGCCAGTTCTGCAATCATGGCACAGGAGGTCACCGCATCCTTGTCCCTGACAAAATCTCCCACCATGAATCCGTAACTCTCCTCACCGCCCCCGATAAAAGTCATTTCTCCCTCTTTTCTACGGATCATATCGGCAATGTATTTAAATCCGGTGAGGACATCATAGCAGGGAACGTTGTAACGGGCGGCCATCTCGGCCATCAACTCCGTGGTGACGATGGTCTTGGCGATGTACTCTCTTCCCTTCAGCTTTCCCATTTCACTCCAGCTGGAAAGCAGATAGTAGGTGAGCAGGGCCGCCATCTGGTTCCCGTTGAGCAGGATCAGTTCTCCTTTGTGATCCCTGACTGCGATTCCCACCCGGTCACCGTCGGGATCGGTCGCCATGACCAGGCCGGCCCCCACCTCATCGGCCTTTTTGAGTGCCAGGTCAAGGGCGGCGGTCTCTTCGGGATTGGGGGAGATCACCGTGGGAAAATTACCGTCGACCACATCCTGTTCCGGCACATGGTAGATGTTATTGAAGCCGAACTTTTTCAGCGCCAGGGGGATGATCCTGACCCCCGTACCGTGAATGGGAGTGTATACGATCTTCAGGCCGGAATGAGCCCGGATGATCTCCGGATGAAGCGATTGTAAAGCAACCTGTTCGAGATAACGCGCATCCATCTCACTGCCGAGGATCTCAATCTCCGACCTGTCGCCGTCGAATTTCACCTCACCGATGGACCGGATCTTCTGGACCTCGTCGATGATATTGGCATCATGAGGCTGTATGATCTGTCCTCCGTCCTCCCAGTACACCTTATACCCGTTGTACTCCTTCGGATTATGGGAGGCGGTGACCACCACACCGCTCTGACAACCCAGGGCACGGACAGCGAAGCTCAGCTCCGGGGTGGGTCTCAGATCCTCGAACAGATAGGCCCTGATGCCGTTGGCCACACAGATCTGGGCGGTGACCTCCGCAAAGCGGGAACTATTATTCCGGCAATCATGGGCGATAACCACACGGATCTCCTTTTTATCACTGAACTGTTTCAGCAGATAATTACAGAGTCCCTGGGTGGCCATACCCACGGTATAAATATTCATGCGGTTGGTACCCACACCCATGATCCCGCGGAGTCCGCCCGTCCCGAACTCCAGGTCCCTGTAAAAGCTTTCCACGAGCTCCTCTTCGTCCTCCTCCATCATCCGGCGGATCTCCGCTGATGAAGACTCATCGATCGGACCATCCAGCCAGCTTCTGGCTTTCGCGTGTACCGTCTTTAATAGCTCTTTCTTTTCCATTCGAAACCATTCATTTTATTTGAATCAGGATTTGTTCCAAATCCCGGATTAAATCATATCACGAATGCACCGCTCGAGGCTGTCGCGCCAATGGGGCACCTTCACCTGGTAGAGATCCTTTATTTTGGATTTATCGAGTACGGAATAGGCCGGCCTTTTTGCCGGAAGTGGATACTCGTGTGTTCTGATGGGGCTGATCACACTTCCACAACCGATCTGTCTGCAGATCTCCACCGCCAGATCATACCAGCTTGCTATACCTTCGTTGGAGTAGTGATAGACTCCCGGAATAAACGAGGATTTCTGCCGCTCTATGTCGGAAATGATCTGCATGATCGCCATGGCGAGGTCCTCCGCATAGGTGGGTGTTCCCACCTGGTCGTAGACGATGCGCAGGTCGGTACCCTGTTCCATCCTCCTGATCATGCTCTTTACGAAATTATTGCCGAAGACACTGTATAGCCAGGAGGTACGGATGATCATCACTCCGGGGTGCCCTTTTAGTACCTGCTCACCCTCGAGCTTGGAAATTCCGTATGTTCCCAGGGGTCTTGCAGGATCCTCTTCGTTGAGCGGACGGTTCATGGTACCATCGAACACAAAGTCGGTGGAGATATGGATCAGTCTGAGTCCGGAATTTCGGTTAAGCTGTTCTTTCAGATTGGCTGGAATGTCACGGTTCAATTCCATGGCTCTCTCCCGGTCCGACTCGGCTCCGTCCACGTTGGTATAGGCCGCACAATTGATGATATACCGGAAGGGCTGTTTTTCCAGATAGTTCTCCAGGCTTTTCCGGTCGGTGAGATCGAGTTCATCCACATCGGTGAAATCGCAGACCCCGGAGAACCTGTTTCTGATCTTTCTGAACTCACGGCCCAGCTGGCCGTTGGCGCCTGTTACAAGGATATCCATTAAGAGCGTTCGTGTTTCAGGTCCTTGAAATAGGGCAGATTCCGGTCCTTTCCGGAGATGATCCGGACGGTCTGATCGAGCCTCCAGTCGATATCCAGGTCGGGATCATCGAACCGGATTCCCGATTCCGAGTCAGGATGGTAATAGGTATCGCATTTATAAAATACGGTAGCCTCGGCGGAAAGGACCGAGAAGCCATGGGCAAATCCCCCCGGAACCAGTAGCTGAAGGTGATTCTCGCCGCTCAGTTCGATCCCGAACCACTTCCCGTAAGTGGAAGAGGCGGGACGAATATCCACCGCTACATCGTAAACAGTCCCGGAAGTGACTCTTACCAGCTTCGTTTGCTGGTGAGGGTGTCGCTGGAAATGAAGTCCGCGAACCACACCGTATACCGAATGCGACTGATTGTCCTGGACAAATTCCATTCCCATGCCCAGTTCACGGAACCTCTGCCGGTGATAACTCTCCTGGAAAGAACCACGGGCATCGGTATAAACCTTAGGTTCCAGTATAAAAAGCCCTTCGATCCCTGTTTCCCTGATGGTCATAACTCAGCTAAATATCGGATGTAATGTGTCTTTCACTTGCAACCCGGAACAGGTACTCTCCGTAAGCCGACCTATTTTGCTCCTTTGCAAGAGCAAGAAGCCTCTTATTGTCGATGAAGCCCATCTTGTAGGCAATCTCTTCGATACAGGCGATCTTCAGGCCCTGTCTCATTTCGATGGTGTGAATATAATTGGATGCCTGAAGGAGGCTCTCGTGGGTCCCGGTGTCCAGCCAGGCCATCCCCCGTCCCATGATCTTCACCCGCAGTTTTCCCTCCGTCAGGTAGAGCCGGTTCAGGTCGGTAATCTCCAGCTCTCCCCGGTCGGAGGGTTTCAGTGATTTTGCCTTCTCTGCCACGCTGTTATCGTAGAAATAGAGCCCCGTGACGGCGTAATTGGAGGTGGGTGCGGCCGGTTTCTCCTCCAGGCTGACCACCTGTCCCTTTTCGTCGAAATCCACCACTCCGTAGCGCTGCGGGTCGGTCACATAATATCCGAATACGAGGGCCCCGCTTACCAGTTTGACAGCCTCTTTTAAAGTCCCTGAGAACCCGTGTCCGTAAAAAATGTTGTCTCCAAGGATCAGACAGACCGACTCATTTCCGATGAACTCCTCGCCGATCAGGAAGGCCTGTGCCAGTCCGTCCGGGGAGGGCTGGATGGCGTAACTGAGTGACAGCCCCAGCTGACTTCCGTCGTCCAGCAGCGTCTGATAGAGATGAAGGTCCTCCGGGGTGGATATGATCAGGATCTCACGGATACCAGCCAGCATCAGAACCGAGAGGGGATAGTAGATCATCGGCTTGTCATACACCGGGATGATCTGTTTGGAGATCGACCGGGTAATGGGATACAGGCGGGTACCGGCCCCGCCGGCCAGAATAATTCCCTTCATATCAGTCGTTTAACAATTGATCAAAATAAGCGATGGTCTGCTTCAGTCCGGTCTCCAGGTCGACCTCCGGCTCCCAGTCATCGAGCAGTTCCCTGGCCCGGTCGATCACCGGCTGGCGCTGAACCGGATCGTCCTGGGGAAGAGGGAGATGCACGATCCTGGATCGGGATCCGGTCAGTTCCAGGATCTTCCGGGCCAGTTCCAGCATGGTGAACTCCCCGGGGTTACCCAGGTTCACCGGTCCGGTCACCCCGTCGCCCGTATCCATCATCCTGCCCATCCCCTCCAGCAGATCGTCCACATACTGAAAACTGCGGGTCTGGTTCCCGTCGCCATACACAGTGATGTCCTGGTTTTTCAGAGCCTGCACAATGAAATTCGATACCACCCGCCCGTCATTGGGCAGCATCCTGGGTCCATAAGTGTTGAATATCCGGACGATCTTGATTCTGACCCCATTCTGCTGATGGTAGTCCTTGAACAGGGTTTCCGCGCACCGTTTCCCTTCATCGTAGCAGGAACGGGGACCGATGGGATTTACATTTCCCCAGTAGCTTTCCGGCTGGGGATGAAGGGTGGGATCGCCATACACCTCGCTGGTGGATGCCTGAAGGATCTTCGCCTTGATGCGTTTGGCAAGCCCCAGCATATTGATGGCCCCCATCACCGAAGTCTTCACTGTTTTGATGGGATTGTACTGGTAGTGGATGGGGGAGGCCGGGCATGCCAGGTTGTAGATTTCATCGACCTCCACAAAATAGGGGGCGGTCACATCGTGCCTGATGGGCTCGAAATAGGGGTTGTCAAAGAGATGAACAATGTTCCGTTTCGCCCCGGTGAAATAGTTGTCAAGGCAGAGTACTTCATTTCCCTCTTTCAGCAACTTTTCACAAAGATGCGATCCGATGAACCCTGCGCCTCCGGTAATAAGGATCCTTTTCATTTTCAGGAGGTCACAGGTTGTCTTCCGATACTGTAATAGGTGAAGCCGTGTTCCTTCAGCTCTTCCGAGTCATAGATATTCCTCCCGTCGAAGATCACCTTTTCATTCATCAGCTTCTCCAGCACCTTGAAGTTAAGCATCCTGAACTCGGGCCATTCAGTGATCAGCAGCAACCCGCTGCTGTCCAGCAGTGCCTCGTACTTATCCTCGCAAAATTCAACACGGTCCCCGAGGATTCTCCGGGCTTCGTCCATGGCTACCGGATCATAAGCACGGAGCTCCACTCCCTCCTTAATGAGCTCCTCGATCACTCTCAGGGAAGGCGCCTCGCGCATATCGTCGGTCTGTGGCTTGAATGAGAGGCCCCATATCGTCAGTTTCTTCCCTTTCAGACCGGTACCGAAATGGGCCCTCACCTTTTCGGGGAGGACCGCTTTCTGCCGCTCGTTCACCAGCTCCACCGCCTTGAGGATCTCCAGGGAATGGTTGTACTGGTCACCGGTTTTTATCAGCGCCTTTACATCTTTCGGGAAGCAGCTCCCTCCGTAACCCACTCCGGGATAGATGAATTTCTTCCCGATCCGGCTGTCGCTGCCTATTCCCCTTCTGACCATATTGATATCGGCCCCCACGGCCTCACTGAGGTTGGCGATATCGTTCATGAAGCTGATCTTGGTGGCCAGCATGGAATTGGCGGCATACTTGGTCATCTCGGCCGAGGTGATATCCATGAAAATAATGGGATGTCCGTTCAGCAGGAATGGCTTGTACAACCGCTGCATGATCTTCTCGGCCCGCTCGGAGTCGGTTCCGATGACGATCCGGTCGGGTTTCAGGAAATCGTTGATGGCATCTCCCTCCTTCAGGAATTCGGGATTGGATGCCACGTCGAACTCGATCTCCGCACCGCGCTGTTTCAGGGCCAGGGAGATCCTCTCCCTCACCTTTTCAGCGGTTTTGATCGGTACAGTGCTCTTGGTGGCGATCACCAGGTAATCCTGCATGTGATTTCCGATCTCATCGGCCACCGCCAGCACATACTGCAGGTCGGCACTGCCGTCTTCATCGGGCGGGGTGCCCACCGCGATAAAGACCGCCTCGCAGTCGACGATGCTCTCTTCCAGACTGGTGCTGAAGAAAAGCAATCCCTTGTCCACGTTCTTTTTAACCATGTTCTCCAGACCCGGCTCATAGATGGGGATGACCCCGTTATTCAGGTTATCGATCTTATTCTGGTCGATATCCACGCAGGTGACCGTGATCCCGGTCTCCGCAAAGCAGGTTCCGGAGACCAGTCCCACGTACCCTGTGCCAACGACAGCTATTTTCATTGATTAGAGTTTTAATTTGGACCCACTAAGTTAAAATCTTCGTGCTTTCTTTTTATTGAAAACTTTCTATTTTTATTCCCAATCAACAATCTCTGAAGATGGACCGATCCCGAAAACGCAATCCGGAAAGAAATCGCAAAATTACTTCCAACAGGCGCTTACGAGTAAAATGGGTCATGCGCGGGGTGCTTTTGGCCATGGTGGGCTTTACCCTATACCTGGTGATCGATTATTCCGGGCCGGGCAGCATTCCACTGAAAGAGGACTTTGTTTTCGGATTCGATTGTCTCCGGGCGAGGGACCTGATCGTCCAGGAATATGATGAAAACGGAGATCTCTGGGCCACACGCGGCATGATCGTCTATAAGCTGGAAAAGGGGGAGCGCCAGTTCAGAAAGGTGGCCCATGTTCCCACCGGGTTCAATCCTTACTGGGTCCGCAATTTCACCCCCGTCCGCAGGCTCACCATAAGGCCGGAATGTGTGGAGATGGTGACCACCGACAGGGGGGATATCGTTGCTCTTTCGGCCGGGAAATTCTGGGTCAGGCCGGAGGGGGAAAAGCGATTTACGGAGGTCATGGAGATCGACTATTACGGCGTGGGAAGTCAGGGGGTAAGAAATGCAGGATTGCTCAGTCTGGGGGATTCGGTCATCTATTTCGCAGAGTATTTTATGAACGCCGACAGAACAGAACCGGTGAGGGTCTGGAGGTCGAAGGAGAATTATCGCAGCTGGGAGGTGGCCCACAGGTTCGAACCCGGAGAGATTCGACACCTGCATGCGATCCAGCATGATCCCTATGGGGAGAAGATCTGGATCCTTACGGGAGATGCTGATGATGAAAGCAGCCTGGTATGGACAGCTGATGATTTCCGGACCGTGCAGAGCATCGGTGAGGGATCCCAGATATGGAGGGTGTGTCAGCTGGTGTTCACTCCGGAGAAGGTGATCTGGGGAACTGATAACGGCATCGAGGAGCTGGCTGGCATTTACCGGTGGGACCGGCAACAGGATACCATCCGGAAACTGATTCCGGTCGACGGGGCGGTATTCTATGGAACCAAACTGGCCAATGGGACCATCGTGTTCAGTACCGACAGGGAGGGGTTCGATATCGAGAGGGATGACCGGACCCGGTTTCATATCCTTCACGGGGATTCGGTCAGCACGGTGGTGGGCGGAACCTGGAAACATCATAAACCCGGTTTCTGGTTCAAATTCGCCAAATTGCGCTTTCAGCGGACATCGGGCGACGAATTCCTGGCCATCAGTGTCCTGAACCAGGAGGAATTACCCGACGGTGACCTGATCCTGATCCACCAGGACCAGCTGCTTCCCGAAGCCCTCGAAGGAATGACCGAATAAAGGTGCTGCCCGGAAGAAACGGTCATTACCTTCTTGGCTTCTTTGTCACCTGTTTTGGGATTTGCGGCATATTTCATAACTTTGCGGCTCATTTAGTTAACTATATTGTCTAACTTATTAATTGTAAAGTATTTATCTAATGTCTGACGAATCAAGGAAAGCGGAAGGCTCTGAAGAACTGAAAAGCCCGGAACAGGGCGCTGAACAGGCGAAACAGCCCGGTCAGGGTACAGACCCCAACCCCCAGCAAGCTCCCGGAACCCCACCTGAAGGAACCGGAGATCATTCAACACAATCAGGATCAGGCACAACCGCCGAAGCCGGAGCAGGCACAACCGCCGAATCCGGAGCGGGCACAACCGCCGAATCCGGAGCGGAAACCCCTGAAAAAGACGAATCGCCTGCACCCGGTGAAGCCGGATCGGATACATCCACTCAAATCGAAGAGACTGCATCCGCTGAAACGGAGGCTGCCCCGGCCGCCGAAAACCAGGCTTCAGAGGAGCATTCTCCAGAGGAACACTCTGCCGAGGTACTGACAGCCGAAGAGGATCCCGATACGGGTCTGAAGGATTTCGACTGGGACGAATTTGCTGCCGATGAACTGGATTCAGACGCCGACCAGTCGGAATATGAGAAAATGTATTCCGATACCCTCTCCACCGTCGCCGAGAACGAGGTGGTCGACGGTAAGGTGATCTCCATGAACAAAAGAGAAGTGGTGATCAACATCGGGTTCAAGTCCGAAGGGGTCGTCTCCCTTTCTGAATTCCGCTACAATCCCGACCTGAAGGCGGGCGATACCGTGGAGGTATATGTGGAAAGCCAGGAGGACAAGAAGGGTCAGCTGGTGCTTTCTCACAAGAAGGCCCGCGCCATGCGATCCTGGGACCGGGTGAACGAGGCCCTGGACAAGGATGAGGTTATCAAGGGCTATATTAAATGCAGGACCAAAGGAGGAATGATTGTCGATGTTTTCGGCATCGAGGCTTTTCTGCCGGGTTCACAGATCGATGTGAAACCGATCCGCGATTACGACGCCTACGTCGGAAAGAGCATGGAATTCAAGGTAGTGAAGATCAACCATGAGTTCAAGAACGTGGTGGTTTCTCACAAAGCGCTGATCGAAGAAGAACTGGAGCAGCAGAAAAAGGAGATCATCGCCAAGCTCGAAAAGGGGCAGGTACTGGAAGGGACTGTCAAAAACATCACCTCCTACGGAGTCTTCATCGACCTGGGTGGCGTGGACGGACTCATCCATATCACCGATCTCTCCTGGGGCAGGGTCAACCATCCTGAAGAGGTGGTGGAACTGGACCAGAAACTCAATGTGGTTATCCTCGATTTCGACGACGACAAGAAACGCATTGCGCTGGGTCTTAAACAGCTTACCCCGCATCCATGGGATTCACTGGATGATTCGCTGAAGGTGGGCGACCAGGTGAAAGGCCGGGTGGTCGTGATGGCCGATTACGGAGCATTCGTGGAGATCGCGCCGGGTGTGGAAGGATTGATCCACGTCTCAGAGATGTCGTGGTCGCAGCATCTGAGGAGTGCCCAGGAGTTCATGAAAGTGGGTGATGAGGTCGATGCCGTCATTCTGACCCTCGACAGGGAGGAGCGGAAAATGTCTCTGGGCATCAAACAGCTCAAGACCGATCCGTGGGAGAAGATCGAAGAAAAATACAGTCTGGGAAGCAAACATACTGCGAAAGTCCGTAATTTTACTAATTTCGGGGTATTCGTGGAGATCGAGGAGGGTGTGGACGGACTGATCCACATTTCCGACCTCTCCTGGACCAAAAAGATCAAGCATCCGGCGGAATTCACCTCCATCGGCGCTGAAATTGAAGTGGTGGTCCTGGAGATCGACAAGGAGAACCGAAGGCTCAGCCTGGGGCACAAACAGCTGGAGGAGAATCCCTGGGACGTTTTCGAGAGTGTCTTCGGAGTCGATACGATCCACGAGGGGACGATCATTGAATTAATGGACAAGGGTGCGGTGATCGCACTGCCTTACGGAGTGGAAGGTTTCGCCACTCCCAAGCACCTGGTGAAGGAGGATGGCGGCTCGGTGAAACTGGACGAGAAATTGGATTTTAAAGTGATTGAGTTCAATAAGTCCGCAAAAAAGATTATCTTGTCTCATAGTCGTATCCATGAGGACGAGAAGAAGTCTTCTGCCCGTTCCTCCAGGCAGTCAGAGGGCGCAGAGGTAAGGAAAGCCACCAGGAAGTTGAAAACGAACCTGGAAAAAACCACCCTTGGTGACATTTCCGAGCTGGCCGCCCTGAAGTCTGAAATGGAGGAGAGTCAGAAGGGCGATAAGAAGAAAAAATCGAAGGATTCTGGAAACGACGAGGAAAAATAGTTTCAAACTCTTAAATTTTAATTCACGCGGCTATGGAATTCAAGATTGACAAATTTGAAAACCATACTTTGATCAAAGTATTGGAGGAAAAATTGGACACTCACATTGCCCCTACTCTGAAGTCCGAGCTGGTACTTGTTTCAGGGAATGGTGAAAAGAACATCATTCTTGATCTGAGTAACTGCCGGTACTGTGACTCTTCAGGTCTGAGTGCCATCCTGGTGGCCAACAGGCTTTGCAAAAACGCCAACGGGACTTTTGTACTCACAGGTCTGAACGATGCGGTGGAGAGGCTGATCACCATCTCCCAGCTCGATACAGTGCTCAATATCTCCAATTCTCTGGAAGAAGCAGAATCACTGATCAAAGAAGCCGGGTAATATAGATTCTGGGTGTCGTTTGAACTGACAATTTTAGGGAGCAGCTCAGCGCTACCCACCTCCAAAAGATTTCCTTCCGCTCATTTACTTCAGGTAGATGAGCGGTTTTTTTTGATCGATTGCGGGGAGGGGGCGCAGGTTCAGCTGGTGCGTTTCGGATTCAACCTTTCCAGGATCCATCAGATCTTTATTTCTCATCTTCATGGCGACCATGTGTTCGGACTTTTCGGGCTCCTCTCCTCCATGGGGATGACGGGTCGGAAGAAGCCGCTTCAACTCATCGGGCCGGCGAAGCTGGAGGAGCTGATGAGGCAGCACCTCGCCTTTTTCGGTCCCCTGCCGTTTGAACTGGAATTCATTGTCCCCGGCAGCGAGCCGGGAGGACTATGCTTCGAGGATGATAAGCTGAAGGTCAGCTCGATCCCGCTGAGGCACCGGACCACCACCTTCGGGTACCTGTTCAGGGAAAAGGAGCGACTCCTGAATATCCGGAAGGAGCTGATCGGAACCTACCGGCTGGGTATTGAGGATATAGCACGGATCAAGGAGGGAAACGATCATGTGACCCCGGAGGGAGAGGTCATTCCCAATGATCTCCTGACCCTTCCCCCTTACCATCCCCGCTCCTATGCCTATCTCTCCGATACCCTTTACGATCCGGGCATCGCTCCCTATTTAAAGGAAGTCGACCTTCTGTTTCACGAAGCCACATTTGCAGGAAAGGACGAAGCACTGGCCAGGGAGACTTTTCATTCGACCGCGGTCCAGGCGGCCATGATGGCAGAGGAATCGGAAGCCGGAAGATTGTTGATCGGGCACTTTTCGACCCGGTACAGGGACCCTTCCATGCTGGTCACGGAGGCCAGAGAGTTGTTTTCACGCACGGAAGGGGTGGAGGACGGAGCGACCTATTCTGTTCCTTTGACGCGGGTATCCAGAGAATAAGTACTACTTTTGCACGATAATTCCCATTCACATTGAAAGAGAAGATTGTTATCCTGGATTTCGGTTCCCAGTACACACAGCTGATTGCCAGAAAGGTGCGGGAACACAACGTTTACTGTGAAATTTACCCCTTCAGCAGGTATCCAGCGCCCGACGGAAGTGTGAAGGGTTATATACTATCCGGCAGCCCTTTTTCGGTACGGGATGAACAGGCTCCCATACCCGACCTGGAACCTGTAAAGGGGAAATATCCCATCCTGGGCATATGCTATGGCGCCCAGTACCTTTCCCACCATTACGGAGGCGAGGTGAAGGCATCCGGTTCCAGGGAGTACGGAAGGGCCCGACTCAGCTACATCGATGCCGGACATCCCCTGCTGAAGAATCTCAGGTCACACACCCAGGTCTGGATGTCCCATGGCGACACCATCAATGCACTTCCGCCCTCCTGCAGGGTGATCGCCAGCACGGAGGATATCACCGTGGGGGCCTATACCTGCGAGGATGAGCCGACCTACGGACTTCAGTTCCACCCCGAGGTCTACCATACCACCGAAGGAAAGACCATCCTGCACAATTTTTTGGTGGATATCTGTGGTTGCAGCAAGGACTGGACCCCGGAACTTTTCGTTGAGTCGACTGTGGAGGATCTGAAACAGAAAATGGGAAAGGATCATGTGGTGATGGGCCTTTCGGGAGGGGTCGATTCGACGGTGGCAGCCACCCTTCTTCACAGGGCAGTGGGCGACAGGCTCACCTGTATCTTCGTGGACAACGGGTTGCTCAGAAAGAATGAATACAACACCGTATTGGATTCCTATAAGGAACTAGGCCTGAAAGTGATAGGGGTGGATGCCGGAGACAGGTTCCTGGGTGACCTGGAGGGAGTCTCCGATCCGGAGATCAAGCGCAAACGGATCGGGAAGAATTTCATCGAGGTGTTCGAACAGGAGGCCGGCAGGCTGGAAAAGGTTTCCTGGCTCGGACAGGGGACCATCTATCCCGATGTGATCGAATCGGTCTCTGTGAACGGGCCTTCGGTGACCATTAAATCGCATCACAATGTGGGCGGGTTGCCGGAGAAAATGCACCTGAAGGTGGTGGAGCCCCTCCGGTTACTGTTCAAGGATGAAGTCAGGAAAGTCGGAACCACCCTGGGGATCCCGCCAGCCATTTTGAAGCGGCATCCCTTCCCGGGGCCCGGGCTCGGAATCAGGATCCTGGGTGAGGTGACACGCGAGAAAATCCGGCTGGTCCAGGAGGCTGATCATATTTATATATCGGCCCTGAAGAGGTACGGATTGTATGACCGGATCTGGCAGGCGGCCGCGATCCTGCTTCCCGTCCAGTCGGTGGGAGTGATGGGGGATGAACGCACCTATGAATTTGTGGTGGCCCTGCGAGCGGTGACCTCCACCGACGGAATGACGGCCGATTGGGTGGATCTGCCACACGAACTTTTGAGAAAGATCTCCAACGAGATCATCAACAGGGTCCGCGGGATCAACCGGGTGGTATATGATGTGAGCTCCAAGCCCCCTGCCACCATCGAATGGGAATAATCCAAACAAGATGAGCGATCCTGCGTTAAAATATCATGGATAAAATGAGATCGAGGATGGATAAAGGATATTTTATGAAAAGGAAACGAATGATCAGAGGGATGATCCTGACCTGGATGACCTTCATGGTGGCCCTGATGCCTGCCGTTTCGCAATGGAATGCCGAGGCACTGAAGCTGGCCCAGGTGATGGACAAAGTGAGCCGGTTTTACGTCGACTCCATCGATGATACCGAAGTGGTGGAATCGACCATCGAACATATGCTGCATGAACTCGATCCCCACTCCTCCTATTTAAGCAAAGAGGAGCTGGAACAGCTGAGCGAACAGCTGGAAGGGGAGTTTGAAGGGATCGGCGTAAGCTTCAATATACTGGAAGATACGATCTATATCATCCGCGCCATTTCGGGCGGACCGTCGGAGAAGGTCGGAATACAGGCGGGTGACCGGATCGTGAAGGTGGAGGGTGAGACGGTGGCAGGAACGGGGATCACCAACAGGGACGTGCAGCGCCTCTTGAAAGGGCCCAAGGGCACCGAAGTGGAAGTTTCGGTACTCCGGAAAGGGGTGGAGCCTCTGCTGCATTTCACCATTACCCGGGACAAGATCCCCGTCTACAGCCTGGACGCTTCCTATATGATCAATGACAGGATCGGTTACGTGAAGCTGGCCCGCTTCTCTCACACCACCATCGAAGAGTTCGAGAAGGCGGTTCTGGACCTCAGGAAGGAGGGAATGGAGGATCTGATACTCGACCTTTCCGGCAACGGCGGAGGCTGGCTCCCGGTGGCGGTCGACCTGGCCGATCATTTTCTTTCGGGAAGAAAGGAGATCGTCCGGACCGAGGGTACCAAGGTGCCGGAAAAGACCTACCGGTCGCGGAACCAGGGGCTTTTCGAGGAGGGCAACCTGGTGATCATGATCGACGGAAGCTCGGCATCGGCCAGCGAGATCGTCAGCGGTGCCGTACAGGACTGGGACCGTGGAGTGATCGTGGGAAGGCGCTCGTTCGGGAAGGGGCTCGTGCAGCAGCCCTTCTACCTGAGCGATGGTTCCATGATCAGGCTCACCGTGGCCCGTTATTACACTCCCACCGGCCGGCTGATACAGAAGCCCTACGACAGCGGTTACGAGGAGTATGCCCTCGATCTCATCAACCGTTACAACCGCGGAGAGCTCTCCAGTGCCGACAGCATCAGGTTCCCGGAATCACAGAGATTCAGGACCCTCGAACTGAACCGGGTGGTCTACGGTGGAGGCGGGATCATGCCCGACTATTTCGTTCCGGTCGACACCTCGGCATACACCGATTACTACAGGGAACTGATCCGGAGGGGAATTTTCAACCGGTTCATTCTGCAGTATGTGGACCAGAACAGGGACCGGATGATCGGTCAGTACGAAGATTTTCAGTCGTTCCAGTCGCAGTATGAACCTACCCGGGAGCAGCTGGATGCACTGTTATCATTTGCCCGGGAAGAGGGGCTGGAGTTCAGTGCTTCTGACTGGGAAGTCTCCGAAGAGCAGGTGGCCCTGCTGTTTAAAGGATACCTGGCCAGGGATCTTTACGGAATGGGTTACTTCTACCAGGTTTTCAATCCCTCCAATGAAGTATTCAGCAAAGCGGTGGAGATTCTGAAAAATCCTTCCATGCACCGTCAGAAACTGGCAAAAGCCGACTGACCGGATGAATGCCTGGCTGGCGGAGCATGCGTTGGAGGTAGCCGGGGTAATCTTCAGCCTCATCTACCTTTTCCTCAGTATTCGCCAGCACATACTCTTGTGGCCCATGGGGATCGTCAGTGCAGTCCTTTACATGGCGGTGTTCTTCCGTTCGAAATTCTATGCGGACATGGGACTGAACGGATATTACCTGCTGGTCAGCATTTACGGATGGATCCTCTGGACCAGGGGCAGGGCAGGTGGGTCCCGTGAACTGATTGTCAGTCGCATTTCACTCCGGCGGGGCATGCTGCTTCTGGGGATCACCACCCTGGCCTTTCTGCTGATCGGGCTGTTTCTCGACCGGTATACCGATTCACCCATTCCATACTGGGATGCACTTACCACGGCGATGAGTTTCACTGCCACCTGGATGCTGGCCAGGAAGATCCTTGAGCACTGGATCCTGTGGATCGTG
>CAZOHA010000075.1:3045-16191 GCA_964579515.1 uncultured Bacteroides sp. | reverse complement strand
TGTTCCCATGGCATTCCCGCAGTATCATCCCTATCCCCTGGAATTGATCGAACCCGAATTCCGCTCGGAGATCACCGATCTGATCATTGAACTCGATCATCTTCGGAAAAAGGAGATCCAGACCCGGACTCATCCGGTGGTCTTCCGGCAGATCATCGATCTCTTTCATAAAGTGGAGAGTCTTGGTTCGGCCCGGATAGAAGGGAACAATACCCGGATGGTGGAACTTCTGCGGCTGGATCATGCCGGGGTTTCTTCGGTTCCGGAAGGAGTCAGGGAGATCCGGAACATGGAATCCACATTGAAGTACATCGATTCCGAAATCCACCGTGTGCCGTTGGACGGGGATCTTATCCGTTCCATCCACAGGAGGATCATGAAGGGTTTGCTTCCTCCTCCTGCCGGAGATGGGGATTCCCGGGCAGGGGAGTACCGGGCCGAAGAGGTTGGTATCGCACACTCGGGCCATCTTCCACCTCCACCCCGGGAGATTGTATCGCTCATCAATGAGCTGACCGGATTTATGGAATCGGGTCATCCCCGTAAATACGACCTTATAAAGGCAGCTCTGTTTCATCACCGGTTTGTCTGGATCCATCCCTTTTTCAACGGAAACGGAAGAACAGCCCGGATGTTGACCTATGCGATACTGATCAAACAGGGATTCGGATCAGATAATCAGAGGGTTGTAAATCCCTCCTCTGCCTTCTGCCGTGACAGGCGTGCATACTACCATGCACTTTCCAGGGCCGACAAGGGGCATCGGGAGGGATTAATTTTCTGGTGCACCTATATGCTAAAGGGATTGCAGGAAGAGATTCAAAGGATCGACAGGCTGGCGGAACACACTTTCCTGAAGAACCGGATCCTTCTGCCCGCTCTGCGAAATGGAGAAAAATCGGGTGCTTTTTCCTCCATGCACGCAAGAATGCTGGAGATCGTGCTGGAGCTGCAGCTGGTTCAGGCATCCGACTTTCGTCCTCTGTTTCCGGAGAAGCTCCCACAGGAAATCTCCCGGCAGGTCAGAAGACTCCGTGACACCGGGATGATCGTGCCGGAAAAGGAGGGTGGAAGGAGTTATCTGATCAACCTGCGTCACCCGGTCATGGAAACCAGCGTGATGGCAGCCCTCGACCGGGAAGATTTCCTGCCCGGACCGGTCGGGGAGTAGCAGTTTCCGGAGGGATTTCAAACAAATTCGCTAACTTGAGTGGTCTGAAAAAAGCCGGATACACATGATTCCCAACACAATCTTCAAAACAGCACTGGCCGTAACTGCTGCTCTTTTCTCCGCCGGAGCCTCCGGCATCGATCCCGCCGATACCCGGATGATGGCCGATCCTGCCATCAGCCGGGACCATATCGCTTTTGTTTACGCCAACGACCTCTGGGTGGCTGAAAAAGACGGATCCCATCCCCGACGACTCACGGTCGACGAGGGGGTGGAGAGCCGTCCGCATTTCTCTCCCGACGGCAGCCTGATCGCCTTCAGCGCCGAGTACGACGGGAACACCGATGTATTCACAGTTCCCGTTACCGGGGGAATTCCGAAACGGCTTACCTGGCATCCCGGTTTCGACCTGGCGGAGGGATTCACCCCCGGTGGCGACCAGGTGCTGTTCCTCTCCCAGCGGAGCCTTCACACCAACCGGTACACCCGGTTCTTTACTGTACCTGTGGAGGGTGGAGTGGCGGAACCGCTGGTGATCCCCAACGGCTACCACGCCAGCTACTCTCCTGCCGGCGATCAGATGGCCTACACCCCCGGCAGGGAGGTGTTCCGCCAGTGGAAAAACTACCGTGGAGGGACCATGTCGCGCATCTGGATCTTTTCAATCGACGATTACTCGGTGACCGAAATTCCCAGACAGGAAGAAGGGTCGAACGATATGGAACCCATGTGGGCCGGAGACCGGATCTACTTCCTGAGCGACCGCAACGGGGAGTTCAACATCTTCTCCTACCACACCGTCACCGGAGAGGTGGAGCAGGTGACCCGTTTTGATGATTTCCCGGTCCTCTCGGCCAACTTCAACAGTGGGGAGATTATCTTTGAACAGGCGGGTTATCTCCATACCCTGGACCTGCAGGACCAGACCACCGAAAAGCTGACCGTGGGGATCTCCGCCGACCTGCTGGCGCTCCGGCCCAGGTACGTGGAGGGCGGGAGAAATATCCGCAGCGCCCATATCTCCCCCTCGGGCGCCCGGGCGGTGTTCGACTTCCGGGGCGAGATCGTCACGGTTCCGGCCGAGAAAGGATTTCCCAGGAACCTGACCGAAAGCCCGGGAGCCCACGAAAAGTACCCGGCATGGTCGCCCGGTGGAAGCTCCATTGCCTGCATTTCCGATGCAGGGGGTGAATATGCGCTCCACATACTGCCCCAGGACGGGAAGGGGGAGGAGAGAGTCATAGGGCTCACCGGAACCGGTTTTTATGCCTTTCCCCACTGGTCGCCGGATGGAGAAAAGATCACCTATGTGGACAACGGCCGCAATTTCTACATCGTTGATCTGGCTTCCGGAGAGATACAAAAAATCGATTCCGACATGCTCTACCAGCCCGGAGCCTTCCGTTCCATCCACGGCGACTGGTCGTCCGATTCGAAATGGGTGGCCTACACCAAACTGCTGGGCTCCAACTTTCAGCAGGTCATGCTCTATTCGGTGGAAGAGGAGCGCAGCTATCCGGTATCGGACGGACTGAGTCATGCCACCGAACCGGTTTTCGACCGGGGAGGCAGGTACCTCTATTTCTTCGCCTCCACCGATGCGGGCCCGGTGGTCAACTGGTTTGACCAGAGTAACGCCGATATGGAGATGACCAGTAACATCTACCTGGCTACCCTGGACCCGGAGACCCCTTCTCCCCTGGCCCCGGAAAGCGATGAGGAGAAGGGAGCCGCGGAGGAGGAAACGGATGAGGATGAGGATAGCGAGAACGAAAACCGGAAAGAGAGCGGGAGGAGATCGAAGAAGGAGAACGGAGGAGGTTCCGGCCCGGGGAACGGGGAGGAGCCTCTGAAGATCCGGGTGGAGGGGATCCAGAACCGGATCGTGGATGTTCCGGTCCCGGCTGCCGATTACCACGGCCTGGGATCGCCCGAAGAGGGCGAGATCCTCTATATCAGAGATGAATCGGGCAAGCGGACCATGAAGAAGTACAGTCTGAAGGAGCGGGAGGAGAGCGACGTGGCGGAGCTGGACGACTATGTGCTGTCGGCCGGAGGGAAGAAAATGTTGTTCCGCAAGGGACGGCAGTACGGCATTGCCGATGCGGGTTCCAAGCCTTCACCCGAAAAAGGGATGCTGAAGACCGGCGAGATCGAAGTGAAGATCGATCCGGCAAAGGAGTGGCCCCAGATCTTCGATGAAGCATGGCGGATCAACCGGGACTATTTCTACGATCCCAACATGCACGGATCGGACTGGAGCGCCATGAAAGAGAAATATGCACAATTCCTGCCCCACCTGACCAGCCGGAGGGACCTGAACCGGGTGATCCAGTGGATGTGCAGCGAATTGGGTGTGGGGCACCACCGCGTGGGCGGAGGCGACTACCTGAACGATCCGGAGGATGTGCCCGGGGGATTGCTGGGAGCCGATTTCACTGTGGAGAACAACCGCTACCGGATTGCGAAAATATTCGAGGGACTCAACTGGAATCCCGGCCTGCGCTCACCCCTTACCGAGCCGGGACTGAATGTGAGGGAGGGGGAGTACCTGCTGAAGGTGAACGGAGAAGAGCTGACCGCCGAGGAGAACCTTTACAGGCCCTTTGAGAACACAGCCGGCAAGATCGTGGAGCTCACCATCGGACCCGATCCCGGCGGGAGCGGTTCGCGGGAGATCCGGGTATCCCCCGTTGCCAGCGAAATGGCGCTCCGGAACCGCGACTGGGTCGAGGGGAACCTGAAGAAGGTGAACGAGGCCACCGGAGGACAGGTGGCTTACGTGTATGTGCCCAATACCGCCAGAGCCGGCCACGAGTACTTCAAGCGTTATTTCTTTCCCCAGGCAAACAAAAAGGCGATCATTATCGACGAGCGGTACAACGGGGGCGGCTCCCTGGCCGACTACTACATCGATATTCTGCTGCGGCCCTACCAGGCCCACTGGCATACCCGGTATACCAACGACCTCAAGTTACCCAGTGCCTCCATCCAGGGTCCGAAGGTGATGATTATCGATGAGAACGCCGGATCGGGCGGAGACATGCTGCCGTGGATGTTCAGGAAGTTCAACGTGGGCACCCTGGTGGGCAAGACCACCTGGGGCGGACTGGTGGGGATCCTTGGATTTCCCGAACTGATGGATGGCGGGTATGTGACCGCTCCCAACGTGGCCATCTGGACCGAAGACGGTTTTATCGTGGAGAATGTGGGGGTCCCTCCGGATATCGAGGTGGAACAGACCCCGAAGGAGGTGATCGAAGGGGGCGATCCTCAGCTGGAGAAGGCCATAGAGGTGGTCCTGCAGATGCTGGAGGAGCATCCGCCGGAGGAGTATGAAAGGCCGCCTTACCCCGTTCGCGGAAATAACTAGCCTGTAAATACACCTATGAACATGAGCTGCTTACCGAGCCTTTCCGCCCCCCGCCTTTTTAAGCGGATCCGGATAACAGTGGTTCTCCTCGTCATGGCGGGCTCCCTTCTTTTCAGCTCCGCCCGGGCCCAGAACCTCTTCAGCCAGGGGAATACACCGCAGGAACAGCCGGAGCAAGCGGCCGATACGGCGAAAGTGCAGCCGCAGCCCTTTCCCTCCTCCCGGATCGCGGCGGCGCTGAGCGAAACCTTTGAAGCGCTTATCCAGGTTGACCGGGATAAATTATCACCGGAAGAATTGGGGGAGATTACCCGTCAGGTGGACACCCTCTTTTCGGTCATCGACACCTTTCTGTCCGATACCGTGCTGGCCACCCTGGAAGGGGTGGGAGTCAGGGAACTGGATAATATCAGCACGCAGGCAGAGCTTTACATCGACCGGTTGACCGACCTGAGAGAAAGCATCGGGAGAGAAGCGGAGCGTTCCCAGGAGCGTATCGGACTGGTGGCCGGATACGATGAGCGGTGGAGGCTGACCCTGGAGGAATCGGAGGAGGGAGAGTTCCCTGAAACCCGCCTGCAGCGGATCCGGAGGACGATCCAGATGTCGGATTCCCTGAAGACCCTTCTTCAGCACAACCTGGACAGTCTGCTGGTGCAGCAGGACCGCCTTTCGGAGAAACGCATCCGGCTGGACGCCCTGGATAACGATATCAGGGAGCGGAAAACAGAGATCAATCAACGTCTTTTCAGCAGGGACAGTCCGGCATTCATGGGCGAGCTCTCCACCCTGAAGGATACCACCCTGCTTCCCCGTCACCTGGATCAGATGAAACGTTCGGTTCGGACCGACTTGGATATCTTCCGCACCGAGTTTCTGATCCCTCTGATCATTATCACCCTCCTGGTGCTGATCCTGCTTGTCTTCGCCATCTGGTACAAGACCCATTTCGCCCGGTTGATGTCGGTGGAGAAGTTCGAGATCTCGGATCTGCACATGACCGTCATCTACTCGCCGGTGGTGGTGGTGGTCTTCGTGGCGGCCATGCTGGTCCGGTTCATCTTCCCGGACCTTCCCCATACCATCAGCTCGCTGAACCTGGTTGTTCTGATGATCCCCCTGGTGATCATCGTCATCCGGCTGTTCGGCAGCCTGGCCAGGCTGTGGGTGATCGCCCTGGTGGTGCTCTTCACCCTCACCTTCATTTACGAACTGATCTACTACCCCGATATCCTGATCCGCATCTTCCTGCTGGGGCTCTCCACAGCCGCTCTGGCGGTCTACCTGTGGATGTTTATCCGAAGACCCCTGATGAAACGGTTCAAAAACCAGTTTCTATACCAGCTTTTCCGGTTCACCCTGGGTGCCTTCTCGCTGATGCTGACTGCCGCCATCGCGGGTAACCTGGCGGGAGCGGTCCGGATGGCGGAGTTCTTCACCCTGGTTCCCATCCAGATCGCCATCCTGGGAATGGGGATCTTCGTGGCCACGCAGGTGGTGGACACCCTGATCTTCCTGCTTCTGGCCAGCAATACCTTCCAGAGGCTGAATGTGTTCAGGGAGGAGTTCCGGGCGGTCTACCGGAAGACGGTCCGGCTGATCAACCTGCTCCTGTGGATCTTCTTTTTCATCACCATCCTACAGATCTTCCGGATCAGGGAGGAGTTCACGGAGTGGGGAGGCAATCTGCTGACCGGAGGGTTCACCATCGGGGAGGTGGAGATCACCCCGAAGAGCATACTGATCTTCATTTTCGTCATCTGGCTCTCCATCGTGATCACCCGCATTGTCCGCCATGTCCTGGAAAAGGATGTGTTCACCCGGGTGAAGGTGGAGCGGGGCATGCCCAGCACCATCATCCTTCTGCTGCGGATCGCACTGATCACCGGCGGATTTTTCCTGGCTGCGGCGGCTGCCGGCCTCGAGCTGACCAACCTGTCGATCATCATCGGAGCCTTCTCGGTGGGGATCGGCTTCGGTCTGCAGAACATTTTCAACAATATGGTCTCGGGGCTGATCCTGGCCTTCGAGCGGCCCATCAAGGTGGGGGATACCGTGCAGGTGGGAGAACTTCTGGGTACGGTCCGCTCGATCGGCCTGCGCTCCAGCACCGTCCGCAGTTTCGACGGGGCCGAGGTGATCGTTCCCAACGGCAACCTGATCTCCGACCAGATGATCAACTGGTCGCTCTCCGATATGTTCCGCCGCATGGATATCCGGCTGGGGGTGGCCTACGGGACCGATCCCGAAATGGTGCTGGAAATCATGGAAGATGTGGCCAGGGAAAACAAACAGGTGAACAAATACCCGGCCCCGAAGGCCTATTTCCTGGGATTCGGAGACAGTTCACTGGACTTCCGCCTGCTGGCCTGGGTCGATCTCAACTACCGGCTGGAGGTGGAGAGCGAACTGAAGGTGGCCATCAACCGCGCCGTCATCGAGGCCGGCATCGAGATCCCCTTCCCGCAGCGCGACCTCCATATCCGGTCCGATCATACCAAACCCTCTTCTGACTAAAATACCAGTCCCACATACACCATCACCGTGTGGTTCGCGGCATTGCCCAGCAGGGCCTCCATGGGTTCTTCGGCTTCGGCCACCGGCCGCAGTCCCAGGCTGTAATTGATCCCGAAGGTGAACGGCCGCAGGGTGACCCCGACTCCTCCCGACACTCCGGTATCCAGGATGTGGAACTCTTCGCGGTCGATGTTGTCCTGGTCATCGATATCGATGAACTCCAGCACTTCGGCCCGGGTCTCCACACTGGCATTCATCAGGAATCCGAAATAGGGTCCCACGTGGATGTCGAACAGTTCCAGGAATTCGGCGGAGAAATAGATCGGGATCTCCAGGTAATGAAGATTCATGCGGGTCTCCCCGTCGGCCACATCGAGGCCCAGGAACTCCTCGTTATAAACCGTCCGGACCCCCTTGATGGAATAGATGAGCTCGGGCTGAAGCGCCAGATTGTTCCCGAGCATTCTCCGCACAAAGAACCCCGCGTGGAAGCCCCCTTTCAGGTTGTTGTCATCGATATCCTCCACCGTCAGCATGGAGAGATTCAGTCCCCCTTTGATCCCCATCCGGGAATCCTGGGCCTGAGTACTCCATGTAACTGCAAACAACAGTATGGCCCCGGCCAGGATGCTCCGGCCGGTGATGCGTTTCAGATCTTTCATAGTTTCTTTTTTTTTCAGATGATTATTTCCTGTCAGAGCCGGGACTCCATCCTCTCGAACCGCTGGTTGACCTCCTCCACGAAACCGGCGATGGACTCCTTCAGGTCGCTGATGCTCTCCTGAATAGTTCCCTCATCTCCCGTATCGTCCGATATCGTTTCCGTCTTGGCGGTCCGCATGGTCCGCTCTCCCATTTCCAATGTGTAGATCACACCGGCAATCCCCCCCAGGGCAGCGCCGGTCAGAAATCCCAAAAATGTATTGCCACTCGACATAGCTAGGATGTTTTTGGCTGTAAAAAGCCCGGGATCCTGTGTGCCGGTATCCCTGTTCATCGCTTAAAATCTTCGATTTACAGGCTTCTTCACAGGGATACCTGACTTCAGGCTACAGATCCTGGCTTTATACCGCCTTTGTTTGGGGAGAAGGGCTAAAAAACCGTGCCAACAACCAGGAAGGCAGAAAATCAGGGCCATACAGGGCGATCGTGTGGATTTTTTCCCACCCGGGGCTCCATTCCGGGGTTCTTTCTCCACACTTCCGGCACATTCCCGTCTGCAGGGTTAGGCGGATTGCTCCATATTGACTAATTTTTGGGGGCTGAAAACCATTACACCACCATTCCCATGAAAACCATCACCTCCCTTCAGCGCGCGGCACTGCTGCTGGCGCTCCTTCTGCCCGTTACCATCCTTGCCCAGGTATTGCAACCCGCCGTGCCCGAATCGGTGGGGCTCTCCTCCCGGCGGCTGGAAAGACTCACCGAGGCCTTCCGGGGATATGCCGACAGAGGCCACCTGCCCGGTTCGGTGGTGCTGGTGGCCCGCAAGGGTCAGATCGCCTACCTGGAAGCATTCGGGAAGAGCGATCTGGAAAGCGGCGCCCCTCTGAAGGAGGATGCCATCTTCCGCATCGCCTCCCAGACCAAGGCGATCGTCAGCACCGGGATCATGATCCTCCAGGAGGAGGGCAAACTGCTGACCGGCGACCCGGTGGGCCGGTACATCCCCGAATTCATGGAAACCACCGTGGCGATGCCCGGGGAGGACGGGACCTACGAGATCGTGGAGGCCAACCGCCCCATCACCATCCGCGATTTGCTGACCCATACGGCAGGGATCGGCTACGGGAACGGGGTGGCCGCGGAACTCTGGGAGGAAGCGGGGATCCAGGGCTGGTACTTCGCCGACCGGGACGAGCCCATCCAGGCGACGGTCCGCCGGATGGCCTCCCTGCCCTTCGATGCCCAGCCGGGAGAGCGGTTCATCTACGGCTACAACACCGATATCCTGGGCGCCGTGATCGAGGTGGTATCCGGGGAACCCCTGGATGAGTTCCTGACCGGGCGCATCCTTCAGCCCCTGGGAATGAACGATACCCATTTCTACCTGCCCGAAGAGAAACGCGACCGCCTGGCCGTGGTTTACTCCTCCACCGACGAGGGACTGGAACGGGCCCCCGATCCCGGAAAGATGGTGGGCCAGGGGGCCTACGTGGAGGGTCCCCGCACCAGCTTCTCCGGGGGAGCCGGACTGCTGAGCACCGCCACGGACTATGCCCGGTTCCTGCAGATGATGCTCAACGGGGGCGAGCTGGACGGCCGGCGGATCCTTTCGCCCAAGACTGTGGAGCTGATGACCGTCAGCCACCTGGGCGACATTCCCTACACCCGGGATTCGGGAGTGGGATTCGGACTGGGCTTCCGCGTGTTGGAGGACCTGGGTGACCGGGGTATGCCCGGCACCGTGGGAGAGTTCGGCTGGGGCGGCGCCTACCACTCCACCTACTGGGCCGACCCCGCCGAAGAGCTGGTGGTGGTCTACTTCACCCAGCTGATCCCCGCCCGCATGGTGGACGACCACGACAAACTCCGCGCCCTGGTCTACCAGGCGATCGTGGAGTAGCACTTAATCTTTTATTAAGACTAAAATAAAATAAGCTTATCCTTCCAGGAATGTAACTGCTCTATCTTCGGTTGTTTAAATCCATATCTATAGACAACTATGAAGAGAGTGTTTACACTATGCCTGATGCTGGCCGTTCTGGCGGGCGTGATTCGGGCGCAGACAACCGTCACGGTGAGCGTGAACAGCTCAACGGACGATGCGGAGGAGTACTTCTTCGGACCCGACAACGATCCGTGGCGTTCCGAAGGAAGCATGGATGTCACCAGCAGTGACATCGAACTGGGCGCAGAGAACCCCGCGGGGAAAAATCCCCAGGTATCGGGACTGCGCTTTACCAACCTGGAGATCCCGGCCGGATCGCTGATCCTCTCGGCCTACATCCAGTTTACCGTGGATAACTTCGATAAGAACGAAGATCCGGCGGAGTACTACATTTTCGCCGAAGACAACGCCAACCCGGTCACCTTCAGCGAGACCGATTTCGACATCACCTCCCGGATGTGGTCCGAAGATTCCGTCGCCTGGAGCGTGGCGGAAGGCACCTGGACCGGTTCCGGACAGGCAGGTCCCGACCAGCGCACCACCGACATTTCCGGCCTGGTGGAGGCCCTGGTCAACAAGCCCGGCTGGAGCCCCGGCAATGCCATGGCCTTTTTTATTGAAGGAACGGGGGTGCGGGAGGCCGAATCGTATGACGGCAGTGCCGACGATGCAGCACAGCTGGTGGTCACCTACCTGCCCGTGAACTCCGTCATGGCCCAGGTGAGCAGCTCATCCGATGATGCCGAAGAGTATTTCTTCGGACCCGACAACGATCCGTGGCGTTCCGAAGGAAGCATGGACGTGACCAGCAGCGATATCGAGCTGGGAGCCGAGGAGCCCGCGGGGAAAAATCCCCAGGTATCGGGTGTACGGTTTGCCGGACTGGAGATCCCAAAGGGGGCGAAGATCCTTTCAGCCCATATCCAGTTCACCGTGGATAATACCTCCAAGAACGAAGACCCGGCCGAATACTATATTTTCGCCGAAAACGATCCCAGCCCGGTTACCTTCAGCGAGACCGATTTTGATATCACCTCCCGGATGTGGCTCGAAGATTCCGTCTTATGGAGCGTGGGTGCCGGAACCTGGACCGGGATCGGTGCTGCCGGGCCTGACGAAAGAACCCCCGACATATCCCGGCTGGTCCAGCAGGTGGTGGATCAGCCCGAATGGTCCTCAGGCAATGCCATGGCCTTCTTTTTGGAAGGAACCGGCGTGCGGGAAGCCGAATCCTTCGACGGAAGTGAAGCCGATGCGGCCAAACTGATGGTCAGCTTCGTCCCGGTAGGCAGCCTGGATATCCAGGTGGCGGCCTCCAGCGATGATGCCGAGGAGTACTTTTTCGGACCCGATAACGATCCGTGGCGTTCCGAAGGAAGCATGGACGTGACCAGCAGCGACATCGAACTGGGCGCCGAAGAGCAGAACGGCAAGAATCCCCAGATCTCCGGATTCCGTTTCACCAACGTGGAGCTTCCGGCCAATGCCGTCATCGAATCGGCCCACATCCAGTTCACCGTGGACAACACCACCAAGAACGAGGATCCGGCCGGGTACTACATCTTCGCCGAGGATGATGCCAATCCGGTCACCTTCACCGAAACCGACTTCGACATCACCTCCCGGACCTTCCTGGACGATTCGGTGGCCTGGAACGTGGCTCCCGGGACCTGGACCGAGATCGGGGCCGCCGGAGCGGATGAGCGGACCGCCGATATCACCTCCCTGGTGAGCCGGCTGGTGAGCAGTCCGGACTGGAGCACCGGCAATGCCATGGCCTTCTATGTGGAAGGGACCGGCGTGCGTGAGGCCGAGTCCTACGACGGCGACCCGGAAGGAGCTGCCCGCCTGGTGATCAGCTACCTCCAGGGCGAGATCATTTACAACCCCGAACTGGTCCGGGAGATCCCCGACAGGGAACTGGTTCAGGGATGGGACCTCTCCTTCGACCTGAATCCCTTCTTCAGGGATCTCGATTCGGAGATCACCCTCAGCGCGGTGGTCACCGAAACCGACACCCTGCCCACCGGGCTCACCTTTGAGAACGGGGTGCTGGAAGGGACCTTCGAGGGGACCGGAAGCTTCCCCATCACGGTGACCGCGGAGAGTGAGGGGAAAACCGCCAGCGATGAGTTCCTGCTGGAGTACATCGCTCCCTCGGGAGAATTCACCCTGGCCATCTTCCACAACAACGACGGGGAATCCGACCTGCTTCCCGACTCCATCACCGTCAACGGACTGGAGACCACCGGGGGAAGCATCGGACAGTTCAAAGCCACCCTGGACAGCCTTCGCAACCAGGCGATGATGCGGGGGTATCCCTCCATCATGCTTTCGTCGGGCGACAACTTCCTGGCGGGACTCGAATACAACGCCAGCCAGGCCAACGGTGTCTACTACGACGCCATAGCCCTCGATTCACTGGATTACGATGCCATCTGCATCGGGAACCACGACTTCGATTTCGGGACCACGGTTCTCTCCGAGCTGATCAACTCGATCCAGGTGAACCAGGCACCCTACCTGAGCTCCAACCTGGGCTTCGGGAATGTTCCCGAACTGCAGGCCCTGGCCGACGCCGGCCGCATCGCTCCCTACACCATTCTTGAACGGGAAGGGGAGAAGATCGGGGTGATCGGTCTGACCACCCCCGCTCTGCCCATCATCTCCAGCCCGGGGAACACCGTGGTCTCCGAGGCCATTGTGGATTCCACACAGAAGTATGTGCAGGTGCTGGCCGATTCCGGGGTGAACAAAGTGATCCTGATCAGCCACCTGCAGGGCTATGACGAAGACACCACCCTGGCTTCGCAGATCAGCGGTGTGGATATCATTATCGCCGGCGGCGGGGATGAGCTGCTGACCAACGACCCCTCGCTGGGTGCTCCCTTCAACACCCCTGTGCAGGATGTGTACCCGGTGGTGATCAACGATGCGGACGGCAACCCGGTCTATCTGGTCACCACTCCCGGGAACTACCGCTACCTGGGGAACCTGCTGGTGGAATTTGATGCCGGCGGCGTGGTCACCAAAGTCTACCAGTCCGATCCCGTGCTGGTTTACGGGGAGACCGACTCCAGTTTGGTGGAGGTGATCGAGGATCCCGTCAGGGAGTACATCGGCGACCTCTCCACCAACGTGATCGCCGTGGCCGAGGATACCCTCGATTTCCGCCGCGAAGGACTGCGCGGAGAGGAGACCAACGGCGGGAACCTCTTTGCCGATGCGCTGTTGTGGCAGGCGAAGAAGAATGCCGCCTCTTTCGGGGTGAACGCCCCGCAGGTGGCCCTCCAGAACTCCGGGGGACTGCGGATCGAGGCGCTGGTGGAACCCGGTGATTTCACCGAGGATCTGACCTACGAGATCGCCGCCGGCCGCGTGCTCGCGCCCTTCTTCGGCACATCCTTGCTGACCTGGACCGCGGTCATCGCCACCGTCCTGGCCGGCTTTTCGCTGGGCAGCGCGGTGGGGGGC
>CAZOHA010000075.1:0-3035 GCA_964579515.1 uncultured Bacteroides sp. | reverse complement strand
CAACCTGGTGGTGGTGGAAGAAATCGCTCCCGCGAAATTCCTGGAGCTGATCGCCCACGGGGTGGCCGAGGCCCCCAACCTGGACGGCCGCTTCCCGCAGATCGCCGGGTTTGAGGTGGTCTACTACCAGGGCGAACCGGAAGGTGAACCCGGGGTGAAATCGATCATACTGGACGACGGTACCGTGATCGTGGAGGATGGAGCAGTGGTGGACGGAGCCCCCAGCCTGGACCTGGCCACCATCGACTTCACGGCCGGAGGCGGCGACGGGTACCCCTTCGCACCGCTCACCTTTACCACCCTGGGGAATACCTATCAGCAGGCTTTCCGGAACTACCTGACCGATGCCGGTGGACTGAACGGGGTGATCCCGGAGACCGATTATCCCTTCGGCGCCGCTCCGCAGCGGATCATCCCCGAGGTATTCGAAGTACCCGCCGTGACCATGGTGATGGAGGGCTTCGATGAAAGCTGCCCGGAACTTCCCGAAGGATGGACCGAGTTCAACTCGGGCGAGGACCTGATCAGCTGCGGCGGCGGGGACACCTACATCGAGTTCAACGGTTACGACGCAGGAGCCGGCACCAGCTGGCTGGTGACCCCGGGGATCAGCTTCGATATGGGCGAGTACCAGATGTCGTTCGACTATGTGAACCAGTTCAGCGGACCGGCCGCCGAAGTGCTTTACTCCACCGACTACTCCGGTGTGGGCGATCCTTCGGCAGCTACCTGGACCGTACTCACCGAGGTGACCGACGCCATTAATTTCGACAACGGTGCAAGTGATCCGCAGCCCGCGGGTGAATTCGACCTCTCCATGATCACCCAGGAAGCCTACATTGCGTTCAAGTATCTTTCCAACGGAACGGGAGGAGGCAACAGCACCCGTCTGCGTCTGGACAATGTCCTTATTGAACTGCCCGCCCCGGTCATCGAGTTTGGCGAGAAGACCATCCCCGAGATCCAGGGCGACAGCCTGGTATCCCCCTACGAGAACGGCCGCGTGACCACCTCCGGGATCGTGACCGCCTTCCTCAGTGGTGTGGAACCCTACAGCGGTGCCGGCTACCTTGCCGACCTGGGAGGATTCACCCTGCAGGATCCCAGCGGTGACGGCGATGCCGCCACCTCCGACGGGATCTTCGTGGCCACCGACTCGGTCGTGGCTGTCGGGGACGAAGTGGAGCTGGAAGCCGTGGTGAAAGAGGATGGGGGCATGACCGTTCTGACCGATCTGACCGCGCTGACCATCGTCAGTTCGGGCAATACGGTTCCCGCAGCCACCGAAGTGGACCTGCCCCTGGCCGGCCCGGAGGCGTTCGAAGCCTATGAAGGCATGCATGTGACCTTCACCGACGAGCTTACCGTGACCGAGAACCGGAACCTGGAGAACTTCGGCGAGATCCGGCTATCCGAAGGTGGATTGCTGATGCAGCCCACCCAGGTGGTGGATCCCAACGATACCGACCCGGAAGGTATCACGGCCACCGGCAATTCCAACATCGAAGCCGTGACCGCCTACCGCGAGAGCAATGCTGCCAGGAGCTTCCTGCTGGACGATGCCCGCGGTGACGCACCCGTCCCGGTTCCGTGGCTCGATTCCAACGGAACCCTTCTGGCCGGATCCACCGTGAGCGGACTGACCGGTGTCCTGGGAGAGGCCTTCGGGAACTACCGGCTCGTGCCCAACACGGCACCCCTGTTCACCTATGCCGACAGGGAGGGGTTGAGTCTCCCGGTCGGAGGAGGCAGTGTGGTGACCGTGGCCGCCTTCAACGTCCTGAACTACTTCAACGGCGACGGACAGGGCGGCGGATTCCCCACCTCCCGCGGTGCCGCCACTCCGGAGGAGTTCCAGAAGCAGACCGAGAAGATAGTCGCTGCCATCAGCTTCATCGGTGCCGACGTGGTGGGACTGATGGAGATCGAGAACGACGCCGACGACGGGTTCAGCGCCATCAGGGACCTGGTGGATGCCCTGAATACCAATGCGGGCTCGGAGGTCTACGACTTCATCTCCACCGGTGTGATCGAACCCGCTTCGGCCGATCCGGACGAGATCAAAGTGGCCTTCATCTATAAGCCCTCAGCTGTGACTCCGGTCGGAAACTATGCCATTCTGACCAGTGACGTCGAACCGGGCTTTAGCGGCGATAAGAACCGTCCCGCCCTCGCGCAGACCTTCCAGGACAACGTGACCGGAGAGGACTTCACCGCCGTGGTGAACCACCTGAAATCGAAAGGATCCGACTGCGACGACCTGGGCGATCCCGATGACGGCGACGGACAGGGCAACTGCAACGTGACCCGCACCAGGGCCGCAGGTGCAATGGGCAAATGGCTCTCTGAAGACCCCACCGGTACCGGTGACGAAGACTTCCTTATCCTGGGCGACCTGAACGCCTACGCACAGGAAGATCCCATCGATACCCTCCGGGCCTGGGGCTACACCAACCTGGTGGCCGATGAGTACTCCTATGTATTCGACGGCCGGTTCGGGACCCTGGATTATGCCATGGCCAATGCCTCCCTGTCGGAGAAAGTGATGAGTGCCTACGTCTGGAACATCAACTCCACCGAGCCCGACTTTTTGGCATACGACGGAGATCCCGATGCCTATCAGCCGGATGCGTACCGCTCTTCCGACCATGACCCGGTCATCGTGTTCCTGTCCTTTGAGACCACCGGAATCGATAACCCGCTGTCGGCCGGCTCACTGCAGCTGTTCCCGGTACCCTTCCAGAGCGAGCTGAACTTCAGCCTGGTCAGCGAGAAGGACCAGCGCGTCACCATCGAGGTGTACAGCGCACTGGGCGCCAAAGTATACAGCGAACCCTACGACCTGAGATCCGGTTCCAACGTGATCACCCGGGATCTGTCAGCGCTGGAAAGCGGAGCCTACGTGGTCCGCATCAGTGAACTGAACATCCGGAAGACCGTGGTGAAGGAATAGTCCGGAACCCGGGACAACCCTCTTAACCCAATTCAGGGGTCGCCTCCACCGCGGGGCGGCCCCTTTTTTCGTTTGCCCGGCA
>CAZOHA010000074.1:0-17616 GCA_964579515.1 uncultured Bacteroides sp. | reverse complement strand
CGGAATGGTAATGCCGATCTTATGTGCTGCTTCCAGGATGGTTGTTCCCATGGGAACTTTTAATTTATGATCATCAATTTCAATTGATATCAAAGCACCAATAGCATCAACATTTTCCGGTTTGTTGACCGTAGAAGGAGATGTAGATTTAGGTGCTCTGGCCTTTTTATCTTCAATGATGGAACTGAGATTGTTCAGATCCAGAAGGTGAAGTCCATGATCCAGCTTATTTTTTATGATCTGGATCAGATTGATCTCATCGGTTTGCTGGTCCCGTGTATAGGCATCCGAAATGGCGGTGAGCTCCTCCATATCTTTGCTGAGCTTTTGATAGCTCAGGGAGATGGCTGCGATCGCCTCCTGGTACTCCTTATTGATCAGCAACAGTTGCTCCGACTGGATCTGAGAAATTTCCCCGAGCATTTCCAACAGCGAGCCGGATTCGTTTCTTTCATTGACTGGGAAGGGCTCCCGGACCTGTCCGGCTTCATCAAGAATCCGCCTGTTGGTGAGTTGCATATGATCAATCTTCTGCCGGATGATATCGTGGTATTGCAGCTTGGAAATGACCACTGAGGTGTGTTCCGAAAGATTCTTCCTGATTTTCTCCAGGGTTGAAAGTTTCTCAGTCGACTCAAAGAATTTCCTTTTTATGGGTGCCAGGGATTTCTCCAGGTCCTGGACCAATACGGTATAATTGATCCTGGACTTTTCCAGGTTGATCCTGGACTTGTTCATCAGTTTCAGCAGGTTCTGCCTGAGGTTTTCGATTCGCAGGTCGATCACCGGAAGATTCAGCGCAACGGACTCGCTCAACTTCTTCCACTTATGAATGGTGGAGCTGCCGGTCCCCGCACTCTCCTGCAAACTCTGCTGAAATTCGTTGCTCGTGACCAGAAATCGGAATGTTGTCAGATCCTGCTGGAGGTGCCTGATAGTGATCCTTTGCAGTGTGGAATGGTCAAACAGTCCGTTGAGGCATTGTTTATTCTCCCGGTTGGTGCTGTCGATTCTGTTGCGCCAGAATATCATGCTCGACCGGATTCTGTTCAGATCGCTGAAAATCTCGTTACCTCCTTCTCCTCCGATGGCCTGGATGATGCTTTCCGAGTTGCCACAGATCCGGGTCGCGGTCGCATGGTACGATCTCAATGCTGAATTCAGCTTTTCGAAATCTTTGGTGGAGCACTGGTGGAGGGAGCTGATCATGTCATCCAGACCGGAAACGATCTGAATCAGGTCGTGATTGCTCAACTGTTGGTTCTTTGCCTTCTTCATGTTTCTCATCCGGTCGGTTGAAGGATTATCAGAACAGATCCACAGATATCTTCTGTGCAAAGAGGGTGAATGTAATCTCTTTCTCCAGTTTTGCCCTGGTGAGGGTAATCAACAGGTCCAGTTCATTCCCTTTGGCATCCTTGAGTGACAATTCAGAACGGACACCAATCTCCTGCTTCGACCCGTTATTGGAAAAATAGGCTGACAGCTCTTTATCTTTGTTCTCGATCATTACCGGCATTACAGACTGAATGGATTTGCCGATCACCTGATCCCGCTGAATGCTCCAGATATCCTCGGCGGAATTGTTGAAATACTCGATGATGCCATTCTGATCGAAACATATCACCCCGTCCACACACCCTTCCAGGACCGCAATGTTCTTCGACCTCTCGTGCTCAATATCCTCGATTTTCTTTTTCAAACCCGCACTGGCCTCCTCCAGCTTCTGGCTCAGGCTTTTCTTCATGTCCTCCAGCTCTCTGGTGTAGCTCATCAGCTTCTCTCCCTGGGCTTTCAGTTCTTCGGACTGCCTGTGCAGTTCAAGTTCGTTGGTCTTCTTCTCCGTAATATCCTGGGCAAGCGCAATGATCTTATAGGTAACACCGTCGTTGTCCAGGGCCGGTGTGTAGGAAGCGTTGATCCAGATATGGCGCCCGTCTTTGGTCACACGTTTAAAATCATCCTTGTGGGAATGGCCCTCCCGCAATTTGTCCCAGAGATCGTTGTATACCTCGATCGATTCATTGGCCTGGTCTGCAAAAAGGCGGTCCGTTTTATTCTCTATTTCGTCGAAGGAATACTTCATCATCTCCAGAAACTTGTCATTGGCATCGATGATGCGGCCTTCTATGTCAAATTCAATTGTGGCCAGGGTATTGTTGATCGCATTGAATATGCTGGCCCGCTCAAGCTCCTTCACCTGCATCTCCTCCTGGGTGGCATTCATCTCTTCGAAGCTTTGCCGCATCTCCTCCTCCTGAGTACGCAACTCTTCGGTCAGTTTCTGTGATTCCAGGAGCAGTTGCTGTGTCCGCTGACTCGATTTGAACCTGGAGATGGCGGAGGCGATGATCTCGGCCACCTCCTCAACGAACTGGATTTCGCAATTCTCCAATGGTTTGAATGATGCCAGTTCGATGACTCCGTAGATCTCCTCATTAAAAAGCAAAGGAACAACGAGCAGGGACCGGGGACTGGCATCCCCCAGGCCGGAGGTAATGTGAATATAGTCTTCCGGGACCTCCGTAAGGTACAGCGTATTCTTCTCAATGGCCGACTGACCGGTGAGCCCCTCACCGAATTCGATCTTCCGGGTCAGATACTTCTTCCTTTCCCAGGCATAGGCAGAAACCAGCTCCAGGGTACGTTTGTTATCGTCGCCGGGATCAGCGGCCAGGAAAATAAACCCCTGGTTGGCATCCAGATACTTGATAAGATGGTATAGCAGTGTATCGGACAGGGCCTGCATATCCTCGTTATCTTCGCGGAGCAGTTCGCCGAATTTTGCCAGTCCCTGAGAGGCCCAGTGACGGCGCTGATCCTCCCGGGCCACGTCCTGCAGCTTATTCCTCATTCCTGTCAGGGCCATTCCCAGTTTGTCGTTTTCGCCCAAAAGGGTATACTCGGCATTGAAGTCCCCATCACCGATCCTCTCCGAGAACTCCGCCAGCTTAAACTGGTTCCGGTTGATCTGATCGAGTGCAGACGCTATTTTCCCGATCTCGTCTTTCCTTCTGAAAGGAGCCGTTTTCGACAGATCCCCTTTGGCAGCCCTACCAGCTATTTCTGAAAGTTCTTCAAGCGGTCTGACCAATTGAGTGATCAGATACCTGGATACCAAAGTGATCGCCACCACCCAGACCAGGCCCACCAAAACCATACGGGTCAGTTGCTGAAAGAAAACCTCCTGATCCAGTATGGAGACCATGTATGCCACCCCGGCAGCAAACACTAAGGTGATGCCTCCCACAATGAAACCGATCATTTTCCTTAGACTCATATCCGGAAAATTCTGTTTGGGACTACTGGTTTTTATCAGGAATAAAATTATTCGGTCACAAGGAACAATTTAACGGGGCAGATACCTGTTCAGGATGACCGGTCACGTGAAATTTCCAGGTAATAACAACAGGGAAATGCAGGTATTATTACCTGTTTAAATTTTTTCACCGGTCCGGTTACCGGACAGGATGTTCCGCACCCTCCCCACAATGTCTCTCAACTCTCCGACCTGACTGCTGTCGATGTCAATCTCAGTGTGGCTGTTGTTGACAATGACCAGCCTTCCGTCCACCTCTTTCGTCTCCGGCTCTTCGTAATGGTAAGTGATGGTAACCCCGTCAAAAATCGTCTTGATCTCCCTGAACCGGTCCGATAAACTGCCGAAATATCCATCGCCGGGATAGGAGGAGATAATCAACAGGATCTGGTCCAGTACCACCTTCTGTTCGCCGATCCGCTCGAGTAGTTCCGGATGGGGTTGCAGGGAAGCCACATGAGTGGCAATATACATCACCTCAATCCATGATCCGGCCACGATCAGCGCACTGATGTTTCCTCGCTCCTGACTCCTCAGATAGCTGTTCATTTTATTGAAGTTCGCGGTCGAAATGTAGAGCAGGGAGTCGATCTTATCGCTATTGTTGGCCAGCCGCTTAATGGTCGCGTAGTCGAAAAAGTGTCCGATTTTGAGGTCATCTGCCAGCTGCTTGATGCAATTCAGGTAATTCAGTGCATCGTAGGACTTTTCGTAGATATTGATATACCCCAGGTCACCTCCGTAAATACCGAGGTTGACTGCCTTGTCATAGGTCGTGGTCAGCGTATTCAGGTTCTCCCGGGAATTCAGTAAGGCCTCATCATATTCCACCCCTGTTTTCCTGATGGCGGAGGCCAGCTCCATGGGAGAGGGGATGGATTGCAACAGGTCGCTCATGACCTCGTCTGAAAGCTCGGAGCCCTGCATCTCCTGATTATCAGAGATCACTTCATTCAGGTCGGTGGTGTTCTGTTCGCTGTTATTATTGCACCCGGTCATGAAGAGACCTGCCCATACGGGGATTAGTAGTACGATTCTTTTCATCTCCATTTCATTTTTTATTGGTTGTGGTTTTAATTCCCCTTATCGAATCCCAGGATCACCACCCCGCAGGAGGGACCGGATCCTTCAAAAACCGCCTCCATGTGATAGACGCCGGTAGCCGGACAGGGATAGAGCAGATCGGGATAGTGTTTTTTCGTCTTTTTGTTGTAACTGCTGGCGATAAGGGAATGGTTGCGGTCGTATAGATTGAGAACCATTCTTCTGCCCCGGATTTCCTGGTCGCATATGACGATCAGGTAACTGGATCCCTTGCTGAAAACATATGAGAACTCTGAGGTCCTGGATCTGGAGCTCTCTGACGAGAGGTTAAAGGCCTTCACAAAGGTGTATCGGTCGAGGGTCGACGCACACTTGTCCAGAAACTCATCACTTTCGCACTGAGCGGTTGCGGCGGCTGTTCCTGCTGCAGAAATCGCCAGAAAAAGCATCATTGTACGTAACCATTTCATTTTCATCATTCCGGTTGTTGTTAGATTCGTTATTGGTTCGATTGATTCTCCTGTTCATAAAGGGATGCCGATGATGTCTCTCCGGTGAGCTCCCGCGCCTTGCTGACCGACATCCGGTATTTCCCCCTGTAGGCTGCCACAAAGGCGTCTTTAATTCCTTTACCGATGAATTCAGAGCGGACCTGGTCGGCCTCCCTGAAACTGCTGAATCTGCCCACGGTATAGATGGTCAGTCCGCGGCTGTCCTCGAAACTGATCACCTTTCTCTGACCCGATAACCGCTGATATCTGTTCATCCGTTTCCGGCCGTCGTCTTTCTGAAACGCCCCCAGCTGGACGGTGAAGAAAATGTCCAGATCAATCTCGTCGGTGATCATGAATGCTACCCGGCGGTTCAGCTGATGCTCCTCCTCGGATGTGGCATTCCGGATAACCGGTACAGTCTCTCCGTATCCCACCGGCGCGATGCGATTGCTCTCTATTCCGCATAATATCAGATACTTGCATACTGACTCGGCACGCTGCCTCGATAATTCCATATTGGAAGCTGGATCCCCCCGGTTGTCTGTATGGGCCTGCAGTTCAACTACCAGTCCGGGGTTCATTTTCATGAACTCCGCAAGTTTCTCGATTTCATCCAGTGATTCGCTGCGCAGGGTTGCCCGGTTGAAATCAAAGTAAATGTCATTCAAGGTGACAGGTTTATCTTTTTCGACAGGTTCAAGACGCACATCAACGGGATCCATCGCTCCCGATTCATTGCTCTCCAGCGGATACTCGTTCATGAAGTATCCCCTTTTGAGTGCGAACAGACTGTACTCGTTCCCCTTGTCTTCCCACGACAACCGGTAGTTGCCATCATGGTCCGTTTCTGTTTTGTCAAGGGTGGTCCCTTCGTCCAGTACGCTCATAGTGACCCCATCCACCGGCTGCCCCGACTGTTGATCCTTTACAGTCCCCTCGACCGAGCGCATCTGAGGATCCGGTGAAACCTCCTCCTCTTCGGGGACCTCAACCACCTCCTCATCTTCGATCTCCGGGTTTTCCTCCTTTACCATCTTCTCAGCTTCTTCTTCGGTGGATTGCCCGGTTTCCTCTGCCAGCAGCTCCTCCGGCTCCGGTTCCTGCTCCACCGGAATCTGATCGGCATTGGCAGTCAGTAAATAATAAGTCTGACCCGGCTGCACCGCCTCCACGAAGGCAAAGAGGCCCCGGCTGTCGGTCTTGTCATGGTCCACCAGGTTCTCCTGACATTGAAGCAGGACTTCCGCCGACACCACCGGTTGCGGCTGTACAACCGTATCTTTACCGGTCTCCCCTTCGGAAATCAGAACCACACGCCGGTTGACACTCCCCGATATCTGAACCGGACGGCTGGAACTGCTGATCTCGGCGGTCAGGTATTCGGGCTCCTCCCCTCCATTAATGGTTAAGGTCGCTGCATTATACCTGAACCCGTCCTTCCTGGAGTTCAGGGTAAAGGAGGTGCCCGGTTGAAAGGTATAGGTGAAATACCCATCGACGGATTCCAGTGCGACAGCCTCTTCGGCACCCTCCGGCAATACCTTGTGACTGACCCCGTCAAATAGCTCATAATCCTTGATCTTGAGCTCATTATAAGTTAGCTGAATCTTCAGTGGCTTCTCCTCCGTAAAGGTGTAGATATCTTCCGCTCCCTTTCCGTTAAACCGGTCGCTGCTGAAGAATCCCATGGATTGGTCCGGATACATGCAGATGCCGAAGTCATTCCCGATCGAATTGACAGGGGGCTTGAGGTTGGTCACATTCTGCCATCCCTCCTCTCCGCGTACCACCATGAAGATGTCCAGCTTGCCCATCCCCGGATGGGTCTCGGAAGAGAAATAGAGGGTGTCCTTTCCATGAATGTAAGGAAACAGCTCGTGTCCGAATGTATTGACCGTTTCGCCCAGATTAACGGGCCGGCTCCATGTCTGATCCTCCATCCGGTAGCAGTAATAGATATCAGTATTGCCCTGGCCGCCAGGCATATCGGAGATGAAATAGATCCGGTTGCCGTCCTCGCTCAGGCTCGGCTGACCCACTGCATAATCGTCACTGTTGAAGCTGAAGGCACTGACCGGTTCGCTCCATTCTCCGTCAGGGCCTTTCTGACAGTGAAAGACCTGCAGTGAATGAACCACGGTATTGGTTTTCCGGTCCTTACCGCCGGAGACGGTCCGGGTGAAGTAGACTTCATTCCCGTCGGGACTGAAGGTCGGAGTACTCTCGTGCCAGTAGGTGTTGATCCCCTCCATGGGAACGGATTCCGGGTATTGTCCTCCCTCTTTTCTCAGGTCCTGATAGTACAGGTCCAAACGGACCATGTTCACATCGTCCGCCAGATTGATGAACTTTCTTGTGCTGCCCTCCCGGTCGGATGAAAACAGGATCCCCTGATCGTAGATGAAAGTCGAGAAATCGGACTTCTCCGTATTGATCAAATCCAGGTTCTTGACTATATGACGGCTCTCCTCCACCAGCCATTGCTGTGCCTGATAGCACGACTCGAGGTGGATCGGCCCCATGGGATCGTCAGGTACCAGTTCGATGTACCGTTTGAACTGTTCGGCGGCCTCCTCATATTTAGCACTGCTCTTCAACGATTTGGCGTAATTCAGAACGTGAACCGGATTTCTTCCACGCCGGTCCCTTTTCATCAGGTATTCGTATTGTTGTTCCGCTTCAAAGAACTGGCCCGTGAGCCGGTAACAGTCAGCAAGCCGCTCGATGGCCTTCAGTTTCGATCGGTAGGTCCCTTTCTCTTTCTCCTTCAGGTAGTAGGGTATCGCCTCCTCGAATAGATTCCTGTTGAAATAGGCATCCCCCTTCTTCAAATATTTCTGTCCGTTTGCATCCCGGGCGATCAACATAAAGGCCATCCCTAATATGAGTATCGGAACCAGGCAGTCTGCACTTTTATGGATGACCGGAAACTGTAGACGCATATCCGTTCATTTAAAAATAGTATCTGGGGTGGATCTCTTTTTTCTCAGGCGGTGGCAGTAGCTTGACTCCATAGCTGATCATTACCTCGTGGGAACCGGACGAATAACTCGACAGATTACTGATATTCAAGTCATAAGAATATGCAACCCTCAACCCTTCGGTAATATTGAATTTGCACATGAGCGCTGCGAAATTGCCCAGGCGGTAGGAACCGCCGAAAATAATCCGGTCGTTATAGATCAGATTGACGTTGATGTCGGCCTGGATCTGCTCCGGTTGCATGAACTTCACCAGAGTACTGGGTTCCAGGGAAAAGGTCCTTGAAAGCTCGAAAATGTACCCTCCCAGGAAATAGTAGGTCTGTTCCAGGTCAAACACGTGTCCGGTGCCGCCAAGCGCACCGGTTTTCTTTGGATTGAGCAGGTGGTAGGCGGCCACACCGGCATAGTAGTTCTCCGATTGATAGAATAGTCCGGTGGAGAAGTCGGGGACCATGGCAATTGCCTGTTCTTCCGGGATGGAGGGATCTATCTGGTGGTACCGGATCAGGTCCTGAAATCCGGCGGTTCTTCGTATCATGCCCCCCTCCAGTCCGAACGAAAGTTTTCCATTCCCGAATCCGATGTGATAGCTGTACAGAAACGACATCTGCAGTGAATTGGTGACGGCAATCTGATCCCAAACCACCTTCACTCCCGTGCCCATGCTTTTTTTCTGAATGGGCATATGAAAAGTGAAGAGGCTGGTCGATGGTGCTCCCTCCAGACCGTATAAATGATTGCGGTATTTCACAGAGCCGAAAATCCACCTGGAGCTTCCTGCATAAGCGGGATTCACCAGGACTTTGTCATACATATACTGGCTGTAAACAGGTTCCGATTGTCCCGACAGGCTGCACCAGACCTGTAAGAGCAGGCATGTGAGACCTGTTATCCTTGCAATCGTGTTCCCTTTCATCATTTTTCTTCCGTTTGCCACCCCGCTGTCTCAACGGTGAATGATCACATATCCCGACCTGGCTTTGGAGCCGTTCCCCAGGTCGATCACATAATAGTAGACCCCGTCCGGTAACGGCTCTCCCCTGTTGGTACAACCATTCCACTGGTTATTGTAGGGACTTGAACTGTATACCTGCGTACCCCAGCGATTGTATATCTCCACCCGGTTTTGCTGGAAATACCAGATATCCGGCAGAATCCAGTACTCATTGAACTCGTCCCCGTTGGGCGTAATAATCTGGGGTACCGGCTCCGTCAGGTCCTCCAGGCACTTGTCGATATAGATCTGAACCGTATCCGTGTCGGAACAGTAGTCATTGGTAACCCTCACCACCAGTGAAGTAGTGGTATCGAGTGTGACCATCGGATCTGCTGCCGTGGGATCCGTAAAGAGGGTGTCGGGCGACCAGTAATAAAAGAGACCACCTGTTGCCTGAAGCTGGTAGCTTTCCGACAGACAGATGGTGTCGTCTTCCCCGGCAAATGCCTCCGGAGGAGTCTCCGCATCCACCTCCATAACGACGGTATCGGTAGCGAGTACACAATGACCGAATTCCGAAAAGAGATAGTAGGTGGTATTCACAGAAGGCCGGACGATGATGCTGGTGTCGGTCTGACCCGTACTCCAGTAGAAGTGTCCGGCAGGGATCGCTGCGTCAAACTCCGCGGTCAGTTGCGCGCTGTCGTTTAAACAAAGCCCTTCCGCGCTGCTGTTGATCCTGTTTTCCGGAAACGGATATACATAGGGGGATATTCCATTTTGCGCAAGGCTGGTACATCCATGCTGATCGGTTACGACAGCCCGCAGCGTATCGGTGGAATGGAAGAACCGGGTAGTTACTCTGTGGTTGTCCGAGGATGCCAGCAGATCTTCATTCATGAAAAAATCGTATTGCTGATAGGTGCCGGGGGAGACCAGCAGGTTTACAGGTTCTCCCGGACAGACCGTATCGGTGGGACAGATCAGGGTGGCTTCAGGCAAAGGCCTCAGATTGAAATAGACTGTGTCTTTGCTCGCAGTGCGGCAGCCGATTCTGCTGGCAGCCTCCACGGTGATGTAATCTCCTGTCACTTCCAGGCTGGCGCTGTTTGAATCCGTTGTGGCGACCGTTCGGATCTCGTTCTTGAACAGGTATTGATCATAGCCCGGAGTGGCTTCGAAACCGACCAACTCACCCTCACAAATGGTATCCGGAGCGGTGGTCTGGAGCCTCAATTCAGGCATCGCTCCCACGGCTATTCTCACCGGGCTGCTGGCAGCAGTACATCCCTGGCTGGAGACTTCCACGTACACTTCCTGATCGGCTGTGGCCGTGTCGTATGCCATGAAAGGCCGGGGAGATTCCTGCAACAGTTGCGAGGAGGAGTTGAAAAAACGATACTGTTCCAGACTGGTCGGATAGGCGAGGAATTCTGCCGGTTCCCCCTCGCATATGGTGTCATTTGCCGCAAAGAGATTCACCTGGGGGAGGGTAATCACATCGATATCGAACAGTTTTTTTACTGACGGGCACGCTGGCTGGGAAAGGTCCGATAGTTCAACTGAAATCAAACTGTCCGATCTACCGCGGAACATCATTGAAGTATCCGTCACTCCCGGACCACCGTTCCATGAAAGGCTGTAATTGCCGGTACTTATGTTGCTGACTGTGAGTTGCAGGCTGTCCCCGCTGCACAGGGTGTCATAAGGAGTGTGCATAAATGTGAGAGTGTCGCACGGGACAGCGGTGCAAACAGCCGGTTCCGACACGGCACTGTTCCCGCAGGGACCCGAACCGGCCGCCATGACTTCAAAGGTTCTGGATTCGCCGCCGGAGAGACCGTCCAGTTGATGGAACAATCCCGTTTCTCCCGAACTGGGGGTGAGAAAGCTCCCCCCGTCGATACGTACTTGATATGCCTCCGCGTCGGGGACCTGGTCCCAGTGTATGGTGATGGAGGTATCGGTAGAGGCGTAACAATTGACCTGAGGAACCTTCAGCCGGTTCGCCATATGCACCCTGATCGAATCGCTGGGCGGGCCGGCACACACTCCGTTCCGGGCCAATGCACGTACAGTGCTTCCGTCATGTAAATCATCTCTGGTCGAATAGAGGTTGCTGAATCCCTCCTGCAGAAGCGAATAACCGTCATAAAATGCATAGGATCCGTACCCAACGGGCAAGGCGGTAAATTCGATCCTCTCTCCCTCGCAAAGGGTGTCGGATCCATCCGTTAAGGCAAGGCTCAGTGCGCCCGGCACCGGAATGACCTCCACCTCCACCTGCTCCCTGCGCGGGGGACAACTGGGCTGATCGCTGTTCCGGATGGTGATCTGTATCAGGGTATCGCTGTCCGGAAAGAAGGTGCGATAATGACCGGTTCCGGGTTCCCCTCCGTTCCAGCTGATGGTATACCGGTCAATGCTCAGGTCATCGATCCGGATGGTCACCGAATCTCCTTTACAGACCCGGTGCTGGTTTTCGACCTGGCACACGATGGGTGTGCAGGTGGTTGCAAAACCAACGGCTGGCAATGACAGATCGCTGTTCCCGCAAGGTGCCTCCCCGGTGGCCATGACATTGGCTGTAACGGAAGCACCCGGCGCAAGCCCGGTCTGGATGTGCGTCCGTCCCTCCGGTCCCGATGAGGGATGGATGAACGCTCCCCCGTCGATACTGACCCGATAACCGGTGGCGCCGGGAACAGGATCCCATTCAAAGGTAACCGATTGCTCATCGGACGAAACGGCATTCACAACCGGCTGGTCCAGAGGATTTTGAACATTCGCCTGGAGGGTGTCGGTCGCCTCTGTGCACCCCTCCTTAGAAGCGATGGCAAAATAATGGTGTCCCTGTTGCGGATGTTCGATAACCGCAGCATGCCAGCTGCTGTCCTGGACAATCTGAGAATTATCGAAAAAGAAATAACGGTCGTAACTGGAGGGCTGAACGGTCAATTCGATGGCCGTTTCCTGGCAGATTTCTCCTGCCACGGAGGACTGGAGGGATACCTCAGGCGTTTCGATCACCTCCACAGCGATCTTTTTGGTGACGGGGCTGCAATGCAGCTGGGTGGAATCAATCAGACTGACCGGCACTACCGTGGAACCTGCGGGAAGCAGGCTGTAGCCGGAGTCCTTTACGGGCGCTCCCCCATTCCAGGAGATTGAAAAATTTGACGGGGAGATATGATGAATTTCCAAATATGCCTCATCCCCCTCACATACCTTCAGGTCAGGTCCGGCATCGAAGGTAATGCTGTTGCAATTCTGGGCAATACAGGTTTTCGGATCCGATACCCATCCGAATCCGCAGGCGGATCCGTCCAGTGCCCGTACCTCCAGGGTCGCTGAATCGGATTCGGTGAGTCCTGAAATCTGATGCGACAGTCCCGTGCTTCCGCTGCTGGCCGTCTCCCAGGCGCCGCCGTCTATACGGATTTCATAGCTGGCAGCATCTGTGACCTCCTCCCACACAAACTCTATCTCTGTATTTTCGGTTTGCCCGCAATTCACCTGGGGAGCTGGCAACGGCTCATTGACTGTCAGGTCGATCAGGTTACTCATCTTACCGGAACAGCCCTGATGCAAGGCTTTGGCATAGACGGGTTCTTTCTTATCATAGCCGGGTATGACGCAACTGGCGGAGGGACTGCTCTGGATTTCCTGGTTTCCCCAAAAAAAAGTATAGGTATCAAACCCCGCAGGAGAGGCGGTGAATGTAACGGGATCTCCCGAGCAAACGGTATCTCCCGCAGCGGAAGAGCTCAGTGTCAATGACGGGGTGGGCAGCACCACCAGCGACAGGGTGTCACTGACCAGTTCGGAACAACCGTTGTTATCCACCACTTTCACATAAACCTGGTCGCCGTCGTCAAAATGGCTGTACCTGAACTCATGGCTTCCGGACCTCTGTATTTCTGCCTCATTGATAAAGAAACTGTACCTTGGAAAATTCTTTGGCGATGCCGATATGGTGACTTCCTGCCCCTGGCAGATGGTATCCTGATCAATGGAAAGGTGCAGATAGACCCTGGCCAGCGGATTCACCACCACCTCAAGGGAATCGGAAGCGGTACAATCCCCTTCGGTGGCGGTCAGAGAGATATTCTTTATGCCGGCGGTACTCCAGGAAACACTGTATTTTCCCGAATCGGGACTGGAAACGCTCTCCGGGCCGTCAAAATCCCATTCAAACAAGTCATCCTCATACTCCGCTCCCTCGTACTGAATCTGGGCATGACTGTTCAGACAGATCGGCGATTCCGCCGAGAAACTGGTCTCCGGTGCAGCCTCGATGGTGACGGCCTGAGTGGAAAAGTTGTAGCAACCGAGTGCATTGGTCGCCCCCAGCCTGATCTGATAAACCCCCGGATCAAGATAAAGATGCGGGCCTGAACTGAATCCGTGGTAGATGGGGGAGCCATCGCCGTAATTCCAGAGCCAGTTGGAATACTCAGCATCGGCCGTATCAGTGGTGTTCTTAAAAAAGAGGTTGACCGGCGAACAGCCCATATAGGTGCTCACTGTGAACGCAGTGTTGGGGACCCTGATGACCTCAATGTAGTCTTCCTCCACCACCGAATTCACACAACCTTTTGAGTTGGTCGCTGTTAATTCCAGGTCGTAGATCCCCGGGGTGGAATAGGACTTACAGGCCTCATATTCATTCGAAAGCGTTCCATCGCCGTAATTCCACAAATAGGTGTTCCCCGGATCGAAAGGAACCCGGTTGGTAAAACAGACCGAATCGGTAATAGCGCAGACCGAGTATTTATCCTGATCGAAGTCGATGACCGGCTTGGCAAAAACTCTGACCTCCTTGGTGGCTGACTGGGTCCCGCCTGAGGTGCAGTCGATGGTTAACCGGACCGTATAGGTGGTATCTCCGCTACCCGCAATAAAACTATGGGTGGGATTCTGGGCGTTGGATGGCTCGGACCCATCGCCAAAATCCCAGGTCCGGTCGGACCCTCCGGTGCTGTAATCGTAAAACTGAACGGTCAGCACCTCGCAACCTTCCACCGGATCAATATTTGTTCCGATAACAGCGGAACACTGTCCGTATAAAGTGACAAGAACTTCCAGGCATAGAATTGCCATCGACGCCACACCATACCATACCCCCGTCCGTGCTTTCATACTTTCCTGAAATCCGATTTTGCAGATTCTCGCATGCAATCAAAAATAGGGAGGTAACCATGTGCGGGAAACAGTGCAGATACCCGAATGAACCGGGGGTCTACCCGTTTTTTCCAGGTAAAGACACGAAAACGGACTCAGGTAAAATTACGCGGGAAGGGGGCTGATCTAAAAATCGACCAGCTTATTCTTCAGGGCGTGGATGACCAGGCAGGTGGAATTCTTCACCCCGGTTTTGTCGATCAGGCTGGTTTTATGTCCTTCCACAGTCCGGACACTTATGTGAAGACGGTCGGCGATTTCATGGTTGGACAGACCGGAACAAACCAGTTTTAGAACCTCTTTTTCCCTTCGGGTAATATGTACCTGGTCGGGGAGGTTCACTCTCTTTTCGGTCGAAGCATTCAGGTTCATGATGATTTCCGTCAGTAATTTCTGGGAAAAATAGTGTTCCCCATTCATCACCGACCGGATGGCGATCTCCAGTTCATGACTTCCTGATTCTTTCAGGATGAATCCCTTCACCCCTGCGTTTATCATCTTATTGTAGTAGTCTTCGTCTCCGAACATCGACAGGGCAATGACCTTGAGTTTGGGATTGATTTTCAGAGCTTGCTCGGTGGCTTCCACCCCGTCGACCTTCGGCATTGAAATGTCCATCAGTACAAGGTCCGCATGATGGCTATTCAACATTTCAAGAAATTCATTCCCATCGGAGGCTTCGCCCACCACCCGGAGGTTTTTAATCTCTGATAAAATAAACTTCAGGCCCTCCCTGAACATTTTATGATCATCCACCAGGATCGTTCTGATTTCTTCATCCATAGCTCCCATAAATGTAAAAAAAAATCAGTTGGGAACAGGCTCTTCCTGTCGTTTTAGGTTGAAGATCTCAATCTTAACCCCGAACCCCTGTCTAACTCTGCTATTAAAAACGATACTGCCGTTGAGGGTATTCACCCGGTTAATAATATTTGTTATTCCGTTTTTCGAGGGATCGGCCATGGCCTGGTCTGCATCGAATCCTTTCCCGTCGTCACGGTAATCCAGCGCCAGATTGTTTCCGTTTTCCACCAGCCGGATGGAAATCTTGCCGGCTTCTGCATGCCTGATACTGTTGGTGATCAGTTCAACCACTATTCTGAAAACAGATACCTCCGTACTCTCACAAAACCTGCAGGGAATATCCAGATCGGGTTCCACTGTGACGCTGTTCGTATCATTGATACGCTTGATAAAGTGATTGATGGCAGGCTCCAGCCCGAAATTCTTCAGCAGATGCGGACTGATGTTATTGGCGATCTCCTTCAGGCTGCTGATGGATTCATCCAGTATTTCCATTATCTTCAGCAGGGCCAGTGCTCTTTTAGAGCTGTCCTTGATCATGTCCAGGGATTTGAGATAGAGTTTTGCAGAGGAGAGAAGGGGACCCAGACCATCGTGGAGATCCTGTGAGAATCTTCTCCTTTCCCTCTCTTCTGTTTCCATAATGGCCCTCATCAATTTCCTCTGGATCTGCTTTCGTTCACGGATATCCCTCACCACGATCAGGATGTGATCTTCATTTTCTATGGCGATAAAGTGGTGGTGCACCTCCACATCGATCAGCTGACCGTCGCTCCTTTTCAGCAGGGTCTCCTGATGAATGACCACCATGTCCCGATTCCTCCTCCCATGGCCGTTCAGGCGTTTTACCACCCGGTAGTCAGGCATAAGCCCTGACTTATCAAAATGCCTTAAATAGAGTTCATTCTCTTCGTAACCGGTAATGATCCGGGCCGCCTTATTGCTGTCAGTGATCAGGCCGTCCCTGTTTACAAGGAAGTAGGCATCCGGAGCAGAATCGTACAAAAACCTAAACTTTTTTTCGCTCTCGATAATGGCATTCTGAATCCGTTCACGGTACTTCTGCTCTCTTTTAAGCTGTTCATCCAGGTATTTGTGATGAATGCAGTTTTGAACCTTGGCCAGAATCTCGTCGCGCCTCAGAGGTTTGGTGAAAAAATCATAGGCTCCCGCCTCAAACCCTTTCAGATAATCCTCCTTACCATCCAACGCACTGATGAATATAACAGGTATATCCTTTGTCGTGACGTTTTTCTTAAGGATTTTGCATACCTCAAAACCATCCATTCCCGGCATGAGGATGTCCAGCAGGATCAGATCGACCTTTTCACTTTCCGCCAGTTCAAGAGCCTTCTGACCATCCATTGCAGTGATGGTCCTGTAACCCTCCCCGGAAAGAATTGCCACGAGCAGTTCCAGATTAACGTTAAAGTCGTCTACGATCAGAATGGTGGTTTCACCGGAATGTGTGTGGGGCTTCATTCGGTTATGATTTATTGGTCCGGCCATTGAGGACGGGCAGTTTTCCCCGTTCGATCGATGCCGTTGCATCATGGGAGAACATGTTATAATACAAGTATTTGCTCGAAAGATAAATAAATCGGAAGCATGCCATCCCGGTTGTGAATAATTCCCCTTTCGATGTTGAAAAGTGTTGGGCCTTATTTCACATCAAAATTGGGAAGCATCCCATGGTATCCGGACGACTTTTTCTATATTTAACAGTAATAGAAGCTTAACATCTGTCGAACAGATAAGTACACCAATTTCCACTCTTCCATGGAAGATGATATCTACAAGTCCATCCTGATGAAAGCCTCTTTCGGCTTTGCTTACCAAAAGGTGATTCTCGATCAAAAGGGGACCCCTGTCGATTTTAAATACCTTGAGGTGAACACCGCATTTGAAGAACTGACCGGACTGAAAGCAAAAAAATTTGTCGGACGGACCCTGCGGGAGGTATTCCCCGGTATTAACGAAGACTCTGTCTGGATAAAAAGGTCCGGCGCAGTTGCGGTGAACGGCGGGATCGACAGTTTCGACTACTTTTTCCCCACCAATGAACGGTGGTACCGTATACAGATCTCCTCTCCGGAAAAGTATTTCTTTGCATCTGTCTTTACAGACATTACCGAGCATAAGCAGCACATCAGCAATAATGATACGATCCTGCAGCACAGCCGTGAATTGTTATCGGTGAACCGGGAAAATGTTGACTATGAGCATTTCTCGAAAACACTTTGTCAGCTCTCCGGTGCGTCCTATGCCATCATGAATATCTATTCCGATTGCGGAAAGAAGTTTACTCAGAGAGGGGCCTACGGCTACCCGGAAGGAATAAAAAGGGCACACCGTTTACTGGGATTCGAACTGGAGAACAAAGAATGGGACATCATACCTGAAAGGCTCCACCGGATAAAAGAGGGAGAGCCCATCTGTTTTGAACATCTCAAAGATTTACTGAGCGACATCGTTGCTGAAGATATCTCCGATTCCATTGAAAAAAGCCTGCAACTGGGATGCTCATACATTATCGGAATCTCCTCCGCTTCAACGATCATCGGTGATGTCATGCTCTTTTTTGCGAAAGGCAGTGATCTTCAGAACCGCTCCCTGGTCTCCACATACTCCAACATGGTCGGTCTGGCCATAGAGCGTGCAAAGGCTGAAGAAGGGACGCGGTTAAAAAACAGGGAATACAAGGAGAGCTCACTCTTCCTGAAAAGTGTCTACGACAGTATTCAGGATGGCATCTGTATCTTATCGCCCGAAAAGGAGATTATCCAGGTCAATAAGAAGATGAAAGAGTGGTTCCCCGACCAGCTGCCGCTTGAAATGAAAAAGTGTTAC
>CAZOHA010000073.1:0-18068 GCA_964579515.1 uncultured Bacteroides sp. | reverse complement strand
TCGAATTCGATGGCATGCCGGACGAGTCCGCATGGGATCAGCTGGAACGTTTTCCGCTGACTATGCACCGGCCCAACTACATGAACGAACCATCGGAGGAGAGTGACATCCGGATAGGGTATGATGACGAATACCTCTGGGTGGGAGCCAAACTATATATGCGCAATGCAGATGAGATCTTTGCCGCTTCCAAGAAAAGAGATGAGATGCTGTTCGATTATGATGCCTTCGGAATTGTCCTCGATACCTACAATGATCACGAGACAGGTCTCGCATTTTTTACTGCACCGACCGGACTCAGAACCGATTATGCCCTCTCCAACGATGCGGAAGGAGGGCCCGACGGAATGAATGTGAGCTGGGATACTTTCTGGGATGTGGAGACTACCAGGGATGAGAGTGGGTGGTACGTGGAAATGAGAATCCCGTTTTCCAGCCTGAAATTTAAGCCCGAGAAGGACGTGGTCACCATGGGTCTGATCATCAACAGAAATATCAGCGCCAATAATGAAACCGACACCTATCCCCCCATTGATCCCAGGTACGGATTCATGGCGACCAATAAACCTTCACAGGCACAACCCATAAAGATTGAAGGCGCCAGACCTGCCCGCCCCGTTTACATCTCCCCATATGGCATTGCAGGTTTTACCCGTGAAAATATCCCCAGTGAGGAAGGCACGGATTATCTGCAGGAAGACCTGCCGAAGTACAATGCCGGGCTTGATGTCAAGTATAACATCAACAGCAATCTTACCCTTGACCTGACGGCCAATACCGATTTTGCCCAGGTGGAAGCGGATGACCAGCAGGTAAACCTGACCCGGTACTCGCTGTTTTTTCCGGAAAAGAGAAGGTTCTTCCAGGAACGCTCCAGCCTGTTTAGTTTCAGTCTGGGAGGACGCTCAGATAATCTCTTCTATTCCAGAAATATCGGGCTGACAAACCGCCAGCAGATCAGGATATACGGAGGAGCCCGGATGACAGGTAGGATCGGCAACTGGGATATGGGATTGCTGGATATGCAGACAGCGGCTCACGAAGAGATCGCAGGAGAGAATTTCGGGGTGGTCCGCATGCGCCGGCAGGTAATCAATCCAAATTCCTATGTGGGAGGAATCTTTACTTCACGTGTGGGGATGGACGGAAAACAAAATTTCGCCTACGGAGTGGATGGGATATTCAGGCTGTTCGGAGATGACTACCTGGAGGTCAAATTTGCCCAGAGCTACGACAACGAGATTGACAGCAAATTGTCCTCACTCGATCCCTCTTTCGTTCTTCTTAACTGGGAGCGCCGGTCGGAGGAAGGATTTGCCTACGACTTCAATTATACCTATGCCGGACAAAGCTTTCATCCGGGGATCGGTTTCATCAGGCGAAACGGAGTGCACGGAGGAAGAGCAAGGCTGCTATACGGCTGGATCCCGGGAGAGGATTCCAGGCTTTTTAACTATGCGGTCAGTGTCCGGGGCGACCGGCATGTGAGAATTACGGACGGAGGGCTGGAATCGATGGAGATCTCTCCCGGAGTGGAGTTCAATACAAAAAAGGGGCTCCACGCCGATCTTTCGACAGAAACTGCCTGGGAAGGGGTACAATTTGACTTCAATCTGTCGGACAGCATCGTGATCGAGGCAGGGGAATATCTGTTCTCAGGATTCGAGGCCAGGTTCGGGACTTCGGAGGCAAACCGCATATCGGTCAGGGGAGATGCGTATCTCGGTCAATTTTATGACGGTAACAGGTTTGGTTTCAGTTCTGAATTCAATCTGAATTTCTCCTCCAGTTTCATCCTCTCGCCCGGCTATGAATTCAATCATATAGCTTTCCCTGACCGGGAGATCCATAATCTGCTCAATATCCATGCGGTTAACATGAAAGCTCAGATCATGATCAGCACAAAGCTCTCCGCCAATTTCCTGGTGCAGTACGTGAATACGGAAGATGAATTCATCGGGAATTTCAGGCTGAGGTATAACCCGCGGGAGGGGAATGATTTCTACCTGGTTTATAATGACCTGCGCTGCATTATTGACAGGCGGGAGATCGCGGGACATCCTCCTTTTCATAACAAAACTATTATGTTGAAGTACACCCACACGTTTATCCTGTGACCTGTGAAAAAGGATTTCAGATTGCAGAGGCCATTCCCGGATGTCGGATAGCCGGATTCAGTTCATTCTTAAAACTTTGGCTCCCCGGATCTTTCTGGTCTTCAATTCCACAAGTGCCTGATTCGCTTCCTTCAGTTCGAACTCCTGAACATCAGGCTTGATGGGCAGTTCAGCAGCGAGTTCCAGAAATTCCCGCACATCTTTCCGGGTGACGTTGGCCACACTCTTGATCTCCTTCTCCTCCCAGAGATGAGTGGAATAATCCAGTCGCAACAACTCTTCTGTGTCAATATCCTCTTTACGGATCGCATTGATCACCAGTCTGCCGCCCGGAACCAGGTGTTTCAATGCTTCTACCACCGGTTTCCAGACCGGAGTGGTATCGATTATACTGTCCAGCTTTTCAGGGGGCTCCGCTACGGTATCTCCCGCCCAGACAGCTCCTAGCTCTCTTGCGAACTCCTGCTCCTTTTCACTTCTGGCAAAGACAAAAACCTTCGCATCCGGGTATTTATATCTCACCGCTTTCAACACCAGATGTCCCGAGGCCCCGAACCCGGTCAGACCCAGATTCCGTCCATTCTTCAGTCCGGTCAGTCTCAGCGACCGGTATCCCACTGCCCCCGCGCACAAAAGGGGCGCCGCCTCCGCATCGTCAAATTCATCAGGAACGGGGTAGGCAAACTTTTCGGGAACGGTCATATACTCTGCATAGCCGCCGGGGGCATCCCTGCCTGTGGCCATAAAATCCGGGCACAGATTCTCCTGTCCGGAGAGGCAGAACCGGCATTGTCCGCAGGCAGAAAAGATCCAGGCGACCCCCACCCGGTCGCCGATTTCAAAACTTCGTGCCGCCTGCCCGTGCTCCTCGACTCTTCCCACCACCTGGTGGCCCGGTACCATTGGGAAACGGGAAGGAGGTGTTCGCCCCTCAATCTCATCCAGTTCCGTATGACACACCCCGCAGACGGATACTTTCAATAAAACCTCATCTTCCTTTGGGACCGGCTTCGGAATATCTTCATATTCCAGCGGGACTTGATTTTCTTTCAGGCTGCTTAGCCTTTTCAGTACCATGGCTTTCATAGGGGCTGATTTTTAATAGTTGGCATCGGTTTTTCAGGAGATTAATCAAAATTAAATATATTATATTCATCCAAATTATATCAAATGAGATCATTCCGATATCTGTTCATTTCTCTCCTCCTGGGAACCTTCGTTTTCGATGCCCCCGCCCAGGAGGACATACTGGACCAGCTTGAGGAGATTGCTGTCGTCGATCAAAAGGTAATGATGCCCATGCGGGACGGAGTGCGGCTCGCCACAGATATCTTCCGGCCGAAAACGGATCAGCCGGTACCGGTAATTTTTGTCCGGACCCCTTACAATTTCAATTCCTGGCGCGATGGCCAAATGAATTCCCGAACGTACCGGTCGGCGCTCCGGGCTGTGAAAAGGGGGTATGCTTATGTGATTCAGAATGAACGGGGCCGGTATTTCTCCCAGGGGCAGTGGGATATCCTGGGAGTGCCTCTTAACGATGGATACGATGCTTTCAGCTGGCTGGAAAAACAATCATGGAGCAACGGAAAGATTGTTACCACCGGCTGCTCCTCCACCGCAGAATGGCAGATGGCGGTAGCTGCTCTGGACCATCCGGCCCATGCAGCGATGATCCCGGCCGGATACGGAGCCGGTGTCGGACGTGTCGGAAGGTTCCATGAGCAGGGAAACTGGTACCGGGGAGGGGCGCAGCAGATGCTGTTTACCTCCTGGCTATACGGGGTCCAGAATGACCGCATCAGACCCACTTTCCCCGATGATGCATCCCAGGAAGAACTGATCAGGGTCTCCAGATCCTTCGACCTTTCCCCATCCAGGCCCCGGGTTGAATGGAAAGAAGCTTTCTGGCACCTACCTGTGAAAGACATCATACGCCATGTGGACGGTCCGGCCGGTGTTTATGAAAATATGATCACCCGCTTTCCCGATGACCCGGAATGGTACCGGGGCGGTCTGTACCACGACCATATGGATTTCGGGGTGCCCAGCCTGTGGATCTGCAGCTGGTATGATGTCTCCATCAGTCCGAACCTGGAACTGTTCAACCATGTACGACATCATGCGACGGACCCGGAGGTCCGGGAGAACCAGTATCTGATCATCTCCCCCTCCACACACTGCGGCTATAACCGTGTCTCCGAAAACACCACAGTCGGTGAACGGGAACTGGGTGATGCACGCCTCAATTTCGACAGCATTACCAACGGGTGGATGGACTATTGGCTGAAAGGTAAACAGAAGGATTTTCTGGATGAACTTCCCCGGGTACACTACTATACCATGGGAATGAACCGGTGGCAGACCGCTGAGACCTGGCCCCCGGAAGGAATGGAGATGAGAACTTTTTTTCTGGCCAGTGAAGGCCATGCCAATACCCTGCATGGGGACGGTATACTGGCGGATAAACCGCCGGGAAAAGACTCCCCCGATTCGTTTATTTACGATCCTTCAGATCCGGTCCCTTCCCATGGCGGCAATGTCTGCTGTACAGGCGGGGCCATACAACCGGGCTCTTTCGATCAGAGTGAATTGGAAGAGCGGGACGATATTCTGGTATACTCTTCCGGTTCCCTGAAGGAGGGCATGGAAATCAGTGGTTTCATTGAGGCCACTCTTTATGTGTCATCCGATGCAAAAGATACTGATTATACCATCAAACTGATCGATGTCTATCCCGACGGACGTGCTTTTAATCTGGACGAGACCATATTCCGGGCCCGCTTCAGGGAGGGATTCGACAGGCAGGTATTCATGGAAGAGGGAGAGGTCTGCAGGATCGAAATGAGCCCCATGTCCACCAGCAACTATTTCGGGAAGGGCCACAGGATCCGTATCGAGATCAGCAGCAGCAATTTCCCTCGTTTCGAACGGAACCTGAATACCGGGGGCAGCAACCATGATGAAACCGAATGGGTGATCGCCACCAACAAGATTCACCACTCTGGCGAATACCCCTCACAGATCAGGCTGCCGGTGATCGAACGGTGATCGGTTGCAACAGGGGATCGGCTAATTCGACGTTCCGGTAAAACGTGTTTTCAGGAATCTGTTTTCGTTACCGTCACCATGATCCTGCGCTGGTTGCGGGGACCGTCAAATTCGCAGAGGAAAATGTTCTGCCAGGTGGAAAGACCCATTTTCCCGTCTACAATGGGGATCGTCTCCTGAGGCCCAACGATGCCTGCCTTAAGGTGAGAATCCCCGTTATTATCCTGAGCGTCATGTTCCCACACTCCCGCCGGTATCAGTTTTTTCAGCAGATTGATCACATCAGTCTGTACCGACTCATCCCAGTTCTCCTGGATCATGATCCCTGCAGTGGCGCCCTGAACGTAGACATTGACCATTCCGGTCTTTACTTTACTCTCCGCAACTATGGCCTCCACCTGGCGGGTGATGTCGTAGAGCCCGTTATGGGCGGGGGTGGATATTTGGATGGTTTGTTGCATATTAGTTATTATTAAGCTTCCTCATCATTTAGCCTGAGGATCTCGGACAATACAGCATCAGAAATTCTGAAATCATTTTCCATCAGCTTATTAATCATCGGTTTTACTCCTTCGATTAACCCGAGTTGTTTCGATTTGTGAATGATGCCAAGAGATCCGGTATACTTAAGATTTAGTTTGGCAGCCAGCTTTCTTGCTTTCAGATCATCAAGGAGAACCAGGCAATCATCGTATTCTTTCGCAGTGCAATAGCACTGGCTTCCCCTTTGTCAATCTGAGTTTCCAGCGATTCCTGATACTTTGTGTCTTTTACTTTTTCAACAATGATCCATGCAGGAATTTCTTCCCCAAATTCTTCGATGATCTCCGGAGTTCTGTAAACCTCCGTGTAAACTTCCTTCAGTAAATCAAATTTCTCGATCTTGCTGAAAACGATCAAAACACTTGTATCTGATATGACAACTAGGCATTCTCAATATCTGAATGCAGGTCAGAAACTGATTTGCTGAAGACAGAAACTCCGTATCGTCCCAACATTTCTAAAAATGCCCTTTTTGAGAGTCCGGCAATCCTTGCGGCATCACCTGCAGATAACTTGCTGTCTTCATAAAGCTTTGCAGCTATTATCATAGACAGATCGTAATCTTTTATATCTGTGTTGTCAGGTATACTTATTTTTATAGTTCTCATAATATCTTTTCCAATTATTCAGACCTATTGCAAAGGTAATGAATTAAGTACTTACGCCAGTAACCTTGGGCACTTAGAAGCCCCATGGTCCACCCAGATCTGAGAAGGAGAATCCCATAACAGTGGAGATTACCGAAACAGTGAGGATACATTCAACTGAAGTGGATCATGATCCCGGTGGATATGGTAATGGTTTGTTGCATGGCAACCTTTATCATTGTATTTGATCAATAGCTGATACCTAGTTTTCCGGCTGCCAGCTTCAATGATTTATCCCTGGTCCAAATAGGAACATGGTGTATCAAAGCTGAAGCAAGTAAATGGATATCTATGAAAACCAATCCCTTGCCAAAGAGTTTCCTTTCTTCAATCAGGATGAAAACTTCTTCCTCCAGCACCAGGTCAATACTTTTAAGTGTCCTGAGAAGTGAAAGAACTTCTTCCCTATTTGATATATTTCCACAGCTCAGTTCTCCAAGAACAAATGGATGAATACAAACCTGGTTGGAGAGCAGTAACTCTATTAAACCCTCATCTGAATGATGAAAGTGATCAATCCAAACAGATGTATCCACCAATATCATTCTCTGTCAGATTTCCTCCTGGGAATGTTTCTTAATTGCTCTTCACTTCCTCCTAAGGCTGCAAGCCGTTTCGCACTCTCCTGCTCTATCAAAGCTTCCAATCCCCTTCTTACAAGGGCTGTTTTCTCCGATATTCCTGTCAACCTGGATGCTCTCCTGAGAAGCTGATCGTCTATATTCAATGTTGTTTTCATACTTGCAATATATACGATATGTATGTATTTATCAATACATAATAGAAATACGAGTCTGGCCAGAAAAGAAATACTTACTCCTCCCCGTAATCGCTCAGGTCTATGTCAAGATCTTCCGCAACATCTCTCCAGCGCGGCTCAGCTTCGCAGGGACAACAGTCACACCATACTCCTATTCCCTCATGCATGCTGATTTTCCCTGTTTTCTTTTTATTATCCATAGAATGGTCCTCCATTAATTTCTCCGACCGAATTTAAACAGACAACCAGATTTCGCTTGTCCATATATATTCTACAACCCGGCACCCCGGCGTGTTCAATCCAGGGCCCGTTGACTTTGATGATCAGATTGGTTATATTTACTGAAAATCAACCGTTTATCATGGAGAATGAAGTTTTCGATTATGTTATCGCAGGCCTGGGGGCCGGCGGAGCGGCACTGGCCAGGCAGCTCACATCGAAAGGGAAACGGGTACTGGCCATTGAGTCGGGGAGCTACTATAAAAAAGAGGTCGGGACTTTTCTGGATACTCTCGGTTACTTCGATCTGAACAGGGTCACCAGAATGCCTCCCCGTACGAAAAGCGGCGTAAACCTGTGGAGAACAAAGATGGTGGGTGGAACCACGGTGGTTTCAACCGGGAACGGGGTCCGGTGCCTGGAAAAAGAACTGGCTGCTCTGGGTATTTTTCTGGAGGATGAGTTTAAAGAAGCTGAAGCAGAGATGAATATTATCCCTTACAATCATAAAAGGCTGTCCAGAGGTACGAAAAGGCTTCAGGAAGCTTCTGCTGAACTGGGATATGAGCTGGATGCCATGCCGAAATTCATCGATCCGAAGAAGTGCAGGCGTTGCGGAGACTGCCAGATGGGATGCCTGTACGGGGCGAAATGGACTGCGTTGAATGATGTGGAAGAGGCTAGGGAAAACGGGTTGGAGATTTTGTCCAACACGCATGTCATCCGAGTGAATTCGCTAAGTGGAAGGGCCAGGAGTGTGACGGTGGGGAACAGAAAAGGGAGATATGAGATCTACGGGAATATATTTATTCTGGCCGCGGGGGGAATGGGAACAGCCCCCATACTTCAACGCTCCGGCATCGAAGAAGCAGGTTCAAAATTCTTTGCGGATCTGTTCGTCAATACCTATGGACAAATTAAAGAGCCGGAGAGGGTAAAGGAGCCGAAAATGGCCCTGGTTCATACCGGCACCTATGACAAAGAGGGATTTATCCTCTCCACCATGTCCACATTAAATGCCGTTGTCAGATTTATTGAGATGGGAGTGCCGGGAACAATGCTTCCACAGGACAGAACCGTCGGACTGATGACCAAGATCAGGGATGATTCTGCAGGAAGTGTGGACACAAAAAACGGATACCATAAGCAGATTACCACCGGTGACCGGGAGAAATTGACCAGAGGGATCAGCATTTCGAAGAAAATCCTGACCCGGGCCGGTATCAGTGAAAGATCCATCAGGGTTACCCGTATCCAGGGGGCTCATCCGGGAGGAACCGCAGCCATCGGGAATGTGGTGGATAAAGAGCTTCAGACGAAGTTAAAAGGCCTCTATGTGTGCGACGCGAGTGTGCTGCCTGTTGCACCCGGTTTGCCGCCCATTCTCACCATTGTTGCACTGGCCAGGCGGCTCTCGAAAATCCTTGACTGAATCAGAGGATGCTTTTCGGTGATTCCAGGACGATCTCCCTTACACAGGCTCCCGGGGAAAGATCAAGGACCCAGAGAATCGTTTTTACAATGTCTTCTGCCTGGATCATTTCACTGTCCCTAAGAGGTGTTCCGGCCTCCCGGGCCATCTCCGTATCCACCCAGCCCGGGCAGATGGCTGTGACAGTAATTCCCTGTTGAATCCATTCGCGATACAGGGACTCACTGAGCCCCACCAGACCGAATTTCGAGGAAACGTACCCCCCGCTTTTTGCAAAGCCGTACTTTCCGGATCGCGATGCAATGTTAAAAATGGATCCGCTTCGCTGTTTCTTCATCACCGGGATCACTGCCTTCATCAGGGAAAAGGGTGCGCGCAGGTTGGCATGGTAGAGCCGGTCGAACTCCTCCACCGACATGTCCAGAGAACCATCGATATAGATTCCTGCGTTGTTAACCAGTAAATCAATGCGTCCGAAGCGTTCTGCAATATCGGCGACCATTTGATCCACCTTTTTTTCATCGGTGACATCGAGGGGATACACCTCCGGTGCCTGATCTGGTTGTTGCATGTGATCTATCCGAATCTCTGCCGCCACCTCCTTCAGGGCTGCCTCCGTTCTGGAAACCAGGACAACCCGGTATCCATTGTCCGACAGACCTGTGGCGCAGGCCTTTCCTATCCCCCTGCTGGCTCCGGTAATGATTGCAACTGGTAACCTGCTCATTGATGCTGGTTCTTTGCGAGTGAGGGAAATAAAGCAGGTATATTGGATATTCGGTTCCAACCTTCCCCCTGTCCCACCTGTTCGGTCCGGATATCTTTGAAGTATTGATCAAGAACAGCCTGCCGTTCCTCCTTCAGTGGCGGAGAACAATAGTCTTCCTCCTCCCAGATGGCATATCCGTCTTTCTTAATCCGTGCATGTTCCAGTGAGTAAGTCAGTGCTTTCCCGAACGGTTTCATCGATAGAAAAGCTTTATTCCGCAACTCCTCATTCAACCGGTCCAGGCGGTTTTCTCTGGGTTTGGCTGTTACCAGATAATAGGCCATTTTCAAACTTTTTAGGGATCGAACTCAATCTATGGCATCGGCAAAATCGATCAGTGCATTCACCAGCTCCCGGCAGAAAAAGGGAAGATCTGCCACCACACGCCCCCAGATCAGGTGATCTTCGCGAAAGGCCGGCCTGTCAACCCAGGTGGCCCCGGCATTGACCAGGTCATCCTTGATACCCAGCGAACCGGTCGCACTCCGCTCCCTGAGGATATCCGCGGATGCCGCCACCGATCCGCCGTGACAAATGATTCCGATGGGCTTCCCCTCACGGTCCATCTCCTTCACCAGGCTGATCACATCCTGCGACCTCCTCAACCGGTCCGGTGCCCAGCCGCCGGGGATCACCAGGGCAAACAATTCCTTTGCTTTGAGAGAATCGATCCGGACGGTGGGAGTGATTTCAAGTCCGTTCTTCCCTGTAACGGGTTTCGTATCGGTTCCGGCTGCTACTACCTCTGCACCTTCCTCCTGTAGCCGCATGAAGGGAACATAGAACTCCAGGTCTTCCACGCCCTTGGCTACCAGAATGGCTATCTTTTTATTTTTCAGCTTCATAGTATCCTCCTTCTTTTAAACATCGGTAAAACATCAGTTTATAATTCAGGTGGTTTTTTGAATATAAAACGATCCCGGTTCCCTGTCAGGCGAAAGGAATGGAGCAACGGACTTCAATTCCAGGTGATGGTGATGGTGCAGATAATTCAATGCCCCGATGATTTTCCAGTCATAATTGTTTGTCAGGAAAGCCTCCAGCAAATATTGTTCATTCCAGAACCTGACATCCTCTTTAAGCCAGCTTTCCGGATAATTCTTCGGAGAAAAGATATCATGAACATGAACGATCACCCCTTTTTTTAGCGAAGGCAACAACTCCAGGTACTCGTACAGGACATCTCCCTGAGGCCGGATGATATGTGAAGAATCGATAAACAGGATATCGTTCTCCTTAAGTTTCGCAAAGAATGATAATTCCAGCTCTTCCACTTTCTTTCTCAACACTGTGACACCAGTCTCTTCCAGCCAGGGCATTTCATAGGGCTCCACACAAATATGTTCGCACCGGTATTCAGGAACCTCCTTTTGATTTCTGCGAATGGCCTCCAGGGCCATCAGTGTCGATGTTCCGCTTCCGATCTCGATGATCCTGGCCGGCTTTTTCCAGCGGATCATCTGATACCAGTATTCGGCATCACCGGATCTGAATGTTTGGTTATTCAAAAAATACCTGTTTGAAGCGCTCCTTTCCCGCGGAATATCTGAAAGCTCATCCCTAAACCTCAACAAGGAAAGTATCTCCAGTTGACCTGGAACATTCCAGTTAATTCCCGGAAGAGAACGATCCTCAGAGAATTTAACAACCGGATTCCGGAAATCAAACTGCGGTTCATAATAGTGATCCCGGATAGGGAACACCCCCAACTTCAAAAGAGTATTCCTGCATCGCGGCAGACGTCTGAGTCCTACCCTGCGTATATATTTCAGGAATATTGCCGAGGGAAAGAGAAGCAGTACAAACAAGAGATCTGCTACGGGAATGACTTTTTCCTTTATTTTTTCCATCGAATGTTACAGATTATGGCATCCAGTTTCCCGCAAAACCAGAAGCCCATAAGTTTGTCGATTGACTCTCCTATTTAACACATCTTACCGGCGGTTGGTTCGTGAGAATGAAGAAATGCCTTCCATTAGTCTTTCTCCATTCCTGCTGCATCGATCTCTATCCATACAGAAACCGGACGGCGACGCCCTCCCGGTGGGGATGGTATGGTGACAGCAGTGGCAAGATCCGGATGTATGATGGCCTCGGTCAGTGCCACATCCCACATGATCCAGGTCGCTTTGGAAGGATTCGCCCTTTGCCTTTGAAATGATGATCCATCACTTCCTTATCAAATTTCAGACTACTTGAAGCTGTGGCGGTCATAAGATGAAATTAAAGCGAGAAGTCTCTCACCTCGATGCATTCGGAAAACCTGGTGTTGATTTTGACAAGGCTCAGCCGATCGATGGTCAACCATACGTCCAATCCCATCCCCTTTATTTCCCGAAAAGCCTGCTCGTATTTCTCCTCATCCAGAGTCAATGGGGCTGTGGGATGATTGAAATCATAGGCCTCCTTGCTGAAAAGGCCCAACCCTATATGAGGGTCAAAAGGAAGATCCTCCCGGAGGTACGGGCGAAGAATTCCCTGGTAGAATTCATCATGGAGTTGAACCACTCTGTCATGGCCTTCTTTCGCTCCCATGTAAATCCAGTGATCCCAGGTTTTCTCAATGGTGCAAAAATGCACGTCAAAGGGTTTCCAGCGGCTTAACACGGTCGCGATATGGCCCTCGAGGTGTTGCTGGCCAATCGATTCAGGAACAGGGAATATAAAGGTGACATGCTCTCTGAATACATGAGAATACGGGTCATATTCCTTCCTGAATGACTGAAATCCCTGATGATCAATCTCCGGATAGTGGACCAGACCAAAATACATGTTATCGGGTTCTATGATGTTTCAATCGACGATCTTTGGCTCCTTAATGCGAACGAACGGCCGTCGATAGCCCTGGAAACGGCCAGGATTCCCTCCAGATGATCGTATTCATGCTGAAGCAGCTCCGATAAATCACCGTAAAGATCCATGGTACACTTTTCCCAGTTCAGATTGCGGTATCGAATCCGGCAGGATTGGTGACGTAATACTTTGACCAGCAGATCGGGAAAACTCATGCAATCGTCCCATACTTCCATCAGCTCCTCACTTTTCGCCTCCAGCCGGGGATTGATAAAAACAGTGGAGACTCCATCGATGCACATATAGATGAGCTGTTTCATCACCCCGATCTGTGGTGCTGCAATTGCTCTTCCAGCCCCATAATGCTTCCGGAAATTCATCATGGTGTCGCGGAGATCGGCTACCACCGGCCTGATATGTTCGATTTCACTTTTGGTCACTGGCCGGCTCACCAGATAGAGGCGGGGATTACCCAGTTGTAATATGGGACGAATGGGCATGAGGGTGAAGATACCAATTTAATCAGATTTGCTTTGGCACACCGGAATGCAGGTTGCGGATGATCCTGGCCGGATTTCCTGCCACAACGACATCGGGGGGAATATCTCTGGTGACCACACTCCCCGCACCTATGACCGACCGATCGCCAATGGTCACTCCGGGGCAAATGATCGCAATAAAAAGGAGGTTCTACCCAAACGTCCGTTTCCATTCCGAATAACTCGGAAAGAAGGTGCCTTCGCTGCTCCTTCTGATCCTCACGGGTGTCATTATACTGTCTACAGAGATCGCGGCAACGGAGGCGTTCCCGGGACAGGTGCGGATCTTGTGGATCATAAAGTTCACCTGCCAGCATTTTTGCTTTTTCGGTTTTCATCGGAGTCCCTTCACTGTTTTAGTTCAATGCCCCATTTTCTGAAGCCTTGCCAGATATTCACCCGATTCATTTTCTGTGACTATTTCGCAATCCCATCCTTCTTCCCGTGCGCAGCGGTGCAACGTTCTCTGATCCACATGAAGCCAGCGGCAAAGAGGCCCTCTTGTGCCTTCAAATTCAAACTGCATGGTAATCTCTCCAACATATCGTCCTGCACGGCGATTCCTGTTATGATAGGCGACATCCCCCGGAAGATTACTCCTGGTTACATCCATTGAATCGAAGATGAGTTGCCCACCGGAAAAAAGAAGGCCTCCGGCATGGGCAAGGAATCTCTGCAATCCTTGAAGGTCTTCCACGATACCGATACCGTGTCCAAGCATGATCAACGTATCAAAAGGGCCTCCCTGATACTTGAATATATCTTCCTTAACTACTTCCCCAATACCCCGGCGGCACATGATATCAGCGGCCTCCGGGGTGATGTCAAGGGCCGTCACTTCCATATCTCTGGCCTTAAGTGCCTTACTGTGAATCCCTGTACCGGCCCCGATGTCGAGAACATGCCCACGGCAAAGATCCATCGCCCTTAACTCAATGTCGCTGAATTCCTCTTCCGATCTAAAAAAGAAATGAACTGGCAATGTGGCTTCGGAGCCATCTTCCCTTCGTATGATAAGACCGGCATCATTTTCGCCCTCATCATATGCGAGAAGCGCCCGGCCAAACGGTAAAAGAGCATTGGGATTCATAGGGTTTGATTGGTTCGTGACATTAATAGCCAGATTGTTTTATTGATCCTAATCTCCAGGCCTCCAGCGACGCGACCTTAGCGGTTCCTCCCAGCGATGTGAGTGCGACATACCTTCCTGCCACATTTTCTTCGCGAACCTGACGAGATATGCAATATCTCACTCCATCCACATTCAGCATATCCCCGCTCCACACAAGGGGTAATCCGCCCATTCCTTCTCTATCTGAAAGAACATTAATTCCGCAAAAAGATGCATGGTGAAGATCGAACTTTGTCCTGATCTCCAACTGGTCTCCCTGAAAATCTTCAATTACATAAATCTCGGTCATGGTTACTGTTCTTTAACGGCTCATTCATATAGTACGGTAACCATTCACGGTCCCATCCGGGTATCCATGCCATCAGGTACAGATTTCCTTCATTATCGGAGATGGACTCCTGAGCATAATAGTGTCCGCTGTAATCAATCACTCCTTCCGATTCGACAGTGAATGACAAGTTCGAAAAATCCAGTTCGCCCAGGAAATAATGGACCCGGTCCACCGGGGCGTCCGTGGAAGCCATAAAGATCCATTGATCACCAATGGGCTTTAATTCGGGTACCTCCAGGTTTCTGTATTGATGTTTTGGGAGGGAAAAAAGGATACCCTTGTATTCCCATTCAGAAAAATGACTGTCGGTGGCCTCAAATATGGGCACCGGTACATGGTTTTCGTTAAATAGATCGGCACAGGCAATCAGAAAGGTTCTTCCCTCAGCGCTGAATACGTAAGGATCACGCCAGAATCTGTCAAACGGAGGCAAACCGGGCTGCTCAAGGGTCAACACCGGGTTCTTTCCCCTGTGATCCCAGTCTGAAAGCTCTTCATTCGTGAATTCAGCCCGCCAGAATTTCATTCCCCCTTCGCCAGAATTTTGAGAATAGAATGCAAGCTTCTTTCCGTCATCAGTAACAATGGTCGACCCTGAACCAATGGCATCCAGCCCCAGCTCAAATGCAGGGGTTAATCCGGTCTTCATATGTTCCCAGTTCAATAAGTCTTTGCTTCGTGCATGGGCCCAGTACCACGCACCCGGATGCCAGGCGAAGGGCTGCAATTAACCTTATTATCATAATTTGTTGGGATTTGATCTTATACTGATGGAACTCGAACTGACGTTCAGGCTTTCATTTAAAACCACAAGGCCGAATATGGACGCTGTAACCGGTTCGACCATGGCCACGATGGAGGCTACGGCCGGTTCAGTGCGTTTCAGACCAATGATATAGAAAATGAATGACAATCCCGCTCCAAGCACCCCCAGGATTACGAATAGTGGCCAGCTCGAAGTGCTCAGGACTGTAACCGCATGGCCGGCACCGGCCGGCCAGATGAGAATAATGACGAGTACCGCGAATGCTATCGTGAGAATGGCCTGTGGACAGCCCTGAAAGCAGCCCGGCGACCACACCGAACGGAGTGATAATGTTTCCTCCAGCCTTGTAAATACCTGTGAGCAACATAATGCCAAACATCACTACAGCGATCGCAACCCACTTCATTATCGTAGGTCGTTCGAGCCTGAATGCGAAGGATATGATATAGACAAACGCCGGTGCGCAGTACATCAGTGTCGCCGCAACAGCGACGCTGCCCTCTGCGATACTCACGAAATAAAATGCGAAGTTGCCTGCTACCCCCAGGCCGGCAATCACCGACCAGAACCACAATCTGCCACTGGCCAATCCATTTCCCTGCGGTCGCAATACCAGCCATATAGGAACAAACACCAGACCGATCGCACCCCTGTAAAACGATACCACGAAATCATCCCAGCCGCCATCCATGAGTATACCGCCGATCCCTCCTGATATCCCCCAGCAAAGAGCCGCCAGTACTACCATAGCCGCACTAGCTCCTTTCATGTCAATTCCAGGTTATTCCAATTCGGCAAAATAGTAGTAGTTATTACCCTCGTCAACAGAGTTTCCGGTGATCGACAATCCGGCGGATGAAAGAATACGTTGATATCTGTCAGCTCCCAGTGATCGGGATTCGGTCCCGGTCATATTATCTGACCAGGTGCAGGTCTTCTCTGGAGAGGTGAACAGAAACCGGCCTCCCGGTTTTAAAATCCCGGACACGCGATGGATCAGGTCGGACTGACCACTTTCCGATAATAAAAAGATTAATCCCCATGCGATCACACCGTCGAATGTTCTGTCGAAAAAATCAGATACCTCCACAGGCTCGCATGCCGCAGTGAGGTCAGGAAAATTCTCCCGATATGATGTGATCAGTGTGGGGGAGGCATCGATTCCAAAAAGTGTATGCCCTTCTTTGACCAATGCTTCGGTGATCGGAATCCCGTTACCGCAGCCCAGGTCCAGAACCGTTGCCTGAGGTCCCAGGGTATGCGCCCATGTACGGACCGTTTCAACCCCAATAGGTGTTTTATTTCGATGGATGATGAAATCCTGAGCGATGGCCTCATAGCCATTGGAGGGATCATTGTTCATATTGATCTGAATACCTGTTTAATCAGCAGTTGCAGACCACATCCATGCGGTGCAGAAGATCATTACTTCTGTAAAACCAATTTTATGGACCTGGTACCGGTACCTGTCTGCAGTCTGCAATAATATATGCCACCCGGTAAGCCTTCAGTATTCCATTCCACCTGGTGCTCACCCCCTGGTTGATTCCCTTCTGTCAAAGTGGCCACATGTTGGCCATTCGGGTTATAGATCCTTAAGGAGATATGTGATAACTCTGAGAGGGTATAGTTAATAATGGTAGAGGTAGAGAAGGGATTCGGAGAATTCTGCTCCAGAAATACTTTTCCCGTTGAAGCAGGCTTCTCCTCATGAATGAGTGTTGCATAGTCTGAAAAACTTAGAGTGGATTTCATCAGTACTACGGTGTAAGGATTCCATGTGGACAGGGTGAAATAGATGGTTGTCATTGAATCATTGCCCGTGGCAAGGTCCTCAAATTGATAGGGTCCATATTCGCCTCCCCATTCATTTTGCCGGCCCGGATCATGGACACTGTCGCACTGGCTGAATTGCCAGTCGACATGCATGAAGTGACAATAGCCATTGTCTTCCCAGGGATCGAACAATAGCTGAGGTTCCGTCCAGGGCCCCCACGGATAATCTGCTGTCCGGAAGTTAATCCCCCTGGGCGCATTGCAATTGTACAGCATGAGCCATTTTTGCAGAAATCTGTTGTAGGTAACTGAAAGCTCACCCACACATGGCTGTGAAAAAAGGGGTGTTGCTTCGTCCTCACTTTCACTCCATAATGGAATGTTGTTCTGGTCGACCCCGGTGAGATAGCGTATACTTTGAGGAACTTCAATCTGGCCAGCGGGTTGGAAGGCCAGTCTCACATCACTCTGGCGATAACTGCCCGAGCCAAACATAACCAATCCATTTCCGGTATCCAGAGGAAAACCGGGCCATTCTGCCAGATTTAGAGAAATCACCGACACATTAATAAAGTGACTTTCGGAAAGGTCGTACAGATAGCTGAAGGTCTCACCATCATCCCGGGAGACTGCCAATACCGAGCGCCCCATGACCACCGTTTCGCTGTTATCCGTTGTATGATACACATACATATTGCCCCCAAGGCTGATGCCTTCCACCGGCACCTCGAAAGCTCCCTGACTTACACCCGGAATGGTGACCGGTTTGTAAATGCCTGCTCCTGAGGTGATGCACGTTAGCTCCAGGCCATCTTCCGGGTTAATGTCGGTGGTATATGCAATGGCATCCCCCTCAGGAGTCCCCCAGCTATCCCCAAACAGAATATAGGTTTTACCATTGTGATGAAAAGGAACACCCAGATCTGTAGTTACGAGTCCATACCGGCTTTCCGTTTGATTAAGTGTCGGGATTTGCAGATGCCGATCATAATCGCCGGTAAGCTGAGAAATCTTCTGCGTGCTGCCGGGCAGATGTTCCACTGTACCGGTTTGAGCCGGCATTGAAATCGGAATGATCATGATTAACGGGAAACACAGTACTTTCTTTAGGATCATATTCTGAATTGACTAAATGATTCATATTAACCCTGATTACGCTTCTTGTCTATAGCCCTGATTGACGGAAAGATCAG
>CAZOHA010000072.1:6923-18477 GCA_964579515.1 uncultured Bacteroides sp. | reverse complement strand
GGGATGAGAGATCAGATCCTCAAGCACCTTCCGATCCTCAATCTCACACAAGCCGACGATGCCAGGTGGCTCTCCCGCCCCTGCTGCGATAATCACCTTAGCCAGAAAGGCCAGCTTCCGGTGGTACCGGAAATAGGTCCAACCACGCATTCCGCCGGGGGTGAAGTCATCATCGGCTGCAGAGAGGGAATCATCAGCCGGATGAAAAAGGTTCTCCACATTATACCAGACGATCCGTACCCCCCTTGTTACCTCCGGTGGCAAGTTGTCAGGATCGGCCGTTGGCGGGTATGCCTGAGCATTAAGCACCCCGGCCGGGCCTGCCGGGCCTGGCGGGCCTGCCGGGCCTGCCGCCTGGAAAAGCACAGAAAAGGTGCAGAGGGTGATTATACTGACGGCGGTGCACATCTGATGGTGTGGATGTGTTTCATGGTGTGGATGTGTTTCATGGTGTGGATGTGACCATGGTGCAGGTGATCGGTGTTCCGGAACATTATAATTTTAACGGGGGTACAATATTTCGCGAAACTCCCTATGATAGTATCAATTGGTACGATCAAACAATACTATCAATTGGTGATCGCAAAAAGGGTGTCCGTTTGGGGAACTTGGCCTGATAATATCTTTTGATGCGATCAAACAATACTATCAATTGGTGATCGCAAAAAGGGTATCCGTTCCGGGAACTTGGCCTGATAATATCTTTTGATGCGATCAAACAATACTATCAATAGGCAAAGGCAAAAAGGGTATCCGTTCCGGGAACTTGGCCTGATAATATCTTTTGATGCGATCAAACAATACTATCAATAGGTAAAGGCAAAAAGGGTATCCGGATGGAATTCAAATCTGATAGTATAACCTGATAGGATCAAATAATACTATCACTTGATGGGATCGAATCAGGGTATCACCGCCGTTCCTGGGAACCGCCCCCCATTACCCGCTCCAATGCCCCCAGGTCGGGCGCTTCGTCGTCGAGCCGGTTGATCCCGTCCAGGTCGAAGGGGACCCCGATGGCGTATTCGGCCAGTCCGGCGTTGACGGCCGGGGAAAGCGAATCGGGTAAAAATTCGACAGGAAAGGAGCTGGCCAGCACCGTGTCGAACAGCGGTATCTCATTATTAATGATCATCCCGAACTGGGGATCGGAACTGAAGTCGAGGCTGTCCTCATCAACCTTGATCATACAATGATCGAAGAAATAGTTCAGCTGCAGCCCATCGTAACTGTCGATGGCAAGCTCGATCCGGGAACTTCCGTAGATGATCGAATTAAGGAACTCGGCGCGCTCAAACACTCCTCCTTTGAAGACCTCCAGGTTGCCCTGTTCATCGTAGTTCCCGAAATAATCAGTCAGCAACACCGCGGGAAGCTGCCGGTTGAAATAACCCGGAAAATCGTTGAAAAAAGTGCAGTGGACAAAGCGGTAGGAGCCTCCGTAGATCAGGCCTGCGGAGCTTCCGCCGCACTGCCCCACCACCAGGTTGCTCCCTTCCACCCGGGCATTCAGGGCGTATATCCCGTTGGAGCTCATATAGTTGATTACGGTATTGGAGATCTCCAGATCGGGTTGCCTGCCCGATTCGGGGGGTGCACTGATCAGCACTCCGATAGTGCCATTGCGGATCTCCGCATAGTCGATCCGGTTATCACGGCTCAGTTCCGAAAGGTAGATCAGTCCCCATTGCCCCGGGATATCCTGATAGAACTCCTCCAGCCGGTCCCCGGCGAATAAAACCGGTTCCTCCCGGCTCCCCTCCACATGCAGGGTCCCGTCTACGAAAATCAGTGCATTCCGGTGAAGATAGATCCGTGTTCCGGCTTCAATGGTCAGGGAGGAGACCGAATCCACATAGGCAAACCCCAGGATCAGGTAGGGTTTCTCGGCGGTCCAGGTAACTGTTCCGCTCAACTCCTCCTCGTTCAGGATATGGACATCCTGCCCCCAGGCCACCAGATCGATATCCTGAGTGTTCCCGTTGGTAAGAAAGACGATGGAATCCTGAATACGAAGGACATCACTGGAGTTGTTCGGCTCCAGGGTCGCCTCCACAAAGACATACATGCTGTCGCCCGGAGCAATCTCCAGCCCGCTGAAGGAGGTTCCCGGCACCCCGTCCACGTTCATCCGGAAAACAGAGGAACCACCCCCTGCAAGGTTCACCTCCTGAATCTTTACAAAATCGCGGTGAGGATTCTTGATCCGGAACGATTTGGTCACCGTACCGATCGTCGTGAAGACTGTATCGAAAAATAGGGTGTCGAGAGTAAACTCCAGCCTGGCATCCGAGTCTTCCATATAGGTGCGTTCCGGATGGCATGCAAAGAACAACATGGCCGGAAGGATCGCCACAACCGCAGCAATTATGAATAGCTTTCGGTACACTTAAGGTGATTTCTCTAACAGAACGCAAAAATGGCGAAAATAATGTGAGAATGCTATTTTTGTGCAAAAGCTGTGAACATGCGTCCATTCCCTTTCGTTTACCTGATCTTACTTATCGTACTGATGAGCTGCAGTGGTCCATCTGAAAAAGCCGACCTTCTCCTGGTTAACGCGACCATCTATACCGTAGATGATGATTTTACAGTGGCGGAGGCGATCGCCATAAGGGACGGGCGGATCCTGGCCACAGGAACCGCAGAAGGTATTCAGAATCGCTATGAAGCTGACAAAGTCAGGGATCTCAGCGGTGCCTTTGTCTATCCCGGGTGGATCGATGCCCATTGTCACTTCTTCGGATATGGAATGAACCTCCGCAGTGCCGACCTGGTGGGGACGGAGTCGGTGGAGGAGATCATCGACCGGCTGAAGAAGCATCACCAGCGGATGGGGAACGGATGGATCACCGGACGGGGCTGGGATCAAAACGACTGGGAGAACCAGGCTTTCCCCACCAGGGAGATGCTGGATGAACACTTTCCCGGAACGCCCGTCCTGCTGAGGAGGATCGACGGTCATGCTGCATGGGCCAACTCCCTGGCCCTGGAAATGGCGGGCATACACTCCGGAACAGCGGTGGATGGCGGTGCTGTGCTCCTGGAAAACGGGGAACCCACAGGAATCCTGATCGACCATGCTATCGGACTGGTGGACCGGCTGGTGCCCGGGCCCTCCAGAGAAGAGAAGGAAGGGGCCCTGATGCAGGCCCAGGCGAACTGCTTCAAAGTGGGGCTCACTTCGGTGCAGGACGCCGGACTGGACCGTGCCACTGTGGAACTGATCGACTCGCTCTACCGGACAGGAACCCTGAGGATCCGCATGAACACATGGCTGAGCCCCTCGGAAGAGAATTTCAAAGCCTTCGTTGAACAGGGACCCACACAGAACGATCAACTGACCATCAATACCATCAAGCTGTTTGCCGACGGTGCCCTGGGTTCCAGGGGGGCGAGGCTGCTGAAACCCTACAGCGACGATCCCGGAAATCAAGGACTCTTTTTGGAATCGATGGAGACCCTGGAGGCTCATTGTAAACGCGCATACGAACACGGTTTTGCCGTGGCCACCCATGCCATCGGTGACGGTGCCAACCGGGCAGTCCTTCATCTGTACGCCTCTGTCCTGCCGGAGGGCAATGACCGCCGCTGGCGCGTCGAACACTCACAGATCGTTCATCCCGATGACTTTCCACTCTTCGGCAAGTACGGAATCATTCCTTCGGTTCAGCCCACCCACGCCACCTCCGACATGTACTGGGCCGAAGAGCGGCTTGGACCAGAACGAATGAAAGGGGCCTATGCCTACCGCACCCTGCTGGAGCAGAATGGCTGGCTGCCCTCGGGAAGCGATTTTCCGGTGGAAAGCATTAATCCCCTCTATGGCTTTTATGCCGCCACTGCCCGGAAAGACCACTCAGGCTATCCCGAAGGCGGATTTTTACCCGAAGAGGCACTGACCCGCGAACAAGCCCTCCGCGCTATGACCATCTGGGCGGCCAGGGCCGGTTTTGAAGAAGAACTGAAGGGAAGCATCGAACCCGGAAAACTGGCCGACCTGGTGGTGACCCGCACAGACCTGATGACCGCCCCCGAAGAGAAGCTCTTCAGGATCCCTGTGGAGGAAACCTATCTGGGAGGGGAGATAGTGTACAGTTCCAAATAACGTAAGAGGATGCGCAGAGGCCGCGCAGAGATCAAATACGGCAGGTCAGTGCGCGATCGGAACTGTGCGGCGCTGGAGCGCCGCGATGGCGGAGCGCCGCGATGGCGGAGCGCCACAGCGTCGCAATGGCGGAGCGCCGCGGCAGGCTAGCGGATCACAAAATTCACCCCCAGGGCAACGATATCCCAGGCACGCTCGGAAACCCGCAGATTGTATTCGGCATAGATGAACACCAGCTCGTTCAGGTTGAGTCCCACATTCACCGGCAGCCAGAACCTGGGATTGATATCGGTGGCGAAGCTCAGGTCCAGATCGAGCCCCACCGAAAAATTGAACAGGAAACGGGGAGTGTAGGTGAACAGGCCGGTGAGATCGAACCCGAACTCCTCCCATTTGTGCAAACCGGCGATGACCGAGAAATAGCTGTGCCGGGCCTCATGAAAAAGGTACTGCATGTCGATGCCAATGTAATCGGCCCCGTTCATAAAGTAGACGTAACGCGCATTCAGATCGAGCGGATAGAGCAGACCGTATCCCGCATTGGCTGTAAAGGAGGCTCCACCGGCATCGAACAGGATCACATTCCGGTCGATATGGTAGGCGGGGGAAAGACCGGCGCTGAAGGCGCGCTCGGGAAGAGTTTTGGCGTAGGTGACCACCTGGCCTGAGATCATCGTGGGCCTGAGGAACAGCATCACCGGCCAGAGGAAAAGGGAAAGCAGCAGCAAACGTTTCATCCGGGACAGCTTAGGGTTGTACCGGCAAATATAAGATTTCCGGGAAAGTTTCCTAGAAAACAATCTCCCTGCCCATATAGAAATCGAGGATTTTGGTATAAAAGATCAAATCATATTTGGAGGTGATCATATCGGAGGTGGCCTCGAAAAGTTGATTCCTGGCCTCCTGAAGTTCCAGGGAGGTGCCGGTGCCAACTTTGAACCGCTGCTCGGCAAAACGGTAAGCTTCATCACTGTGAGCCACCGACTCCAGGGCCGATGCATAATTCTCCCTGGCGGCCACCGCCTCGGTGTAATACTGCTGGATCGACTGTTGAAGGGCCAGGACGGCGTTGTTGAACCGGAACTCGGCATCCTGCAATTCGATCTTCGCTTTGTTGATGTCGGTCTGGACCTGCCACCTGTTGAAAAACGGAAACTGGAGTCCCACCGAAACCTGCCTGTACTGGTTATCGGTGAGCTGCTGGTCGAGCGGATAATCCAGTTCGGGATCCATCGGGTTGGGATCCCTGGGATTGATCAGCCCGTCACTGTAATTGGTGTAATAGATCCCTCTGGCATAAAGACGGGGAGAGCGCTGCCCTTTCTGCATGGCCAGGTAGCGCTCCTGTGATTCAATGGCTAACCCGGCACTCCTGATCTGGGGAAGATGTGCCATGGCCATCTGAAATACGGTATCGAAAACAGGGACCTCCACTGTGGCGGGATCAGGAAAATCGGGGGTCTCGATATCAAATCCCACCCGGTCGGTCAGGTTCATGGTATGCAACAGTTCCAGCCTGGAGATCTCCCTGGCGTTGATGGCCCGGGTAAGTGCAAGTTTCTCGGTGGAGAGTTGTGCATTCACCTCCAGCAGCCTTCCCTGGGGTTCATTTCCCACCTCTACCAGACGTTCCATCCGTTCCACCTGCTGCCGGGTCACCTCCACTTTCTGCTCGGCCACCTCCACCAGTTCTTTGTTCCTGAGCAATTTCAGATAGCCGGTCATCACATTCAGAGTCACTTCATCCTCCATGGCCTCCAGATCTTCCATGCTCATCTGGTAATTGGCTTTGTTCATCTTCATATTGTTCAGTCCCTGCAGGCCGTTGAACAGGGTCAGGTCACTCTGGAGCCCCATGTCCCCCTGACTCACGCTGGCATTCTTCCATTCGTAAGTACCCCGGTCCAGCACACGACCCGATCCCAGCTGGTGCTCGATGGCTCCGTTCAGGTTGGGCAGCAGATCCAGTTTGCTCTGGCGATGATCCTGCACGGTGGATTGGAGGGTGAGTTCCTGCCGCTTCATCCCGATATTGTTCCGGATGGCATGGTCGATACAGCGGTCCAGGTTCCAGAGATCGCCATTCTGCCCCGAGAGGCCGGAGGCTCCTGCGACAAAAGTGGCAATGATCGCGAATAATCTGTACATCATAAAATTGGATTTTCGGTAATGATCAAAATCAACGAAGCGTAGTCGGATTTTAGCGGTTATTTTTCAGGATCAGCTTATCGTGGTCGGCATAATTCTGGTAGGAGGAGACGATCACCCGTTCGCCGGGCTCCAGCCCCTCGAGCACCTCATAGTACCTGGGATTCTGCCGCCCGATGGTGATGTCCCGCTTGATGGCCACCTCCCCCGATTCATCCAGCACAAAGACCCACTGTCCGCCGGTGGTCTGGTAAAATCCCCCCTTGGTCAGCAGGATCCCCTGTTTCGATTCCCCCAGCTGAAGCCTGATCCGGGAGGTCTGACCGATGCGGATCTGCTCAGGAACCTCATCGGTAAAGACCATATCCACCGCAAACCTGCCGTTCTGGACTTCCGGGTAGATCTTGGTGATCCGGCCCGTATAGGGCTGACTGGCGAAATCACACTCGCCGGTCAGTCCCCGCTGCACCCGTGCGATGTAGTGTTCATCGATGTCGACCCGAAGCTTGTAGGAGTCCAGAACATTGATGGTTCCCACCCGTGTCCCGTAGGTCACCACCTCCCCGATTTCGGGATTCAGAGAGGCGAGTTCTCCGTTGGCAGTGGCTTTGATATTGAGGTTTTCCAGCCTGCGGCGGATGATCCGCATACTTTTTTCCATGCTTTCGACGGAACTCTCCAGTGAACTGATCTGGATGGACCGGTAGATGGAGTCGTTCCGGTAGTTCTCGATCAGCAGATCAAGCAGCTCTCTGGATGACTGGTACGCCTCTCGCGACTGGTCGAACTCCTCCCTCGAAATATGGTTGTCCTCCATCAGCTGCTTATTGTTCTCATACAAACGTTGATTCTGAGTGACCGTAGTCTCCAGTTCGATGATTTGCTGCCTATAATTGAGCCGGGTCTGGTCCATCTGCAGCCTGACGGTTCTCAGTTCATTGATGGCACGCACCACCTGGGCCTCATTATTGGTGATCTCCAGAAGCAGATTATCATTGCTGAGGCGCAGGATCACATCCCCCTTTTCGACCATACTACCCTCTTCGATCAGGATCTCCTCCACACGACCACCCTCCACGGCATCCAGGTAGATGGTGGTGATGGGCTCCACGGTACCCTGCACAGTGATATAGTCCTGGAATACGTCCTGCTTCACCTCCTCGATGGTGATTCGCGAAACATCCAGGTTATATTTTGAACTCTTGTCTCCGAAAATCAGAATCCCTGCCACTGCCACTACCAGAGCCCCCAGGAAGAAATACCCGAGAGTTTTTCGGGTCAGTCCCCGTTTCTTTTCAATTTTGCGGTCCATTCCGTCCATTTCGATGTAATTTTATGGCTTACAGGAGCACCAATTATGCCAAAAGAAACAAAAAATTGAAAGTCAAACATTTATCATTACTGCTCCACTGTACGGTCCGGAAAAAGTGTCCGGTTTTGGGAGTGAGGTGTCCGGAAACGGACATATCGAAACGGCCCCTGCTGCCTGCTTTTTTATTAAAATACTGATAGACTGAATTTTAAAATATAAGGCACTTTTTTTGATAATAAAAGGGCATCAAACGAGTCGATTATGGAAGAAAAAATCGGTAAGATCCTGGCGGTAGATGACAACGAAGACATTCTGTTTGCACTGAAGCTGCTGCTCAGGCCTCATGTGGAAGTAATCGAAACCCTTCCCGGACCGGAGCGTATTCCGGAGTTGATGGAGAAAGAGGAGTGGGATGTGATCCTGCTCGATATGAATTTTACCAAGGATGCCATCAGCGGACAGGAAGGGTTCGACGCACTGGCGCAGATTCTTGAACTGGATCCTCAGGCCGTGGTGGTTTTCATTACCGCATACGGGGATGCAGAAAAGGCGGTGAAAGCCATAAAAATGGGAGCCACCGATTTTATACTGAAGCCTTGGCAGAACGAGAAGATCCTGGCTACGATCAACTCGGCCATCAGCCTCCGCCGCACCCGGATGCAGGCCCAGAACCTGAGGATGAAACAACAGGAGATCAGCGCAGTGCTTGATCAGCCTTACACCGAGTTTATCGGACAATCGCCCGAAATGTTCGAGGTTTTCAACACCATCAAAAAAGTGGCGGCCACCGATGCCAATGTCCTCATCCTGGGGGAGAACGGAACCGGTAAAGAGCTGGTGGCCCGCGCCCTCTACCGGAACTCCCTCCGTAAGGACGAGGTTTTTATCAGCGTCGACCTGGGGTCTATTCCGGAAACGCTTTTCGAAAGCGAACTGTTCGGACATGAGAAAGGGGCTTTCACCGATGCCCATAAGATGAAGCAGGGCCGTTTCGAGATTGCCTCTTCGGGAACCCTCTTCCTGGACGAAATCGGAAACCTGAACTACCCCCTCCAGTCGAAACTCCTCACCGTTCTGGAGAGACGTGAGATCAACCGTGTGGGTTCCACCCGGCCGATCCCCATTGATGTTCGCCTGATCTGCGCCACCAACAGCAACATTCACCAGGAGGTGGCCGACGGGGAATTCCGCCAGGACCTTCTTTACCGCATCAATACAGTGGAGATCCATCTTCCGCCACTGAGGGACCGGACCGGAGATATTCCCCTGCTGGCAGATCATTTTCTGAAAATCTACAGCCGGAAATACCGGAAACCGATCCGTAGCATACAGTCTTCCGCCATCAAAAAACTGAATCAATACAGCTGGCCGGGGAACGTCAGGGAACTGCAGCATGCCATCGAGCGTGCCGTCATCATGTGTGAAGGGACCAGCCTCACCCCCGATGATTTTATCCTCACCTCGGCAGTGAAAAGCAGCAGCGGACTGGATCTCGACTCTTATAACCTGGAAGAAGTGGAGAAAACAATCATAGAAAAGGTACTGAAAACAAACCAGGGAAACGTGACCCAGGCAGCCACACAGCTGGGACTGACCCGGACTTCACTCTACCGCAGGATGGAGAAACATGGTTTATAAGCAGTTCCGTTTCAATATCGTCCTCAGGGTATTGCTGCTCACGCTCACATGTCTCGCCCTGTTCCTCACTCTGAACAGCCCCTTTACCTTTACCCCCGTGCTGGTGGCCGGACTGATCATCTACCAGGTATGGTCGATGATCCGGTATGTGGACCGGACCAACCGGGAGCTGGCCAGTTTTCTGGAATCGATTCGTTATTCCGAGTTCACCAGGAGCTTCCAGATCCGGAACACCGGCTCTTCATTTGACGAACTCAGTGCAGCCTTCAACGATGTGATGAAGGATTTCCAGCAGGTCCGTTCGGAGCGTGAAGAACACTTTCACTACCTGCAGAGTATCGTACAGAATATCGATGTCAGTATCCTGGCATACCAGCGCGACGGAACTGTGGAGATGATCAACCCGGCGGCCAAGAAGCTTTTCCAGATCAACGTCCTGAGGGACATCAATAAACTGCGCCTGTTGAGCGATGAACTGGCCGACACTCTGCTCCATATCGCACCGGGAGAGAACCGGCTGGTGAAAGTCCAGGATGAGGAGGACATTCTGCAGCTGGCTCTGTATGCCACCGAATTCAAGGTAAAAGACAAGGTGATTTTGCTGAGCACCATCAAGAATATCCAGAATGTACTGGAGGAGCAGGAAACCGCCGCCTGGCAGAAACTCATCCGTGTACTGACCCACGAAATCATGAACTCCATCGCACCCATCTCCTCGCTCTCCTCTACGGTCGAACAGATGGTGAAGCCCTACACCAGCGCTGAGAAAGACGCACCTGAGGTCGACATCGAAACTCTTAAAGAGATCAGGGGAGCGTTGCAAACGATCAATAAGCGGAGTACCGGACTGATGAATTTCGTGGAGACATACCGGAGTCTCACCAAAATACCCGAGCCCAATTTCACCCAGATCAGTATGAAGGAGTTGGTGCACAATGTGGAGATCCTGTTGAAAAAGGAGGTTCAGCAACACAATGTCAGGCTGACCACCCGGATCGAACCCGAATCGATCGAACTCCAGATCGACGAACAGATGATAGAGCAGGTGCTGATCAACCTGGTGAAAAACTCCCTGCAGGCCCTCGACGGGGTCACTAAAGGATCCATCGAGATCAGGGGATTCTATAACAAAAGGGGAAGGCCCACCATCCAGGTGATCGACAACGGACAGGGGATCCTGGGCGATGTGATCGACAAGATCTTTATCCCGTTCTTCACCACCAAAAGGAGCGGTTCAGGAATCGGGCTGAGTCTTTCAAGGCAGATTCTCAGGCTGCACGGAGGGACCATCACCGCGCAGTCGGTTCCTCAAAAGGAGACCATCTTCACCATGACCTTTTAGGAGTTTTTACGTATATTCCGGACTGTTCCGAAATATATCGTCATGAAAAAACTCCATATCCTTTTGGCCCTGGCCCTTCTTCCGGCGCTATCCCGTGCCCAGCTGACCACCTATCTGTCGGTGGAGGCCGGTCCCCAGTGGAGCATGATCCGGGTAGCCGATCAGGGCGATTACTTCCGGCGGTCAATGGTCCGGAGCTCTTTTGCCGGGTTCACCCTCTCCCAGGAGGTCTCCAGAGGTTTATCTTTGTCGACCGGAGTCTACTACCAGCCCTACCGTGACGGGATCAACATGATCGATGAACGTCCTCACCAGGCCCGAATCGGAGCCTACGACGCATTCCTGATCCCCGTCAGGGCCGAATACCGGGTGCAGCCCACCGAATATCCGGTCAGTTTCACCCCACGGCTGGGGTATGTTTTCGGATATGTGATACCGCCGGAGACCCCCTACCAGTCCATCGGGATCCTCTCGGCCCCCGACGGCACCCCCTTTTCCTACACCCTTTCACAGGAGTACAGTGAAGAGAATTTACATATGCTGGAAGTGGGGATCGGGGTGAACCTGCGGTTCGCGGGACTATGGCAGGCATCCCTGAACCTCTCCTACATGACCGGTTTTACCGATCCCCTGCAGACCGGCTTGGAGTATATCAGCCCGGGAGAACCCGGAATCGATGCCACCTATTCGACCCGGGGAAATACACTCTATACTACACTTGCCTTTAACCTACCCGTGAGCAATATCTGGCAGAACAGGGATTACCGGATCCGGTCGCGGATCGAAAATTCAGTATACGACGGAAAACCGCTCACCCGGAGAGGACAGCTCTACCTGGGAGGAGAGCTGGGAGCACTGTGGAGACAGTTCAACACCACCAGCCCGGCCATCGGACCCCGGCCCATGGAGGGAAGAGGGATCTTCCGCTATTCCAATTTCCACGGGGGGATTTACGGGGGCTACATGCTGACACCCGACCTGGGCATCGATCTCGGGGTCAATTACC
>CAZOHA010000072.1:0-6913 GCA_964579515.1 uncultured Bacteroides sp. | reverse complement strand
TTATGCGATCATGTACGACCACGAGGTCGATTATGTAACCAGGGAAAGGGCTCCCATGTATCTGGAAGTTCCGCTGAGGATCCGCTATTTCCACAATGTTTACAAGGAGAAAATTTATGCGGTCGTATACGGAGGCGCCTCGGCCCTCACGCAGTTCTCGGGCGGCTCAACCACCGGGCCGGGGGGAGAATTCACCTTCACCTCACCGACCACCGGGGCACCCGTTGATGCCGCCACCACCTACAGTGCCAGCCGTCTGGCCAGCATCCGGCCGGTGATGCGGTTGGGGGCCGGAGCCGAGTACCTCCTCCCGCTCCCCTTTCCACTGATCGCCACTCTCTATGTGAACTATATGCATGGTTTCCTCTCCATCGAAGAGGTGGATGTAACCAATACGCTTCCGGAGACCGCAGCCACCCAGACTCTCACCTATCAGGGCAGTGGCTGGAGCATCGATATCGGGGTGAAATACCCGTTTAAATTCGGGGAGAAGGTTCCCTGCGGAAGACCCAGAGAAAAACCGCAAAACCAGTAAAGGCAAGACCATGAGCGGAGAGACAATGAGCGGAGAGAACAAACGATGCGGAGCTTTTCATTTTTTGCCGGCCTTTCTTCTCCTGCTGCCTTCCATGCTGGCAGGACAGGAAGTGGTTCCCGGCCGGTCGCTGGGACCGGGCTGGCAGATCATCGACTTCGTGGATATACCGCCCCGCTATACCGCCTCCCTGGAGACGGGGCTCTACGTGGAATTCACCGAATACTGGAATGTGAACTCCGAAAGAGCCTTCATTCAGAAGGAGGTGGCCCGGTGGGATCCCCATCTGAGCTCCCGCCCCGAAGGAAGCCGGTCGACCCCTGAAGCAGATTCGCTGATGAGCCGGGTGATTTCACTCCTTCCCGAAACCAGGGAGGATCTGCGGATTCTAGAAATCTCTTATGAATTCCATCTGCTCGATCCCCACGTGGCCGGCAGCGCCAACCGCTCTTTCTCCACCCCCGATTCCATGGACGCTCAGACCCGCGAACTTCAGAGGGCCCTGGCACGGCTGGCAGGTTCGCGGATCCCGAGGGCCGACAGGATGGAACTGGAGTCCCGGATGCTGTCGGTGATTTTTCATGAACGGTGGATAATCGATCCGGACAACCGGCAGATCACCAAAGAGGTAGAGGCGATCACCCCGGTGCTGTGGCAGAGACGACAGACTGCCGGAGGCACTCCTCTTGATGAACCGGATACCGGATTACCTGTCTATTTCAAAAACAACCTGCAGCGGATCTACCTGCGCAACCCCTGATCCGGTTTCATCATCTGATATACAGAAGCGACCATCGACCAGGGCATCTTTGGTCAGGTGACCTACCTGCCCATTCATATCATCGATTGCTCCATGTGGATGTAAAAACCTATCTTTGGGCAAACTCGAGACCGGATGTCCAGGGAAGAGCTCCACACCCTATATAGCGACCGATCGAAACGATTTTCAGAGGAGATCCGCCGGGAAACCCGGCGGATCAATCTTTTATCCATAGCCCGTCTTTTCGCAGTGACCGGATTGATCTGGCTCATCGTTCTGGCCATCCAGCGGGAAGACCCTCTCTATTTTCTGTTCACAACGATACCTCTGATCCTCTTCCTGGCACTGGTCACCTCCTTTAATAAACACAGGGTTAGGCGGAACCATTTCCGCCAGCTCCTCTGGCTGAACCAGTCGGAACGATCCTGTCTGAAGCATGATTTCGACGCCTTTGCCGATGGAGCAGCTCATATCGACCCCTCCCACACCTGGTCCTACGACCTGGATATATTCGGAAAGGGGTCGCTCTTCCAGTACCTCAACCGCACCTCCACCCTGAGAGGGGCGGATCTGCTGGCCGGATATCTGACTGAAGAACCGGACTCGGCCGTTCAGATAAGGGAACGCCAGGAGATGGTCGGGGACCTGAAAGAACGCATCGATTTCAGACAGAACTTTACCGCCAGGGGACGAATGCTGGAAGAGAACAAGAACGACATCCGGGAGATATCCGGGTGGCTCTCACAGACTCCCTATATCCGGAAATATCCGGTGCTGTTCTACCTGGCCCTGCTGATCTCCCTGGCATCCCTGACCGTAATCACAGCGGCGATCTTTCAGCCGGAACTGTTCACCATTCTCCTCCTCATCCTTATTTTCAATTTCCTGGTTCTTTCCCCTTTTCTGGCGCGTACCGGCAGCTATCAGTCGTCCATCTCCCGTAAGCACCAGATGCTGGAAGGGTATGCAGAACTCCTGAAAATAATGGCCAGCGCCGGTTTCAGTCATCCCGTTTGGATGGAAAGGGCACAGAAGGCTTCCAGAGGCATGGAAGAGGTGAAGCGTCTGTCGCGGCTCCTGAATCTGTTCGATCAGCGCCTGAGCATGCTGCTCGGGGTGATCTTCAACGGATTGTTTCTGTTCGATTTCATCATGCTGTATCTGCTGGAGAACTGGAAAGATAGAAACAGGGAGGAGATCCTGGGCTGGATCGAATCGGTCGGGCAGACCGATGCGATGATCAGCCTGGCAGGATTCGCATTTAATCATCCCGGTTTCGTCACACCTGAAATGCCGGATCAAAAAGAGGGCATCACCCGTGAGCTGGAATTCCGGCAGCTGGGTCATCCGCTGATCCCTGATGCCAAACGGGTCGATAACGATCTGTCGCTCGGCGGAGAAAAGGTGGTGGTGATCACCGGAGCCAACATGGCGGGTAAATCGACCTTCCTTCGCTCGGTGGGGGTCAACATGGTGCTGGCCTACGCCGGATGCCCGGTCTGCGCCACCCGGTTCCGGACCGGTTTCGCCAGACTCCGCTCCAGTATGCGGACCGCCGATTCGCTGAAGGACGAGGAATCCTATTTCATGGCCGAAATCAGGAAACTGCATCATATTGTCAGCGATATGGATCAGGGGAAGTCCCTGCTGATCTTGCTGGACGAGGTATTGAAAGGCACCAATACCACCGACAAGAAAAGGGGATCGGTGGGACTGATACGCCGGATGATCCGTCACCGGGTTTGCTGTCTGATCGCCACCCATGACCTCTCCCTGGGAGAGCTGGAAAAAGAGTATCCCGGACAGGTGGTCAGCCACTGCTTCGAAAGTTTCATGGAGGGAATGGAACTGCGCTTCGATTATCAGATCCGCCCCGGGATCGCCACTCACATGAATGCCTCCTTTCTGATGAAGAAAATGGGGATCCTCGATTAAACGGTCAGTGCATGCAGGAGCTATCGGATGCCCTCACCTCGCCGGACCGCATGTCCTCCACCGAACGGATCATCACCGGTTTTTCAGACTTTGCCTGGGGAACCCCCCTGCTGGTACTGCTGCTGGGAGGAGGTTTGTTTTTCCTTATCTATTCCAGGCTCCTGCCGTTCCGTTACATCAGGCACGCTGTGGCCATCCTCGCGGGCAGGTATGACCGGCCCGACGAACCGGGCCAGATCAACCACTACCAGGCCCTCTCCACTGCACTGGCAGCCACCGTCGGGATGGGGAACATCAGCGGTGTGGCACTGGCCATCGCCATGGGAGGACCGGGTGCGATCTTCTGGATGTGGATCAGCGCCCTGCTGGGTGTTTCCACGAAGTACTTCACCTGTACCCTGGCGGTGATGTTCCGGGGGAGAGACTCCGCAGGACAGGTGGAGGGGGGACCCATGTATGTGATCGTGGAGGGACTGGGCCGGCGGTGGAAACCGCTGGCGCTCTTTTTCTCTGCCATGGGGATGATCGGCGTGCTGCCCATGTTCCAGGTGAACCAGCTGACCCAGGTGCTCAGAGATGTGGTGCTGATACCCTCGGGGATCAACGCCGGTTTCGGTACGGATCTGATATCCGGACTGCTGGTGGCACTTATCGTGGGGGCGGTCATCTTCGGGGGAATCCGCAGGATCGGGAAGGTGACCGGAAAGATGGTCCCTCTGATGGTGCTCCTGTACGTGATCTCGGTTCTCCTGATCATTTTCAGCGACCCCTCCAGGATCGGCCCCAGTTTCCGCCTGATCTTCCGGGATGCATTCACAGGCGACTCGGTCATGGGCGGAGCGCTGGGAGCACTGATCATCACAGGTGTGCGGAGAGCGGCCTTCTCCAATGAGGCGGGGATAGGCACCGCCCCCATGGCCCACGGGGCGGCAAAGACCAACGAACCGGTCAGAGAGGGTCTGGTGGCCATGCTGGGTCCCATCGTCGACACACTGATCGTCTGTACCATGACTGCCCTGGCACTGATCATTACCGGCGTGTGGAATGAAGGAGAGTCGGACGGTATCACCCTGACTGCCGATGCATTCGCCACAGCCCTTCCGGGAGCAGGCCCCTACCTGCTGACGATCTGCGTGACGGTCTTCGCTCTCTCCACCATGCTCTCCTTCCCCTACTACGGCACCAAATGTTTTACATTCATCTTCGGGGCCCGTCACTCCTACCTTTACCGCTGGTTCTATATCCTGACCATTCCCCTGGGCGCCACCGCCACACTGGGAACGGTGGTGGGGATCTTCGACGGGGCCTACGCCCTGATGGCCTTCCCCACCATGATCTCAGCCCTGCTCCTCTCTCCCCATGTGCTCCGGGCCTCCAGGGACTATTTCAAACGATTGACCGCTCATGAAACCGCTCATTAAACCCTTCCTTAACTGGTCCAGGGAATATGCCCTCGTCCTCTCTTTCGCCGCAGCCAAACTGCTGATGCACCTGCTCACCGCCACCAACTATGGTCTGCAGCGGGATGCATACCTCTACCTGGCCCAGTCCCAACGCCTGGACTGGGGTTATTTCAGCACCCCTCCTCTTCTGGCCGTTCTGACACGGATCCATACGGCCGTCTGGGGCGATTCGGTTCTGGCCATCCGTCTTTTTCCGGCCCTGGTGGGTACAGCGGGAATTTTCCTGGTGGGATGGCTGATCAAACAGCTGAAGGGAGGGACGATGGCACAACTGATCGGTCTGACAGCCTATCTTCTCTCACCCGCCTTTCTCCGGCCCTCGGTCCTCCTGCAGCCGGTCATGCTGAACCACCTGTTCTGGCTTTTGGCTGCCTTGGTGGTCTTCCAGTTGATCAGAAAACAGGATCCCCGGCTGCTGCTCTGGATGATCCCGGTGCTGGGTCTGGGCTGGCTGGCCAAGTACTCCATTATCTTCTACGGTGCAGCCCTGCTGCTCGCTCTGATCATCAGCCGTCACCGCCGGCTGCTCTGGTCCTGGCCGCTTCCGGTGGCTCTGGCGGGCGGACTGCTGGTCATCCTGCCCAATCTGTGGTGGCAGTACCAGCATCACTGGCCGGTGTTCTCCCACATGAGCGAATTGCAGGAGACCCAGCTGGGCAATGTCCTGCTGAAGGATTTCCTTTTCGCCCAGCTGTTTATGCACCTCCCGGCCCTTCCTGTCTGGGCAGGGGGATTGATCTGGCTGTTCTTTAATCGCCACTATCGCGAATACCGCGTATTCGGCTGGGCCTTCCTGATCACCCTGCTGCTGATCATCCTGCTGAGAGGCAAGTTCTATTACACCATCGCCGCCTACACCATGCTGGTGGTATTCGGAGCGATCGCATGGGAGGAGTGGGCGCGGCGCTCGTTCAGGGTCACGGGAAAGTGGCGCTCGTTCAGAGCTCCAGAGACGCGGCGCTCCTCCGGAGCCGCAACGAGGCGGGACTCCCCCTGGGGTGAAGAGATCCAGCGCTCCTCCGGAGCCGCAACGAGGCGGGACTCCCCCTGGGCTCAAGAGATCCAGCGCACCTCCGGAGCCGCAGAGACGCCACGCTCCCCCTGGGCTGCAGGGGCACTGATCCTGGTGATCGTTGTGGCGGCCGGGGTCTCGGTGCTCCCCTTCAGTCTGCCGGTATACCCGCCCGAACGGATGGTGCAGTATGACCGGAAGCTCATCGATATGGGACTGGATGTGATGCTGATGTGGGAAGACGGGGAGGTCCGCGACCTTCCCCAGGATTATGCCGACATGGTGGGCTGGGATGAACTGGGGCGCAAAGTATGGCACTTCTATGATTCCCTTCCCGATTCTGTCAGGTCCGAAACCCGGATCTACGCCGAGAGCTACGGCAGCGCTGGGGCGGTATTATATCATCGGCCGGATGACTCCTGTCCCGGAGTCTACAGCTTCAGCGATGCCTTTATGGAATGGATTCCCAGGACCATGGAACTGCGTCATCTGATATACATCGGTGATTCCGAAAGGCTTCCGCTCTATTTCGAAGAACTTCAGCTGGCGGGGACCGTCGAACATCCCCACTTCCGGGAAAGGGGCCTGCCCATCTGGTTTGGCAGCCGTCCCACTCCCAGGCTATATGAGGACTGGGAAGAAACCTGGCAACAAACTGCAGGCAGGTTCACCAGAGAATAAACCGAGATCCATACGCTCCGGCGTTACCTGCATTCGTGGTTGGTATGCCTCCTGAGTGGCCGGGCACTGCCGTTGTGTTCAGGCTGCATTGAAATTGCCTTCGCGGTGCACTGCCGGACGGCAAACCGTTATTCCAGCCGGCGGATGGCCCGCCTGAACTGCCGGTAATTGACGGGACGGTCGATGAGGGTTCGGTTCCGGTCCATGAGAAAAAGGGAGGGGGTGGAAAAGATGAAATAGCCGGAAGGCACCCGGCCCAGCCAGCCCATCGGTTCATGGGCATGGATCCAGCGGGGACGAAGGGTCCGGGTATACTTCTGAAAGGCTGCTCCGGAGGTATCGATGGAGATGGCCACCACCTCCAGGTCCATCTCCCTTTCCCGGGTATACCAGCGGTGAAGTTCGGGAAGAAGATCGAGGCAATGGGGACAGGTGGTGGACCAGAACATGACCAGCACATAGTCATGGTCCATCCGGGAAAGCTCATGGCTCCTTCCCCGGAAATCCCTGATCACGAAATCGGGGAC
>CAZOHA010000071.1:0-18752 GCA_964579515.1 uncultured Bacteroides sp. | reverse complement strand
GTGTATCTATGTACCCGTTGGTACTTCCATTCCCTCCGTCCATCACAGTGGCTGTTCCTGTCCGGGTGTCATGAATAGTACGCCGGTCCACGGTATCCCTGTACAATGAAGCCCCGGCATATTCCAGGACCTTCTGGTAGGCGGTCTCTGCATCGTCTGTAGTTACTGTTCCTTTATCGAATTCAACTTCACTTTTGACCTGCTCAACAGTCATTGATTTCTCCCAGGCCACTGCTCCACTCCAATTATCGGCGGTATATCCTTCATTTGCAGAAATATAATTTCCGTCCACATAGAAAACCCCATGTGCTCCTTCCAGTTCCAGCCAGTTATATTCGGCTTTTGCTGCATTTACAAATAACATCTCCCTATCCATATCATCATCTGATGCAGGGCCATATTTGTAATAATTATTCACCATATTGTAACTCCCTCCCCCTTCCGAACCATAACACATACCACCATAATTATAAATCACATTGTTGCGTAAATCCACCAACTCAGCATCTGTCGGACTATTTAGTTTATGTCCCCTGAAGCGCGGATTGCGATTGCTGTGATGTGCGAGCATATTATGATGAAACGATGCCCTGTTTCCTCCCCAGATGCCGCCAAAACCGTGTGAGCCTTCATGAAACGAATTCCTTAAACTCTCCGTCAGCAGGCACCACTGCATGGTAAAGTCCTCGTTGGCATAAAAGGAGGCACACTCGTCGATGGACCAGCTCATGGAGCAATGGTCGATGATTATGTTTTTTTGGAACCGTCCTCCAAATGCATCGTCTACCTGTTGCGCTTTATCGCCCATTCTGAAACGCATATAGCGAACGATGACATGAGATGCATCAATGTACACGGAATAATTTATCAGGCATATTCCATCACCAGGTGCCGTCTGACCGGCAATGGTAATGCTGTCATTTCTGATAAACAATTTGCTTTCCAGGGCAATGGTCCCCGAAACCTCAAATACGACAATCCTCGGTCCTGATGCCTCTATGGCAGCCCTCAAACTTCCGTCTCCGCTATCGTTCAGGTTCGTCACTTTAATGACCCTGCCTCCCCGGCCGCCGGTGGTGTACATCCCAAACCCCTCGGCACCGGGGAAGGCTGCCTGCTGGGCCTGCATGGTCTGTGCTAGTAATAATGACAGCAGAAGCATTAATATTCCTGACGGAGAATTCTTCATTCCTGGACTTTTCTATTCAATGCTTAATCTTTGAAGCATTATAACCCGCTGATGATGGCCGCTTCGATGTAGGAATAGGGTTTTTCTTCGGTTGAAATGTAATACAGCGCTACCAGATCCCCTTTGTCATTTTGCAATAACTGGGGATATCCCATGTCGTAGCTATGAGGATTGTCGCGAACGAGGATCTCCTGATCCCACGAAGCTCCGTTGTTTTCGCTGATTTGTAATAATATCTTGCTCGATGTGCGGTTTGCGTAACAACATGCCAGGCGGCCATCCTCCAGAATGGCGAGTCCGGGAGGATTGCCATTATTTAATCCGGTATCTCCGATTTTACTTAAAAACGACCAGGAACGACCCTCATCTTTCGACACGAACGCATCTATCCAGCAGGATTGTTCGTTGTCCCGGGGATTCCGGCGGCGCACTGCCATCACCAGGTCTCCGTTTCCGGTTTGAACCACCGACGGCATGACAGCCCTGAACTGGTCGGTCCAGGGGACAGCCCATCCCTTGAACTGAAATGATTTTCCCCCATCGGTTGATTCGGCGATAAATGGTTTGTCGAGCCTGTTGCCAAAATCCAAATCCGGATTTCGTGCTGACATATAAATCTGGATCGAATTATCCCCTGTAACCCGGTAATTGGTCCTGGATGTGATGACCAGCCCTTCCAGGTTCTCATCCTCATTCAGCTCATTAAACCGGTAAGGCCCTTCCCACTTTTTACCCCGGTTGTAAGAAATAAAAAAGCGTCCATCCCTGTCTCGGGTCCCGTGATAGCCGGTCGCTGCAACGCGCAATGCAAAATCAGGGTGGCCAAAGTGAATATCTCCGGGGGATGGTTGTACTTCTCCTTCGTCACCCACGAAATTTTCCGGATCTGCCCAGATCCAGGTTTCGCCTCCGTCAGTACTTCGCGCCAGGTTGGTCAGCCGCTCCTCCCCAATATTATGGCCGTCCTGCTGCTCGAAATTGCCGTTTGTAAATCCAACCAGAATTTCCCTGCCATTGTCCCATTGCCACAATCCGTTATTGGCAGGCCATCCAAAGAAGCGGTCTTGCTGGGCTGCAACGGTGATATACTCTATGTTTTCAGTTTTTGATGAATTCGAACGACTGCCTTCACTTACACAATGTGGAAAGGCGGTCAAAGCAACTGATGAAAAAAGAAGGCCTTTTATGATAGAGCCTCTGTGGTTTTTCTCTGCCTGCGTATTCATGGCTATTGAGTTGTTTTATTTATGATTACGACTAATTTGATCCAATCCCCAGGTAATCCATCACAGCCTTATCTCCCATAAGCGCGTCATCCGGCATGGGATGCTCATCCGTGTAAACGCTTAACTGTTCCCTGGGAAGAATGGTCACGAAATCCTCCTGGATGGTAGGCGATCATCGGGGCGTGGTTGTAAGTCCAGCCAAATCCTTCTGCAAACTCGGGATGCTCCCTGTTGGCCCGCATGATCTGGATGTTGTGCACCCCCATAGTTGAGGGCAGCTGACCGTGGCTGTAATCGATATTCGCGATCCGGTCGATTTCATATTTCAAAGGCGTATCCTGGCACAACAGAGATACCGGTGCAGTGGCGAAGATGGCCGACATCACCAATAACATGCCAATCATTCTGCTTTCAGATCTCATCCTTTGCCTCCATTCTGGTAATGGGCTCGACCATATCAACAGGTTCTCCGTTGATCTGCACATTCTCGAAAACGATCCCCTGCACGAACTGCAGGACGTTTTCTTTGTCCACATTCTCGAACCTGCAGTTGATGATTTGTACGTTCTCCACCGGCTGTTCTTCCATACCGATGATCTGGACGGCATATTCGGCCTTTGCGCAGATCAGCCCCTCCACAAATATGTCTTTGAATACAGTGGATTTCTCAGGACCGTAAATAATATCGCTTTTTTCCTGGTAGTTCTGGTTGATATGGATGGCCGTGCTGCGAACCTCTCCCACACGTATATCCCTGAAATAGATCTTTTCCACAATTCCTCCCCTGTAACGGTTCGATTTCAGGCGCAGAGCCCTGACCAGGTTCGGGCTGCTCATGTCACAATCGTAGCCAAAGACATTGCGGATCCCTCCCGAGAGTTCACTTCCCAGGGTGATCCCGCCGTGACCATCCTTCATCGTACAATTCCTGATGATGACATTTTCGGTAGGAATTCCTGCTTCGTAGCCCTGCCTGTTCCTCCCTGATTTGATGGCAATGCAGTCGTCGCCCGTATTGAAGACACATTCTTCGATCAGCACATCCCTGCAGCATTCCGGATCGCAGCCATCGCCGTTGGGGGCCCCCCTGCTGAAAAGCTTCACACCCCTGATGGTGAGGTTTTCCGAAAGAACAGGGTGCAGCATCCACATGGGAGGATTGATGAGGGTTACATCCTCAATCAGGATTTTTTTACAGTGGTAAGGCTGAACAAAACTGGGCCTCAGATATGCTCCTTCACCGAAGATCCTTTGTTCGACGGGTACTCCTTTTTCCGACATCTCGAACAACCTCGGAAACGATCCCGGATCGTGCCCCGAAGGCATGCCCTCCTTCCAGCCAAACTGCTCCCGGCCTCTCCAGGTCCACCAGTTCTCCTGTGAAGCCTGTCCATCCAGAACGCCCTTGCCTGTGATGGCAATGTTCTCCTGTCGGAAGGCATAGATCAAAGGAGAATAGTTATAGAGTTCCATGCCTTCTGATCTGGTCAGCACCACGGGTAAATAATCCTGGGGATTTGTACTGAACCTGACCACTGCACCCTCTTTCAGGTGCAGGTTGACATTGCTCAACAGATGAATAGCCCCCGTGAGGAAAGTATCGGCCGGAACGATCACCCTTCCTCCCCCTGCAGCATGGCAGGCCTCAATGGCCTTTCTGAAGGCACCAGTGCAAAGACTTCCGTCGCTGGCTGCACCGTATTCGGTAATCATAAAAACCTGATCCGGGAATTCCGGGGGGATGATCCGTTCCAGGATGCGATCCGCTTCTTTCCAGGCTTCATCAAGGTTGGCATCGGAAGCCCTTTCGCCGCAGGACGGATACAGCAGCATAAAAGGAAGTACAAGCAGAGGTAAATATTTCATGTGGACTAATATCTAACTCAGATTTCGAAAATGCTACAACTATTTTCCTATTGTTTGATACTATCACGGACCCGGGCAGGCCCATGAAATGAATGCCCTGAATTCATAATGAACATTCAGTCAGTATTTTTAATAATGAATGTTGAATCGGCGGCCTTTACACGACCTAGAAAGATAGTAATTAGATGAAAGAATGGCCCAATACTATCTTAGGATCCCGGCAGGACCTCGATGAAATATCAAGATTTAAGCTTGTTTACCTGATTTTCTCCTGCGCCATCCATAATAGGTCAGATTCTCGGGGATATCCGGCCTCCGGAAAAAGAAACTGGCAAGATAGCCCACACCGAACAGGACCAGGTGGCTGTATACTCCCAGCATATATCTGTGATGCCGGAAGTTCCAGTCTCCCAGATCCAGCACGTGGTTGTTTCCGATTTTCTCGGAAGTGAGCACGGCATACCCTGTAAAAAGGATACAGGCGGCCATCCCGATATAAAGTCCCTGTTTATTGGCGCGCCTCGAAAATAATCCCAGCAGGAACATACCTGCTATTCCTCCGGAGAAAATGGCATACAGGCCGAAAACAATTCCCAGGGCCCCTTCTCCTCCCAGGTACGTATAAAGAGTGGCAACCAGTATGGCCATCAGACCGGAAACGATCACCATGGCTTTTCCGAACCAGAGCTTCTGTTCGTCGGTCGCCTTTTTGCGGATCTTCCCGTAGAAATCTTCGGTCAGTACCGCTGAAAGGCAGTTCAGGTCGGAATCGAGGCTGGATACCGCAGCAGCCACAAGTGCCGAAATGATCAGGCCTGTCACCCCCACGGGTAGCTCGCTCATGATAAAGAGCGGGAATACCGCATCGGGGGAGATATCTGCGGGCAGGGTCGCCCCCGGCATCAACTTGTAATAGGCAAATAGAGCGGTCCCGATGAACATGAACAGGGCCCATACCGGCACACTCAACAGCACACCGATCAGTGAAGCCTTGATCCCGTCGCGGTTCGAACGGGCAGTCAGGTAGCGCTGGACCACCGTCTGATCGGTCCCGTATTTCTGGATGGCATAGAAAATGCCGTTGATGGCCATCACCCAGAAAGTCAGGTTCACAAAGTCCATATCGAATGGCCCGAAACCGATTCGTCCGTTCTCGGCAGCCACCTGCCACACTGCGGAGGGGCCCCCTTCGGGGGTGAACAGAAGGATAAGCAGGGCAATGATGCCCCCGATGATCAGAAGGAAGCCCTGGATCACATCGAGCCAGATGACTGCCTCGATACCGCCAAGCAGGGTAATGATGATGATGATCGCTCCGAGGATCCAGATAACCGTCAGGGTATCCACCCCGATCAGGCTGGCAATGGCGAGACCGAGCAGGTAGAAAACCGTACCCATCTTGGAGAAATGGGCCAGGATAAATCCCAGCGATCCGTAGACTCTGGCCAGGTAACCGAATCGTTTCTCGAAATATTCGTAGGCACTGATCCCGATGACATTCCTGTAGAGGGGTACGATCCCCCAGATGATGATCAGCAGGACCAGAGGAACCATCAGTCCCTGAACCAGCAGGATCCAGTTGCTGGAAAAGCCTTCACCGGGATAGGCCAGAAAGGTCACGCTGCTCACCAGCGTGGCCAGGATCGACATCCCGATGGCCCAGGAAGGGATCTTCCCGTCGGCCGCAAAATACTTTCTGGTGGACTTCTGTCCTCTGGAAAAATAGAACCCGATATAGAGGGAGGCCACCAGTGAAAGGACAATAATGGCATAATCGATCAGCGGTAACCCGTTTCGTGCAGTTACTGCAGTATTCAGAAAAACGAAATCCATCATATCATTGGGTAAATTTAATTGTTTTCATCAGAGATTCCGGCCAGCGATAGGAACCCGGCTTGACAGTTAACACCAGGTCTGTTCCCTCCGGTTGAAGGGAAACGACCCCCGCTTCATGAACCTGGCGGACCCGGAGATGGTCCCAGTCCATGCTCCTGATAAATGCAGATGCCGTCTCTCCGCCATCGACACAGAGATGTGTACCCGGAAGGGCCCTTTGGGCAACCACCTTTGCCGCCAGGGCGATCTTTCCGGCGATCTTTCCGGAAACTTCCGGATCAGTCACCCTCTCCACCGGCCCTCTGATCACCAGATTCTTCCCCTTACCGATCAACCGGACAATCATGGCGGTCCATTCCGAAAAGAGGGACTCCTCCAGGATGGCACCCGATGGAAGTTCGACCGGCTCATAGCCTGTATCTGTCAGCCTGTGCGCGGTGTTAATACTGTTTTCTGACAGGCTGCCCATAATAAAATGTTGATGGGTGGTTTTTTGCGGAGGGGCCGGCCTTTGGACGGGTTTTAAGCCCATCCTGCAGGAGAGGATGGCCCGGAAGAAATCGGAGCCTCCGGCCATCAGGGTCCGGGAAAGGTCGGTTTGCGCCAGCAGTGCGGATATATCTCCTTCAGAGCCTATATCGGGGACATAGATCTTCCCTGCCTTCAGCACAGCGGGATCATTTCCCGTAACAACCCCCCTCTCATCGCCGAGCAATTCAGAGATCCCGGAAGAAAGCCTGGGATGCAGGGGATCCTTTCTGAAACTGGTCCGGTGAAGCGGTATCCCATCGATATATAAGTTGCCTCCGCGTATAATCCTTTTCCTGGAAGGATTTGCAGGCACCATCAGCACCCGGTCGAAATCCGTATTCGCAAGCAGGGCGTCTATCTCCGGGATCACCGGTCCACGTAGAATCGAGTCCACCTTTTTAAAGACCATCTCATAAAGGGCCGGGTCAAAACCGGAGATCCGTTCACTGATTACCTGGTAAGCCTGGTCCGTCGCAAGACCTCTCGATCCGGTATCGAGGATGGTCACACCGCCCGCAGAGGACCCGCCTTTTTGGGGAAAAATCCTGATACGGACTGTCAACCCGTACTGAAACGCGGTCCCGCCGATCTCGGCAGCCCCTGTCATGTCATCCGCCATAACGAGTATGTCCGGCTTATGGCCCATGCTATTCATAGAGCCTGTAATAGATCTCTTCCACCTCGTTCAGAGATAATTCACGAACATTGTTCCTGAGCAATCTCTGGACTTTCATGGCTGATTTTGCCAGGGAAGGCACTGCATCGGACGGCACCTGGAATGCCTGCAGCCCGGCCGGAATCTCCAGACTCCGGCATAGCTCCCCGATTTTTCGGATGCCTTTCCGGGCCATCTCTATGTCCGACCCGCTTTCAGGCACGTCGATAGCCCTGGCTATGGCCGAATACCTCTCAGCGCCATAAGGGAGGTTATACTCCAGGATATGAGGCAGCAGAATTGCATTGGAGATTCCATGTGGAATGTGGTATTCGCTCCCGAGGGGATAGGCGATGGCATGTACAGCGGCAGTGTTCACCGGTCCTAAACCCAGACCCCCGTAAACACTTCCCAGTGCCACCTCACGTCTCGCCTCAGCATTGGAACCGTCGTGAAAGGCCTGTTCCAGGTTATTAAAAATGAGTCTGATCCCCTCCAGGGCATACAGATCAGTAACCGGATGGGCGAATTTATTCGCGAAGACCTCGATGCAATGGGTCAGTGCGTCAATTCCCGTGGAAGCAGTAACGGCGGGGGGTACGGAATGGGTGAGCAGCGGGTCCACATAGGTGGCATCGGGCAAAAGGAACGGACTAACAACAGCTTTCTTGAGGTTTTCCTTTTCATCCAGCAGAATGGCATTGGGCGAAACTTCACTTCCCGTCCCGGCCGTGGTGGGCAGGCAGGCCAGAAAAAGCCTTCTGCCCGAAAGATTCCCGCTGCCGTAAACCGTTTCAGGATAAACTCCGGCACCGGTCAATGCAGCAACCAGCTTCGCCACATCCAGAACGCTGCCGCCACCGATCCCTATGACCGAATCGACGTTTTTAGATTCCGCCTCACGAAGTATGGATATGAAGTCGCTTTCGGTGGGCTCGTTCCCGATACTCGTGTTAACAATTACATCCAAACCGGCTATCTCCAGTGCATCCCTGATGAACTCCAGGGCCTTGCGGATATGGGGATCCGCCACCAGGTACACCCTTTTACAGGGGAGTTTCAGGAAATCATCGACGAAAACGTTCAGGCAGCCATCGCCAAAAACAAATTTACCAGGAAAGTAGATCTGTACAGTCTGCATGGTTTTTGGTCAGTTTACTTTGGCCGCGGCAACGGCCATTCTGATGGCATAATCGATCGAAAGGGACATGGCTGTTTCACTGGCAATGCCCCGGCCTGCAATATCAAAGGCTGTCCCGTGATCCACGGATACACGGATGATGGGAAGACCGAGGGTGATGTTGACCCCGCTGACATCCATCCGTTTCGCCTCCTCGTCCCATCTGAATCCGGCCATCTTAAAGGGAATGTGTCCCTGATCATGGTACATGGCCACGCACCCGTCGTATTGTCCCGCTATGGCCTTCGTGAAGAGCGTATCCGGCGGTACGGGCCCCTCTATATTGAATCCTGCTTTCTTCGCCTCCTCAATAGCCGGGATGATCTCCCTCTCCTCCTCCCATCCGAACAGCCCGTTATCGGATGAGTGCGGGTTAAGTCCGGCCACTGCGATCTTCGGCTTCAGGATCCCGAATCCCAGACATGCATCATTCAGCAGGTGAATCACCTCCAGGACACGATCTTTCTTTACCAGGTCACACGCCTTCCTGAGGGATACGTGGGTGGTCACATGGATCACCCTCAGATTTCCGTGAACCAGCAGCATAGCGTATTTCCCGGTGCCTGTATAATGTGCATATATTTCGGTATGACCCGAAAAATGATGGCCTGCCCGGTGGATCGATTCCTTATTGATGGGAGCCGTGACTGTGGCGTCCACCAGATGATCCATGGCCAGCTGGATCACCCTTACAATGGATGCAAATGCAGATCGGCCCGAAGTTTCAGATACTCTGCCGAAATGCAGGTCTCCGCTGAAACAGTCCAGATGGATCACATCAATGATCCCGCAGGTAAAGACTGCTTCCTCCGGATGGTTGACCGCATGGATCCTGCCCCCCAGTCCCAGCCTGCCGGCTGTTTGCTCCATCACACCTGCATCGCCGACCACCAGAGGCCTGCAACGCTGATACACTTCCTCCTTCAACAGCGCTTTGATCACGATTTCCGGTCCGATACCGGAAGGATCACCCATGGTGATTCCAATAAGCGGTTTCATGTTGGTTTTCATCTCTTAACTGAACAGAGGAAAGGAACAAATATCCATATCCATACAATAATATACTACAAGAATTTTACAAATCCGTGATATTATATTCATCCCCGCTCTGACGGATAGAAATATCCTCACATCGGGAAAATCTGCATAAGCATCTATTTATCAATTTTTAAATGCCATAAAGCGGGATGATCTCCATTCTCCATTCCTGAAATATTCTTGCAAACATCCCGTGATCTTAATATTATTTTGATAGATTTACCATAGTTCCAAAAACCTTTGTTCATGGAAGTGATCGAAAGAACGGTGGTTCTGCCTGAAAACCAGTCTTTTATTATCAGGCAGATCGAATTGAAAAACAACCGGGGAGTGATCCATAACCACAATAACAAGTATGAACTCAATTTCATCGTGGATGCTGTCGGCAGACGTTTCGTTTCGGGAAACATCGCCAACTTCTGGCCGGGGGACCTGCTATTCATGGCACCGGGAGTCCCGCATTGCTGGGAAATCGACAACAAGGAGGATGAGCCTACGGCCATCACGATCCATTTCAAGGATGAATTCCTTGAGAAGGCGCTGAATCATATTCCGGAGTTGAATTTCATGAATGATCTGATGAAAAGGGCACGTTACGGCCTCCATCTGAAGGAATACGAAACGGAGAAACTCATGAAACTTTTCACCGCTTTAATGCATCACGAAAGCTCGTTTGAAAGCTACATCAGGGTCCTGGAGATCCTGAAATTCATCTCTCAGATCAATGAAGCTGAAACCCTGGAAGTGGAAGAATTCAACTGGGACACGGATCTGCCACAGAATCAGAGGCTGAAGAAAGTGTATGAATATGTTTTTTTCAACTTCAAGGACAGCATCAAACTGAATGAGGTGGCCTCGCAGGTGGGGATCAGTGAAGGGGCTTTTTGCTCCTTTTTCAAAAAAAGCACCAAGAAGACCTTTTCCCACTTCATCAAGGAGGTCCGGATCGGGTATGCCTGTAAACTGCTCAGCGAAGACAACGACATGTCCATCTCACAGATCTGCTTCGAGAGCGGCTACAACAACCTGGCCAATTTCAACAGACAGTTCAAGGAGATCATCGGGACCAATCCCAAAGACTACCGTGGCCGGGCGCAAAATAGGCTTTCGGGATCCATTGGATGATTTTTCTGCTCATTTATCAAAACACCGACTTCGTAACATGAACCCGCAAAAATCCGGAATAAGCCGCCGCAGTTTCCTCAAGAGAACCGCAGCATTCAGTTCCATTGCCTTTCTGCCCTCCTCTGCCTGGGCATTGGTCCGAAACAACAAACTGAGGACCGCCCACATCGGTGTGGGAGGAATGGGCGCATCAGACCTGGCTTCCATCGCATCCCATCCGCAGGTGGAGGTGACCGCACTCTGTGATGTGGATTCCGGTTATCTGGCCGCTGCCCGTAAGCTATTTCCCGAAGCCAGGACCTATTCTGATTACCGCGTTCTTCTTGAAGAGATGAACGGAGCCATCGATGCGGTGGTCGTCTCCACCCCCGACCATACGCACGCCCCGGCCTCGGTCATGGCCATGGAAATGGGTAAGCATGTCTACTGCCAGAAACCCCTCACCCACCATATCAGTGAGGCCCGCAACATGGCCGGGATCGCTTCAGAAAAAGGCCTGGTCACGCAGATGGGAATCCAGGTGCACTCCTTTTACGACTACCGGCTGGCCACCCACCTGATCCGGTCGGGCATCATCGGAAAAGTGAGTACCGTCAGGGCGTGGTCGCCCAAGAACTGGGGATATGACGGCCCTGCACCCACCGGAAGTGATCCCGTACCCGGAACACTGGACTGGAACCTCTGGCTGGGTAACGCTCCCGGGAGGCCCTATAAGAAGGACCTTTACCACCCGGTGAACTGGCGGAAAATCCTGGATTACGGGTGCGGGACGCTGGGAGATATGGGGGTCCATATTTTCGACACTCCCTATCATGCCCTGGAACTGGACGTTCCGAAAACCGTGATGACCAGTTGCCGGGAACCCAACGGGTTCGCACATCCCGAAAAAAACGTGGTCACCTATGAATTCCCCGGGACCCGGTTCACCACCCGCCGCCTGAAATGGGTCTGGTATGACGGCATCGGAGCACCCGGAGAACATGAGGACCTGATCCTGCCGGGAAATGACCCTCTTCCCGAACAGGGTGCCATGTTCATCGGCCGGAAGGGCAGGCTGCTTCTGCCCCATTTCATGGAGCTTCCCAGGCTGATCGTCAATGGAAACTATGAACCTCTGGATATGGAGGAGATTGCGAAATCTTTCGAACCCGAGCCCTCCGTCAGGGAGTATGAGCAGGAGGGCAACAAGCATTACCACCAGTTCGTGGATGCCTGTCTCGGAAAAGGGAGGTGCAGTGCCCCCTTCTCCTATGCCTCCAGGCTGACCGAGACCATCCTCCTGGGGGTGGTGGCCAACCGGTTTCCGGACAGGGCCCTGAAGTGGGACAGAGAGAGAGCGCAGTTCCGTCTCGATGAGGCCAACCGGTTCCTGGATGCGGAATACCGCGAGTTCTGAAGTACCCCCTGTCCCCAGATAGATCCCGGAAGATTCTGGCTCCCGGGAACCCGGCAGCATGTTTTTCAGGATCGCTTTATTCCATCCTTACCCATTTCTCCATATAATGATGTTCGGGGACGGGCATTCCGGTTTCATCCACCGGCCAGATCTGGGTGAGCGTATCATCCCTGATCTCCAGATGGAGCCGGATCGTCTGGTTCAGGTATTCCGTTGCACTGTGATACTCGACGATCTCCCGGTAGTCGGTGCCGTCGAGGGTGAAGGTGCCTCCTCCGTAGTTGTCTGTGATCACGGAATCCTCCACGAAAACTCCCACCAGGGACCAGCGGTTCCCGGCCCACATTTTGATTTCACTTCCCCTGGCCTTGCCGGGAAAAATGCAGGTGGCCTCTTCACCCCGTATCTCATACTCGTAGCTCAGTTTCCAGGCCCCTTCCATGGGGGAGATTTGCTTCTCGGAGCAACCCTTTAACATCAGGATGGGAAAAATCCCGAGACAGAACAGGCGAATTAAGATGGTGTCCATTTCAGTTTCAGTGTAATTTGTGAGTATCTAAAGATAGGTAACTGATTATTTCACAAACCCTGAATAAACTCATTTACATGAAGTATGCGTTCACTGTTCTTTCTGTTGAACAGGAGATGTTCGAAGTCTTTTTTCTTTATCTGCAGGTCCGCTCTATTCAAGATCCGCCCGGTAGCAGTTTTAAGTTCCTTTAGGTTATGGATACCATGTGTTTGTGCTAGGAACTGATAGTATGGCTTGGTCTGAGATAGCAAAAAAATGGCATCATGAAAATCACGTCCTTTCTGACGCGATAGCATAGCGGATAATTTCATGGAACAAATCACTTCATCAGCAGGCACAGGAAATGGAAAAAAGAATCCACATCCTCTGAAAACCGGTCTATCCCTTTAGCAAGTCTCAGGTAGGTACCTCCGATAAAAACGATCTTTCTGGTGTACGGAGTAGTGGAAAGAAAATCAAGCATTGAAAGTTGCAGATACTCCTTCGACATATATTTTTGGAATGAAGCATTTTCCTGTACATCGGCAGGGAAATAATTCCGGATCATTTCCAGATTGATCATAGATCATAGGTTTTTTTCATTAGCTGAACCCTTTTTTGCAGAGCTTTCTTTTTATACCGGGAGGTATATTCATCCAATCGTAAATCTTCCAGAGCCTCCTGGGTATTATAGAATGGATAGATGTACAACAGGTCGATCAGCGCCTTTTCAGGGCAGGCAAGGTAAATCGTCCGGCCATCAGTTATCGCTTTAAGCTCATAACCGAACATGAAATCCTGATGCACGCTTTTGTAAACGTATTCACCCACATCATTTGTGAAACTTGCCGTTTTTAGGGTGGTCACACTTGTTATCTGGGTTACGCCTTCAGGTATGATCCCATAAAAAGCCAGGGCTCTGTGCAAGCTAACATAGGAGGGCCGATAAATCCGGTTGGCAAAATACAACGCGAAATCAGGCTTCCCTTTATACTCAGGGAACGTGTAGTATCCTTGCCGAAGGCGTATCAACAGACCTTTCTTTGTCCAGCGCACGAAATTATTCCTGTCAAATCCCGGTTTCCATGCGTATACCTGGTATATATTGAAACAGCCCAGGTCAAACATTCGCTCTTTGAATTCCAGATAATTCATTTGGGAATATGTACAATGCTGATTATTTGGCCGTATTTGTTTCTGTTATGCAGTAAATATGATGCATTTCAGAAACATAATGAAATTCAACACCATACATGTCAATGCATATCAAACCCATTGAATGGAACCGAATGGGGAAAGTACATAGGTACACGGTACAGACGAACCGACGAACTTTGTCCTCTGTGTTCGTTGCGCGCTAAAAAAAAGAAGTCTTTACTTTCTTACGTAGAAGGGATAGTTGGCGTAGCCCCAGTGGCCTTTCCCATCCATCGCATATCCGAAGAGGCGGTAGGCTCCTTCCTCTACAGGTGCTTTAAAAACTATTTCCTGCATTCCGGGATCTGCTATCAATCCTTCAATTGGTAGTTCTGCTTTTTCACCCTGACCGGCATAGGGAGCCGGATCTACTTCGGCCCTGATTTCCCAATGCCAGGTGAGTTCATCCTCTTCATCTATTGCGATCAACTTGGCGGTGTTTTCCTTTCCGGGTACCAGGTAAAGATTCAACTTGCGTGGCATATCATTAATCAGAAGCTCAGTTACTTTTGGTGCAGTATTTTCGGGAGCACTGCCTGACCAGAGCTCCTGCATTACTCCAATGGATTCTGTTTGCAAACTATCGTCTCCAAACATGCCATACCAGGTATGGGTGATCTCCTGTTTACGGTCCCACAAAAATACAAAGGAACCCAGGCAATGCGTCTTGTCTTTTTGTATGACCATGGTGTATTGGTGTCTGTAAGAACCTGCTTTTTCAGAACTCGATTCTTCCATGGGTGCTCCCCAATCTGTTGAGGGTTGCATCCAATGTCCGTATGGTCCCCACTCGGTAACCATGTAAGGTTTATCAAGATTGTTTTTCAGGATTTCCACTTTATCTGAAAAATCTCCATAGAGATTAAGTCCGATCAAATCCAGGCTGGGACAATGACTGGCAATTTCTTTGGTTTTTTTGTCAAATTCTGAATCACCAATAACGGTCAGTACCGGATGATGCGGATCAATGGCCTTGATCCGTTTCGCAATTTCTTCAATCCAGTCCCATAATTTTGGATTATAGGGCACTCCCGGAGGTATCCAGTCGACCTCATTGCCAATTCCCCATAGCATTACAGAGGGGTGATCTTTGTAAGCTTTCACAATGGACAATATTTCAGAAATATTCTCCTCGACCATTGCTGTATCGTTCCAATCCATTCCGTAGCGTTCAGCACTCAGGGGTAGAGATACATTGATGAAAAGACTATTTTCTTCAGCGCTTTTAAATCCCTCGTCATACGCTCCCCACATCCGGATGGCATTCCCTCCCCTGGATTTCAAATCTTCGAGATACCTTACAGCAACAGCACCTTTGACATAAAAGGACTCACCCTCCTTTAAAAAGGTCCATGTATCTCCTTCTTTTTCAATACTGAATGAGGTAGCAGTTTTTGATGTGTCCGTAATGCAGGAATCCATGGCAAATAGCAGTGCAAGTATCAGAACGGGCCGGGTTTTCACGATGAACAGGGAAGTATGTTTCATAGTTGCGGGCTTTTATGCATGTAAGAATAAGGCAAGTTAACAGACGGTTTGACGCAAACGGAAGCCACATCATATTTAAGGGCAATCTCGCATTCACGTTTCAGGTCTTCATCGGTCATGGTCGGATGAAGGATCGGGTGATTGATCATTTTAGCTAATTCACTGATGTTTTCCAAATGGTTCTATTTGGTGATGATGCTTCAGGTATCTCCTCGTGACAATCCGCGCAGCCCACCCAGTGGATGTTGTGGGGGCTGTCCGGGTTGACATAGGTGGTGTTCATGGCTGTGACGTCCAGGTTGCAATTGGAGATCAGCGGATGGCACTGCTGGCAGGACTGCCTCGCATCGTTGCTGTGGGTCGCATGGCAAGCCGTACATCCGATTCCCTCGTGGACGCCCCGGGGGGTCCTGTCATCGCTGGTGCCGGCCTCGTGAAATCCGTTGGGAGCATGGCATTGCACGCAATTCCTGGTATGCAGGTCCTCGGAGACCATGACACGCTCATCCTCCCTGCGCAGCTCCAGTACGGGCAAAAATTCCGCAGACACATGCGCTCCTTCTACTCTGTCATAGAAGCTCAGTTCCGACAGGGTATCCAGGCGGAGGTAAAAAATGGATCCCGGCTGTGAATGGTCCGGAGGGCTGCTCACCATTCCCTCCCGGTGGATCTGATGGCATGCCATGCAGGGAATGGTGGGATCCTCTGACTTTTCCGCTATCAGCATCCTCCACGGCCCTGTCCTGCTCATAGGGGCCATAAGCTCGCTGGTCGTCCCCTCGAAGAACATTCCGTGGCACCTGAGACAGTCCGCATTGGGTTGCTCGGTGCTGTTGTGCAGGGAGTCCAGAAAAATGTCATCATAGGTGGCTGAATGACCGCTGCTCAGCCAGTCGGCATATTGCGAGGCATGACACCGTTTGCAATCGTTCATGGCCTCAAGCAGTTGCTTCTCGTTCATCCTGATCCTTTGTTGATACGGGTCGCCGAAATGATTCACTACCATGGAAGCTTTTTCCCTCATGGAATGGATCCCGTTGCTCAGAGCGGTACCATGGCATTCACTGCATGCCAGTTCTCTGTGCGACGAAGAGGTGAATGTGCGGACAGAGGGTGAGATCTCATGACAGGAAGCACAGGTTTTCTCAGGACTGGCTGCGTTCCAGTAGCCGTAAAATACTCCGAATGAGACCAGCAACAGTACCACGGCCGCGGCGACCGTCAACAGCAGCCGTTTCATTCTCTTTCTCTTTTTCATTGTTCTCATCCCTTGAACCGGTTTCCTTTCTTCCATTCGGAGGCAATGTACCCGCCCACCCGGTATCCCAGCGCCATGATCGTCAGCACGGGGTTAAATCCGCCGTTGGTCACGTGCAGGCTGGCATCCGCAATAAAGAGGTTGTCGGTCTGGTGCACCCTGCCATATTTATCGGTCACCGAGGTTTTTGGATCATCACCCATCCTGCAGGTACCGGATTGATGTTGTCCCCCGCTCAGGCCCATCCCCGGCATGTGCCGCCAGGTTTGGGATGCACCCGCCTCCTGCAGGATCAGTTCTGCTTTTCGGGACAGGAATTCACATCCGTCCAGGTCTGCCCGGTGCCGGTGTCCCGATAACCTGGCCACGGGCAGGCCCCAGTGATCCTTTACCGCAGGGTCTGCCTGAACCCGGGCATCGAAAACGGGCACCTCCTGAACCGGGCCCACCACCTGTATGTGGCGTCTGAAATACTTCTCCTGAAAATCTTTGTGATCCCTCCCCCAGGCAGGTGCACCCGGCGGCCGGATACCGGAGAACAGGTAGGGGAGGCGGATAAATTCATTGGCAAGCATTCCACCCCCGATAATGCCGGGGTTATGATGATTGAAATCACAGATGGCAATGGAAGCTCCGGGACCCACGTCGTCGTAAACCTCCTCTTCGAAAAGGCCGAAGGCACCGGTGTATGCGTGTCCCTGCAGATTCCTTCCCACCCAGTCGTTTTCATTGCCGATACCCTGCGGGTACCACCTGGAGGTGGAGTTGAGCAGCAATCGCGGAGTTTCGGTGGCCGAAGCTGAAACGACCACCACATCGGCGGACTGTACCTGCTTTCTCTCTTTCTCGTCGAAATAGGAAACACCCCGGACCCTTCCCCGTTCATCGGTCAGGATCTCTCCCACCTCGCATTGGGTCCTGAGCTCACACATCCCTGTCTCCAGCGCTGCGGGGATCACCGTATTGTGCGTGCCGCACTTGGCATTGACCGGACAGGCGAATCCCACACAGGTGCGGAAGCGGTAGCAAGCCGGCCGGCCATTGTACCTGACTGAATTCCTTAACATGGGGATGGGGAAAGGGTTCATCCCCAGCCTGGTCATGGCCCCTTTCAGAATCTTCGCCTCCCTGTTGTGGGCAAAGGGAGGCATGGGCTGGGGCCTGGACCGGGGGGGAGCGAAAGGATTCAGTGCATCATCTCCCGCCACACCGATCTCCCATTCCGCCTTTTCATAACAGGGTTCCAGGTCTTCATAAGAGATGGGCCAGTCCTCCAGGGTGGAACCTTCCACATGGCCGTAGGTGGACTTCATCCTGAAATCCTCTTCCATGAAACGCCAGGCCATGGCGCCGTAGCTTACCGTTCCCGAGCCCACGCATGCGGCATTGTTGTGATAGGCTCCTTCACTTGGCAAAACCACCTGTTCTTCGCCGTCAGGGTGGACGAACACCCTTCGGTACCTTTGATCATCCGGCCCGTGGGCATTGCCCAGTACCGTTGTGCGCTGGGAACGCAACTCGTCGTGGGCATGATCGTCGTAGCGGGCCCAGCCCCCTCTTTCAAAAAGGACCACAGACATACCCGCCGTGCTCAATTCCTTGGCTACCACCCCGCCTCCGGCTCCGGCGCCGATGACAATGGCATTCACATGTTTGTTTTTCATGGCTCTCTGTATCTGTTTTGGCCCACAATGAGCGGGTAATCAAGTCCGATCATCCTGTAGCTGACATGATTGATGTTTCCCCCGTGTCTCGGGCTGCCGTAGAAACCCTGCATGGCATGGTCCCTGAGCAACCGGAAGAACATACGGTCAAAACCGTCCTCCCACGGGGAACCTCCTTCGGGCTGCTCTGAAAAACCTCCTCGTTCCATTTTTTGCAGGAATGCCGTCTGTCCGGCCAGGGGAAGAGATTCGAACGGCTTGCCATGCAGCAGCAGCGATGTCTCCCTGATGGCGGCCAATCCCTTCCGGTAATCCTGACTGAAGCGGGAGAGGCTTTCACTGAGTTGCTGATCGATATAGAAAGTAACTCCTGCATCTTTTCCTCCGGGCCATTCTCCCGGCGGTATGAGCTGGTCGGCGATGGCATCCACCAGTCCGGCCTCCTCTGCCGAGAAAAACCTGTAGGGAGACAGATACGGGGAGACCGAACACCTGGAAAGCAATGCCATACCGCCCACTCCGGCTGCTGTCAGTGTAATGAAACCACGGCGTGAAAGTTCTTTCTTGCTCATCTTCAGTCTGATAAATAGTT
>CAZOHA010000070.1:0-19132 GCA_964579515.1 uncultured Bacteroides sp. | reverse complement strand
AGAACCTCACGGACTCTTGCACTTCCCGGCGATTAACTGTTCTATTGTGGGATCGTACCCGTTTGCATAGGACCAGTATCCGATGTAGTCACCGTTGTTGATCTGAATGGGAAGATCACAGTAATCCGCAAGAATTTCGTTTTCACTGATACCGATATACCCCAGGAACTTCAGCTTCTGAAGGCCGCTCAGGCTGGACAAACTGGTATTCCCGTGCAGGATAAACCTGTTCAGATACCGGATTGATTCGATACCGGAAAGATCGAGTAACAGCTTATTGTTCAGTATCGCTAAATTTTCCACTGAATCGATTCTGTTTAGACCGGTCAGGACCTTCAGTTGATCGCATTTCTTTATGACTAGTTCCCCCAATGTCTCAATGGCCTCCAGACCATGAAGTGACTCAAATGTGCAGTACTCAATACTCAGCAGATTCAGGGATCTGACTCCAGGAAACAGAAATGGGTGCGGATTGGCACATCCATCGAATTGCAACCCTCCCAAGTGTTCCAGACTGTCAAAAGAGGTAATGGTGTTCGTCTCTTCGATGCTGAGTCGAAACCGACCCCCTATATGGTTGAGGTTTTTCAAAGGCTCCAGAGATCGTAGCCTGAAGGCAGTCAACTCGAAAGAGCCACCCACATATCGCAAATTCTGCAGAAACGAGATGGAGGTGAGGGTGTAATCACTGATGGTCACGAATCCCTCAATTTTTTCGATATTGCTGAGCAAGGAGAGGTCGAAAGCACGGGAATCGGTGATGTTCAGGTTTCCCGTAATCACAACATAACCCTTATCGAAGAATTCAGTCAGTTCCTCAGATACAGTCCTGGAACCGATATGAATGTTTCCTGTAAATACTTTATCTCCGGTCCCATCTTCTTCGGGAGCTGATTCCTTTTCGCACTGAAAAAGAGCAAGGACCAACATATATATGATTATGGGTGGTTGAATCTTCATCTGCTTTAAATGAGTGGAATATTGTACCGGAAGTTAGAAATCAAATGGCAAAACAAACGCGTAATTAATTCATAAGAAACGCAAAAGAAATGCAAAAGAAACTCATCAGAAAAAAGCTTAACGTAAAGTTTACCAGTAGTTCACTCAGAAAACATGTGGATTTTATTGAACTTTTTGAACAAGCGGACCGATTTTTGTTTAACATTATCGTGATAGCATAGTGTAGATATGAAGCTAAATAACTTGCAAAAAAAGATGAAAGGAATATACTCATTATCCAAAGCCTTAATCTTCCTTTTTGGATTCACCACGACCGGATTCTCGCAATACAGTGCCGGAAACGGCAGTAATCCGGAGAATGACAGCATCCGGTGCATGATGGACATCTCATCTTACCGGGAGTTTTATAAGAAGAATCGATACGATTACGCTCATGGGCCGTGGTTGATCGCATTTGATAATTGCCCCCGTTACAGCGAGCGGATCTTTGTGGACGGGGTGAACATGTACCGGCAATTCATCGAGTCCGATCCGGAAGGTCCGGTAAAGGAAAACAGGATCGACACCCTGATGCTCATCTATGACCGCCGTATGGAGTATTTTGGAGGCGAGGGAAATATACTGGGCCGCAAGGCGCAGGATCTACTGACATACCGGGGAGACGATATCGGACAAGTTCATGAAGCCTATAAAATGCTTAAAAGGAGTATCGAACTGGAAGGAGACGATTCCAGGGAACCTGTTCTGGTGTTACTCATTTCGGCAGGTACCAACTTAAAACGAGAGGGGATTATTGAAGCTGACCAGTTGATCTCGGACTATCTGATGGTCAGGGAAACTGTTGATCAGTTGAATACCTCCAGTTCAAGAAAGGAGAGGACGCTGAACAGTATCACTGAGATTGTACTGAAAGGGGGTGATCTCAGCTGTGCATCCCTGAATGAGTTTTATGAACCCATTTTTGAAAAGAACAGGGATAGCCGGTTTTTCATTGAAAATGTAATTTCGCTGTATACTCTCCTGGGCTGTGATCAGGCGGATATTTATACCGCAGCGGCCGAAAGCCTTTACAGCATGGAACCAGGTCCGGAGTCTGCACATAACCTGGCCATTCTTTTTATTACCAGGAATGAATTTGATAAGGCCGCCTTATATCTGAAAGAGGCAATAGCGGAGGAAGATGTATCTGACGAGACTCTGGCCGAATGGTATTATGAACTGGCTGTGGTCAGTACAGCATTGAAAAACTATTGTGAAGCGATTGAGCATGCCCGAAAGGTCGTCGAATTAGACGAAACCAAGGGGAAAGCCTACATTCTGCTGGGAGATGCCTACATCGCCTCGCGAGACAGATTGGGGTCAGATTTTGAGAAGAGAACCGCTTTCTGGGCCGCCTCCGATATGTATATAAAGGCGCGCTCTGCCGATCCTGAACTGGCGGAAGAGGCCAACCAGAAACTGGCCGATTCAGCCGCTCAGTATCCCGATCAGGAGGAGGTTTTCTTCCGTGATCTCAACGAGGGAGATCCCTATACGGTGGGTGGCTGCATCGACCAGGTTACCACCGTCCGGTCCAGAAAATAGAGTGCAGGGACCTTATTCATCGACTCCAAGCAACTCCACCCTGAAGATCAACACCGAATTGGCCGGGATTGATCCGGTGGCACGGGAACCATACCCCAGGTCAGGTGGAATGAAGAACCGGTAGGTGGAACCTGCATTCATCAGCTGAAGCCCTTCCGTCCAGCCCGCGATCACCCTGTTCAACGGAAATGATATGGATTCGCCGCGATCATAACTGCTGTCGAAAACGGTTCCGTCAATGAGCCTGCCTTCATAGTGAACCTCCACATTTGAAGTGGGCCCTGGTTTCGGGCCGTCCCCCTCTTCGATCACCTCATATTGCAATCCCGATTCGGTGGTGGTGATCCCGGGTTTGGTCCTGTTTTCATCTAAAAATGCCTGCCCCCGCTCCAGGTTGATCTCCGATTCGGCATTCATTGAGGCGTTCCTCTCAGCGGCCATGGACTGTTGAAGCCTCTGGAAGATCTCCTGCGCCTTCACCTGATCAATCATTAGATCTCCGGAAAGAACGCCTCTCAAACCCATAGTGATCAGGTCCGGGTCCGTTTCGAACGGGGCCGTGCCCAGACTGTATCCCAGATTGATTCCCAGATAGTAGTTCAATGAGTCCTTAAGGCTCTCCAGGGGTGGAGGAGAAGGAGAGGATTCCTGGCTGTAAAGATTCACAGAGAAGAATAGTATGATGGAAATAATGGCAACAAATCTCATGGAAGGAGCTTTTTGGTGGACCGCAATGATACAAAAAAGATTTTTCATAATTTAATGAAGTCATTTATAAACCTTAACCTTACAAAATTACCGACTATGAAATTGAGAACAATCGCACGGGTAACCCCTGTTTTAGTGGCTTTCATGTTGATCACTTCATTCACGAACGGGCCAGCAGCCATGAAATACTCCCCGGCGGGAACCTGGGATTACACCGTTCCGGGCGTACAATCGGGGTATGAAAAGGGACAGATGATAATTGTGGAAGAAGAGGACGGACTGGGGGTCACTATCGCTCTGAATGAGTATTACAAGGTAGAGGGAGAAGAGGTGGAATATGCCAAAAAGGAGCTTAAGTTCGCCGTCTTCCTGGAAAATGAACGGATCGATATCTCGGGTAAGTTCAAGAGGGACGAATTCAAGGGAAAAGTGAGCTATTTCGAAGGGGATTTCGAAATGAACGCCGTCCGGTTAAAATAGAGTTCGTCATCTTTTTTTAACATAGATTTTAACAAGAAATTTCAGGGTCATTAAACCTTTCTATGTGAAGTTTGTCTAACGGGTGTTACTAAATCTGTAAACAAACTTTGACAATATGAGAGGATTATATAGGTTGCCTGAAATCGTTCTTGGAATCCTTCTGTTCACATTTGTTCCGGCACTTGCCGATGGAAGTGAGGACGAAGCTCCTCCTTCCGGGATAATTGCCGGAAAGGTGATGGAAAAGGGCACTAACGACCCGATGGAATATACCACCATCGCCATATATTCATTGGCTGACTCTGCCCTGATCGGAGGAACGGTCAGTGATGAACAGGGCAACTTTGAAGTCCGCAAGCTTCCTTTCGGTGAGTATTATGTGGTCACCAATTTTGTAGGATACCATAAAAATGTGGTCGAACCCATTGTACTTGCTCCCGGATCCAGGAAGATCGACCTGGGAACCCTGGAGATGAGTGTCAATACCCAGGACATCGAGGAGGTGGAAGTCGTGGGTAACCGCAAACACGTCGAATACCGGCTCGACAAGAAAGTGGTCAATGTGAGCCAGGACCTCAATGCGGCCGGAGGAACTGCAGTGGATGTCCTGGAGAACACACCCTCGGTTTCAGTTGATATCGAAGGAAATGTATCCTTGAGGGGCAGCAGCAGCTTCACGGTACTGATTGACGGAAAGCCCAGCGTACTGGATGGAAGTGATGCCCTGCAGCAGATCCCCGCCAGTGCGATCGAGAACATCGAGATTATCACCAATCCCTCGGCCAAGTATGATCCCGACGGAAACTCAGGGATTATCAATGTGGTCATGAAAAAGAAGGTCCGGCAGGGCACCAACGGGATCATTAATGCTTCGGCAGGGATTGTCGACAGGTACCGTTTTGACGCACTCCTGAACAGACGCGTTGGAGACTGGAACTTCTTTCTGGGAGGAAATTACAATTCCAACTACTATCCTGGGAATCTTACAAGGCAGCAGATCACGTTTACCGATTCGGCCGATAATTATCTGGATGCAGACGGGGCATTCGATTTCAAAAGGGGAGGAGCACAGCTCAGAGGCGGTTTCACCTATGATTTCTCGGAACGTTCATCCTTCACGCTCGAGGCTGATGTGGGGAATTATACCTTCGGTATTGACCGGTCCAACCGAACCCATGAATACACCCTTCCCGCCTCGGAGGATATATATTATGTAAGTGAAAGTGTAATGGACCGGAACGGTCGATACTACAGTCTTAACGCCAATTACAGCCAAACATTCGACACCAGGGACCACAAGCTGGTGGCGATGGTCAATTTTTCGCAGAGTGACGGAACGGGGATCGATTCTCAGAACGACTTTAATACAGAAGAGGATTATGAAATCGAGGATGTGATCGTCGAACGAACCAGGGGCGTGGAGACGGAGGATGAGTACGAATTCCGTTTTCAGGTGGATTACACCCGCCCGCTGCTGGAAGCATCCAGGCTGGAGGCCGGGTATCAGATACGCATCGACGATGAGCTTGAAAATTTTGTATTCGAGGAATTTGACGACGGCAGCGATGAGTGGATCGTGAATGAATTGTATTCCAGTCCGCTCGATTTTTACAGAGCTATTCAGGGAGCCTATGCCACCTTCGGAGGAGAGGCCGGTAACTTCCAGTATCAGATCGGTCTTCGTGGAGAACATACGCTGAGGAGGCTGGACCGGAAATCATCCGGGGATGTCTATGAAATCAATCGCTTCGACTATTATCCCACCCTGCATTTCTCCAGGCAGTTCGAGAACGACCAGCAACTGATGCTGAGTTACAGCAAGCGGGTGGACCGGCCCAGGGGATATTACCTGGATCCCAACCCCAGCTACGTGGATCCCTATACAGTCCGCACCGGGAACCCAGATCTTCAGCCCGAATATATTCACTCGGCCGAGTTAGGATACCAGCGGGGATGGGGTCAGAATTTTGTAGCGTTCGAACTTTATTACCGAAATACCAGGAACCTGATCACCCGGGTGACCGAATACAGCGATTCGCTCGACCTCTTTATCCTGAAAACAGAAAACCTGAACAATGATCACTCTGCCGGAGCCGAGCTCATGGTGAACTGGAAATTCTGGAAGTGGCTGACAGTAAACGGAAGCATCACCCCATATTTCTACATGATCAACGGCGAGATCAACGGAGAACCGGTCGACGAACAGAGTTTTAACTGGCGCTCCAACATGAATGCCACTTTCCAGATCACTCCAACGACCCGCCTTCAGAGCAATGTCTCCTACCGTAGCAGGTCCATCACAGCACAGGGGACCAGTGAGGGGTACACTTATATGAACCTGGCGTTCCGTCAGGATCTGTTCGACAGGAAATTTTCCGCCACACTGCAGCTAAGAGATGTTTTCGGTTCCGTTAAGCGTGAATTCACCAACTTGGGAGAGAATTTTGAACAACATGTGGTCATGAGGCGTCAGCCCAGGATGCTGACCCTTACCCTGAGTTACAGGATCAATAATTATCGTGACGGCGGAGAGCGTGGTGGCGGGTCCGGTGGCGGAGGAATGGATTTCGGCGGGGGTTTTTAGACGTCACAAAAGGACGACAGGACGAACGATGGATCTTGTCGCCTCCCGTGCCTCCAGCAGATAGGTTCCTCGCGCGAATTGTGAGAGGTCCACTTCCACATTCCGGGACTTCTCGGTTGTCTCGTGTATCAGCATCCCGGAGGAATGGAATATCCGGATGTTTCTCAGGGGAATTTCTGAAATGATCTGAACCTTCGATGAGGAAGGATTGGGAAAGATCATAAGTTCCTCCTGAGTATTTTCTCTGCTGCCCGATACGTTATCCTCGATTGTCACATAGGGCATGATAATGTCGACCCAGAGAGAGTATTGCTGACCGCTGGGATGCAGGCCGTCTGCGGCAACCAGCGCAGGTTTTTCCAGGCCTTCTCTGGAGATCGGAGTGACATTGATATATCTGATTCCATACCGGGCTGCCACTTCTTCGTTGATCCGGTTATATTCGTCGATTTCCTCACTGATGGTATTGCTGCCTCCGCCAAAAGGAGTAAACGCATAATCGGGAATGGAGAGCATAAATAGCCTGGAAGTGTCTCCGTCGATCACTCCGAGGGCGAACTCAACGATCTGCAGCAGCTCGGGCTCATACGACGATATGGGCAGTCCGCGGTACTGGTTGTTCACCCCGATCAGGATCGATACCAGATTATAGTCCTGATTTTCATCGAACTGTGATTCAATCCCGGCAAGCAGATTTCCGGTGGTCCACCCGGTTTGCGCAATATAATCCGGAGTGTGGGCAGTCAGTCCCCTTTCCCTGAGCCTGGCAACGAACTGGTGTGGCCATCTCTTTTCCACCTCCACACTTTCACCAATGGTGTAGGAGTCCCCGAGTGCAAGCATTTTTATGGGCGATTCGATCTCGATCTCCTGTGCCGGTAATGGTAAATTTATGAGGAAGAACAGCCAAAGACCAATGAATTTTTTCATCCGGTTTTAGTTTTCCTTAAAACGCCAGATTTCCCGATTATGTTTTAAATTCCTCTGCGGCCAGAAAAAAAACCAGCTCAACCTGATTTCATTTCCGGCATCGGGAGAAGGCAGTCGAAGCGTTTAGCTATAGGAAAAATCACTAAATTTGCCCGTTGAACTGACCCGTGGTGTAATTGGCAACACGTCTGACTCTGGATCAGAAGAGTCCAGGTTCGAGCCCTGGCGGGTCAACCAGCCGGAATTTCTCCGCTTCAGGTCTGACGCTCCAGCAGTGCCTGCGCGATATACTCCCACTCCTCCTCCAGGGAGAGCGGGGGCATCTCTTTTCCTGCACGCCGGTACCAGTAGCCGGCATTTCCCAGATCTCCCTCTTTCCGGTGGAGATAGGCATGTACCCAGGAACCGACCTGAGACATGTCGTTCTGAGCGATGCGGTGTGCGGCGTCCCAGTTGCCGGAGGCGTCCAGCAGCAGGGCCTGGAGAAGGTGTGGAAGGTCTTCGGGGATCACCCCCGAATCCTTCCAGTTCAACAGATCTTCCAGGTGGATCATAGGCATTTGTTTAGTCAGGTCAGCCGGTAAGGCTCACGATAATCGTAGTGTAACAGCGCCGCGGCTGCGCCGTCCAGATCATCCACAAAGGTTTGTGAGGCCGGATCCCATCGGACAGTACGTCCCAGCTCGCAAGCGATGTTCCCGAGAGTGCAGAGCGTACAGGAGCTGTGTCCTGTCTCCACGGGAACGACCGGGTCGACCCGCTTCCGGACCGCTTCGATAAAGTTTTCCTGGTGCGGGATCCTGGTTTCATAAGGGACATCTTCCTCCTCTCCGGTACCGTAATCGGGCGGGAAGAGGGAATCGTCCGAGGCCAGGTAATGATCCCTGGAAATCTCGATCCATCCCTGGTCTCCATGAAATTTCACCCCTTTGGTCAGTTTTTCATCAAAGGGCTCGGAGGTGAGGATCACTCCGTTATCGTAGGTGAAATACATAAACTCGGTGCCGTCCCCGATGGGGGAGGCCTCGACGGGACCGCTGCCGTCTTTCTGAAGGCTCCACTGGGCGATGTCGAACATGTGGGCTCCCCAGTCGGTGGTGAAACCGCCACCCATCTCCTTGTACCAGCGCCATCCGCCCCAGAACTGCTCATCCTGCGGGGGATCCAGAGAAATCGGTGGATTCAGTTCATTATTATAGTGGATATCACCCGGCAGGGGACCCAGCCAGAGATCCCAGTTCAGATCGGCAGGCACCTGTTCGGCGGGAAGTTTATAAGGCACCGGTGGCGCTCCGATATATGCGTTGATCTTTTCCAGTTTTCCCAGAGTGCCGTTCTGCACCAGCTTTACAGCATGCTGGAAATTGGGGTCGGACCTCTGCTGACTGCCTATACCCAGGATCCGGTTGGTGGACCTGACAGTCCTTACCAGTTCCTGCCCTTCCCGGATCGTGAATGTCATCGGTTTCTCCAGGTATACATCCTTCCCTGCCCTGCAAGCTTCAATGGCGATCAGTGCATGCCAGTGGTCCGGAGTGGCGACCACCACCGCATCTATATCATTTCTGGCCAGAAGGTCCTCGTATCGTTCATACGTGCTTACTTCTGCGGTCTTCTGCTGCTCTTCGTAATAACTATTTACCCGCTCCTCGAACCGGGTGCGCTTTCTTCCGTAAACATCGCAACCGGCCAGGACCGTCACGCCTTCCAGCCTCATAAACCCGTCGAGCAGAAACATGGCCTGACGTCCAAGCCCGATAAAACCGAGCCGCACTTCCTTCAATCCTTCAGGTTTCATGCAGGACCTGAGTCCCGGCAAAACGGCCATCCCTGCTGCTGCAGCGGTGGAAATTCCGATAAATTGTCTTCGCGTGTAAGCGGTATTCCTGTATTTCTTCATTAGATGAGGTTTTTTCCAAAATTAGTAACAGATCGTTCATATCCGAGGAACTGGTATGCTTTTTTAGGGAAAAACGGGATAGAATTATTAGATTCGCTCTGAACATCCTGCCGATGCTCCGCCAGCAGTCCATAAGAGACCTTTCCCGCCTTTGTATTCATACACAGACCCACCGGCCGTGGGACCTGAAAACCTCCCTCAGGGAATTTAACCGTGTGGGAGTGAAGGCTATTTCGATTTGGAGGCATCTCATTGAAGGACAAGATATTATGGAAATCTATCGATTGCTGAAGCAATTGGATATGGAGGTGGTCTCTCTGGTAAGGGGCGGTTTCTTCGCATCGGCAGATTCTGAGATCCGCAGGAAAGCCATCGGGGACAATTTACGGGCGATCGGAGAGGCAGAGTCGATCGGAAGCGGGATGATCGTTCTGGTTTGCGGGGCGGATCCCCGGCAGTCCCTGGACGATTCCAGGGACCAGATCATGGAGGGTATCGCACAGATTCTTCCCAGGGCCGCTGAGGCGGGGATCCGGCTGGCCATCGAACCGCTGCATCCCGTGTATGCAGCCGACCGCTCTGCAATAAATACCCTTGCAGAGGCCAACGACATGGCCGAGGCTCTTCAGAGTGAATGGGTGGGAGTGGCAGTGGATGTCTACCATGTCTGGTGGGACCCGCGACTGGAAGAGCAGATCCGGAGGTGCGGCCGGATGGGGAAGCTCTTCAGTTACCATGTCTGCGACTGGAAGGTGGACACTTCTGATCTCCTGAGCGATCGCGGACTGATGGGAGAGGGGTGCATTCCCCTGAAACAGATACGCAGCTGGATGGAACAGTCGGGATTTGAAGGGTATCACGAAGTGGAGATCTTCTCCGAAAGGTACTGGTCCATGGATCAGCAGGAATATCTGGATAGAGTCATTGATGCATACCTCACTCATACCTGAATAATATGGAGCAGAAGAATCTGGGGATCATCATGAACGGCGTGACCGGCCGTATGGGAACCAATCAGCACCTGATGCGGTCGATTGTGGAGATAAGAAAACAGGGTGGTGTTCTTCTGCCGGACGGAGAACGTATCATGCCCGATCCTGTCCTGGTGGGCCGCAACCCGGATAAGTTGAAAGAGCTATCGAGGAGTTCCGGCATCGGAAAGTGGACCACCGATCTGAACAGTGTGCTCAGCGATCCTTCGTTCGAGATCTATTTCGATGCCCAGACAACCGGCAGGAGGGAGGCCTCAGTGAAACAGGCTATCAAAGCAGGAAAGCATATTTACTGCGAAAAACCGGTGGCCACCTCCACCGGGAAAGCTCTGGAGCTGGCGGCAATGTGCCGGGAGGCCCGGGTGAAACACGGCGTGGTTCAGGACAAGCTCTGGCTGCCGGGTCTTATCAAGCTGAAGCGTCTCGTGGAGAATGGCTTCTTCGGAAAAGTCCTGGCTGTCAGGGGAGAATTCGGGTACTGGGTCTTCGAGGGCCATACGGTTAAACCGCAGCGCCCCAGCTGGAATTACCGGAAGGAGGAGGAGGGCGGAATCATCCTTGATATGCTCTGCCACTGGAGGTATGTGCTGGATCACCTGTTCGGGGGTGTACAGGGTTTGTTCTGCCTGGGGGCCACTCACATTCCCGAGAGAGTCGATGAACAGGGGATGCTCTATACCTGCACGGCCGAAGATGCTGCCTACACCACCTTTGAACTGGAGGGTGGGGTCATTGCCCATTTCAATTCCTCCTGGGCCACAAGGGTCCGCAGAGATGATCTGCTGACCGTTCAGGTGGACGGAACAAAGGGTTCGGCGGTGGCGGGACTCCGAAGCTGCAGAGTACAGGAGTATAGACGGACACCCGTTCCGGTATGGAATCCCGATATTCCCAGTCCGATCGATTTCTTTGAAGACTGGCATGAGGTCTATGCCGATGAGCATTTCGAGAACGCATTCAAGGCGCAGTGGGAACTATTCCTGGAACATGTGGCGGGCGGAAATCCTTTCCCCTGGGATCTTTACGAAGGAGCTAAAGGAGTCCAGCTTGCGGAACTGGGTTTGCAATCATGGGAGAACCGCACCTGGGTGGAGGTGCCTGATCTGAAGTGAAAATAAAATATATCATATGGCCAGAACAGCATTGATTACAGGGGGGTCCAGAGGGATCGGGCTGGGAATCGCCCGTGAGTTGGGGATGGCAGGCTTTCATCTGATTATTAATGGAGTGAGGGAGGAGAAGGAGGTGTCAACCGCCCTGGATGCTCTCAGGGAAGTCGCACCTGAAGTTGTCTATGTACAGGGAGACGTCTCCGTACAGGAGGATAGGGAACGTGTTTTCCAGGAGGCGGTCCGGACTGCTAAAACCCTACATGTGCTGGTGAACAATGCAGGAGTGGCGCCGCTCGAACGTACCGATATCCTGGAAGCCACCGGGGAGAGTTACGACCGGGTCATGGAGATCAACCTGAAGGGACCCTATTTTCTCACTCAACTGGCTGCCAGGCATATGATCATATGCCGGAAGGAGGATCCTGAATATCGCGGATGCATTATCAATATCTCCTCCATCTCTTCCACGGTGGCTTCCACCAACCGCGGAGAGTACTGCATCTCCAAGGCGGGAATCTCCATGGCTACCAGGCTGTGGGCGGTGAGGCTGGGTGAATTCGATATCCCTGTGTACGAGATCCGGCCCGGGCTCATACGGACCGACATGACCCGGGGAGTGGAAGAGAAGTACGATGGGTTGATTGCCGGGGGGCTCACCCTGCAGGGGCGCTGGGGCTTGCCCGCAGATGTGGGAAAAGTGGCAGCGGCCATGGCCTCGGGAAGCATGCCTTATTCCACCGGAGCCGTGGTGATGGTGGACGGTGGATTAACAACTCCCAGGTTATGAGAGAATTCATGAAACAGAACAGAAAGATCCTGCGGATCGGGGTAATGGTTACCGCCCTGGTACTGGTAGTGGTTACCTTTACTCCGCTGATCCTGGATCCGGGGAGGATCCATCCTCAATTCCTCTCCATGCCTTTTACACTGTGGGCCAGCGTGCTGATTACCGCTCTGCTGGTATTTCTAACCTATGTCGCCAGCAAGTTGCAGGATGACGACTGAAAGACGGATGATATGCTGCTCTGGTTATTGATCGTCGGTACCGTATACGTTTCCATTCTGTTCTATCTCTCCTGGCGATCGCGGCGAATGATCCGGTCGCAGAGCGATTTCCTGCTGGCAGGGTCCAATATCGGGCTGATCCTGGGATTTATGACCTTTGCGGCCACCCTGTTCAGCACCTTCACTTTAATGGGGATGCCCGATTTTTCCAGGAACCATGGGGTAGGGGCCTGGATCTTCCTGGCCTTTTCCGATGCCGGGATGGTATTCCTGATCGTCTGGTTCGGCTATCGTCTTCGCCGGCGCATCTCCGGGAAAGGATTCAACGGCATGTCGGCCTTGCTGCGGGAATGTTATGGAAGCCGTTGGGCCGGATTCGTCTATTTCAGCGGAGTGTTTATTTTCCTGGTTCCCTACGTTGCAATTCAGATCAGGGGGGTGGCTCTTTTTCTGATTCAGGCTTTCCCGGATTCCATCCCGGTATGGGGCTGGTCGCTTTTGATCGTTACCGTGATGCTCATTTATTCTGAACTGGGAGGACTGAAGGCGATCATTTACGCTGATTTCATGCAGGGAACGCTCCTGCTGGTGGTGGTTTGGGTGATCGCAGTCACCTGCTTGCGTTCGCTGGGAGGATGGGGTGAGATGTTCGACCGTGTGGAGCAGGTCCGGCCGGAACTTCTCTCCACTCCGGGACCTAATGGTTTGCTAAACAGTCAGTTTCTGATCGCCTCCTTTCTGGCCATCCTGATGATTCCGGTTACCCAGCCGCAACTTTCAACCCGGCTGGTGATCATGAAGAATACCCGGTCGATGTACCGGATGGCGGTGGCGGTGGGGACGTTTGCCATGCTGGTAATCTTCCCGACCATTATTATCGGATTGTACGGGGCCCTGCGTTATCCCGATGCCTCCATGTCCGAATTTTTGGGCGGGGTTTTGATCCGGGATCAGCCGGGCGTAATTGCTTCTGCGGCAGTGATCGGACTCTTTGCGGCAGCCATGTCCACCTCCGATTCTCAACTGTTTGCCCTGGGAAATGAACTGCGCGGACTTATTCCGGGGAAGCACCGGCAATCTTTGCTTCCTGTGAGAATTGCCATTATCAGCTTTGCCCTGGCCTCCCTGGCCTTTTCCCTGTTGAGCTCGGATCAGCTGGTTCTGCTGGCCCGGATCAGTTTTGCCGGAACAGCCATGATGGGACCACTGGTGATCCTCGGGATCTTTGCCGGCAAATCTCAGGGACCCTGGATGATCATTCTCTCGGCCCTCGGGCTGATCACCTTTATCCTTTCCCAGACCGGGATGTTCCCGACGGAAATCGGACCCCTCCGGACCGATCTATTCCTGATGATCTTTCTCTCTCTGGCGGCCGGGTCCAATTATCTGGTTAGGAGATATCTTTTTCCTTGACCCCAAAATCCCTTTTCTTATATTTACGAAAACGAATATCCCATGATCGACCCTTTTCAGTTCTCTTCTCTGCCGGAAATCATTTTCGGAAAGGGAAGGCGAAATGAACTGCCTCGAATCATCAGTAAATTCGGCCACAGGGTATTGCTGCTGACCGGTTCCTCTTCCATTCACAATTCGGGACATGGCGAGGAGATCATCTCAGGACTTCAGAAGGAACAGATCCGGTTCGACCATGAAATCATCTCCCACGAGCCCTCTCCCTCCATGATCGACGGGATCGTGGAAAAGCACCGGGGCGAGAGGATCGAGGTGGTGGTGGCTGTGGGAGGCGGAAGTGTCATGGATTCCGGAAAAGCCGTGTCGGCCATGATCCCGGTAGAGGGCAGTATCAAGGAATTCCTGGAAGGAGTGGGTAACAGGACCCATCCGGGCGACAAAATACCTTTCATCGCCGTGCCCACCACCTCGGGAACCGGGAGTGAAATGACCAAGAATGCGGTGATTTCAGAGGTGGGTGAACTGGGATATAAAAAATCGTTAAGGCATAATAATTTCATTCCTGAGCTTGCTCTTATCGACCCGGAGATGATGCTCACTTGTCCTGCCAGGCTGACTGCAACTTCCGGGATGGATGCCTTTACCCAGTTGCTGGAATCGTATGTCTCCAGCAGGGCGAACCCAATGACCGATGCCCTGGCATTGCAGGGGTTGAAACAGATCAAACGTTATCTTCTGCGGGCCTATCTGGAGGGTGAGCAGAACCTGGAAGCACGCGCCGGAATGGCTTTGGCCGCCATGTTTTCAGGGATCACCCTGGCCCATGCCGGACTGGGTCTGGTCCATGGGTTTGCCTCACCGCTGGGCGGTCTGTTCGATATCCCGCACGGTGTTGTTTGCGGTTCGCTGATGGCCCCTGTGTTTGCCCATACCATCGATAACCTGATCGATCAGCCCGAGCATCCGGCCATACAAAAGCTTTTAATTGTGAGTAAGGTATTTGCCGATTTTAAGTATAAACACGACAGGGAGTACCTTCAGGCGTTCAAGGAGAAATTGATCCACATCACCAACCTGCTGGAAGTTCCCAAATTGTCTGAGTACGGTTTCGCGGAGGAGTCGATCCGGAAGGTGCTGAAGCAGACCTCCCATAAATCTCACCCTGTTCAGCTTTCAGAGGAACAATTGAGAGATGCCCTAATCAGCAGGGTATAGATCCTGAACGATCGTATCGGCCAGCGACTTGACATACTTCTTTTCGATACAGAAAAAATGCTCATAGATTTCCTTCTCCTCCATACCTGACCCGAAATTACTGGACCTGAAGGCCTGATTCAGTTTGCGGGTCCACCACATATCCGGATTGGTGAACGGATTGAGGGTGGGGTTGTAGTTGACCGTAGTGCCATCCTGGAAAAATTTCACTGGCTGGTCCTCGAGCCCATCCATTAAGATAATCAGGCTGTCGTAGTAGAAGGAGAAGTATTCGAATCCATCCAGATTACTGGTGCGGATGCTGTAGAATTCGTCCAGTTTTCCGGGCTGGATCCAGGCCGGATTACTATACTCCGATGTGAAAGGTTGCGCATAAATGGGAACATCAGTATCGTTCCTGATCGAGATCCAGGAAAACTCATCGTTCTCACAACCCGCCAGGAGTATAAGCAACACAAAAACAGCCAACCCTCTCATTTAACCCCCTTTTGAGATCTCAATACCTGTATTTGACAGGAAGAGCCTGATGGCAATTGCCAGCAGGATGATACCGAAGAACTTCCGGACAATGTGAAGTCCGTTTGGTCCGAGCATCCGTTCAAAAAAGGTAGTGAGCCGGAGGACAAGATACACAATTATCATATTCAAAGAAAGCGCCGCCAGGATATTCACGAAATGGTACTCGGCCCGGAGGGACAACAGGGTGGTAATGGAACCTGCGCCGGCGATCAACGGGAAAGCGATGGGAATGATGGTCCCGCCCCCGGTTCCCGAATCATGACGGAACAGCTGAATGCCCATCACCATCTCCAGTCCCATCAGCAGGAGGATAATAGAACCGGCAATGGCAAAGGAGGAGATATCCACCCCGAAGATGCCCAGCAAAGGTTCCCCTATAAAAAGAAATAGGAGCATGATGACATAGGCTGCAAGGGTGGTTTGGCCGGGACGGAGGTTACCGGTTTTTGATTTGATATCGAGAATAATGGGGATGGACCCGAGGATATCAATAATGGCGAAGAGCACCATAAAGCTTGCCAGGATCTCCAGTATGTTGAAGTGTTCCATACGTCCGGTCGTTTTTCAGGCTCCAAAAATAGAAAAAATCGCACCCCCGGCACCCTTTATAGCTCCAATCCTTCCACTTTCCATATTACCACGTGTATCATTTCTCATCTGCCTTCCCTCTGAAAAGAAGAAGGGATGCATCCTTGTTGATAAAGATACATCCCTCCTTTGAAATATACACCTGCCGGCGCAGGATACTTAATGAATGGGATCAGCTCTTGGTTTTTATGGTGCAGCCGATCGCCTTGGTGGTGGCAGGTTTGGGCTCATTTCCGGCCATGACGGCACCGATGGCCTTCTCCAGGTAACGCTCGGTCACCGCCGATGCATCCATGGCGTTATCGTCGATGGCTCCGATATAGGCCACTTCGAATTTCCCGTTCCCTGTATTCTCCAGAAGAAAGATGTGAGGTGTTCTGGTGGCACCATAAGCTTGGTAGACCTCCTGTGATTCATCCTTCAGGTAGGGAAAGGGGTAATCCTTTTCACTGGCACGCTCCTTCATCCTGTCCCAGGTATCTTCGGGTGAAACCTCATCATCATTCGGATTGATGGCCACTACCGGGTAGCCCTGGTCGGCATATCTCTGGTGAAGCTGGATGATCCTGCTTTCATAAGCTTTGGCAAAGGGACAGGGATTGCAGGTGAAAACCAGGATCACTCCCTTTTCGTCTTCATAGTCACTCAGAGAAACGGTCTCTCCATCCACATTTTTCAGTGAAAAACCAATGGCTTTGTCACCCGGTTTCACTCCGGCCACTGCCAGTAACAGGGCAGAGAAAAGAGTCACACTGGTTAAAAATAGTCTTTTCATATCAGTTCAACATTTGGTTAACATGCATTGTTAGTTCGCTCCTGGTCAATTCTTTTTCCAGAAATATCCTGCGATCATTTCTGTAGATCAGGGTAGCAGGAATGGAACCCGACCAGGAGGGATCGACCCGGTCGATCCATGAATTGTAATCGAGGTCGGTCATCAGCAGTACCTCCGCGGTGATATCCTTTTCCTTTAAAAACGGGACCACTCTCCGTTCGACCTGATTGGGAAAATCGAGGCTGACCAGGTAGACCTTCAGCCCCGCTTCCATGTAATTACGGTGAAGTTCTTCAAAATATCCGATCTCTTTCACGCAGGGAGAGCACCAGGTAGCCCAGAAATTCACCACATAGGTGGAATCCGATTCCTTCGACAACACCCGGGCGAGTTCTTCCACACCGATCTGCTGCACTTGTTGCCCCTCCAGGTGGGAGGAGAGGAGTAAACAGACGATGGAAATGGCAATGATCTGTTTCACAATTCTGTAACACCTCTTCGGTCAAAATTGTTTGAAAGAGAACCCCGACTTAAACATTTTTAACTTCTATTTGTATTTCTTGTACGTTCCCTCCATGGATTCGGGAATGAAAATGAACTCAAAAAAACAGATGCTATGGCTTTTACACTGGAGATTGGATCGAAAGCACCGGATTTCACTCTGCCGGCGACCGATGGTAATACCTATTCACTCAATGATTTCAAAGAAGAATTCCTGGTGATCTTCTTCACCTGTAATCACTGTCCCTATGTGATCGGCTCGGATGAAGTAACCCGTGCCACCGCCGAAAAGTTTGCCGGCCGGGGGGTCCAGTTTGCAGGTATCAACTCGAACAGTGCCAACACCTATGAGACCGATGATTTCCCTCATATGGTCAGGCGTATGGAAGAACATCAGTTTCCCTGGGTCTATCTTCGCGACGAATCTCAGGACATTGCTCTGGCTTATGGCGCTCTCAGGACTCCTCATTTTTATGTGTTCGACGGTGACAGGAAACTAGTATACACAGGAAGAGGAGTGGACCAGCCCAGAGATGCCAGCCGGATTACCGTAAACGACCTGGACAGGACTCTGGAGGAGATCACCTCCGGAAAGGAAGTATCTGTTCCGGTTACCAATCCCATCGGCTGCAATGTGAAGTGGGAGGGAAAGGACAAGCACTGGATGCCGGCTGAGGCCTGCGATCTGGTCTGATCGCTGTTTATGCGGTGTAGTACTTCCTGATCCGCTTTTTTCCAAGGTGGATCCTGCTCTTTACCGTTCCGATGGGTATCTTCATCTCCCTGGCGATCTCCTTGTAGGAGTGCCCGGAAAGAAACAGATGGATCGGTCTCTCGAAGTCCTGCGGCAGCTTATCCAGTGTTTCATGAACTTCTTTGCGAAGCAGGAAGGTCTCCGGGGTTTCGCTGTTTGAGCCATGCATGGAAAGGGTGGAGTTCGAAAACTCTTCCGAATCTAAAACAACCTGCCTGCGGTGACTGCTGCGCAGGTAGTTGATATGTGTATTTCTGAGGATAGTGTACAACCAGGCCTTGATATGCTCATAATCATGCAGTTTCCGTCGGTTCTTAAGCGCTTTGTAGCTGGTCTCCTGAACAAGGTCCCTGGCATTCTCGCTGTCTTCGGTCAGTTGAAGTGCATAGAAGTAGAGTTGATCCTGCATCCGTATCAGATCTTCGATAAACAGGTCAGACCGGATATGATCGGAGTCTCGATTCATAGCCTGTTTGTTCTAATACCTTGAAATTTAGGAAAAAAACCGATACAATTCAACTTGCTATTTATAATTAGTTTTTCCAACTTTAGGTAGTTGAACCTCATTATTAACAGTTGCATAATCCAAATCAAATTATGGCAGGAAAGTATTCGATCATTGGGCTGGTGGCAGGTTGTCTGTTATGGTCCGGAACCACTGGTCTCTCACAGAACTTGTTGACAGAAAGCGAGAAACAACAGGGATTCGAACTGGTTTTCGACGGTAACTCCCTGGAGGGCTGGAGAGGGTATCAGAAAGACAAAGTGCCAGGAAAATGGGAGGTGGATGATCAGGCGATCCATTTCAATCCCAAAGGAAAAGGGGAAGGCGGAACCATCATCTACGACCGCGAATTTTCCGATTTCCACCTGAAACTGGAATGGAAGATCTCCGAGGGGGGAAATTCCGGTATCTTCTACCTGGGGTCTGAAGATCCATCTTTTGACAGGATCTACAAGACGGCCCCCGAACTGCAGGTCCTGGACAATGAACGGCATCCCGATGCCAAATTGGGTACTAACGGAAACCGGAAAGCAGGATCTCTGTATGACCTGATCCCTGCCGAACCGCAGAATTTCAAGGGTTCCGGAACATGGAACCAGACAGAAGT
>CAZOHA010000069.1:0-19259 GCA_964579515.1 uncultured Bacteroides sp. | reverse complement strand
GACCTGCGGCTGGAGGACAATACCGGCCTGCGCATGGCGCTGCAATCGGGCAAACCGGTGCAGCCTCTCTTTATATTCGATACCGAGATCATCGATGAGCTACCGGAGGATGATGCCCGGGTCACCTTCATATACCGGCAGCTGGAAAAGATCCACGGTCAGCTTCGCGAAAGAGGAAGCTCCCTGCTGGTCAGAACGGGTAAGCCGCTGGATGTGCTGAAAAAGCTGCTGGATGATTTCCATGTGGCGGAGATTTACGCAAACCGCGACTATGAACCTTACGCCACCGGGAGAGACCGCTCCGTGGAGGAGCTGACGGAATCGAAGGGGATCTCCTTTCACCTGTTCAGGGACCAGGTGATTTTCGAACAGGATGAGGTGATGAAAGACGACGGGGAGCCCTATGTGGTGTACACCCCATACCGCAGGAAATGGCTGGAACGGTTCGAAACGGACCGTCCCGCTTACCATCCTGACATACCGGGCAAAGGATTCCATCCCTCAGAGTATTCGCTTCCCTCTCTGGGATCGATCGGATTCAAAGCCTCCGGAATCAGGGTGCCACCCTATGACCTTTCGGTGGCAGATGACTATCCGAAGCTCAGGGATTTCCCGGCGCAAGACGCCACCAGCCACCTTTCCCCCCACCTCCGGTTCGGCACGGTGAGCATCCGCGGGGTGATATCCCGGCTCAAACCCTCCCACGAGACCTTCCTGGGCGAATTGATCTGGAGGGAATTTTTCATGCAGATCCTGTACCATTTCCCCGGAGTGGTGGACCAGAATTTCCGCAGGGAATATGACGGGGTGCAATGGCTGAACCGTGAAGAGGATTTCGAGCGCTGGTGCCGGGGGGAAACAGGCTATCCACTGGTGGATGCCGGAATGCGGGAGCTGAACACCACCGGGTATATGCACAACCGGGTGAGAATGGTCACCGCCAGTTTCCTGTGCAAACATCTGCTGATCGACTGGCGGTGGGGAGAGGCCTATTTTGCCCGGAAGCTGCTCGATTTCGAACTTTCCTCCAACAACGGGAACTGGCAGTGGGCCGCGGGGACCGGTTGTGATGCTTCTCCCTACTTCCGGATCTTCAATCCGGAATCGCAGCTGAAAAAGTTTGATAAGAACCTGGAATACGTACGAAAATGGGTGCCGGAATTTGATAGTTTTGATTATGCGGAACCCCTTATCGACCATCGGTTCGCCCGGGAACGTGCGCTGGAAGTATATAAGAAAGGAAAAAAGTAGGAGCCGCTTCATCGCCATCATCAGGGTGATTGTGGACCATTCTGTGCATTCATGAGAAACAGGATCAAAATTACAGCGATACTCCTGCTGGTCCTGCTTCAGGCCCGGGGCCAGGAGAAACCCCGGCACTCCCTCAGCACCGATCCCATCCTTCCCTTTGTAAAAAGCGCCGTTCTGCTTTACGGCTATCAACCCTCCGATAAACAGGAATTGATCACCGGATTCTGGTACAGCAAGGCCACCGCCACCTATCCGAAAGAGATTTTCTACCCGGGAAATGTGAAAAGTTATTCGGTGCTTTTTGGATATCGCAGGTTCTTCTGGCGCAACCTGCACCTGTAGTATCAACTCTATCCGGGCTACTCCCGTTATCATGAAACACCCGGAGGCAATGATTTCCACAGCTTTTCCCTGTTCAATGAACTTCGATTCGGATACAAGTTCGAATTTGAGATCCGTGAAATACCCCTTTTGGTGAATCTGCAATGGCCGGTGGGGTTTACGCTGTTCGAGAGCAATGAACCGGACAGCTTCCGGGAAGTTCGCCTGAAGGACCCGGTGTTTTACATATTCTTCCCGAATGTCTACCTTGGGTATCGATTCTGAGGACTGTTCCTGTTCATTCGCGCAAGATCGGTCAATCCGGTGGCGAAGAGCATTTGTACATTGATTGCGCAACCGACCATGAAAATACCCTATGGAACAAATCATACAAATCACTGAAGAGAACCTGGAAAAAGAACATATATGCTGTGCGATATCTGATAAGAAGTGCCGGGAGGGATATGAGGCCAAAAAGGAATGGATCAGGAGCCAGCTTAGAAACGGTTTTGTTTTTAAAAAGCTGAATGTGAGAGGGAAAGTATTCATCGAATATGTCCCCGCTGAAAAGGCGTGGGTACCTGTGGATGCCCCAGGCTATATGATGATCCAGTGCTTCTGGGTATCGGGACAGTACAAAGGGAAAGGGAACGCCAAACGTCTGCTGAATGAATGCCTGTCCGATGCGAAGGGTATGAACGGTGTGGCGGTAGTTGCCAGTACGAAAAAGCAGCCCTTTCTCTCCGACCGAAAATTCTTCCAGAAACAGGGTTTCGAACGCTGTGATACGGCGGCTCCATACTTTGAACTCTGGTACAGACCCTTCAATGAAAGAGCGCCGGTGCCGAAATTCAAGGAGATCGCCCGTTATGCGGAATGCGATGTGAAAGAAGGACTGGCAGTTTACTATAGCAACGGATGCCCATTCACCGAATACTACGTGGCCGAACTGGAGGTAATTGCAGCAGAAAGGGGATTTTATATCCAGAGTTTTAAGATCGACACCAGAGAGAAAGCCCAGAACCACTTCGTTCCCTACACCAACTACAGTGTTTTTCGTGACGGTAAATTCGTTACCCAGCATATTCTGAATGAGAAGTATTTCGACAGGTTCATCCGGAAGGGTGAAATTGGATAGGTCTCTGCTGGACTGGCTCCTTGAAGGGGATCCGTCGATCAGATACCAGGTACATGCGGACCTTTTGGAAGAGGACCGGCCGGACCTTCAGAAGCAGATTTCCAGGGAAGGATGGGGAGCTGCATTTCTGGAACTCCGCCGGACGGGGGGTTCAACTGCCGGCTGAACCGCTCTGGAGCGGTCCACAGCTCGCTGCACTCCACCCTCTGTATGGTGGAAGGATTCACGGAATACACCCGAAACGGCTATCGCTACCGCCTGGAGGAACTGGAGGAGGCCAGATGCTCCTCTGTGGAGTTTATCCTTCAGCACCGGTTGTTTCTCTCCGACCGGACCGGCGAGATCATTCACCGGGATTTTTTGAAACCGGCCTACCCGGGCAGGTGGCGATACGATATTCTCCGTGCCCTTGATTACTTCCGGTTCGCGGGTACTCCGTACGATTCCAGGATGGATCCTGCGCTGGAACAGCTTTTCAGGAAGCGTCGAAGGGATGGGACCTGGAGTATATCCAAACACGCCGGTCAGACCCATTTCGAAATGGAACCGGGCGGAAAGCCCAGCCGGTGGAGTACCCTTCGCGCACTCCGAGTGCTTCGCCATTACAATTAAAAGGACTGCCCTGATGGTAATTTTTATTCGCTGAGTTTTTCTTTTTATTTTTGTCATTATTTATTAAAACCCTATATTTATAAAACAAAATCAACCAACTATTCCACTATATCATTGAAATTCAAGCATCAAACATTATTTCCAGTATATATTGTCACCAGAAAATTTCGTTATAATTAATATGTTTTTCAATTTCACTTTAAACTGATGGAGACTATTAAACTACCTGAAGCAGAACTCGATGAGATGAAACAATTCTACCAGGACGAGTATGACCGCACTGCCCGGCGCCTGGATCATATTAAAAACATCCTTGGACGCCTGGGGGTTGATCCCAACGGATTGACCGCTGCAGCAGGCAGTTCGGGTCAAAAGAGCTCTGCCACCCCTGCACGGACCAAAAGGAAAAGCGGAAGAAAATCGAAATGGGAACTGTTGGTAATGAAGCGGATGCGGCAGCTGGATAAACCGGTGACCTACGACGAACTGACCGATGAGATCATGACTTTTTCAAAGTTCCCCGAAGAGAAGAGGACCAGCACCAAGCAGGCTGTGGTCAACGTTATTTTCCGGCTTCGCAACAGGGATCAGAAACTGGATACCTTCTCCATTGGCACCAGAGAAAAATACATTGCTTTACGAAATTGGTTTGATGATAACGGAAAGATTAAGAAAGAGTACCTCGATAAAATAGATCTGCCTGAGTCCGTTGCCAGGAAAAAGGCCGGCAAACGCGGTCGGCGGCGAAAAAAGACGAATTCTTGAGGCGTTGTGTTTTCTTTCAGGCGGGGATGCCGTTCATCCTCAGCCCTTCCTATCTGATCCCATTCTTCCCTGGCTCTTCCTATCTGAGCCATGGTTTTACATGGCGGCCCCTTAACAAACGGCCCGCCGCAGCTTAAGCTATGGCGGGCCGGGAGGAAAACCTAATCTAATTGCCAGATTAGTCGATATAAAAACCCAACCGGAGCTCTGCCCGGTGGTAGATGTCGGTATATGTATCTTCCCACCCGTTCCATTCATAGGTTTCTGTGTGGGAGGTGGACTGGTACCGGTAACTGACTGAAATGTCCCAGGCAAAGTTGTTCCTTGAACGAATTTTGAGCCCTATTCCCGCTCCTGCAAGCAAACCTCCGGAGTAGGTGTATTCGGTGTCATGGATTTCCCGGTCCGGTGACAGTGGCACTGCATACCCCCCTTTGAGCATCCCGTAAGGAACCACCGTTCCCTCGAACAGGTCGTATCTCAGATCCAGGAACAGGGGCATGTAGGTGGCCGTGAGAAATTCCAGTCCTGCTCCCGCTCCGGTGAAAATCCTCCGCTGGTTTCGCCAGCCGGTGACTGACTGTAGACTGAAAGGTGCCACCCGTTCATTGGAGGCCGATCCTGCCAGCACCCCGAAGGTGGTGAAGTTGACAATTCCCGGCCGGAACGGCTCCGGTCCTGCTCCCGGCATGCCGTGCCACTCGAACGGCTCCCGGGTGATCCTTTCCACATCGGACATGGGGTAGTGCCAGAGATTTCCGCATCCGTCCAGGATCTTTACCGATTCATGGGGATCGATCTCTTTTATGGTACCCCTGATCAGCGTTCCGTCCTTCAGGTAAAGATGGTCCAGTTCCTGGGCTGAGAGCACCGCTGTTATGGAACAAATCAGTAACAGTAACGAGATTCTGCGGAATCCTCTTTTCATACAGGATGGTTCAGTGGTCGGTTTTTCAGAGGATGGACCGAACCGTTCAAAGGTTGCGTGAAGATGAAAATCTGATCCGGTGCGCAACCAGAAGACGGGGACCTGCATCTATTCAATATATCAGAGACCGATTTTTATCCGAACCATGAAACAGATCACCCTGCTGCTCACCTGTGTTTCCCTGTTTCTCGCCTCCTGCGAGGATCAGCGCTTCCGGACTTTCACTGCCAATGTGCCGGTCTACATGACCTATGAGGAATTGCGCTCCTCCTTCCAGGTGACCACCGGGGCGGAGATCACAAAACCCGGCAAGATCTATTTCAAGGACCAGGTGCTCTACCTGAATGAATACCGAAAGGGGATCCATGTAGTGGACCTTTCCGAACCGTCCAGCCCTCAGTTAAGGGGGTTTATGGAGATTCCCGGAAATGTGGATATGGCCATCCGCAACAATACTCTCTATGCCGACAGTTTCACCGACCTGGTGCTGATCGATATCTCGGACCCTTTCCAGCCCTCACTGATCGAACGGGTGGAGAAGATCTTCGAATATGTCATCCCCCCGCACGAAAACGATTATCCGCTGGATGAGATCGATGAAGAGAAGGGGGTGGTCATCGACTTCGAGGTGAAGAAGATCACCCGCAGGGTGGATCCGCCGGTCCATCCCTGGCCCGTGTTCTATGAATATGCAGGCCTGGATATGGCTTATCGGGGAGGAGGAGCCACGGCTGGTAACGGGAACAGCTACGGGGTGGGCGGATCCATGGCCCGTTTTCTCACTTATGACAATTACCTGTATACTCTGGAGAGCACCTTCAATCTGAAGACCATCGATATCAGTACCCCCGGTCAGCCCGTCACCATCCATGAACAATCGCTCTGGGGCAATGTGGAGACTCTTTTTATCAACGGGGAGAACATGTATGTGGGCACTTCCCAGGGAATGCATATCCTGAGCCTCCGTGAACCCTCCGTCCCGGTGCTGCTCTCCACTTACCGGCATGTGACCGCCTGTGATCCGGTGGTGGTGGAAGGGAACCTGGGTTATGTGACCCTGAGGGCCGGGAACAACTGCGGAGGAACCCAGAACCTGCTGGAGGTGATCGATCTTACGGACAAGCAAAACCCGAAACGTCTGGTCTCTTATGCCATGAGGGAACCCTACGGACTGGGAATCGACAACGGCATCCTCTTTGTTTGCGAAGGAAACCACGGTCTGAAGGTTTTCGATGCCACTGATCCCTACCAGATCACCTCCAGCCAGCTTGCGCATTTTCCCGAACTGCATTCATTCGATGTGATTCCCCTTTCCGGAATTCTGCTCATGACAGGTGACGAGGGTTTTGGGATCTATGACTATTCCAACCCCGCTGATATCCGGCTGCTGAGCACCCTTCCATAAATTCCTTTTTCAACTCTTTCCGATTTTACCTAATTTTGCAGTTCAAATTTTGAACTGACAGCCCATGTTTGAAAACCTATCGGAACGCCTGGAGCGCTCCTTTACAATGCTGAAGGGACAGGGAAGGATCACGGAGATCAACGTGGCCGAAACCCTGAAAGATGTGAGAAGGGCTCTGCTCGATGCCGATGTGAACTTCAGGATCGCCAAGCAATTCACCGAAGAGGTAAAGGAGGAGGCGCTCGGACAGAAAATCCTGACTGCGGTGAAGCCCTCCGAAATGATGGTGAAGATCGTGCATGATCACCTGGCAAGGCTGATGGGTGATGAGCATGAAGAGCTGAATCTGAAAGGGAATCCGGCCGTGATCCTGATTGCAGGCCTCCAGGGTTCGGGGAAGACCACTTTCTCGGGGAAACTGGCCCTTCATCTGAAGAATAAAAAGGGAAGGCAGCCGATGCTGGTGGCCGGAGACGTTTACCGCCCCGCTGCCATCGATCAGCTGAGAATCATCGGCGAACAGGTGGGAGTGCCGGTCTACACCGAGGATGGAAACATGAACCCGGTGAAGATCGCCAGGGCTTCGGTAAAAGAGGCGAAACTGAAGGGCTTCAACACGGTGATCATCGATACCGCAGGGCGGCTGGCCATCGACGAGGAGATGATGAAAGAGATCGCTTCGGTGAAGGAGGCGGTCCAGCCCCATGAAATCCTTTTCGTGGTGGATTCCATGACGGGTCAGGATGCGGTGAACACTGCGAAGGAGTTCAACGAAAGGCTCGATTTCGACGGAGTGGTTCTCACCAAGCTGGATGGAGATACCCGGGGCGGTGCCGCACTTTCGATCCGTACGGTGGTCGACAAGCCGATCAAATACGTGGGGACCGGAGAGAAAATGGATGCGCTGGATGCCTTCCACCCCAAACGGATGGCCGACCGGATCCTGGGCATGGGGGATATCGTTTCCCTGGTGGAGAAGGCCCAGGAGCAGTACGACCAGGTAGAAGCCCGTAAACTTCAGAAAAAGATCGCCAAAAACCAGTTCGATTTCACCGATTTCATGTCACAGATCCAGCAGATCAAGAAAATGGGGAATATCAAGGATCTGGCGGGCATGATCCCCGGCATGGGCAAAGCCATGAAGAACCTGGATGTGGATGACGATGCATTCAGGGGGATCGAAGCGATCATCAACTCCATGACCCCTGAGGAGAGGACCAATCCGGACCTTTTGAACGGCAGTCGCAGGAAGCGCATCGCCAGCGGCAGCGGAACGACCGTTCCGGAGGTCAATAAGCTGGTGAAACAGTTCGACGAAACCAGGAAGATGATGAAAATGATGACATCCGCAAAAGGTAAGAAAATGAGGATGCCCACCATGCGATGATCCTCTATTTCCACGTTTATAAAAAAATACTGCACCATGACACTTATTGATGGTAAAGCCACAGCCAGGGAGATCAAACAGGAAATCCGGCAAGAGGTCGAACGTATGACAGAAGAGGGCCAACGCCCTCCCCATCTGGCAGCCATACTGGTAGGACATGACGGAGGGAGCGAGACCTATGTGGCCTACAAGATCAAGGATTGTGAGGAGGTGGGATTTCGCTCCACCCTGGTCCGTTTCGAGGATAATGTGGAGGAAGAGGCATTGCTTCAGAAGATCAGAGAATTGAATTCTGATCCCGACCTGGATGGTTTCATTGTCCAGTTGCCGCTCCCGGATCACATACGCGAACAGATGGTGATAGAGACCATTGACCCTTCGAAGGACGTGGACGGCTTCCATCCGGCGAATGTGGGAAGGACGGTCATTGGCCTCCCTTCTTTCGTATCGGCCACCCCTTTCGGCATTCTGGAGCTCATCAAGCGGTATGAAATAGAGACCGCAGGAAAGCATTGCGTGGTGGTTGGAAGGAGCAATATCGTTGGCAGGCCCATGAGTATCCTCATGTCGCAGAAACCGGTCAATTCGACGGTCACCGTGGCCCACAGCCGTACCAAAGAGCTGGAGGCCCTCTGTGCATCGGCCGACATCCTCATCGCCGCCCTGGGATCACCGGGCTTTGTCAGGAGAGATATGGTGAAGGAGGGTGCCGTGGTGATCGATGTGGGCACCACCCGGGTCCCTTCCGCAGAGACTAAATCGGGCTTTCGTCTGAAAGGGGATGTGGAATTTAACGAAGTGTCGCCCAGGTGCAGCTACATCACGCCGGTTCCCGGCGGTGTGGGTCCGATGACACGCGTCTCCCTGCTGAGCAACACCCTGATGGCCGCCAGGAGAGAGATCTACGGCTGATTATCCAATGTTCATCTTTTTTTTCAATGAATCATGGCCGCATGAAACAGCTACATGTTCTCTGCACTTCTTTTCTCATCAGCCTATTTATCCTGCAGCCTCTGTTTTCTCAAACAGGATCGCCTGTGCCGTCAGATCAGAGAGACAGTGCCCGGGCGTATATTCACTCCCTGACCCTGGATCAACATTTCTGGAGGCCCTCCGGCGATTCGGTCAGGCGGGAGCTGAACAGGTTGCTTCTCCATGTGGCGGAACCATTCGACAGCGTCCGGACCAGGCTCGGATCGTATGATTTCCGTTCCATTGAAGCGGAGGTGGAAACCATCCCGCTGTACGATTCCACCCGGTTAAGGTGGCTGAATGATTCCACCTTTATCATCGATTCGGTGGGATGGAATTTGGATCTTCTGCAGAAAGAGGTGATCCGGTATGAGTACCCGGTCGATTTCTCCACGCTGGCTTTTTCCGATACACTGCTGGATGAAAACGGTATGCTCGATTCCACCCTGTTCCTTGCAGATACTATCACCGAGCTGCAGATCGATACAACGGCGCTGGAATCACTCGGTATTCCCTTACACCGGTTCACCGGAGGCAGGATCCTGCCTCCGGTAAGGGAGCCCTACCCCCGGGGAAGTGAATATATGACCCCCGATTCCGCGTACATCGTTCATACCGACACCCTCCGCAGACTGGTGGCTCCCCCGGGATCCCCCTTCCATGTGCTCAGGAACCGTCAGCAGCTCGATTCCCTTCAGGCGGCCATGCTCATCCTGCTGGATTACACTGAAACCCGGGACTCTGTTCAGCTTTTAATCAACGATATGCACGGAAGAAGCCTGTCTGTCTGGCTGACCAAACGGCCGGATACTCCCCGCCGGTTCTGGGTGAAAAATTTCAGGAACGATTCCATCACTCTCTGGATAGGAAATCCTTCCAAACGGGAACTGAGCCTGGTACTGGATGATGAAATTGAGGTGAACCGGATATCGAAGGTGCCCCTGCCCTACCTGCCGGTGGAGTTGAGGATTCCGGATCCTTCCCTGGCCGAGGTGTCTCTGCTGAAGGCCGACCCGGTATACTGGGTCAATGAGTTTTCCAGCGCTTTTTCCCTGAACCAGACCCTTCTGGTGAACTGGTCAAAGGGGGGAGAAAGTTCCCTGGCCACCATTGCGGACCTCTCGGGCGGAAGCACCTACCATAACAAGGATGCCAACGTGGAGTGGATCAACACGGGAAGGATCAAGTACGGGACCCTGGTCACCTCCGAGAAAGGCCTTCGAAAAAACGAGGACCTGGTGGAACTGAATTCCAAGTTCAACATGAACGCTTCGGGGAAGATCGGTTTCAGTGCCACTTTTTATATGAAAAGTCAGCTGGCCAAAGGATTCGCCTATCCCAACGACTCGGTGGCCGTCTCCAAGTTCCTCAACCCCGCCTCACTGACGCTGGGTCTGGGTGCAGACTACAAACCATGGAAGAATACCTCGATCAATATGGCACCTCTCTCCTACAAGAACACCTTCGTTCTGGACACTGCCAATATCGATCAGACCACTCATGGTGTGGATGCCGGTAAAAGGGCCCGGCAGGAGATGGGGGCCCAGCTGGTGATCAGTCATAAAATGGTGATCCTGGAGGATATGAATATCTCCACCAAGTTGCGTCTCTTCTCCAATTACCTGAATAACCCGGAGAATGTTGACGTGGACTGGGAGCTGATGATGGACAAGAAGATCAGCTGGTTTTTCACCGTCCGGTTCAACCTTCATATGATCTACGATGATGATGTCAGGTTCCCGGTGCTGGATGCCGATGATCAGCCGGTTCTGAATCCCGATGGCAGCGCTAAAAAGGTGCCGAAGACGCAGCTCAAACAGTTCCTGGGACTTTCCCTGCTGTTCAGATTTTAACGGTCTCCGGTGTTCCCGTTTTCAGAGGGGCTTTTCCCGGTTCAACTGTAGCCGGTCGTATAACTGGGAAAGCTTCGAGCGGATGTTTTCATACCCGGGATCGATCTGATAGGCGATCTCGAGCCATTCGACCGATTCTTTCAGATATTCCCTGGCCTGTTGCCTCGCTGTTTCGTATTGCTGCCGGTCTGTGATTTTCCGGGCAGCATCGTTCACCTCCACCCCCATGTTGAAATAGCAGATCCCCAGGCTGTAGCTGATGCCGGTACGCTCAGGATCAAGTCTGTAGGCCACTTCGAGCACTTCAACCGCCTCCTGATACCGGTCCATCTGCTTGTAAACGAGTCCCAGGGTCCAGGGAAAGACCGGATCCTCCGGCCTTGCCTCCATGGCTTTTGTCAGATATTCGACCGCCTCCTCGTTGCGGTCCCGTGCCATCAGGTGATCGACCAGGTGAAGTACGATGGTTTTTTCGTTCCGGTGTACCTCAAGGGCTTCCACCAGTACATTTTCTGCCTTGTTCAGTTCTTCCATCTCGAGAAAAGTCCTGTAGAGGAAAAGCGAAATGTCAGTGGAGTATCCGCTGTTATGGAGGATCTCCAGGTATTCGGCTGCCTTTTCCCAGTTGGTCGCCTCGTAGTGTGCAATGGCGGTGTTGTAGATCAGGTTGGTGTCGGTTTTTACCGATATGAGTGGACTCCGGGTAACCTGCAGGGCATGTTCGAACGACTCGGCCGCTTTGGAGTACTCTTTTTTCCCGAATTGCTTTTTTCCCAGTTTCTGGAAGTCATTGGCCAGTGAATAATACCGGTTGGATATGGAACTGCGGGTCCGGTTGCCGGCCCCGAGCTCGAGTGCCTTCTGGTAGGATTTGAAAGCCACCTGGAGCTGATCGGGATAGAGCGAGGTCTTTTTGCTGTCATTCCCTTCGAAACCCTCCTCCCAGGCAGTCTGGCAGAGGGCGCCCTTGGCGTAGTATGTGCGGTGCCAGCGGGAGGTGTTGTCATTCCAGACCGCCAGTTCGATGGCCTCCTTGGCCTCTTCATATTTCTTCGATTCGATCAGCTGGAACACCGACAATACGCGGCTGCGCTGAGCTGTGACAGCATGTGCCGCCGGAATCAAAAGAATCCATATGATGAGGATTTTTCTCATGGAGGTATCTGTTACATTCGTTCGGGTACTTCAATTCCAAGCAGATCCATGCCGTTTTTAATCACCCTGCCGATCACCTCCGTAAGCAGGAGCCTCATGGCCACCTGGCCGGGTTCACCGGCACTGAGGATGCTGTAGTCGTGGTAGAATTGATTGAACTCCCGTGCAAGATCATACAGGTAGTTGGCGATCAGGGAGGGATTGAGCAGCCTGGCCGATTCCTCGATCACCTCGGGGAATTCATATACCTGGCGTACCAGGGCGGCCTCTTTTTCATTCAGTCCGGTGCCCTCCGCACTCCTGGGCAATCCTTCCGCCTTCCGCTCTACGCTCTGTATCCGGGCATAGGTATACTGGATAAAAGGACCGGTATTCCCGTTGAAGTCAACCGACTCCCGGGGATTGAAGGTCATGTTCTTTTTCGGATCGACCTTCAGGATAAAATATTTGAGGGCTCCCATTCCCACCTGCCGGTAGATCTCTGTCCGTTCGGCGGGTGAGAACTCCTCCAGTTTACCGAGTTCATCGGACATCTGACGGGCTGTGGTCTCCATCTCATCCATCAGATCATCGGCATCCACCACTGTTCCCTCCCTCGATTTCATTTTCCCTTCGGGAAGCTCCACCATCCCGTAGGAGAGGTGATAGAGCCGGTCGGCCCATGGAAATCCCAGTTTTCTCAGAACGATCGAAAGGACCTGAAAATGATAGTTTTGCTCATTGCCCACCACATAAATATGGAGATCGAAAGGATGCTCTTCGTACCGCTGGTGGGCCGTTCCCACATCCTGGGTCATGTATACCGAAGTTCCGTCGGAGCGCAGCAGAAGCTTGTGGTCCAGCCCCTCCTCCTCCAGATCGGCCCAGACAGATCCATCTTCCCTCCTGTAGAGGATCCCTTCCTCCAGTCCCTTGAGGATGATCTGTTTTCCCAGTTTGTAAGTCTCCGATTCATGATATATCTGATCGAAAGAAACTCCCAGTCGCCGGTATGTATCATCAAATCCTTTGTAGACCCAGCTGTTCATCATTTCCCAGAGAGAGGTGACTTTTTCCTCGCCTGCTTCCCACTCCCTGAGCATTTCCCGGGCCTCCTGCAGAACGGGTGCCTCCTCTTCCGCCTCCTTTTTCGATCTTCCCCGGGAGATCAGTTCGGCGATCTCCGACTTATAGGCCTGATCGAACAGCACATAGTATTTTCCCACCAGATGGTCTCCCTTGATTCCCGACGATTCAGGTGTCTCACCGTTTCCCCATTTACTCCATGCAAGCATCGACTTACAGATATGAATCCCCCGGTCATTGACGAGGTTCACTTTCCTTACCCTGTGACCACTGGCTTCAAGGATCCTGGAGATGGAGTGCCCCAGAAGGATATTCCTGATGTGTCCCAGATGAAGCGGCTTATTGGTGTTGGGTGAAGCGAATTCGATCATGACACGGGGAGAATCTGTATCGCGACGTCCCCATCCGTACCGTGGAGAGGTGAGTACGGAAGTGAGCTGTTCTTTCCAGTACTCCAGAGAAACGGCCAGGTTCAGAAATCCTTTGATAACATTGAATCCCGAGATCATCTCCGACCGCTCCGTAAGGTATTCACCGACCAGCCTCCCTGTCTCCTCGGGGGAGGTTCGGGAAAACTTCAGCAGAGGGAAGACCACCAGCGTATAATCCCCATGGAATTCACGGCGGGTCCGCTGGACCTGCAGCTCTTCGGCAGGAATCTCTTTGCCCCAGTGTTCTCTGATGGCTTCAGAAGACAAATTACGGATGATCTGATCGATTCGTTCCATCGTTTGGAAATGAAGTGCAAAGATAAGAAATGCGGAAGAAGAAAATCAATGACCGGCACACCTCAAACTTAAAAAAAGCCCCCCTGCGGGCGCAGGAGGGCTTTAAAACTAAACTAACCCTAAAACTAAATCTATGAAAAGAAATGTAGAAATTGAAAGAACGAAATTATCTAACTGATAATCAATAAACTTTCTACAATTATTTAACGTGCAGGAAACAAAAATGTTGCAAAAAAAAGGTCAAAAATACATTAAAAAATGTTAATATCTTTGTGATACTCTGAAATACCTGCTGCAACTGGATTTCCCTGATCAATGAGCGAATACCGTCTTCATATTATCGCTTTCAACAATCCCTACCCGCCCGATTACGGAGGGGTGATCGATATCTACCATAAGCTGAAGGCGCTTTCCGAAGCCGGGGTCATGATCACCCTGCACTGCTTTCTGTATGGTCGCCAAACTTCCAAAGAACTGGAGGAGCTCTGTTTTATGGTCCATTATTACCCGAGGAAATCGGGCTGGAGACATTTCTTAACGAAGATCCCCTATATTGTTTCCACAAGAAATGCAAATACTATGCCAGAAAACCTTCTCAGGGATCCTTTTCCTGTTCTGTTTGAAGGAATTCATACCACCTCTCTTCTTGAGCCCTGCAGGATGGCCAGAAAGCTGATACTGGTGAGGATGCACAACGTGGAACATCTCTATTACCGGCTGCTCTCCCGAAGCGAACCCCATTTACTGAGAAAGGCCTACCTGAGAACTGAAGCCGCCAAGCTCAGAAGATACGAAGCAATCCTGCAGCAGGCAGACCATATACTCTCCATCTCGCGTCCCGATACAGATTACTTCGGAAAAATGTATGGCCACACCATTTTCGTTCCCGCATTTCACCAGTTCGACCGGGTGTCGGCCGGCACCGGTTTCGGGGATTACATCCTCTTTCACGGCAACCTGGGGGTCCCTGAAAACTCCGAGATGTACCTCCGGCTGCACAGGAGCGTTCTGTCGGAGCTGAATCTGCCCGTGGTGGTAGCCGGAAAGAATCCTCCTGACCGGATGCAGCGGATCATCGGTAAAACCGGGCACATCAGGCTGGTGGCGGATCCGTCCGCTCATCAGATGGATGAACTGATACGCAATGCCCATGTGAATCTGCTCTTTACCGGGCAGGCCACCGGGATCAAACTGAAGTTGCTCCACGCCCTGTTCGGTGGCCGGCATTGCGTAGTCAACGACCCCATGATAAAGGGTACCGGACTGGAATCCCTCTGCACACGTGCGGAGCAGCCCGGTCAACTGCCGGATCTGCTCGGCCGGCTGATGAAGCAAGAGTTCAGTGAGATGATGATCCGCGAAAGAAGAAAAGCCCTGGCGGATTATTCCAACAGGGCGGGGGCGGAAAAAATTCTCAGGTTGCTCTCCTGACCTTACCTCTCCTCGTCCGGACCGGTGCGGTCGATCCGTTCAGGCCGGTCGAGAATGGAAAAAATCAGGACAATAACAGCGGCTGCCGCCAGGATAACCATCAGCGATTTAAACATCCGGGCGATCAGGTCCTCCACGTCCACGATCTCCCAGATCCCGAGAATGGCCACCAGGGAGAAAAGCAGCACCAGGGCCGACAGGGTATAGGCAATGATCCTTTTTACTTTCATGGTAAACAGGTAAGTTTGGGGTTGAAAATTACATATTTATTCGTACCGTGTCAAGAAGCGGGCCATACCATACAGATCGGGGAATTCAAAAAGTTCTTCCCCGCGTCTCACCATCCAGGGTCCTCCTGATGTCCCGACAGTGATCTCCAGTTCTGTGTGCTCCTCTCCATTCTCCCGGTAGCCCAGCCTTTTCATCAGGTGCCGGGTCCAGCGAAGTTCCCTCTCTGCCGTCCCCCTAAGCCGGTAACGGCCCCTGCTCTCGTTCCGGTATACAAACCGGAGCTGCTCCTCATCGAATTCTGCCCGGTCCATTCTGAAAAGGGTATGGAAAAGTCCCGAGCGTCCCAGATCTTCAGGCGCGCCTTCGTAAACACGGGGCCGGTCGATCAGCCATATTTTGTCTGCAAAAGTGATCGCCATCTCCAGATCATGGGTGGAAAAAAGAATCGATTTCCCCGAATCCCTGAACCGGCTGAGCGAGAGGATCAGTTCGAAGGTATGCGGAATGTCGAGGAATGCAGTAGGTTCATCCAGAACCATCAGGGGGGTGTCCTGCGCAAGGGCACGGGCGATCATAACCCGCTGCCGCTCGCCGTCACTGAGCTGTTCCACCTTCCTGTCCGCAAATGATTCCATGCCCACCGACCGGAGGGCTTCTCTGATCTTCTTCCTGTCTCCTGGTCCGAGTCTGCCTCCCCAGCCGGTATGGGGTATCCGGCCCAGGGATACCAGTTCGGTCGCACTGAGTGAGGCCAGACCGGTGGCCTGTGAGGTGACAAAACTGACCATCCTCGCCCTGCTCCGGGGATCGTATTCCGAAACTGCTTTCCCTGAAAGTGCCGGATCTCCGGAAAGCGGAGAGTGGAGGCCCAGAAGCGTCCGAAGCAGTGTGCTTTTTCCGGCGCCGTTCCTTCCGATCAGCGCCACCATTTCGTTTCTCTCCACCGTCAGGTCCAGATCTTCCAGCAGCGCTCCGGCCGGAGGATAGCCCACCGACAGTCCCCTGATCTCCAACATATGAGCTGCGGAATCTGACATTACACTGCACGTGTTTTGCGGTTGACCAGCACCAGCCAGATGACCACCGGGATCCCGATCAGCGAGGTGACCGCGCTTATGGGAAGCATCCGCTCCGATCCCGGCAACTGTGAAACCAGATCGCTGAAAACCATGATCACCATACCGGTGAGCATCGTGGCAGGAAGGAGAATGCGGTGCCTGCCGCTGCCGAATAAGATCCGGGTGATGTGAGGAACGGCGATCCCGATAAATCCGATAGGGCCGCAAAAGGCGGTGACCGTTCCGGCCAGAACACTGGTCGTGATCAGGATCAGACTCCTCAGGCGTATGACCCTGAGTCCCATGGTAGCCGCATATTCTTCGCCCAGCATCATACCGTCCAGGGGCTTGGAGAGTCCCAGGGAAAGCATCAGGAGCGGCAGGATGGCCACTGTCATCAGCTGTAACTGGGGACCGGTCACATGGCCCAGGCTTCCAAGGCTCCAGATCACAAACGATTTTAGAGCTTCCGCTTCGGAGAAATATTGGAGAATACTGATTACCGCACCCAGTCCGCTCGAGAACATGATCCCCAGGATCAGCAGGGTCATGGAATCCTTTATCCGGACAGAGACGGCCAGCAGGAGGATCATGACCGCACCCGCACCTGCCCAGGCAGACAGGGCCAGGCTCCATGTGGCCAGAATACCTGTGGCGCCCGAGGCCAGCACCACGATGGCTGCCCCGAAACTGGCACCTGAGCTGATTCCCAATACATAAGGTCCGGCTAACGGATTTCTGAAGAGAGTCTGCATCATCAGACCGCATGCCGGAAGCGCGGCACCGGTCAGCAGAGCTGTTGCCAGCCTTGGCAGCCTGAATCGCGTCAATACGGTAACCTGAGCTTCGGAAAGTCCCTCTCCCTCCGCCAGGTGGCGGATTATTTCTCCGAATGTGATGGTGAGTGAACCCAGTCGGACATCCAGCAGGGAAAGCACTGCCAGGAGCAATATCAGTCCGGCCGGGATCCACCTACTCCTGGAGCGGAAACTCACGCCTTATTCTTTAGCTCCTCCACCACCTGCGCCAGCTGAAGAAGGTCCTGCTGTACCTCTTTGTAGTGCTCTTTAAGGGATTGGGCATCGGCGTTTGTCTCGGGGTGATTTGTGCGGAGGATCAGATCGTTTCTGAGCAATACCAGTTTCCTGATCACTTCATCCACTTTCTCTTCCGGAACACCTTCGGAATAGTGCCGGTAGGAGAAACACTCCTGCAGCAGATCGAATGCCATCTTGTTGATGTCCTTCTTGAGTAGCCTGATACTTGCCATGGAGCCCCTGTTTATTTTCCTAAAAGTAAGGATTTATTTTAATTTCCGGTAATATACCAGTGGATGATCTTCCAATAGATCAGGATGAAAGACCTTGATCAGATCCTTCAGCACAAGGTCAGGCCTTACCACTCCCGATTCCCAGTAATCGTTCCCCCCGCCCGCTCCCAGCCTGAGGTCGTTGTTAAAGACCTTTTCGCTCCTGCAGGCCGGAAGATCTCTGAAACGGGAGTCGAAGGCGGCGAGCTGCTCGAGTGTGCGGACCGCTCCCGGGTTGATCCAGATATCTGCCCGGAGCGCTCTGGTATAAACACTCTCCAGATCCAGCGGGACCGCTTCCTGAGAAGGATGGTCGCTCCAGAGATAATTGCCCCCGGCATCGCGGATGAGCCTGGCGGCATAGCTGCTGCCTCCGGCCATGTACCAGGTATCTTTCCAGGGCAGCCCCGTCAGCACCTCCGGACGGTCAACGGCCCTCCCCGCCAGAGCGGTAAGGGTATGGTAGGCGGAGTCGATCCCCCGGAACCAGCTGCCGGCCTCCTCCTTCTGACCGAAGAATGAAGCGAAGAATTTGATCCATTCCGCCTTTCCCAGCGGATGAGTTTCCAGGTATTCGCCGCAAAACACCACCTGGACGCCCAGTTCACGGAGCTTTTCGGCCACAGCCACTTCGGTGCCTTCCACTCCGTAGGTAAACACCACATCGGGCGAGATCTCCACGATCTGTTCATAATCGATCCCCTGCTCGTAACCCACCTCCCGGACCAGGCCGTTGGCGATCCGGTTCCTTATTTCAGGATCATACACCAGATTGGTGCCCGACATACCCTTCACGGCAGCGGCCTGATCCAGCTGACTGATGAAAGCAAGGTGGGTGGTGGACATGACCACCACCCGTTCCACCGGTACCGGGATGAAGGGAAACCGTTGCAGCGAATCGGGCAGACAGGCTTTATCTTCTCCGAGAATGTAGGTATAAATGATCCCCCTGCTGTTTTGCCAGGGGTCGAATACCTTCAGAACTCTGTAATTTGCATGGTCGGTCAGTTCGAAACCATTGGCGTAGGAGATTCCCTTCACCCTCTCAGGGACCGGTCTGTTTCTGGCCCCGTTGACTGCATCTCTGTCTCCTTCGGGTCCACTGCCGCCGGAACACCCGGTCATCAGGAGTGCGAAGAGAAAAAGGTGTGAGGAGCAAGTCAGGAGAGGCCTCATTGCACAAGGATCATTTTATGCTGCTCGATATGGCTGCCGCTCTCTATCCGGAGAATGTAGATCCCCGGCTCCAGGGTGGAAGGTATCAGCAGCTCTCTACCCGTGGCACCGCCCTTCCCGGATATCAGGCTCTTTCCGGAAAGACCGGTCAGGCTGAACCGGAAGGTCCCGCTGAAGGAACCCTGCGGAATCAGACGGATCCTGTCGGTCGCCGGATTGGGGAAGACCCTGAACCGGGGAGGCCCGGCGGTCACCTCCGGCGGAGCAATTCCGAGTGGCTCGAGACCCTCCAGGGAAATCGCCCCGGTATTGGCCGGATCGAGCCAGGGTTTCAGGGAGGGTCCGTTTTGTCCGTTGAAATCCCAGGCGTACCTCATCCGGGTATAGTAGTCATCATAGTTGAATACATTGTTATAGATCACCCTCTGATTTTCTTCATCATATCCAATGGAGTCGCCGCACCTGGCGATCCCT
>CAZOHA010000068.1:0-19582 GCA_964579515.1 uncultured Bacteroides sp. | reverse complement strand
CCCACTCCTTCTCCCTGGCTGGCTCCCCTGGCAAGTCCCGGAATATCCACGATCTCCACCGTGGCCGGAATCACCTTTTTGGTCTCCTGGAAATCCTCCAGGCGGTAGAGCCTCGGATCGGGCACATTCACGATCCCCACGTTCGATTTATTGGTGGTGAAGGCGGAGCTGGAGGTCTCGACACGTGCACTGGACATGCAGTTGAAAAGTGTCGATTTACCGACGTTGGCCACACCAATTATCCCGCATTTCAGTGCCATATTGTGATAAAATTAGGCCCAAAAATACGAAATAATAGGTACTTTAGGGCTTCAAAATTTAACTCGCAATGACAGACATTCAGATTCGCAAAAGAGCAGCAGACAACATCCGTATCCTCTCCGCCGCCATGGTCGAAAAGGCCAAGTCGGGCCACCCGGGCGGAGCCATGGGGGGAGCCGATTTCATCGACCTGCTCTACACCCGCTTCCTGACCTTCGATCCCGATGATATGACCTGGCCCCTTCGCGACCGGTTTTTCCTGGATCCGGGCCATATGTCACCCATGCTGTACAGCGTGCTCTGCCTCACGGGCCACATGAGCCTGGAGGACCTGAAAGAGTTCCGCCAGTGGGGGAGCCCCACCCCCGGACACCCCGAACTGGATCCCTCCCGGGGAGTGGAGAACACCTCGGGACCCCTCGGACAGGGTCACGCCATGGCGGTGGGTGCCGCCATTGCCGAGCGGTTCCTGGCAGCCAGGTTCGGCGACTGGATGTCGCACCGGATCTTCACCTTTATCTCCGACGGGGGGATCCAGGAAGAGATCTCCCAGGGAGCGGGCAGGATCGCCGGTTTTCTCGGCCTGTCCAACCTGGTGATGTTCTACGATTCCAACGATATTCAGCTCTCCAGCCGGACCGAAGTGGTTTCGGCCGAGGATACCGAGATGAAGTACAGGGCATGGAACTGGCATGTGATCACCATCAACGGGAACGACCAGGAGCAGATCCTGAATGCTCTGCAGTCGGCCGTGGAGGAGAAGGAACGGCCCACCCTGATCATCGGAAAGACCGCCATGGGCAAGGGAGCACTGGATGAGAAAGGGAATTCGTTCGAAAGCCAGACCTCCACACACGGAATGCCGCTTTCCGCTGCAGGGGCTTCCTTTGAAAAGACCATCGCCCATCTGGGAGGAGACCCGGAGAATCCGTTCCGGATATTCTCCGACGTCCGTGATGCCTATCAATCTATGCTGGAGGAGAAGCGCAGGCTGGTGGCCGAAAAGAGGAACCGGCAGGCCACCTGGGAGAGGGAGAATCCGGAACTTGCCAGAAAATATCAAGAGTTCCTTACGGCTGAGCTGCCTGAGATCGATTTCCGGGCCATCGAGCAGAAAGCCGCGGCACCCACCCGTGGTGCATCGGGCGCGGTGCTGGGATATCTGGCGGGGAAGATCGAGAATCTGATCGTCAGCTCGGCCGACCTGTCCAACAGCGACAAGACTGACGGATATCTGAAAAAGACCACCGCATTCACCAGGGGCGATTTCAGCGGATCGTTCCTGCAGGCCGGTGTCAGCGAACTGACCATGGCGGCCATCGCCAACGGGATCGCTCTTCACGGGGGAGTGATCCCTGTGATTGGGACCTTTTTTGTATTCAGCGATTTCATGAAGCCGGCAGTGCGGCTGGCTGCCCTGATGCAGCTTCCTGTAAAATATGTGTGGACCCACGATGCCTTCAGGGTGGGAGAGGATGGTCCCACTCACCAGCCTGTGGAGCAGGAAGCCCAGATCAGGCTGTTGGAACATCTGCGCAACCATCACGGTAAGCGCTCCGTGGTGGTGCTGCGGCCCGCCGATGCAGCCGAGACCACCGTGGCATGGAAGATGGCACTGGAGAACAGGGAGTCTCCCACTGCGCTGATCCTGTCGCGCCAGGGCATTCCCGATCTGCCTGCCCGTCCGGGCTCCGACCGGTACACCGATGCCCTTCAGGCGGAGAAAGGCGCCTATGTGGCGGTCGATTGCGAGGGGACCCCGGATGTGGTGATGATCGCCTCCGGCTCGGAGGTGGCCACTCTGGTGGCGGGAGCGGCACTGCTTACCGAAAGGAAGAATCTGAAGGTACGGGTGGTCTCGGTGATCTCCGAGGGGATCTTCAGGGACCAGGATGAAGCGTATCAGAAAGAGGTGATCCCCGACGGGGTTACGCTCTTCGGCATGACCGCCGGTCTTCCGGTTACTCTGGAGGGACTGGTGGGGAACAGAGGTGAGATCTTCGGTATGAAATCGTTCGGATATTCGGCGCCCTACAAGGTGCTGGACGAGAAACTGGGTTTCACCGGGGAGAATGTTTACGTGCAGGTGACGAAAATGCTGGGAGTTTAGATCGTATGGGTTGGAGGACGAGGAGCCGGAGAAGTGCAGGGAGCATTCAGATCGTTAGCAGGAGAGACCAGCGCAGGTCAGCAGCGGCAGCTGATCTGACATCGGCCCTGCAGAAGACAGCCGCTCCACCAGTGGTGGCCTCCGACCTGCAGAAGACAGCCGCTCCACCAGTGGTGGCTTCCAACCTTCTGATAACATTGCGGGCAGCTGTCCTGGCTCTGACCCTGCTGCTGTTTTCGCTCCCCCGGGCAGAAGGGCAACGGATACCCCCTGAAAAGCCGAGGCTGATTGTAGGAATCACCATCTCGGGGATGAAATATGACTATCTCTCGGTTTACTGGGATAAGCTCGGGGAGGACGGTTTCAGGAGGATGGCCTCCACCGGGGCCAACTGCAAGAATGCACGCTACAATTACCTGATTACCGAACCTTCGGTGGGGTATGCCTCCATAGCCACCGGATCGAGGCCCAGCGAGCACGGGATCGTCTCCGATTACTGGTACGAGCGGTTCACCAACCAGATCGTATACAGCCTGTATGATCCTGATCATCAAACCATCGGGGGCACCTACGGATCGGGCGATTACTCCCCGGTCTCCCTCCACAGCCGCACCCTGTCCGACGAGCTGAGGGTGAAAAGCCGTTTCCATTCCAGATCCGTTGGAATCTCGATGGATCCCCAGGCCGCCGTGCTGATGGCCGGCCATACCGCCTCGGCCGCCTACTGGCTCGATCCGGAGAGGGCCGACTGGATCACCAGCAGTTACTACATGGATTCCCTGCCCGACTGGGTGAATCAATTCAACCAAAAGAACTATCCCGACATCTACCTCGACCGGAACTGGCAGACCCTGCAGCCCATTTCCGAATACCAGGAGAGTCTTCTGGACAACAATGAATATGAGACCGGCTTTAACGGTCAGATCACCTTTCCTTACGATCTGGCAAAGTTCAGTGAGACCGGCGGGGATTCCAGAGACTATACCATTCTGAGGTACACCCCCTGGGGCAACACCTTCACCAAGGATATGGCCATCGCCGCCATCATGGAGGAGGAGCTGGGAAAGGGGGAGGCCACCGACATGATCCATATCGGATTCAATGCGACCCGGTACCTGTCGGAGATGTTCACCAGCTGGTCGGTGGAGATGCAGGACACCTACCTGCGTCTCGACCAGGATATCGCACACCTTCTGGAGTTCCTCGATGATGAACTTGGCCTGGAAAATGTTCTGATCTATCTGACTGCCGAAAACGCCCTGGCCGATGATCCCCGGTACCTGACCGAGCACCGCATCCCTTCGGGTTATTTTAACTACCGAACCAGCATCTCCCTGCTCAAATCCTATCTGAATGCGGTCTTCGGGAGGGGTGAGTGGGTCTCTTTCTACTATGCACATCAGATTTATCTGAACCACCAGCTCATCGAGGACTCCAACCTGAAGCTGGAAGAGGTGCAGGATGTGGTGGCCCGCTTCATGGTACAGATGGAGGGTGTCTCCAACGCCGTACAGTCGTATGTTCTGCAGAGGAACCATTTCACCGACGGAGTGCTGCAGCGGATCCAGAACAGCTACTACCAGAAACGTTCGGGCGATGTGATCCTTTACCTTACTCCCGGCTGGGTGGAGCACAGCAATATTGCCGACGGCACCATGGCCGAACTGCGTTCCGGGCCGCATGTACCTCTTATTTTCTATGGCTGGAAAACCAACCGGGTATCCATTCCCCGCAGAGTGTCACCCACCGATATCGCCACCTCCATCGCCTCATTTCTGGAGATATCCATGCCCGATAATGTCACCGGCCAGGTGATCCCGGAACTGGTGGATTAACAGCGGAGGGACTGTAACTGGTATTGCAGAGGGATTGTGACTGGTATTGTTAACGGCCTTTAACCGTTATTGAGGGAGGAGCGCAGATCACAGAAATCCTGCAGGACGGCAGGATCCTTTTCCACGGCAGTGCCCACCACGATCATGTCGGCTCCGGCCTTGTAGATGTCGGAAGCGCTTTCACGGGAGGATATTCCACCACCCACGATCAGCGGAAGAGAAAGTTGCCTGCGGATCTCCCGGACCATATCGAGTCCCACCGTGTGGGCCGCACCGCTGCCCGCCTCCAGGTATATGCATTTGAGACCCAGCATTTCACCGGCGATGGCTGTGGCCACCGCGATCTCGGTCTTTCCGGCAGGAATCGGTTTGGTCTGACTCATGAACTCCACCGAGGAGGAGCGACCATCCTCGATCAGCATGTAACCCGTGGGAATCACCTCGATACCGAACCGTCTCAGGTGAGGTGCTGCCAGCACATGATTCCCGATCAGAAATTCAGGATTGCGGCCCGAGATCATGGAGAGAAAGAGGATCCCGTCCGCATGGTCGGAGAGCTGCATCACGTTTCCGGGGAAAATAAAAACCGGCAGGCTGGTCCCCAGTTTCAGTGCGGTAATAGTGATCTCAATGGGCTGGAAAAGGATACTTCCCCCCACCAGCAGGAGATCCGGCGGACTGGATTTGATCTGGGCGATCAGCCTGTCAAGTGATTCACTCTCATACCTATCGGGATCCACCAGCAGTGCGAAACGCTTCCGGCTTCTGTCGCTCAGTTCTTCGTAGAAACTTCTCATGCTTCAATCCTTGGTTCCTTTACACACCAGACCAGTGCGTAATTATCGTGATGCAGGTATTCCAGTTCGAATGCCTCCTGACCGTTGCCATTCACCGCCTGTCCGTTCATGAAACCGTGTTCCTCCGGATCGAATGGCTGGATGGTGAGCCCGTCCCTGAAATTGATGTCCTGTTTGTCGCATATTTTGTACATGGCCTCTTTGGCGCACCAGTGCAGATAAAGATGGTATTTTTTCATTTCAGGATCCCGGGTAATGCTCTCCCGTTCATTGATGAATTTGTCGGCCACCTTACTGATCTTTCCCGACATGAACTCGAGGTCGATCCCCACCCGTTTATCCTTGCTGATCATCACCGCTGTCAGGTTATTGGAGTGCGAGATACTGATATTATGGGTATTTCCCCTGACAAATGGCTTGTTTTCAGCGTTATATAGAATCCGGGTGTCTTTACCCAGCATGCTTTTCACCAGGGCCCTCACACTGAGCCATTCCACCTTCCGGCTGATATTCCTGAAACTATCGAGCTTGGTTTTTTCCACGGGAGCCAGCTGGACCATATTGTAAAGGGTGTCGAAATCTTCATTGATCTCCCATACACCCAGGTGGCAATCAGGCAATATTTCTGTTTTCAAAAATACTCCCACGACAGTTTATTTCAAGTCCGCACTGTGTCTCGGGCAGATCGTTCTCCGCGAGCGGGGTGCAAAGTTAAGCAAAAATGATCAATACTTCCATTCAGTTGTCTCAATCATATGCATGATATCCTGACGAAGGAACTCGATCACCGGATGGAGAGAATCCCTGTTGGGAGAAGTATTGAAATAGAGCGAACCCCTCAGGAAATGAGTGGTGCTGTCGGTCAGAAAGAACTGCACCGCCGAGGCCACATCGCCCTTCAGGTCATAGACCATTCCAAACCGGTTGTGTTCCCTGTCGATCACAGGGGTCTCCTCGATCCCTTCCGCTTTGACCGTATGCTTGTAAACCAGCGACCGGCTGTCCTCAATATAGGCGCCCAGGTTCCCGTCCACCGGTTTATAACTCAGATGCACCTGTCCGTTCAGGGAGGGCACCACCACATTGATCCACCCCGGTTCGGACAGCAGGCTGCGATCCTTTTCCACCACAGCATACCCGGGAATCTCGAAGCTGTAGTACTCCTGCTCATCGTAGGAGACATAGTTTTTCTCCGGAAAATCGATCCGGATATATCCTTCCGGTTTGGGAGTATATGACCGGTTGCAGGAAGAACCGATTAGGGCCATCCCCGCGATCCCCACGATCCCGGTCACCAGCGACCTCACCGTCACCCGCCGCAGCTTTCCATGACCGCCCACCCCGTTCCGGCCACTGCCAGTTCGCTTCACACCATCCCTCTTCCGCCTTTTATCAAATATGCTCTTACCCAACATCAAACTCCCCTCCAACTTTACAGACTTTACGACTTTACAGACTTTATGGACTCTTACGGACTCTTACGGACTCTTACGGGCTAATATAGGTTTTAACTTCTTTAATACGCCTGTTATCCATGCCCATTACCGTGAATTCCACATTCTTACATTTGATAATATCATTTACCCGGGGGAATCCCCCTTTCAGTTCAAGGATCAATCCTGCCACCGTTTCCGCCTCACCGCGAACATCATCGAACAACTCATCATCAAGTTCCGTGATTTTGAAAAAGTCGTTCAGCAGTGTCTTCCCGTCAAAGATAGTGGTACGGGAGTCGATTCGGCGATAGAACTGCTCCGTATCATCCGATTCATCAGTGATCTCTCCCACCACCTCCTCCAGAATATCCTCCATGGTTACGATGCCCTCAGTTCCGCCGTATTCGTCCACCACGATGGCCAGGTGAATTTTTTTCTCCTGGAACTCCTTCAGCAGATCATTGATCTTTTTGGTCTCGGGCACAAAAAAGGGTTCGCGGATCAGCTTATGCCACCTGAAGCCCCGCTGCTTTTCAGGGTCCAGGTAGGGAAGGAGGTCTTTTACGTACAGGATCCCTTTCAGGTTATCGGAGGTTTCCTCAAAGACAGGTATCCTGGAGAATCCCGAATCGTTGACCATACTGATCAACTCCTTCAGCCCGGTCTGGATATCAACAGCGGTCACATCAGTACGGGGCACCATGATCTCCGAAACCTCCAGGTTGCTGAACCGGACGATCCCTTCCAGCATCTCTTTCTCGTCGCTGATCACATCGGAAGTAAGACCGAGGGCTTCGGACAGGTCATCCATGGAGATATTCTGCCGTCTTCGAGAAACTCGCCGGTTGACCAGTCTGGTGGATCGCACAAGAATAAAGATAAGCGGCTGGAAAAGACGTTCCAGCAACCTGAGCGGAATGGCCATCTTCCTTGCGAACTGGGGGCCGAACCGGTTTGCATAGACCTTTGGAATGATCTCACCGAAGAGCAGCAACAGAAAGGTGATCACCACCACCTTTATAAAGAAACCAAGGGTGGGGGTGACGGAGAAATCGAAGAGGTTCCCGGCGACGAAGGAGGCAATAATGACGATCCCGATATTAATAAAATTATTGGATATCAGTATATTGGCTAATAATCTCTCGGGTTGTTCCAGGTGAGAAAGGATCAGCTGCTCTTTCCGGTTGAGTTTCTCCTTCATTTCGCTCAGATGCCGGGGACCGAGACTGAAATACGCCACCTCGGACCCGGAGATCATGGCCGAACAAAACAGTAATACCATCACCACCAGGATACCGATAAGGCTGCCTGTGGTCATGGGCAACAGCACGGATTGCAGAAGAGCGGTGGGTAACTCAGCTTCCAAAGATTCTGATCAATTTCAAAACGGGAGATCGTCCGGACCGTCGTCGCCGGAGTCAAATGGTGCATCCATATCTGATCGAGAGTCAGAGTATCCCTGATTCCCTGAGCTGTCTTTCTGGCCTCCTGAGGACGAAGGCCCGTTGCCGGACTGATTTCCAGGCGAATCATATTGCCCGGCGGAGGACTGCCCGCCCGGGGCCTGGCTGCCGGAGGATTGCCCGCCCGGGGCCTGGCTGCCTGATGACTGCCCGCCCGAGGTCTGGCTGCCGGAGTAGGAGGATCCGTCGGAGGACTGACCGGAGTCATCAGGCCTTCTGCCGAGAAGCTGCATCTGGTCACCGACAATCTCGGTAATATATTTCCTGTTTCCGTCGGCATCATCGTAGGAGCGGGTTTTGATCCTTCCTTCGATATAAAGCTGCGATCCTTTTTTCACATACTTCTCGGCTACCTGGGCGAGACCCCTCCAGAGGACCACATTGTGCCATTCAGTGTTGGAGATCTTCTCTCCGCTTTTGTTCCTGTACGTTTCGCTGGTGGCCATAGGAAATTTCGTGATAGCGGTCGATTCGTCGAGGTACCTTGTTTCCGGGTCTTTTCCCACATTACCTACCAGGATCACTTTGTTGACGGACATAGAATTTGATTAGAAGTTGCTGCGCAAAGATACTAAAAATCCATGGATTCCATGTACCTGTGAATGAGCCTGGGAACCGCATAGTCGTCGACCTGGCCGAATGGAACCCGGATCCATCCGGTGGGGAGCGGATCGGGCCAGGAATCCAGGCGGACATGAATGAACCGGGCCCTCAGGGAGCGGTGGGAGAGCTGGTGACGGACAATGCCTGAAGTCCCGGTGATCGTAAAGCCGGCACCTTCGTCATAAGGTGGTGCGGATTCCCGAGCGGTTGGCCCCCAAGACACCCCGCCTGCCTTTGCATCCGCCGCCCGGTCTGCAGGTTCGCCAGCTGTCTTGCAGTTTTGCACGCCTTGCGCTGCGTCGGTCTCCGCCTCGCCTGCCTCTGCATCCGCCGGCCCGCCTGTCTCTGCATCCGCCACACCGCCTGCCTCCGCTCCACCGATCTGTCCCTCCGACGCCTGGATTTGCCGCACAAGACGCTTCCAGCTCTGCAACAGGATTTGTTCTTCCGGAAGGGGACGGGCCGATTCGATGACCGGGAACTGGTAGAGGGAGCTCCAGATATCCCCTTCAGGCCGTTTGCTGAAGATCAGTTCATGACCGGACACCATAATATAATAATAGAGCCACCTTTCCACCGGCTTTTTCCTGGGGTGCTTTACCGGCAGACGACCCACCAGGTCTGAGGCATATGCCACACAATCCGTATGGAACGGGCAGCTGCCGCAATCGGGCAAGGCGGGGATACATTGAATAGACCCGAATTCCATCATGGCCTGATTGTGGGTACCGGCCCGGAGCCCCCGGCGGACGCTCTCCTGCATCAGGCGATCGGCCAGCATTTCGATCTCCCGGGCTCCCTCTGTGCTGTTCACCGGTCGTTCCACCCCGTAGAGTCTGGCGACAAATCGGGCCACATTCCCGTCCACCACCGCTTTCGGTTCACCGTAACAGATCGAGGCGATGGCCGCTGCCGTATACGATCCCACACCCCGCAGAGTGAGGAGGTCTTTGTAACTGGACGGAAACTCTCCGTCCCAATCATCCACCACCTGCCTGGCTGCCCGGAGCAGATTCCGGGCCCGGCTGTAGTATCCCAGCCCCTGCCATTTCTTCAGCACCTCATCCTCGGTGGCAGAGGCCAGGGCATGTACATCGGGATAACTGCGCACGAATTCCAGGTAATAAGGCATTCCCTGATCGATCCGGGTCTGTTGCAGGATCACTTCCGAGAGCCAGACCCGGTAGGGATCACCAGTCTGCCGCCAGGGAAGCTCTCGCCGATATTTTTCATACCAACCTCCGATTATTCCGGTAAAATTCATTATCTTCGCCGTCGCTTAAACTATAATTGGCTTATTTTTAGCACACTAAAATAAAAATAAACGAAATTCGATTTCATTTTCAGCCAAAAGTAGTTATATTTGCAAATCAAGTGGATGGAGCTAACGTAATACATTGATAATTAAAGGTTTTTTAAAATGACAAAAGCAGATATCGTTAATGAGATTTCCAAAAATACGGGAATAGAAAAGGTAACTGTCCAGAAGACTGTGGAAGCATTCATGGAGACCGTGAAGGACTCGCTCAGCAATGACAAGAACGTCTACCTCAGGGGATTTGGTAGTTTCATCGTGAAAAAAAGGGCCAAGAAAACTGCCCGGAATATTTCCAAGAACACCACCATCATCATTCCCGAGCATTCCATCCCGGCATTCAAGCCTGCCAAGACTTTTGTCAGCAAAGTGAAGACCAACGTGAAGTAAAGAGTTTTGAGCTATGCCCAGCGGAAAAAAGAGAAAAAGACATAAGATGGCAACCCACAAGCGCAAGAAGCGCTTGCGGAAGAACAGGCACAAGAAGAGGAAATAGTATCTTCTTCAGATTCAATGATTAAAACCTAAGGGCCCCCTACTGGCCTTTAGGTTTTTGTATAACATTCAGTTATTTTTTTGAAAATGATGAAATTGTGAGCAGCGAACTTGTAATCAACTCCAGTAAAGAGAGAGTTTCGATTGCACTTCTTGAAGATGGTAAGCTCGTTGAACTGAATGATTCACCACTTAAGCATAAGTTTGCAGTAGGAGACATTTACCTGGCCAGGGTCAAAAAAGTAATGCCCGGCCTGAATGCAGCATTTATTGATGTCGGTTACGAGAAGGATGCCTTCCTTCACTACCTGGACCTGGGTCCGCAGTTCAGTTCGCTGAACAAATACCTGGCTCAGGCAGTTTCGCGGAAAGGGAAACCCATTCCGATCAGCAAGTTCAAGCGCCTTCCGGACATCAACAAACATGGCAAGATCAACGAAGTACTGAAGCAGGGACAGTTTATCCTGGTGCAGATCGCCAAGGAGCCCATTTCAACCAAGGGACCCCGTTTAACTTCAGAGATCTCGATCCCGGGGAGAAACATTGTACTGATCCCCTTTGCCGACAAGATTTCCGTCTCCTCAAAGATCTCCTCCCAGGAGGAGAAAGACAGACTGAAGAACCTTCTTCAGGCCATCCGGCCCCAGAATTTCGGTATCATCGTCAGAACGGTGGCCGAGGGCAAAAAGGTGGCAGAACTGGACAGCGAACTGCGCTCCCTGGTGAAACGGTGGGAGGACGCCTTTGTGCAGATCAATGTAAAAGGGCTTCCCAAGCTGGTACTCAGTGAACTGAGCCGTGAATCGGCGGTAGTCAGGGATTACCTGAACGGCGATTTCGACGGTATTCACATCAGCAGCCCGAAAGTATTCAACGAGATCAAGGACTATATTCACGAAGTGGCTCCTGAAAAGGAGCGGATCGTTAAACTCTACTCAGGAAAGGTGCCCATTTTTGATAAACTGGGCATCGTTAAACAGATCAAAGCCTCTTTTGGTAAGACTGTTTCCTTCAAACATGGTGCATACCTGATCATCGAGCATACGGAGGCACTTCATGTGATCGATGTGAACAGCGGCAACCGCTCCAGGTCCATGACCGACCAGGAGACCAATGCCGTGGAAGTGAACCTGGCGGCAGCCGATGAGATTGCCCGGCAGCTGCGGTTGCGTGATATGGGCGGGATCATTGTGGTCGACTTCATCGACATGCATAAGAATGAACACAGGCAAAAAGTGTTCGAGCAGATGAGGCAGGCCATGAGTGCTGATAAGACCAAGCATAACATCTTGCCGCTTAGCAAATTCGGACTGATGCAGATCACCAGGCAGCGCGTCCGTCCCGAGATGCACATCGAAACGGCAGAGACCTGTCCCACCTGCATGGGCAGCGGAAAGGTCCAGCCTCCTATCCTTTTCCCGGAAACGGTCAAAAACGAACTGTCGTTACTGATCAAGCAGCATTCCCTGAAAAGTGCAGTGGTGAATCTTCATCCATTCGTTGCCAGTTATCTGAAGAAGGGGATGCGGTCGGAGGAGAAAAAATGGAGAAGGGAGCTGGGCTGCAAAGTGAAGATTCAGCCCGCAGAATCACTCCATTTCCTGGAATTCAGGGTGTACAACACCGAAGGGGAGGAATTGAAGCGGCAGAAGCAGGTGCAGGCCAGCATAGACGGATAGTTCCGGAGCGCCTTTGGAACTGATGTTTACGGAGTGCCTTCGGAACTGATGTTTCCGGAGCGCCTTTGGAACTGATGTTTCCGCAATGGTTTGTTGTCTGCTGTAATGTACTGTCAAACTTTCCGACCAATTGGTTGTTGGTTAGATAGCACAAATGAAGTAAGCAATGGATCGGTGATTGGCTCCACCGGGCTGAAGATTCCCTGGGGCTCTGCCCGGGGAGATTCATTGCACAATGGAAATTTGGACCTATGAAACGCACATCTTCCTCGCTTTTCTTAGCACTGTTTACCACTCTGATGGCTGCGGCGCAGGTGGCAGACCCGGTCGACTGGAACTTTTCTCAGGAGCGGGTCAGTGAGACCGAAGTGGATCTGATCTTCAGGGCCACCATCGAACCTCCATGGTATATGTATTCGGCCGGGGTCCCCGGAGGCGGTCCCATAGCCACTAAACCGTGGTTCAATGAATCGGACGGATACCGCCTGGTGGGCGAGGTCAGGGAAGTGACCAAAGCCAAGGTGAAGTATGACGAGGGTTTTCAGATGGAGCTGGGAACCTTAGCAGGCCGGGCCGAGTGGAGGCAGCGGGTGGAGTTGGTGGAGCCGGGAACCCGGACCATCACCGGGGAGATGGAGTTCCAGACCTGTGACGGATCGGTCTGTCTACCCCCCAAATATGAAGAGTTTTCTTTCGAGGTGAGCGCAGGGGATGCCGCCGGAGCGGCTGGCGCGGCCGGCGGGGATGCTGCGACTGGCAGGGATGCTGCGGGCGGCGAGGGAACCGGTGCTGAAGAGGGAGGTGGAGCCGGAGCAGGTGCAGAGGGTGATACGGAGACTCTTGGCGGAATTGAATCCGGCGGAGAGGAGAGCCCCGGACTTTCCGGACTGATCCAACAGGCGGAAGAGGGACAGGAGGAAACGGCTGCCGGCGGGGCCACGGAACAGGAGCAGACCGCCGGTGGCGGCGAGCGCGGCGAAGCGGTGGCTGGAGTGCCCGCCATGGAAGATGAGGGTTCCCTCTGGGGCTTTTTCTGGCTGGCGTTCGGACTGGGTCTGCTGGCCCTTCTGACACCCTGTGTCTTCCCGATGATCCCCATGACTGTCAGCTTCTTTATGCAGGGACAGGGGTCCCGGGCACGCGCCGTGCTGCGGGGACTGATTTTCGGGCTGTCCATCGTGGCGATCTACACCTCCCTGGGGGTGATCGTCAGCCTGACCAACATCGGGCCCAATGCGGCCAATGCGCTCAGCACCCACTGGATCCCCAACCTGATCTTTTTTGCCCTGTTCGTGGTATTTGCCTTTTCGTTTTTCGGGATGTTCGAACTGGTCCTTCCCTCCAGCTGGGTCAATAAGGCCGACAGCCGTGCCGATAAGGGCGGTTTCGGGGGAGCGTTCTTTATGGCACTGACCACCGTGCTGGTTTCCTTCTCCTGCACCGGGCCCATTGTGGGGGCCCTTCTGGTGGAGGCGGCCGGCGGACTGGCACTGAAGCCGACCCTGGGGATGTTCGGATTCGCCCTGGCCTTCGCCATTCCGTTTACCCTGTTTGCCATCTTCCCCTCCTGGCTGAAGGGACTGCCCAAATCGGGCGGGTGGCTCAATGCAGTAAAGGTGGTACTTGGATTCATTGTGCTGGCATTCAGCATGAAGTTCCTGATGGCACTCGATCCCACCAATCAGATACTTACCCGTGAACTCTACCTGGCAGTCTGGATCGTGCTGTTCTTCCTGCTGGGAATGTATCTGCTGGGAAAGATCAAGTTCGCCCACGACAGCGACCTGCCCCATGTGACCGTACCCAGACTTCTCCTGAGTGTGGCCTCCTTTTCTTTTGTGATCTTCCTTTTCCTCGGGCTGTTCGGTTACGAGCTGAAAAGAGTGGCTCCGCTGCTTCCGCCCAAGTCACCCGACGGGCTGGACCTCACGCAGAGGGCGGTGGTTGCCGGACCGGGTACCGGTACGGCGGTTTACTCCGGAGAGATCGAAGAGTGCGTCCCTGAAAAACATGTGGACCTGTTCAGGATGCCTCACGGCCTGAAAGGATTTTACGATCTGGAGGAGGGACTGGCCTGTGCGCAGGAGACCGGAAAACCGGTACTGATCGACTTCAAGGGCCATTTCTGCTCCAACTGCAAAAGGATGGAAGCGGCCGTTTGGTCCGATCCCGAAGTGCTCCGTACCCTGAGGGAAGATTTTGTGATCGTGGCCCTCTACACCGACGACCGCACCAGGCTCCCCGAGTCGGAGTGGTACACCTCGGAGGTGGACGGGAAGGTCAAAAAGACCATCGGGCAGCAGAACGTCGATTTCGAGATCCGCGAATTCCAGACCAACACCATCCCGCTTTATGTGATCATGGACCCGGAAGGAAACGTGGTCAATGAGCCCAGAGGAACTGACCTGGATGTCCAGAGCTACCTGAGCTGGCTCGAAGAGGGCAGGGATCTGGCGATGAACTAGATCTCGGCCAGAACCCAGACTCCCCAGGGAGATTCCGGCAGTTGCATCAGAGCACGGCAATTCTTCAGGGAGCGACGATTTTTTGGGTGCTTCCCACCCGTATTTTTGAGGGTGATTGTTTCACCTGTGAGCAGTTCCCGGTAATTACCCTGCATAGTCGCTCCGTCCAACCATTCAAGCTCAACCGGGCGGTCCGTTTCGGCCAGAATGAAGTGTACCCGTTTTGCACTGGATCCAACTGAGAGACCCGAGGTTCCTGATTTCACCTGAACCTCGACGCTATGATCACCGGTGAGCCTGAAAACGGGTTGGATCCCGGCACTTTTGCAGACCTGGCCAGCCAGCTCCGGAAGCTGCCCTTTGCCCCGCTCCCAATAGGGATTGCCACAGAAAGTGCCGCAGGCGATGATCCGGCCTTTCCCGTAGGCGACCTCCCGGATCAGCGCGGCTTTTTCACCGGAAATAGGTTCCTCACCTCGCGCCCGTTCCTCACCGCGTGCCGGTTCCTCACCTCGCGCCCGTTCCTCACCACGTGCCTGTTCCGCATTGGATCCCTGGTCTTCCCTTGTAACAAGCTGCATTGGCGTTATCCACTTTTCAGCCTCCACAACAAAAGATTCATCTCTGAAAGACAGCACCAACCGGTTATCCGGCAACAATCTTCTGCCGATCTCCAGTATTCCGGCGTTTCGGCAAAGAAACCGGTTCTCCGGGTACCGGTAAAAGCCTTCGCGGGTAAACGCGCCAGTCCAGGATTCACAGAAAAGTACACCACCATCTTCCACAAATTGAAGCAGCGCCTGTTCCTGATCATCTGACAGCACAAAAGTTCCCGGCATGAAAAGTACCCTCAGTCCCTCCAGTTCTTCCAGATGATTTTCCTCCACGATCCGGTAGGGAATCTTCATCTTCAGCAGGGCGTCTGCATATCCCAGGATGGCATTCATTGCCTGATCACCACGCTTGTTTTGTGCCCAATGGAGAAAATAGTTCCGTGGACCGAACCAGATGCCCACCTCCGGTTTGTCGAGTTGGAAGCCTGAAAGTAATTGCCGTTCTCTACCCAGAACCTTCCCGGTTTCTTTCATGGCGGCCAGACGTTCGGAGGAGAAACCGTCATTTCCGGAGATCCCGTAGCCGTCCGATTCCTGACCGAATACCTCGTCGCGCCAGCACCAGAAAAGGATGGTGTCTACTCCCTGGGAGATTCCAGTCCAGACCCACCTTTGCTGTTCAGCGGCGCGTACGGGCTCTGCCAGCTGAAACCCCAGATTTCCCCTTCCACCCTGCAGTTCACTCATCCAGATCCTTTTACCGGAACGGGCCGACCGGGTGAAATCGATCCGCATGGTAAACTTCCGCAGATCATCGTCCTGGAACAGCTTGGGAAAACTGGAGGTTCCGATGGCATCCACCTTTTCTGCGAACGTCCAGTCGTTCCCCCGCCACATGGGAAACCTGGGAAGATTGTGATCGGGGTCGTACCTGCCGCTGAAAAAAGGTGTGGGCTGACCTCCATGAAGGGTCACTGCGCGGCCGGGGTCTTCCGATTTGACCACTTTGTAACGGTGCCACCCGTGTCGTGAGGCCCGGTCCATCATGAATTGTCCGTAAAAGAGATCATCGGTGTAGGGACTTCGCGGCACTTTCGGGGGACGAATATCCTCCCAACGGATATAGCGGGTATTCCATTGTTCATTCAGGTCTTTCAGATCCTGATAATGCTCCTTCAGCCAACGGTGATATTTATCCACGGTATGTTTGCAAAAGCAGACCAGTCCGTCGGAATTGACCCCCCACCGGAGCTCATTCCAGACATCCCATCCATGCAGATGGGATTCAGTTTTATAGCGATTGACCACAGTCCGGAAAAACAGATCCATTCTTTCCTGCACTCCAGGGTGATCAAAACATCCGCCTGGAGTGATCCCGAAGTGAGTCTCTTCACGATTAGATGAGATCACCTTCTTCCCGAAGTTGTCCACCAGTTCGCTTCCTGGTACCTGTCTATGAATCCAGAGTGGCTGGATGGCGGCAATAGTACTGATAACCACTTTTAGTCCGGCTTCTCCGGCAAGACGGATCAGCTCATCGTAGTCGTCAAAATGGAATTCACCCGCAGAAGGCTCTACCCAGCCCCACAGAACCCAGAACTGCACTGTGTTCATGCCCGAGTCGGCCATCTGAAACAGATCGTCTTTCCAGTGTTTTTTTCGGGGGAAGGGAGCTCTGTAATACTGTGCTCCCAGGTGGATCGCAGGTTCATTCGCGTGGATCGCCGGTTCATTCGCGTGGATCGCCGGTTCGATCGTCCTCTGGGTCCCGGGCCATCCGGCGGAAAGAGAATGAGGCCGGTTGGATCCGGCTTTTCCAAAAAGCACAGAAGCAGGCAGTAACGTTCCGGCCGCGGTGACAGTGGTTGAGTAGCTTAGGAATTTTCTACGTTTCATGGGCAGGGGCGATGAAGGTTGCTTATCTATGCGGAAGATAAAAGAATTCCCCTAAAACACCTGTCGGGTTACCAGGTTTCTGGTCATTTCGATTAGGGGGCCACTTAAAAAGCATCCCCTTAGCAAGTTTTATCTAAAGGGTGAGCCCCTTTTGCCCTCCGCGCCCAGCCGGCCCTCCGCGCCCAGCCGGCCCAGCGAGCCCGAAGGACCCGACGAGTCCCAGCTGGCCCGTTGACCGTTTTCTGCCCCCTGCGCCGTGTTGCTCAGAAGATCCCGAACTTGAAGGTGACTCCGCCGTTCCAGCCACGCAGGGCGTCCGTGGGGACATTCTCCATGATAATATCGGTGGTATAACGGTAGGTACCAAAGAGCGCTATGCGGAAGAATTGTATCAGGTTGAATTCCAGTTCCATCCCGGCTTCGGCTACGAAAAATGCGGTGGCGTCCTCCACATAGCCGTCCCAGTATTCGTACGGATCGTATACGTTGGAACTGTAAGAAGTATTCGCCACACCACCGGCACCGATCATGATGGGGAAGGTGACATGCACCGGGAACCATCCCATGATAATCGGTTCCATGATCAATCCTCCGTATCCACCGGCCAGTGAATAGTTCAGATCGTCGACCGGATCATAGATCGGATCGTTCACAAAACCATAGCCGGCCAGTCCCAATCCGAAACCGTGGCCGATGACCCATTCGCCGCGTCCTCCCATCAGGATGGCGTCCCTGTTATTGATCCGGGTGTAACCGATACTCAGAGCACCGTACCCTCCGCTGCCTGCCCTGGGATCAAAGAGGGTTTGCACCTGACCCGGCTCCCTGCGCTGTTTCTCCCTCATAGTGGGTTCACCTTCCTGAGCAAGCAGTGACGGCACTGCCAGTGCCATCAGTACAAAACATGTTGCGATCGTTTTCATCGTTATTGACAGTTTATTGTTTCTATAACACATTGACTATTATTTCTTTTATAACTCTTTAATTTACAGGATTTTCTAACTCACGGGAATTTCGAATTTCAGATTTACTTCAGGCTAAAAACGGTATTTTACGTTGATCCCCAGATCCCACAGATTAATCCCGAACAGTTGTTTCAGGGAAAGCTCCATGTAGGGTTGGAAGTTGACTCCGAAGCTCACCGGAGCGTCGACCAAACAGTATTCGATTCCCAGATATCCGTTCGCACCCAGGACCGGGGTGAACATATCTCTTCCGTAGTATACCGGCCTGAAAAGGATCCGGTAGCTATCGGTAAAGTAAAATCCGGCATGGGCTCCGAATCCATACAGGAAATCCCAGTTCCCGTGGCGGTTCATACCGAGATCCTGGTGTTTCAGGCGGATCATCGCCAAGATAGTTCCACGGTCCCGGTAGCTCACCTGAGCTTCATAAGAGAGGGTCTCTTCAAGATTGATCCGGAAGCTGAATCCGGCCGTGTATCCTCCGCGGACCCCGATCTCCTTCACATAAAACTGTGAAAAGGCGGATGAGGAGAGGCAGAGGAGTATAATGATGTAAAGGTTTCTCATGATCTGGCTACTTGAATGAAACAGTAATAAAACACTTCTGAAGGGCGTCGATCTTCAACTCTCCCGATGGATCCCCGCTGCCCATGGTTCCTGTGGTAGTATAGTGTTCTTTCCCGTCGAAGCTCTCCGTGGCGTCCACTCCTTCGCCCGGCAGCCTCAATACCGATCGTTCATGATGGAAGATATCGAAACCAAAGCTGGCATCACGATGGAACATCAGCGACAGGTCGGTATAGTCGGATTCGATGAAGATTTTATTGAACCGCGGAAGCACATGCTCAATGGTCAGTTTCCCGTATTTCATATAGAGATCACTTTCCCGGAGGAAGTCGTAAACCCATACCTGTGAAAAGTTTCCCTGCCCGTACAGGTACTCCACTTTCTTGAAATAGAGCTGATCCCGGCGTGAATTGATCTTCACTACGTTCACACTGTCCACATTGAGTTTTGATGATTTGCTTTCCAGGTCCAGCTGTCCGGCTTCTCCAAGCACCAGGTCAGAATAAGAGAGAGACATGGTGGCCGAACCGAGTGTTTTGATCATCCCGTTGGTAAAACTGAGGGAGAGGGTGGAGGTGCCATCCAGCCGGTTGGCTTTAAGTACCCCGTTCGACAGCTCGATGTCCGCTCTTCCGCTGAGATCGTCCAGGAAAATATCCCCGAATTTGTTCAATAGAACCACATCCAGGTAATCGGGAACCCGGACCATATAGTTGATCTCCATTCGCTTGTTGGTTCCGATGAGGGTATTTCCGATGGACCGCAGCTCGGAGGCGATCCTTCCGGTTTCGCTCTCGATCACGGTTCTGGCGATAATGTAGGTGTTGGTCCCGCTGAACCGGATGTTGACATCATCCTTCAGTTTCCTCAGTTTGGAGGGGCTGCTTTCGGTCAGGAAGATATCCACATCGATCGCGACCGAATCTTTCTCCCAGGTCATCACCTGGATCTGTCCGTACTTATTCTCCACTTCCAGAGTGGTTTCCAGATTAGCCGGAAAGCTTTTGGATACGCTCCGGGTATGCGTGTGGTCCTGGGCCTTTCCACTAAAAGGAGCCAGCAGCATCAGGAACAGAATCGATCCCGGGAGCAGGGTATGTTTGTGCGCGGACCCTCCTGCCAACGGGGACCCTCCTGCCAA